>CALISD010000179.1 GCA_938041955.1 uncultured Granulosicoccaceae bacterium | reverse complement strand
AAAATCGGTATTCCGGTAGCATTGGGTTATTACCTGGAGGGAAACGGGCTGTTAACCACGCGCTGTTCAATAGGATCACTGGCAATCTCTTAATGCCGCTACCTAACGGGAAAGTTCGATATCAAGCATTCAGTATACCGTTGGCATAGTGGAGACTATTTCAACCTGAGTTTGGCTGTCTTTTGTCAGGCTTCGGTTAATACATAGATAAGGGTGGTAACACAGGTATTTCTAAGTTAATCCAATCGGACAATTTGCAGGGGCATCGTCGGATCACACACCACAACCATCGTGATGGCCGGCGCAGAATCGATCTTCCCGTCGTTTACAATAACAGAAGCTCTATAGACCCCGGGCGTGGCTCCTGCTGTGTAGATATTGCCGGCAACATAGCCACCATCTGCAGTCCAGAACTCAATGAGAGTATCTCCATCGGGATCTAGAGACGCAGAGGCATCTAAAGTGATCTGCTCACCAACAACTACCAGGTAGGGTCCGCCTGCATTAGCAACCGGTGGTTCGTTTAACCAATATTCCTGTTTATTCAAGGCTAAACCCTCGTTGTTACTCGTCGTACCAGTGTTTGGAGAGAAATCCATATGAGTGCCAGGCCCGTTGATATTTTCTGCTATACCGCCTACATAACCACTATGTGTAATAGCAAAGGAATCGTTGGTATCGAGAGGACTTGCATGCCGGGTTTGCCGAGCCAGGGCAACATGTGCGTAGGTTGCTATCACGCTGAGCACTATGAGAAAACCCAGGCGCCGAGGTTGCCTTGTTGTTCTCGTTATAGTCTTAAAACAATCCATTTGCGCAGCAGTAATTGGCCGATGATTCTGATCGCATTCCATTGCAATCTCCAGATTAAGATTCTGTATTCTTTATCGCACAGTTATAAGCACTATAAAATCAGGCCTGTCCTGATTCGTTTATAGGGGATTCCCCTATTCGTTGCTTCGCGCTGACTCACCAAATCTACCTGTGGGCACAAGTGATTCGAATCATGTCACTGGTCCGGTGAGTGATTATCGTGTAGTACTGTTGATTACAGAATCAGTTAACGATTATTCTGGTACCTATAAGTAGTAGGTAGATAAGTAATTAGTAGTCAACCCGGAAGGAAATCATTTTCATAACCACTTTGAGTTAAATAAAATGACACAGGTGATTGCCACACGAACTGAGCTCCAAGAACAGCTGGCTGCTTTGCATGCCGAGCATTGTGTCCTGCTTGAAAAGTCTACCGAACTCGAAGGTAGTGTCTACGAACTATCCAGGTTTTTTTCGCAATCCCTGGACATGATGTGTGTCGCTACAATGGATGGGTACTTTAAGCGCCTGAATGTTGCCTGGACTACTCAGCTCGGATGGTCAGTTGATGAATTGCTTGCAAAACCATTTATGGAGTTCGTACATCCAGATGATAGCGAACTTACGGCCGATACGCTGAATACCCTGAACGTCGGGGTGAAAACAGTGATGTTCGAGAATCGTTACCGTCATAAAGACGGCAGCTATCGATGGATGCAATGGAATGCACAGCCGGAGCCTGAGACAGAAGTAATATTTGCTGTAGCGAGAGATATCACCAGGCAACGCGAACTGGAAAGGGAGATTCTAACCATCGCGGATCGTGAAAAAGAGCATCTGGGACAGGAACTCCACGACGGCGTTTGTCAGACACTGGCGGGGATTGCGGCACTGAGCATCACTCTCGCGAGGTCCGTCACTGCCAATACCAATATCTCGAGAACGGCCACTGAAATCAACTTGTTGTTAAACAGCGCTGTCCGCGATACAAGAGACCTTGCGCGAGGGCTTGATCCTGTCGGGTTAATTGAGGACGGTTTGCAGCGTGCATTGGAAATACTGACAAATAATGTACAACACTTGTTCCGCGTGGGTTGCAAATTGCAATGTTCTACGCCGTTCAACAGACTTCAACCGGATATCGAAAAACAGTTATTTCGAATCACCCAGGAAGCCATCAACAATTCAATCGCACACGGACATGCAAGCCGGATAGTGGTCACGCTTGGAACTTTTGGTAAACAAGGTCAATTATCAATAAGCGATGACGGGGTTGGTTTGGGTGAAAACGTCGGTAGGGGAATGGGCCTGCATACAATGAATTACCGGGCGCGGTTGATTAACGGCAGGCTGCATGTGCATACGCGTAGTTCAGGTGGATCAAAAGTATCGTGTCGGTTTCCAATTGTATCTAGAGCACTGGCGAAAATGGAGTCGGTTGAATGAACGCCGCCAGCAAGAGGTCTGCCAGGAGAATATCCAGAAATATTTTGATAGTCGATGATCACCCGGTACTTCGGCGTGGACTTTCAAGTCTTATTGAGTCAGAACCGGATCTCGTTGTTTGCAGTGAGGCGGCGAGCTGCAATTCGGCGCTCCGGGAAATAAAATCAAAGCGGCCGGACCTTGTGCTGGTGGATTTGGCGCTTGAAGACTCTGATGGATTGGACCTTGTCAAACAAATGAAAAAAAAATATCCGAAAATCCCCGCACTGGTGCTTTCGATGTACGGTGAGGAAGTCTATGCCGAAAGATCCCTCAGGGCGGGTGCACGAGGTTACATTTGCAAGCAACAACTTGACGAAAAAGTACTGACCGCTATTCACGAAGTACTGAGTGGTAATATCTATCTAAGCGAACACAGTAAAACCCTGTTCGCACAAAAGTTCACCTCGGATCAGTCCGCCGGAGCCACATCACTGATTGAAAAACTAAGTGATCGGGAGCTACAGGTTTTCCGGTTAATTGGCAAAGGTGAGAGCACGCGAAAGATCGCAGAGCTTCTGTCTTTAAGTATCAAAACTATCGAATCGCATCGGGAACACATCAAACAAAAACTGATGATTGAAACCAGTATAGAATTAAATCGGCGTGCCATTCTCTGGTACGAAAACATCCAATTAGGTCAGTCAAAAGACAACGAATAAAGCTATATACACTGAAGTTAGCAATCACAATCTCTCGTCGATCTCAAGATACACGAAGAAGTATATGAGGTTGGCGAGCGCCACTGTTATCAATTATTAAGATGACTTTGCTTTACCTCGTGTCCGCTACACACATCAATAGACCGTTTCACGGCATGTGGGATCAACAATTGAAGACACCATAGGCATAAAACACGTGAATTTAGGATAGACCGCCTAAGAGTTTAGCCAGGATATTTATTCTCCTTAACAAGCGCCTGTATTTTTCCTGGCAGTTCGTGATCTGACAATTGCGTATAGTCTTTGTCCGATTCAACAATTATAGAATCGGTAAGTCGTGCGGGAAACGCCGCACGAAGATCGCCAAGTGTTCGCGGGGCGCCGGTCACCACCAGCGAGCCAAATTGCTTGTCTGTAAAATGCTTTAACAGATAGTCGGTGAGTTGTTCAGCAAATAGCCTTTCGTTATTTCTCACTGGATCTGAATGTGGCTCAAGGGCCGATCGGCTTTTTCCGACGGTTGAAAATGAGCGCCCCGCCCGGTCGCTCATGAGATCACCTGCCTTGCTGTGTTCAGTTTCAAACGCATCGATCCGCTCAGCGGATTCAGAGCCAAGGTTTCTCACTATTTTTGCCCGACCGCCATTGGCCGCTATTGCCCAGATGTCACGAATTGCCATTATGTTCCGCCTTACGTTGTTTGGCCTCTAAAACTACTCCTGGTATTAGAAATTAAATTGATTTTGATCAAGAAAGGTAACGCTGAGAAAATGTTGCGGCAGCGGAGCCATGGCAAATAGTTGCACGCTTGATTAAGGCAGGCCAACTTGATGTAAATCAACCTCAATGAGGAACGCTCAGTGTCTACTGGCACTGTCTGTTTTTGTCGTGGCGAGATCATCCGGTCTTGGAGGTTTCGTTGTAACAACCATCGGGAGTAATATAATCATGGTAATAAAGGGTCTGGAAAGTAAGGAGTTTTTTCTTAACGGAAAAATGTTTCTGATAGCGCCTTTGCGTGGAGAAAATAATCTGACGGATCAGACTATCAAAGAGGTTCAAAATAAACCCGGGTTTTATGCTTACGGGCATAAAAATAACAATCTGACAATAAAACTTGCTCAATTATGTAAAGACAATGATCCGGACTCTGAGGTTTTTAAAGTCACTTACGAAGGGACTGAGTCAATAGTGGTCGCAATTGGTTTCTATAGATTGAACGACGAAACCGGAGACCATGAAATGGGTATGGTGGTACAAAAAAAATACCGTGGAACCCGTATTGCCCATGAGCTATTTGACTCATTGCGCGTTGAAGCGAAAAAAAGCGGTGTTAAAAGCCTGTATACAACAGATAGTGAAAACAACGTGTTTATGCACAACCTGGCGCATGAATTTAAAATGACAGAGCGTGATCGCATTGGCCGCTCCGGCGATATCGTGTATTCGTTAAAAATTAGCGAACAAGCACCCGTGGTTAAAGTGACGGGAGTATAAAGAATATCCCATGGAATTCCTTGACTATTACAAAATTCTTGATGTTGCAGTTGATGCAGATATAGCGACGATTAAAAAATCCTATCGTAAGCTTGCACGTCTCTATCATCCGGATGTAAGTAAGGAAGACAATGCCGAAGAACAGTTTAAGTTGGTATCGGAGGCATGGAATGTTCTGAAAGACAAAGAAAAGCGAGCAGAGTTCAATCGCTTGAGGCATACGGTTAAACAAGGTCGAAAGCCTGATGGTCAGCAACCACGTTCCAAGCAGGGTAATCACAGGCAGTATTCCGGCGGTGACTTTGACGACTCCTTGTCGGACATCTTTAATGCCTTTTATCCAAACCAGGGTTACGGGGCACAATCGCGCCATGCCGAAGAGCGGTTCTCGGTTAACGGGCAAGATATACATGCAAAAATCACGGTTACGATAGATGATGCTTATCGTGGCGCCTCCTTACCATTAACCTTGCAAATGCCTGTGCATCATGCGGACGGGACGATACATTCTGAAAACAAGGAGCTTAAAGTCACCCTTCCGCAAGGCATTATCAATGGTCAGAAAATCCGACTTAAAGGCCAAGGCGGTCCGCCAATTGGTGGTGGCAGCAGCGGCGACCTGATTCTTGAGGTAAGCATTTCGGCAGATCAAATATTTCTTCTTGACGGCCGGGATGTAACGGTCAACATTCCTCTTGCTCCGTGGGAGGCATCTAGTGGGACCAGTATAGAAGTTCCTACTCTTGGCGGAAAAGTCGCACTTAAAATTCCTGAAAACGCTAAACAGGGTCAAATGTTGCGCCTCAAGGGTCGAGGTCTGCCGGGTAGCCCACCCGGCGATCAGCTAGTGGTGTTGTCAGTTGTGTTGCCGGTGGCTGAAAATGAAACTCAGAAAGAGTTGTACGAAAAGATGAGAACGGCATGGCCTGACTTTAATCCCAGACAATTAGCATCCTGACCTTTATTCAAAGGAATTAATGACATGTCCGATGAAATAAACCTTGAAATTATCACCTCCCGAAGTACCGTCTACTCGCTGGAAGATCTATGCCGCATAGCAGGTAAAAACAGCGACTGGGTCGGCTCATTGCTCGAATACGAGGTAATCGTATCGGATGTAGACGGTAACAAGTTTAGTTATGACCAGCTGCATATCACGTTAAAAGCACTTCGACTTCAAAGTGATCTCGAACTAAATACCGCAGGTGTAGCATTGGCACTGCAATTGATAGATACGATAGAGCAGCAGGATCAGGAGTTGCGACGGCTTAGGCATCTAAGCTAGCCTGCACTATTCATGCGGATTCGGCATCGAGAGTCGCGCTAAACAGGTCATTAGATCACCTGAGAAACGTCGCTCGCCACTAGTGCTGCGCATCTGATGAAATGTGACGCGAAATTGCGCTCCGGGGTCGAATAGACAGAGTGTTTTTTTAGCTTGTACATGGTTTATTGCCTTGAAACACTATAACAAAAGGTACATTGTTTATTACCTTAGGTTGCCTCACGAATAATGCAGGCCAGGTTGTTGAATTAACCTGTAGTCCACTTGCACGTTGATACGTTAAGCCGAAAACTACCAGAAAATACAAACAGCACGAAGCGTGTTATTTTTGTTCCATTGCTTCGTATCGTACAAACACTACCTAACAACGAGTGAGTGTCATGAACTTAGAAAATAGAACAATCATCATAACTGGTGCTAGCAGCGGTATTGGAGCAGCTGTCGCTATTCTATTTGCAGAAGCGGTGCGAATGTTGTGTCAGGTGCGAGACGCCAGGCGGAACTAAAATCTCTAGCTGAAGAAATTAACGATCACAAGGAAATGCTATATATCTCGCTGGAGACGTTAAGGATCGCACCTATGCAAATCCCTTGTCGTTCTAGCCATTAACGAATTTGATCGCCTGGACGGTGCTTTCAACAATGCGGGCATGATGGGTGAAATGGGGCCAACCCCTGATATGGTGGAATGTCTGTTCGGTTACTTTAAAATCAAATCCGACGGTTACCTGCCGTGGTTATTGTCTCACATAATACCAGCCCAACAGGCGAAACCCGGGAATTCGGAGTGTACTTCACGGAGTGGTTACTTGAATACATACCCGGCATGTCAGTTGTATAATTTTAACTTTCAGCCATATCGATGATGATCATTCGACGTGCGTCGTTCATCAAGAAACTGTCGGATTATTTGACTGGCTGAAGAAATGAAGAGACGGCCATGATCACAGCGACGAACAAGTCCGGCCAGTCGCTGGCTGTCCCCCACACCCCGAGAGCGGCCAAGATGACAGCGATATTGCCGATAGCATCATTGCGTGAGCAGAGCCATACGGAGCGAACATTGGCATCGCCATCCTTGTAGCTCATGAGTAAGAGCACGCTTTCAAAGTTGCAGATCAGCGCGAGAAACCCGACCCAGCCTATGATCTCTGCGGCCGGGATTCCCCCATAGAACACACGATTAACGGTTGATGCCAATACCACGCTCCTACAGTCAACAGGCTAAGGCCCTTGAACAAGGCCGCATTGGTTCGCACCGCGATAGATGAACCAATGACAGCGAGCGAGAGACCATATGTCAGTGCGTCGCCCGGGAAGTCCAGTGCATCAGCCTGCAGGGCCTGCGACTGCGCAAGCCGACCTGCACTGATTTCCGCGACGAACATGAGCGCGTTGATCAACGATTCCAAATTCGATGGAGTCTCTGACGACTACAAGCGCAGGCTCTGGATCGTTATAGCGCCGCAGCGCTTATTCTATCCGGCGATGCATCTGCCCCGTCATATCAAACGTGCATAGCTCTATCGATCATCGCTAACATCTTCGAACTCAGCGTCTATGACGTCCTCGGTTGCTGGTTTATCCGGCGCGTCAGACTGACTCTGCCCGGAATCTTGTTGAACGCTTTGCTGCATTAATTTATCAACCAGGGCCTTCAAAGACGCAGCACCTTCATCAATCTTGCCCTTATCGTCTCCCTTGATATCATCTTCAAGCGCTGTAACCGCGTCACCAATAGCTTCCTTGTCGGCGGTTGGAAGTTTATCGCCCTGCTCTTCTGCCCACTTTTTACTGCTATGTATGCGGGCATCCGCCTCATTGCGGGAATCAGCCAGTGCACGGAATTTCTGGTCAGATACTGCATTTTCTTCCGCCTCGTTGATCATACGTCTGACCTCCTCGTCTGACAGACCGGATGACGCTTTGATGGTGATCGATTGCTCTTTACCACTTTTCTTGTCCTTGGCGGAAACACTGAGGATACCGTTTGCGTCTATGTCAAACGTTACTTCTATTTGCGGTGTTCCGCGTGGCTGTGCCGGTATGTCTTCAAGATTGAACTGTCCGAGTGACTTGTTATCTTGTGCTCGCTCGCGCTCACCCTGAAGTACATGCACTGTCACCGCAGCCTGATTATCTTCTGCTGTTGAAAATGTTTCTTTCGCTTTGGTTGGAATGGTGGTGTTCTTGTTAATCAGTTTGGTCATTACACTGCCCATTGTCTCAATTCCTAGAGACAGTGGTGCGACATCTAACAAGAGTACATCACTGACGTCACCGGACAACACAGCGCCTTGTAGCGCAGCTCCGACGGCTACGGCTTCATCAGGGTTGACGTCTTTACGTGGTTCTTTGTTAAACAGCTCTTTAACCTTCTGTTGCACCAATGGCATTCGCGTTTGACCACCGACTAGGATGACATCATCTATGTCAGTAACATCAAGCTCGGCATCTTTTAGCGCCAGCTTGCAAGGTGCTAGACTCCTGTCAACCAGATCGGATACCAGTGATTCCAGCTTTGCACGAGTCAGTTTCAGGTTCAGGTGCTTGGGTCCACTCGCATCCGCAGTGATGTAAGGCAAATTAATATCGGTTTGTTGATTGGAGCTGAGCTCAATCTTGGCTTTTTCAGCGGCCTCTTTAAGTCTTTGTAGTGCGACCGGGTCAGAGGTAAGGTCTACTCCTGAATCCTTTTTGAAATCGCTGGACAGGTAGTTGATGATCGCGAGGTCGAAATCTTCTCCACCTAGAAACGTATCTCCGTTGGTTGCCAGTACCTCAAACTGTTGCTCGCCTTCTACCTCGGCGATTTCTATTATGGAGATATCGAAAGTGCCTCCACCGAGGTCAAATACAGCGACCTTCTGATCTCCGTTTTTTTTATCCAGACCGTAGGCAAGTGCCGCGGCTGTGGGCTCATTGATAATACGTTTGACTTCAAGTCCGGCGATGCGGCCAGCATCTTTGGTTGCCTGCCGCTGTGAATCGTTGAAATACGCTGGTACTGTAATGACAGCTTCAGTGACTGAAAATCCCAAATAATCCTCAGCGGTTTGCTTCATCTTGGCAAGCACTAGTGCCGAAATTTCCGGCGGCGCCATTTTTTTACCATTGGCTTCAACCCAGGCATCTCCATTAGCAGCCTTGATAATTTTAAACGGTGATTTGTCTATATCTTTTTGTACTACGTCATCATCAAATCGACGGCCGATCAAACGCTTGATAGCATATAATGTATTGTGCGGATTGGTGACGGCCTGGCGCTTTGCGGACTGACCGACCAGTGTTTCACCGTCACTGGTATATGCGATAACAGAGGGCGTTGTGCGTACACCTTCGCTATTTTCAACCACCTTAGGCCTGTCTCCTTCCATGACGGCGACACATGAATTTGTGGTACCCAAATCTATTCCTATTGTTTTACTCATTGTTCGGTTCTCTGTTTGATGTTTATTTTTTACCAATATATCGGTGTACATCAAGCAGGTGTTTGATACATATCAATCCTCAGTCGAGGCACGGTAATATTCTCAGCAATACACGCTGCAAACCGTCTGTAAATGCTGCAACATGCCGTGATTGTGCGGGCAATACCGAAGATGCAACTATAAATTTAGAAAGATCTTCAATGCAGGGTAAGCGATGCCATAATCGGCAAATGATCGCTCGCCACTCTAGTTAGCTCATTATTTAGTACATCTACGGAATGAGTGTCAAAACTCTCATTGGCTAGAATGTAGTCAATCTGAACAGTAGGAATCCTTGTGCTAAAAGTCTTCTTCCGGCTATTTCTTGGCAGGTTTGTTTGGACATCTTTAAAGGCCGGGCCAAAACTTTGTACCACCATAGAGCCTGGTACAGCATTGAGATCGCCACACAGTATGGCTGGTCCGACGCAATCCGGATGGTTTAACCACTGATCACTGAGAAGCGCTTCCGCTTGTAGCATTCGTTCCTTATTGCGTAGTCCCAGGTGTGTATTTATAAACTGTAGGGTTTCACCATGAAAATCTATGCGTACCCAAAGCGCACCACGGGTTTCTAAACCCGGCATAGACTTCGGTTTAGGTAGAGCTGCCGCCTTTACCAATTGCATAGGGAAACGACTGATTATGGCGTCACCGTATTGCTCGTGCTCTTCATTGATGGTCGGGTGAAAATGGAATTCCATATCCAGAATTTCTGCAATCAAGCTGGCCTGGTGAATATTTTTGCTTCTTGTCCGGTTAACATCAAGTTCTTGTAGGGCGATGATGTCAGGCTGATAGCGAGATATAACACGGGCAATACGTTCCGGTGATGCAATATTGTCCATTCCAATACAGCTATGCACGTTGTAAGTCATCACCTTTAACATGTGATTCTGGTTTGCAAGGTCAGCGTTTTGCTTTTTAAACTTACCGGTAGCCAAATTGGCTTTCTGCGATTCAGGGTTTAATATGGCATGCGCGGCCTGATGCAATACGGCTGGCCGGATATAGTCTTGCACGGAATCGCATCGGTGCGTGTCCGCAGGTATTAGTGCGAACGCTCTGGTTTCATTCGGGCCGATTCCGGCGTGAGCGCCGTTCTCCGTCTTAAATGAAACGGGAGGAACGTCGTTAACACAGCCAAGTAACACAATATCACCGGCATCCTCGTGCCGGCACATTTCCAGGAGATCGCGTGATATTTCTTCAGGGAACGGGTGTGAACTGCCGAGCACAATCGCCTCGTCTCCTGGCAAATGCGCCACACCATGCCGCATGTGAACATCCAGCCTATTTGAACGGGCAATCACTGCCGCCGGCACCTGATATTGCTGTACCAACTGAGCCGCTATTTCTGATCGCAAGGATCGAGCTCGCGTATTGTCGAGATACAAGTGACCAACAGGGCCCTGTGCCGTTATCACTGGCGATTGTGGCTTCCTTGTTAACGGGGCCGGTTTGGCGTTTCCTACACCGGGGTTTATGGTAGAGGAATAGCCTGCCCTCAACGGGTCGTCTGTCAGTGAATGTTCGGCATCACATGATTCGATCGGATTATGGCTGTGAAGGATATCGTTATATGCGAGAGCCACCGCTGAGTCGATGTTGTTGCCGGTTAGTTTTTTATAAGGTGTAGTTCGCTCTTGTCCGTGATCAGAATATACCCAGAGATCGTAGTGTCGATGGATGTTGTGATGGCTGGCTCTCCACAGTTTCTCAATGCATTGGTCAATTCCCTTGAGTGTCCAGTGAGCAAATGGTGAGTCAGGGCCCCTGCGATGGCTCTGCTCATCGTATCCCAGATAGTTTACGTGAATGGCTGGCAGGCCACGAGCGATGTCGACGGTTGCGCCAATGGTAACGAGGTCACGCAACAGAATACTAACCAGTACCCGTGACACCAGTGATTTCACCTCTGCAATTACAGATTTCCCGTATAGAATTCCACTAAAAATATCTTTAACAGCCAATACCAGTTCGATCACCATCAGAGCTGCGACTTTTACCAATGTGGGAATATTTAACAATAATGCTATCCCCCAGTGACGTAGCGCCGATGTGCTGAATAGCCTATTCCAACCGGAAGAGGCAGCGCAAAAATGCGACTCTCTGGCACCTCCGGTGTAGATATCACAGTACGCACTACCATCAGTCAGTAAAGCAGACCCGCGTCGTTCGAGTTCGCCCTGTACACGAGCAGCAGTAGCGGGTTCATACATACGCGTATTCTTGCCGTCTGCTTTTCGCCTGAAGCCAAATGAAGGCACTATGCTTTTTACACCGTAGAAAAGTTCGCCTTGCACAGCCGGTGTGGTACTTGGCAATCCACTGTAGAGCGGCAGGCACTGGTAGTGTTCTTTATTTAGCAGTCTTTTTATAAATGGCAGCTCGCCATTATCGATGGCCCTCATAAGCTGACCGTGCCCCAGGCCATCGATCTGAACCAATATTAATCCAACGGGATGTGCGGCATATTCTTTGTCGTTTGATGCAGAATTGCTATGACTGTCGAGACCGAGCAACCTTACCAGCCACTCACTGCGACTGAATATTCTGTTCACCTTTTTGTAGGCGGTCTCTATTCTCTGAAACATCAGGCTGTGTTTATGTCGTTAATAAGCATCTTTGCCCGGCACTGGTTCTACATTTTGGAAGACCGGCCAGCTGTTTCCGACAAGTCGAAAACAAAAAAGTACCCCAAATCCCCAGTCAGTCGTGTGCGATGTATTTGGTTCGACAGCCATCACAGAGGAGGCAAGTGAAGTAATCAGTGATACTCGAAGCCACACCCATTTGGCTGAAATATATTTCTTCAACATGTCGCTTTCTGTCTATTCATTGCACAGCAGTGTCGCATTGAATTGATGTAGCGTTATTGATGCAGATCAGTTGATAGTACTAAGCTATCTCTTCTATGATTAAGAAAACCAGATGTTACTTTTTGTTTAGTAAATCATCTAATGCAGCTTTTAATTCGCTTTGGTGATAAGGCTTACGCAACAAAGGTAATCCGGATGCCTCTAGCTGTCCGTCACTAATGATGTTTTCTGCGAATCCTGAGGTTAGCAGGATTGGTGTGGCTGGCCTGAGTTCACGAATCATCAGCGCTAAATCGTAGCCCGACATGCCCTCAGTCATCACTACATCAGAAAAGACAATATCAACAAACGGGTCGGCTTCAAATAATGCCAGTGCTTCATGTCCGTTTGGGGCTGGTATCACATGGTGTCCCAGAGCCTCCAGGCGTTTGATTGTTAGTTTTCTGACTTTATCATCATCTTCAGCGATAAGAATTCTTTTCCCGCTGCCAGCGTCTGCAGAGGTGGGTGTAATCTCTGGTGTACTTGTTGATGCCTCCGCCATTTCTCTTGGTAAATACATAGAAAACGTAGTGCCGATTCCCAACTCAGTGTAGACAGAGATAGTGCCTCCCGACTGATGTACAAATCCGTACACCATGCTTAGCCCAAGGCCTGTACCGTTGCCGCCTTTTTTACTGGTAACAAAGGGCTCAAAAAGTTTGTCGCGTAGATCTTCCTTTATGCCACTGCCTGTGTCAGTGATTGATACTTTTACAAAATCACCGGGCTTGATGTTCTTACCTAATATAGTTTCATCGTCGAGTTGGCAATTGCTCGTCTCAATAATGAGCCGCCCGCCGTCAGGCATGGCATCACGTGCATTGATAGAAAGATTTACCAGTGAATTCTCCAGTGCTGAAATATCAACGTTGGATCTCCACAAATTGTCCGCAAGTTGAGTTTCAAGAGATATGTTACCTCCAAGTGTTCGTGACAGCATATCTGACAGATCGACAATCAGGTTGTTAATGCTAATTGTTTTCGGGGACAGCGGACTTCTGCGTGCGAATGTTAAAAGCCGTTTTGTCAGCCTTGCCCCCATATCTGCCGCGCCTTTTACCTCATCTAGCAGTTCAATTTCATCAGAATCATATTTTTTTGTATCCAGCAGATCCAGATTGCCAATTATCACAGTCAGGATATTGTTAAAATCATGTGCAATTCCACCGGTCAAATTACCAATTGATTCTATCTTCTGACTGTTATGAAGGGATTCAATCATACGGTTTTTATCAGTAACGTCCTGTACTATCGCAGCGAATTCCGTAGATTCGTAGGCGTGGGATAAATGCAAATTAACCTCTGCCTCATATTGTGTTTTGTCTTTACGTATTATCTTTGTATGCAGTGAGACGCGTTCAGATTTACCATTGAGTAGTGGCTTGAGGGTATTGAGTAGCGCTTCTTCGGTTAATCGAAAAACAATGCCGACAGGGCTTAGCGTTTTTAGCTGTTCGAGTGAATACCCAAGATTTTTTATCGCAGCGCGATTGGCATTGGTAAACTTTAGGGATTTAATATCAAACGTGTAAATTTCATTGACAGAGTCATCAACAATTTGCCCGAGCTTCTGACTTGCAGATCTAACCTCCTCCAATTCGGTTAGGTCGTGGAGGATACCGGTGAAAAAATGCCCGTCTTCATCTTCAAACTTTGCAACAGACAGGTGTAGCGGGAATATATTGCCAGACTGATGCTGTCCACTGACTTGTCTGCCAGTGCCAATAATTCGTTTTTCTCCGGTAGTTAGATGATTATTGATATAGCCGTTATGCTCTTCCTTGTAAGGAGCAGGCATTAACATATTTACGTTGTTTCCTACAAGTTTGTCTCTGGTGTAGCCAAACATCCTGGTGGTGGCATCATTGCAGCTAACAATAATGCCAGCCTGGTCAATAGTTATTATTGAGGCGTCAACGGCATCTAGAATTGAGTCAATCTGACTTTTACTGGTGCTTTCTACCATGGCCTTTTTATTGTGGTGGTGTGACAGCGAGTATAAACCACAATCGATGAGGTGAGGCGATCATTAATGGAGGCTTATGGCCTGACGATATCATCCACATCAACTTCGATTCGAGTTTTCAGATCACTGATGCTGTCGTACAGTAGTTGTAACGCATACTTGGGGTTATGGGCATAACTTCCCGGATCAACCAGGACGAACTGATAGTTGTACGCCGCACGAAGTAATCGGGGTGTCCAGCTTTGATAGCGGTTCGGGTAGATTCCCTCAGCGTCATCGATCAGATTGTCAGCATTCTTGTCGTTAAAAAAATAGGGATATTGCCCCGGCTTATAGCCTATTGGCGCGTTGACAATATCGGTACTATAAATGCGGATGGCGGCACCGAGTCTTTCATGTAGTGACTCTATCTCCGCGGCGATCCCTTCGTTTTTGTTACCATCGCCATCAAAATCAGTGGTGGTAACACGGATAGAGTTTAGCTCATTGTTCCCGACATGGCAGGTGGTACACTGAGCATTATCTACGACTGTCGTATGGGCGTTATGGCAACTGGTGCAAGTGTCAAATCCAGCAACATGATTAAAACGCCCCACGTAGGTGAGATTCTCATATTGGTATCCACCTGCAACTTCACCGCCGTATAGTGTGGCGGCGGCCGCTCGATAGTGAATGTTGATAAACGATAAACTGTTAGCGACGTCATCCGCTGCCAGATCGGCTAATTTATCATTGACGCTTTTTGTTGACGATCTTCCCTGATGACAAACAAGACATTGTACCGATGATTGCAGGTTTTCTACTACCACCCCAGAGGGGAATCTGACACTACTTAAATCTTTAGCCGCATCATTATGACAGGCCTGGCAATCGACCAGGCTTCCCGGCGCGTGGTCCTTGTCAGTAATGCCTGCACTGCTTCCATCATCGCCCAGAAAGTCCCTGAAACCGGCCCCTGAATGGCAGGTTGCGCAGTTTGCAGGGATTTTACCGTCATCATTCCAATGCACAAATGATTCGGACTCTGCATCTGCATGGGGGGAAGATTCCCACATTTCATCGATACTGCTTTCCGCTGCCAAGACGACTGATGCCATAATCGACTGAATAACAATTACGCAAAATGCAATAGAAATCCGTGTCACCTGTTTTTCCATCATTCAATTCCCGTATGTTGTTGCCTCAGGTCACTATTAGCCAGGTCAACGGGTGTAGTTTTGATTGAGATCAATTAAAAACGCATTGGCTGACCTGCTGTGGTTAGACCGCCAGGTGCCTGAAAGAATTGAGCTGCATCAATAACAGAAACGGCGGAAGAATCAAAATGACGCTAAGCACGACTACTAAAAATACATCGGAGAATACTATGAAAGATATCCTCGTTCACCTAAACGACAGCCCCGATTCCAGATTATGGGTATCGATGAAGCTCGCAGAATTATTCGCGTCGCATGTTACCGGACTGCATATAAAACAACCGCTGAGTTATGAATATCTTGATGCGGAAATGAATCCAGTTTTAATAAGAGAGTTCGAAGCACGTGAAGATGAGGCGGCTGGAAAATCACGCGCTATATTGGAAACATATTTTGCTGATAAAAGCACATCGTCTAATTACATCGAAATTGCCGGTGACCCAAGCCATCAACTGATTAAACACGCCTGCACCTATGACATTATTGTTGTGGGAAAACCCGACACCGGACAGCACTACGAACAGCGGGTAGCTGTACCAGCAAATTTGGCGCTCGGTAGTGGAAGGCCCGTACTAATTGTGCCGAAAAAGCTCCAACAGAATACACTGGGAGAGAACGTATTGGTGGCCTGGAACGGTACCCGGGAGTCCACACGTGCACTGCATGATTCCATGCCGATATTGACCCGGGCCAAGGCTGTCAATATCGTCTCTTTTAATACGCAGAAATCTAAGCAGGAAGACAGCCGCTGCGCTGCGCTGGAAGAACATCTAACACGTTACGATGTTACTTTCGATCTTCTCAACAGCAGCCTCGATGACTCGGAGATTGGAACTCGATTACTGGAGCTGGCCAGCCGGTTTGACTCTGACATGATAGTGATGGGGGCCTACGGTCACTCGAGAATCCGTGAGTACATTCTTGGCGGGGCATCACGCTCTATGATAAGAGACGTACCTGTACCACTATTTGTATCGCACTAACCGCGTACACACGGCAACAGATTCCGTGTATTAGTATTTGAAAACCATTTCAACGAGACATGTTCATGACAAACCAAAAAATAGAGCAACTACTCACCAAGTTAGCCAATGAAGTAGAAAAAGTGCAGCTGGATGAAGTGACCATTAGACGAATTCGGGAGTTTGAGAATCAGGTTGAGCCGTACCTTGGCGCTAAAATCGACACAAATACAAAGCACACCCTTATTGATCAGGCCAAACAGTTGGAAATTGAGTTTGCTCAAAGGCACCCTGTCGCCGAGGGTATATTGCGCGAATTAGTCGATACGCTGGGTAAGATGGGTATTTAGGCCCTGCAA
>CALISD010000178.1 GCA_938041955.1 uncultured Granulosicoccaceae bacterium | reverse complement strand
AGGTATTTTCGCCGCTTTCGTTTTTGTATTTCTGGTTCGCAGACATTCTGCGAACAGTGCTCAGCAGGGTGGCTAGGTGCGTATCTTATATTGTCCGCGTGCAGTTTTTACAATCCGTCCGTCCTGACTTAATTGGGCCAGAGTGCGGTAGGCAGTTGCAGGGGCTATTCCGATTAAATCTGCAAATGTTGTTATGTCGTCAGTTAACAGGTTGTCGTTAAGTGCTGCCAGTATTCGTGCTTCGGCAGATCTGATTGATAGCAACTCTATGTGTCTCCTGCTATTTTGAAGCTGTACTGCAAATCGAGCAGCCATTGTGCGCGCAAACTCGATATCTGTATTGAGCAGGTGGGAGATAGCATTTCGTTGACATTCCATTACCACTGATTCGCAAAGGGCGGTTGCTGTGCAGTGGTATGTGTCTGAGAATAGTGATGCTTCGGCAAACGTGTCTCTTTCGCGGGCGCGATGAATGAGAACGCCATTACCCTGGCTGGTAGTTCGCTTCAAGTCAATAATGCCTGACAGCAGATAATATAATCCGCTGGTTGCATCGTTCTGAATGAACAATGTTTCACCACTTTTAAGTGTGCGCCGTATTTGATATTTCTCATCAAGCCGGTTAAGCGGCGTTGGTAGAACGCTATTCGACATGATTCAAATCATATGCGGTTGCAGCTTGTGGCCGTATACTCAAAGAACTGAATTTTGAAGGGTTTGTCATTATGTCGCGTCGTTTCATTGCATTGGGAACCGTTGCTGTTGCGTTCATTTTGACCGGTGTGTGGGCTTTTAAAAATCATCAGAACCACACTCCCAGTATGAGCCACAACGCAGGTCACAGCCAGGGTGAGTTTCCCACGCAAGGCGGGCAGGCCACATTTGCAGCATTAATTGAGATTGTAGGGTTGTTAGAGGAAGATGCCGGGACAGACTGGGGTGCCGTTGATATCAACGGCCTGCGCGATCACCTGTTAGACATGCACCACCTGATGATCGATACCAACGCGACTCAAACTGTAATAGATGACAGGACTATTCGCTTTGACATACAGGGGAGCCCGGTATCCCTTCGATCTATACAGCGGATGGTGCCAGCGCATGCCGCATTCATTGAGCAGTCGCGTGGCTGGGCATTTGTAAATGAAAGCAAAGACTATGGTGTAACACTCACCATAAGCGTTGAAGACACCGAAGCGTTAGATAAACTCACTGCGCTGGGATTTTACGGATTTATGTCTCTTGATTCCCATCACCAGGCGCATCATTATCAGATGGCGCTCGGTCATTCATCACACTAATGGGCTGTTTGGAAAGTCTGGTGACACAGATCGAAGTCACAGCCGAAATAGCCGGGTTAGAAAATTTCCACGTATTCTCTGCTATGCCTGCATTTTTCCGCTTTGCTCTGACGACTGCGGCTGAAAAGTTTGTTACCGAACTTCCCGCACAGCCCACTGGTTTGGTAGTGAGCAAGTTTGTTATTTCCACAGCTTATCGATAAGTGACGATTTTTTCTTCGGCACAGTTTTAAATCCATTGAGCTGCGTACCATTGACGTCTTCCTGCCACGAACGTTGTTCTTCGGGCCAGGTATTTTTAATGAAAGACAGTACTGCGATGATGTCTTCATCACTTAATATGTCCTTATACAGTGGCATCATCGATTTATAAGTGTCATCGCCAATAACTACCGCGGGGCCGTATTTGGTTATTTCAAACAGTAGATCATCAGCGTGATGCCATGTGTGACCGGAAGCATCATGCGGCGGTGCGGGCAGAAAGCCGTTTGCATCTCTTACCCGCCAGTTTGGTTGTCCTTCAAGACTGGCGCCGTGACAGGCAGCGCAGTGGGCTTGATAAACTTTCTCGCCTGCTTGTACAACGACAAGATCATCAGCTTCAAGGGTAGTAAGAATTCCATCAGTCCCTTCTGATGCCAGAGCCCAGCACGGACTTAAAGTAAGTAGAGAGGCAACAGCAAGTTTAAGTATATTTTTCATTAATTTTTAGCGTCTGGCATGAAGTGGTATGTGTGGCCATCTTACTGGTATTTACTACGTTATTCTGACAAGCGCACCAAGGCCTGCAGCATGGTGTTCCAACGCATGGCAGTGAAACAGCCAGTCCCCCGGGTTGTCAGCAACGAATGCCAGCTCTACGCTTTGGTTTGGCATAATCAACGGACTGTCAACCCAGCGTGGCTCTGGTAGTGGTTGATCATCAATCGATAGCAGCTTCATATGGTGACCATGCAAATGCATCGGGTGTGGAAATGAGGTTTCGTTGTTGATGGTCATGTGAATAGACTGACCTTTTTTGGTATCAATGAGTGGTGGCATATCCAGTTTGTTACCGACCACGTCGTTTAATGCCCAAACGTATCCTTGTTGAGCAATTTCCCGCAACCCCATCCATTCACCGTTAAACCTGGCACGTCGTAAACCACCCATTGCACCTCCGGCTATGGTGACGTTTACGTCAAGTGCATTATTGAGATCTGGCTCTGGCAAATTAGATGGCGCAAGATCAATCGAAGAGTCGAGTAGTGATTCTCTTAGTGGTTTGTCGTCATAGGCAAATGTGGTGAGGTCGAATGGTTTTCTATAGAAGCTATCTACTACCGGGTGCATCGAACCCGGGTTTCCGGTCATATCAAGCATCAGGTCTACCCGCCCGGCCGCGCCTATAATGATAGGTTCTTTTGTCTGGTAGGGTTTAACTGCCTGGCCGTCAATGGCAATCACTGAAGGGGTCAGCTCCCCAAAAGACAGCGCAAAATTGCGAGCGTTAGAGGCGTTAATTAATCGCAGCCGGATTCGTTCACCAGTTTGTACCTTGATAACGTCTCTGAACCGCCCGTTCACTGTTGGCACGTTGCCGATGCGACCTGCATGGGACTTGTCATGTCCGGCGCCAAAGTCATCGCTTATGGATGCATCATCGAGCAGTCGCCAATCGTCGATCATCCAGACCAATTCCCGATCAACTTTTGGTGGATCAGCCTCTTCGATGATCAACGGAGCGTATAGTCCGCGCCCGATTTGTTCATAGGCATTAACGTGCGAGTGATACCAGTACGTGCCGGCATCAGGCGGGGTAAATTGATAACGAAAATCCTCCCCTGGTTTTATTGCCGGTTGAGTTAACCCTGCTACTCCATCCATTGCGTTGGGGAGCCGTATACCGTGCCAGTGCACGGAAGTCGGCATATCCAGACCGTTGTGTATGGTGGCATCAACTGCTTGACCATGATTGATTCTTATTGGAAGGCCTGGTACCTGCCCATTGAATCCCCACACCTCAGTCGCAGGGAATGTCGGGCCAACAATATTGACCTGACCTGGTTTTGCCGTTATACGAAACACTTTGGAGTTACTTTTTGCCTGTAGTATCGGGGATATGCCGGACAAAGCGCTGATACCGCTTAACTTAAGAAAGGATCGTCTTTTCATTTTCTGGCCCTGAATTTCTCGACAGTTAATGCACTCTACAGGCTTTAATTCTAGCGGGTTTTGCTGGCTATACCGGGATGATTGTGATCTTGTATTGAGCGACTCCGTTGAGATCAAAGCTGATGTACGGCATACAAATAGTAACCTTATAGCCAGCACGAGTAAGTTGTGTGCAACTTTGGTGTCGGTAACTTCAGGGGGATCGTCTTACTGCTTCGTCTGCACCGTGCTTTGTTGTGAATCCGGAAAGTGCGAGTGCAGCTGAATATGCAGTGTGTATAAATTCTGTGTATTGATTAAACTGGAGTGCGATTCTCTATGCTTCCGTATACCCTGTATGGAAGCTCCCGTGTAACAATTAAAGGTGAAATATTGATGTTTGGTTCACTTAATCTCTTTGAAAAATTCATGCCTCACGGAGTTTGCTACCAGTGGCGTGCCGATATACTCTGGTTGAACGTGATATCAGATACAGTCATTGCATTTGCATACTTCTTTATACCTAGTGCACTGATATATTTTTTACGGAAAAAGGGGGAAGTGCCGTTTACCGGGGTGATCTACATGTTTTGCGTTTTCATTTTCGCCTGTGGGCTGACACATGTGCTCAGCATTTTTACTGTATGGACCGGCCAATATGCGTTGCAGGGAACTGTTAAGGCTTTAACTGCTTTGGCCTCCGCTGCTACAGCAATAATGCTGTATCCGGTGATGCCAAAGCTTTTAGCGCTTCGAAGTCCCAAGGAGCTGGAAGAGACGAATGTTTCGCTGCAGGAGCAAATAGAGCAAAGAAAAACTTCAGAAGCGCAATCAATCAAGCTGCAGGGAGATCTGGCGCGGTTAGGCCGGATAACCACTGTCGGGCAGATGGCTACGGGTCTTGCACATGAGCTGAATCAACCATTACTAGCTATATCGGCTTGTGCTGATACTGCTGTACTGCGGGCAAAAAAGACATCAAGCGATGCAGTTTTATTTGATTGTCTGGATGATATACAAGCTGAAACTCAGCGTGCCGGAGCCATTATTCGTGCTTTGCGGCAATTCATCAGTAACAAGTCCAGTGCCTGGAGTGCTGTGGATCTAAACGACCTGGTTGAACAGGCTGTTCGGTTGATGTCCGGGGAGGCGCGCAATGCCGATGTTCAGATTGTGGTAAATAATGGTAAAGTACAGGTGGTGACTGCTGACAATGTACAGATCGCACAGGTGTTAGTTAACCTAATAAGGAATGCGATCGAGGCGATTTCGGAGGTCACTGATGGACAGGGCAGCACGCAGAATGTCATTACGATCACTACCGGCTGTGATGGTGAAATGGTCGTTGTTGAAGTGCGCGATACCGGACCGGGCATAGCACCGGGTATAGATCCGTTTGCAGCGTTTGAGACGAACAAGGTGGATGGTTTAGGAGTGGGGTTGTCCATTAGTCGGGACATTATAGAAGCGCATGGTGGAAAACTCGCGTTCAAGAGGCTGTCTGGTGAGGGGGTTGGTTTTATATTCAGTTTGCCTAAGCGGTTGCCAGAGAACCTTGCGAATGCACCGGTTCAGTAAAATGCGTAGGGCTGGTTTAGGAAGGCTGATGAGAGCGGTAATTTGTAGAGCGGTAATTTCAAATGTCTGAAGAATATCCGATCGTGTTTCTGGTTGATGATGATCCATCAATTCTTAAAACCCTTTCAAGGGCTCTTGAAGAGCACGGATTACAAGTCAGGCCCTTTAAATCTGCAAGGGAATTTCTTGACGGATACGACGGGCAGCATGGGTGTTTGATCCTTGATCTCAGTCTGCCGGAAATGGATGGTTTAGAGCTGCAGACAGAACTTACCGTTCGCTCTATAGCTATTCCGATCATCTTTATTACCGGGCACGGCGGTGTATCAGAATCTGTTCAAGCGATCAGGGCAGGTGCAATTGATTTTCTTGAAAAGCCATTTCTACCGGAGACTCTGTTGCTACGGATAAATGAGGCGCTGGAAGTAGATCGTGGTGATAGAGCGCAAAAAAGAAAAGATGATGCAATCAGGGATCGATTTCATAAGATGACTGATAGAGAGCGTGAAGTCTTTCGATTGCTTATAGAAGGGGATTCTATTCCGTCTAGTAAAGTGATCGCCAAATCACTAGGGATTAGCCATCGTACGGTAGAACATCACAGAGGGAGAATTCTCGAGAAAGCACTTTGTGGCTCTGTACCAGAGCTGCGTGCCTTAGCGAAAGAAGTGAGCTTTGTCGTCGGGTAAGATTCAAGGTCTGCCTAACCATTTATTCTATGCCGACGAAGCTGGCAGCATTACCGGCTGGAATCATGTGGCATGAACTGAGTCGGTATTATCCTGATTTATAGGTGATGCACGTACGTATTCTGCTCGGTACAATCATTGTCGCTTTACTACTATAATGAGAAGGTATGCGGCGTGGGGTAGTAATTACCCGCAAAAAGCTGCTCATGTTTATGACGGCAAATCACTGAAGCCGATCGAAGTTATGCAGTTCCAATTCTGTATTGTTGTAGTAGTCCTCTAAACATATGAGTTGTATAAAGCTGGGAAGCTTGTTTTGGTAATAGTTGTCATCTTGCAAAGAATGTACTGAGGAATAATGGATATACACAATCTCCAAGCGTTTATCGAAGTTGCTGATAAAAAGTCATTCTCACGTTCCGCTGAGACTTTGAATTTAACGCAACCTGCTGTCAGCAAAAGAATCGCGGCACTGGAAGCAGAATTGTCGGCACGACTTTTTGACCGAATGGGTCGAACCGTTCACTTGACGGAGGCCGGGCGTGTACTTTTACCTTCGGCGCTGAAGATTAATTCTGAACTCTCCCGAATTGAAGATGAAATCTGCAATCTTGGTAAAGAGGTGAAAGGAAAGCTGAGTATTGGTTTGACTGAGTATGTGGGAGTGGACCGTCGGCTGACTCCGGTGTTAAAAGAGTTTCGAACTGAATACCCTGATGTTGTTGTTGAAATACATTTTTCCAGCCCGGAAGAAACGCTGTGTAATATAGAGAGCGGTGTTTTGGATCTTGGCTTGTGCTCTATGGACGGCCAGATTCAGCATGATAAGAATCATTCCCGACTGCGGAATGTTGAAGTTTGGAGTGATCGATTGACGATAGTGGCAGATAGGGGTCACCCTCTGGCGGCTTATCAGTCTGTATCGATGGAGGAGTTGGCGCAACATCCCTCCATATTACCAGCTAAAGATTCCTCTATTAGAAATGCCATTGACAGCGCTATGCTTGATTCTGGTGTTGAGGTCTCCGTGTCTATGGAAACACAAGATTTTCAAACGATGCGGTCCATGGCCGCCATTGGCCTGGGTTGGGCGTGCGTACCAGAGTCTGTGAATGATGGCGCGCTGGTGAAACTCAATGTAGAAAATCTGAGTCTGATCCACTCCATTGCACTGGTTCGCAATCCTGATCGAAGCATGTCACGAGCGTCGAAAGCTTTTTTTGACTCTTTTCCTGCGCGTATTAGCTAGAGCGACTATTGGGCTGTTCGGAAATTGTAGTTGTAAAGCGGGGATGCCCGGTTTGATCTTCCGGCACCCCCGGGCGTTGTATAGGCTTGTCATCGTGAAGACTTGAAGGTCGCACCGCACTGACGTTTTCTGCGTCGCTATCGGAGGTTCTGTGCCGATGTGTTGAACTCGCTTTTAAAAGTAAGATGACAGTGATCTGATTTGCCTGCCTCCGTCATCAAAATTTGCCGGGTCTAGCCATTGCTCAAAACTGTCTTTGATACCAGGCCATTCATGATCCGTAATGGAGAACCAGGCAGTATCGCGATTGCGCTGCTTGTAAATTGCCGCTTGTCTAAATGTGCCTTCATATGTAAACCCTAGTCTCTTTGCGGCCTGTATTGACGGTTCATTCAATGCATCGCATTTCCATTCATAACGGCGATAGCCCAGTTCATCAAACACGCGTTTCATCATCAGATACATGGCTTCTGTGGCCATGGTGGTTTGCTGTAGTAAGGGTGAGAAGTGGATGTGACCGATTTCGATGCTACCGGCGTCAGGGTTTATGCGCAGGAAACTAGCGAGGCCGATGGCTTCATTGGTGTCCTTTCTGCGTACCACGTGAAAAAAGGGATCGTCACCGAAGCAGGTTTGCTCAAACCATTGGGTGAAGGTGGCTTGATCCTTAAATGGCCCGTAGGGCAGGTAAGTCCAGGCCAAT
Source organism: uncultured Granulosicoccaceae bacterium (assembly GCA_938041955.1). Classification (GTDB taxonomy): domain Bacteria; phylum Pseudomonadota; class Gammaproteobacteria; order Granulosicoccales; family Granulosicoccaceae. Next base: position 2,722 of record CALISD010000178.1, on the reverse strand, counting down.
CCCTTTTTGTCGTTCGAGTAGGCGTTGTACAAGGCGACGCATGGTTCGGTGTCTGTCACGCTTTGCAATATGACGCAGTCGCCCGTCATTGAATCGCGAGTTGGCAGGTCTGCCTGCGTCCAATCATCCAGTGGAAATCCGATAGGCTGGTTATGTTCATTGCGGTGCATTGTGTGGTATCCCAAGGAATGCGCTGGTTGATTCTCACAGCGATGTTTCAGAGTGAAGCAGACGAGTTGGCCGTCGACGTCATAGCTGCAGTATGGCTGGTATGCAAATTTCTTCTTCATCTGCGATGTGGCGTTTGAATAAGTTGTTTACCCTGTTCGCAGCCCTCAATAACTCCTCACCCTTGAGCATGACCAATGACAAGTTGCTCGCGTCTGCTTTTACCGCAGGTAGAGTGCTTAGTGCAGATTCAAGTTGATCAAGTGATTGAGTGAGTATTTTGTGGTCACCATCCAGTAGTTCAAGGTGGTGATTGAGTTTAGGGAACGCACGTTGAAACACCGGGAAGAAGTGATGGTCTTCAACATGGTGGTGTGTGTGGGCGTGATGTATCAGTTGGCCGCCAAGCTGAGACAACTGGGTGAGATGTTTTTTACGCGCTGTTGGATCATCAGCCAGCAGAAGTAGCGACGCACAACGATCTGGTAGTTCAGCCGCAGCTCCCAGAAGCGCCTTGTGTACCTGCATCCAAAACTCGGCCTCACCGGCAAATCTTTTGTGTTGCGGCCATTCATCCCGTGTGCCGCTGATGCTTTGAAGGTCAGACAGCTGCTGTTGTAGCTGATCGCTGAGTTCACTGCGTTGTTCAACGTGATTAATCTTACTGTTATAAATAAATGAGTCGGACACGGCAAGAGCTTCTGGTAAATTTACAATAAGTCTGACAGTTCCAGAACAACTGGGCAATGATCAGATCCGGTAACATCGGGTAAGTGATAGCAATCTGCGATGTCGGTTTCAAGGGATTGCGATACACAAAAATAATCAATTCGCCAACCCAGATTTTTTTCCCGTGTGCCTTTGTTAAAACGCCAGAATGTATAGTGTTCCGGGCCGGACTCGAAATGTCTGAAGGCATCGATAAAGCCGGCATTCAAAAGTTCAGAAAAGCTGTCACGCTCCTGATCAGAAAAGCCCTTTTTGCCGCGGTTGCGAGCAGGGTGGGCTAAATCTATCTCTTTGTGGGCGACATTCAGGTCACCGCAAAGGATCACTGGTTTGATTTCATTCAGTGACAGCAGGGTGGCCTGGAGTGCACTGTCCCAATCGAGTCGCACCGACAGTCTTTTTAGTCCTTCCTGGGCATTGGGTGCGTACACAGTGACCAAATAGAACGAGTGGTACTCTGCTGTAATCACTCTGCCTTCACCTTCAGCAGCCTGGCCGGGCATCCCGATTTGGACCGACATTGGCTTGTCTTTAGTGAGTAGCATCGTGCCGCTATAGCCCTTTTTTACGGTAGAGCTATTCCAGTACTCGTGATATCCATCAAGCACAGGTGCGCGCATTTGCGATTGTTCCGCTTTGATTTCCTGCAGGCAAATGATGTCCGCGTCGATATTCCACATTTGCTGCGCGAAGTCTTTTTTTAACGTTGACCGTAAGCCGTTGACGTTCCAGCAGAGTATTTTCATATTTATGATGTGTGGTGTACTCAGAGCAGCAGGAATTCTACCAGATGAAACCAGGGAGTGAATTTCGAGCCGTGTTGACGGTCTGAGGTAAACTGGTCGCACATAAATAAATAGAGCCCCCCATGGCAAGACTACAAACCCGTGATGAATCATCTCTTTCAGCCGAGTGTCTGGCGGCACTGGAGCCGACTCGAATTGGCGGTAAAATCGCCGATGTCTACCTGCAGTTTTCAAACAGTGAGGCTTCAACGATAGCGTATTTGGCGATGGAAAAGAGCCTGCGTAGCGCCTCATTGGCCGAGCTGGAGATTGAGGCGATCAAACTACTGGTAAGTGAAATTACTCAGTGTGACTATTGCCTCTCTACGCATACCATGAAGTCCAGAAAAGCGGGTATTGATAAGCCAATGCAAATGGCTATACGTGGGGGGCAGCCGACATCCAATGCAAGGGTTGATGCGTTGACGGCGATTGTACGGGCATTCTTCAATCAGCCTGGTGCGTTATCGGACCAATTGCTCGGTGATGCCCGGGATGCCGGTCTAACCGATCAGGAGTTGGTGGAAACAGCCATGGCAGTTAGCGCGATCTTTTTTACCAATATCACCAATCATATCAACAGCACTGAAATGACGTTACCTGCGGCACCCTCAGTCGAGCAGGGATAGCCTGTAAGTCATGATTAGCTGCAACCAATACGACTACATTGAAATTGTATGCATGTATTCTTACCCGGTAGAGCTGACATTAAAGTCAGGTGAAGTACTTATGGGGAAGGCGTTAGACACGCAGTTTAATGATGACCGGGAAGAGTGTATTAAGGTTGAGGTGGGTGCTGAAAACGATCAGGCACTGGTCGTTTTAGATTCAATCTCCAGCATGCGGGTTTGTGTAGATAACCCGCATGTAGAGTTTGTGACATTTGAAAGCTAGTGGGCTGTGCGGGAAGTTCGGTAACAAACTTTTCACAGCCACAGTTGTCAGAGCAAGGCGGAAAAATGCAGGCATAGCAGGGCCTACGTCGAATTTTTCCAACGCAGCTATGGCGGCTGTGGCGAAGACAAAGTGTTACCGAACTT
>CALISD010000177.1 GCA_938041955.1 uncultured Granulosicoccaceae bacterium | reverse complement strand
GCGGCGGGTTACCTTGATGGTCTATCACTGATGAACCTGCGAAGCCTTTCAAGCCTCCCGTGGCTACGCGATGCATAGTAAAAAGCAGAAGGCAGTCGTGCATCACACTAAGGTAACCCGCTGCGTGAGCAAGGATCAGCGCTTAACGCTGTTGAGCCGCTCGACAAGCGCTATCGCCCTAACCCGGTAATATGCCCTCAAGCGAAAGCAAAAATTTCTTAACCTCTGCCACAGAATTATAGTGACACATAGACACCCTGATACAGGTATCCAACCCCAACGGCTCAAGAATATTGCCAGAGAAATAATCGTTCTTACGCACGTGCGTACGCACACCGTCGTTATTCAAATGACTCACCACGTCCGCTGACGGCACACCCTCCACCACAATGGCTACCAACCCTTCACGGTGCTTATTGTCGTGACCACCTATGACTTGAACCATTGGCATATCACGCAAGCCACGCTGACCCTCAACTCCATCTATCATTGCGCTGACGAGCCCTTCCTCATGCTCAGACATCGCAGCGCCGGCAGCAAGAATTCGTTCACGTCGATCAGTAGAGTTGGTAAAGTTAGAACCGAGCCATTCAACATACTTAACTACTTCTGAAAAAGTAGCATATGCCGAAGTATCTCTGGTACCCAGCTCCCATTGCAGATCTGCACTACCATCAAGCTTTTCATGCTCCATAGCGGCCATTCTTGGCGACAACCACGCAACTCCGTAGTTGTGTTTTGAAAATACCTTATAGGCAGACATGGTAAACGCATCAATCTGATATGCATCCACATCGATGCCGCCGTGTGCGGCATGTTGAATACCATCTACAATGATAAAACAGTCCGGTGACACAGCACGTATCTCTTTACTTACCGCCGCGATATCAACCCCCATACCGGTCACAGGACTGGTTTGAATAATAGTGGCGACACGTACATCCGGCGTGATGTGTTTTCTGTAATCATCGCTGTTGATGGACGCTGATTGATTGTCATGTGCAATGAGCACGTGGGTCTTATTGGTTTTTTCAGCCCATTGCCTACTGGCACTACGAGTCGCCGGATGCTCAAGCGTACTCCCAAGAACCGACCCACCCTCTTCACTACCCACTATTGCCGTACGAACCAACCGGAACAACAGTTCAGTTCCACTTTCACCCACAATGATTTGACCATTGCTGGCACCGATCAGGGTCATCGCGTCAGCTCGAGCCTGTTCAATTATTCGCACCAGCTCATGTGAAGCCGGGTTGTCACGCCCCTGATTGTCTGGAATAGCACTGAGCTCGGCGTTAACCTCAACCACCGATTTCAAAGTCAATGAACCACCGGCATTCTCAAAAAAAGCACGCGGCCCCTGGTAAGGACAACTGTCAACATGATGAAATTTATCACGAATTTCATTGAGTAGTTTTTCTTCGAACATAGGGTTTCATCTGGCTGGCTGTTTTAATGGCTAATCCTACCACTATAGCGATACGCAGCCCAATAGCCTTCTAATTGCCATACATCTGGGATCCGCTAAAAAACACCAGATTCCGACAATAAAACTACACGTTTGCCATCGCACCAGATAAATTAGTCAAGAAGAGGTTCAAACCCTGCAGACGAACAAATCAATTAGAAAAGAAACGCCTCAGCCAGCACGCCAAAGCTAAATCCGCCCCGACCATAGAAAAACAACATAAACAATGCGACGAAAATAACGCTGCCGGAAAACACCCACCAAGGCTTTAGCTTAGTACGCACCAGCAACCCGTCGGCGAGCAGGAATGCTGCGACAGCAAACGGGTAATTCAATTCGCCAACAATCCAGAACCATGCTTTAGGGCCGGTAATCTCACCAATACGAATAAACCAGAGTATTGGCCAGAAGACTATCCACAGGACAGTAGCCACTATGATCCGGCGCCACAGAGTAGCAAACATTGTATTAAGCATTAAATTATGGACTTGTTCGATCTTTAAAAAACGAAGGGCAGTTTACTTGATTATTGCACGTTGCACCTGACGAGCCTTTGACCGGATGGCCGCAGGCGCTGACGTTTCCGGATTCCTCGACAGGTTATAGAAAATCACAGCCAGAGCAGCATACCGGTATTACAACATTCCATCTAATTCACACTAACTCAAAAACAAGAAAAGCAAAACCGCAGCGCTCGTCGACGTGCCTCTGATATTTTTAAAATCATCCGGAATCAGGCACAAGACCGACAGACATCGCAATCAACTCCAGTTGAGCGCGGCGAGCGCCAAACCGGCATGCCGCTTCGTCATATTCAAACCGCTCACGCTAAGCAAGCGTTGCCGAAAGACCCGCGCGTCATAACCAGCCGCAAAGAAAGAACATCAAACAACTACCAGCGAAACAATCTCCGCCACCCCAGCCTGCACCTGCCACTGTACATCTACCGGCCCAACCCTCGCACCCCACGTTTGACCCGCCTTACCATTCTTATTGCGTTCATGTGCCGGTCGTGGATCCTGTGCCAGTGTCTCTTCAATCAAATGCTTGAGCCCGGAAGTACCAGCGGCATTCTGGTCGACCCTTGTTAAATCTGCCGCAGCCGCGTCACTCCAGAGAACTGCCATCGCGGGCTCAATCGGTAGCGCCCAATCACTTCTTGCCTGCTCTATGGAATCTGCAAACGGAACATAGGGCTTGATATCAAGCACAGGGGTGCCATCAAGAAAGTCACCGCCTTGAACATGTACTTTGATTTCAGTGGCGCCAAACTCCACATGGTCAATCAGCACCGCACTAAGACCGATCGGGTTAACGCGATTCGGGCTGCGTGTGGCGTACACGCCCATGGTCTTTTTACCACCAAGCCTTGGCGGTTGAACCAGCGGTTTAAAGCCAGTGTAGTTCTGTTTATGGAACAGAAAGATAACCCAGAGGTGCGAAAAAGATTCAAGATCGCGCAATGCCAACTCATTATCACGAGTGGCAGCAAAGTTAATACTTGCGGTGGCTGACTTGACCAGACCCGCCTGCCTTGGAATTCCAAAGCGCTGCGGATAGCACGAGCGGATAGTCGCTATGCTTTGCAGTGAAAATAAAGAGTGATCATGATCCATAATAGCTTCAGCCATATCCAGAGGATAAAACTACCATGGCGCACGCTTTAAGTCTTAATCATCCACGCGCCACGAACACTGAGACGCGTCTGGTTCGAGCAGCTACAGCCGCCGGCATCCGTTACTCGTAATCACGTGTCATTGTCCATTCAAGCCCTTCTGCTTTCCCTTTAGCCAGCATTGGGTTCGCAGTACGCGAATCACACCATCCATCACCGACTCGCAATGGCACAGCCTGTCCGAGATTGCCACTGAAAAAGCTGTCAAGCGCTGTTAATCTTGGCAGCATTTTATCGGTGACGAACTGTGCTCTTGGTGCAACCAGTGGAGACGCTAAGCGGTTACGCACACCCCAGGCAACTTTGTAGTCGTTGCAAAATGAATCAGGGTAATCGGCCGGCTTGTTTGCAAAACCAACATGCGTATCTACCTGGTAGTGGAACTTGATCATCGCCGCCTCAAACAGGGTTGCTGCATCCTCTCTAATAGTCGAGTACGCATAGAAGATCGTCTTACCCTCACTATCCATCGTCGCACCAACGGTGTCTGCTAAAACACTTTTTTGGAATTCACTGGGCTCATCGTCAAAATATCGCACCGCCCCCAATCCGTAAAGCAGAGATCTTGGCGCGGACAGCGAAACATCAGCGTAAAGCAATTCGGACACTCTGGTGTCAACCAGAAGATCAACCGCTTGTGAAGGCGTCTGATCCAATGAAAGACCCGCCACTTTATCCGTCTGTATGTAGTCATTTGCATGTGCAAGTTCGTGATACAACAGTCTGGCCAATGCAATATCGAGCTCTTCTATTGGTCGCTCACTGTCATCTGTTAACGACCAATACCGGACCGCGTATTCGTCACCGATCATCGATCTCGACCGCGAGACAAATTGTAATGATGCACCATACTCAGAGCGGAAATCTGCAGCCGTTGATATGGTTCGCTTCTCTGGCACTGTCATCCAAAGATAACGAGGATCAAGCCTTATCCTTCCCCTGATCGCAGAAAAGCTTGACGGTCGAACATCACTTCCAATCACCACACTGGTGACAGGGGCAAAAAGGCCGATGATATCAGCGGGGAGTCTGCGTAACATTTGTTCAAATCGCACCCCCATCCAGTCATGGGTCACCACCACCCGTTGCATGATGTCTTCAACTACCGGGTCTGTCGTTGTCTGACCAACGTACGGCAGCTTAGATAGCAAGCACAGGTTGTCAAAATCAGCCAATGCACACTCTTTTAACACGGCACTGTAAGTACCACCGGAACGATAAGCCCGGGAATTCTCCGTCGCAATAATACCTTCCTGCCCGGGGGGAATTTGCTCACCCTGAACTGCCGGCGTTTGAACCCCTACAGTGGGACCCGATTCAGCCGGCGCTTCATTGTCACCTCCACTGTTTCCGCCACCACCACATGCTGTCAGCGCCCAGGAAAAACAACATGTTATGACTACGCTACGAACCTTTTTATTCTCTAACCACTGCAGCACCGGCATTTCCTTTGATTACGTCCTGACAATATCCTACACGTGATGGCGTAAAAAAACATCCTGCAGGGCACAGAAACGGCTATCGGGTTGTTTATGCAGAAGCGCTTCAAACGTACGCAGCGGTAGCGTATTAGGCAATTAAGACAGCGAGGAAATCAAAGCCTCTTTATACTTTTCAACCCCTTGCGCACCCACCAACAATTCACGTTGATCGATGATCACCGCTGGTACCCCTTGTATGCCGCCAGAAATTGAAACACGTTGTGCTTCACGAACAGCCTCTGCATAGCGTTGATCTCCAAGTACCAGCAGCGCTTCTTCAAAGTCCAACCCGGCCTCTACCGCAGCATTAGCCAATACATCATGATCACTGACGTCACGACCACGGGTAAAGTAGCAATGGAATAAGGTAATTTTAAGCTCATGCTGACGCCCGAAAGTCGCTGCCCAGTGGAGTAACTGATGTGCATCAAAGGTGTTATAAATTCGCATTTCATCATCAAAATGGAACTTGAAACCAAGTGAATCGCCGACCGTCACCAGCTGATCACGAATGGCCTGGCGCTGCACATCGGTGCTTGCATATTTATTCTGCAGATGACTATCGAGCTGCTCGCCCTCTCCCGCCATGGCCGGATTTAACTCGAAAGGCTGCCAATGAACATCAGCGCCGATACCGCACTCACGCAGCGCTTGTTGCAACTGCAAAAAACCGACTACGCACCAGGGGCAAACAACATCAGAGACAATATCAATACGTATGTTGCCGTCGTTAGCTGGCAGTGACATGTTTTCTCCTCGAAGATTATCTTTGCAGAGACTACCACATCAATTCAATACGAAAATTCATTACGCGCCTGCAGACAGTACCCCAAAGCAAATTTAAATTCAGCGCCTAGTAGCCTGTATGGAAAGTTCGGTAACACTTTATTCGCCACAGCCCACTAGTAGAGTTCCAGCGCCGCGTCGTGTTTTTGATCTGTCGCAAGAGTGGCTTGCACCAGAGGGCAGAAACCATTTTGAATATAGTCAAAGGCAGCGCCTGTCAATGCATCATCCATACTATCAGCAGGCGCAAGATAATCATCTGTCACTGCACAGGTTGGAGTAATTCCTCCAATCACACTCACACCAACCCCGTTGGTGGTTATGGTGCTCATGGCATTCAATCTCTTGCCACAATAGTCTTGCCCGACTGAAGTAAATGGCTTTCCTTCAGTCGGCGCGCCGATCACGACTGTTTCAATAAATGGAGCCAGTCCATTGATGAGCGTTTCTGAAGCTGAGGCAGTATCAGCGGTAGTCAGCACCACCAACCTTGATAGCGAAAGGTCCAGTGCCTGTGCTTCGATGGTTTGGTCTGTATTAAACTGGCTGTATTTATCATTAAATTTACGTCGCGAATACACCTCACCGACAAAGGTCTGCCCCGCAATTTGCGATGCAAGCCTTCGCGCCACCCGGGTAAACCCGCCGCCGTTATAACGCAAATCAAGAATCAGCTCCGTGACGCTTCGATCAACCATCAACTCAATCGCCTCATCCAATTCATCGCCAGAGGTACCACGAAAGGCATCCAGTTTAATGTACCCGATCTTTCTGTTGGCTCGGTCAAAGGTGCCGAATACAGGAACCGTCTTTTCGATATAGGAAGCCTTTGTGACAGTCACGTCTCTAGACGCTGCATCACCAGTTGCAACAGTAAACACAGCAGTCAATTGCTCGTCAGGTTCACCGACAATAAATTCCTGCCACTGATCGCCGGTTATCTCCTCGTAGTTCACACCGTTAATAGCGATGAGTGCATCACCTCTACTGATACCGGCGTTGTCCATTGGAGAGTTGCCACTGATATCGGCAAAATGGCGCTGGCCGTCTGAGGCATCCTGGGCCCAAAAGCCGAAACGAAGTGGCACGCTGCTATTCGATATCAACTGTTCATTTTCCTGCGTATCTACCACCGAGCTATAGGTGTCAGGTGATACGCGTAAATCTCTTACCAATGCTACCGGGTCGGTATAGTCTTGCAGATTCAAGTCGGGGACGCTGTCGTAGTAGATGTAATCATCACGCATGCGCTCATCAATCCAAAGATTGATATCAGCGACAGAGCACTCTTCAACACCGACGTTTCCGCCAGTGGTGTTTCCGGTATTCTCACCAACAGGTCCATTGCCATCCAGCACACCTGATTCATCACCAGAGGACCCGCCACTACACGCTGTCATTATCACCGATACAAGGCAAATCAAGGTAGCGTGCGCAAAACGATTGCAAGAAAGGCTTGCGACTTCAGAACTGAATCTCATCAACTGATTACCTGAGCGGCTTGAATGTCTGCCGAAATTGTACATGGCGCAACCCGTTTCAACCATTCGATGCAATTAGTACCTGTGCGAGACAAGCCAAAGCCAGTTAACAGAGATCAGAATAGAAGCGATACGCTCCATTCCTCCGAGCATTGAAATACCACAGCCACTCGCTGTGGCATCATTGACGTTAACTGTTTTCCAGCAGGCCGGGTCGATCTGCAGTTTTAATCTACGTTTTTTCAGGACGCATGTGCGGAAATAGAATCACGTCTCGAATTGAAGCGGCCCCGGTGAACATCATCACCAGACGATCAATACCAATACCCTCACCTGCGGTCGGCGGCAAGCCGATCTCCAATGCGCGTACATAGTCATGATCGTAGTGCATGGCCTCATCGTCTCCAGAGGCTAGTATTTCAACTTGCTGCCGGAAACGTTCTGCCTGATCTTCAGGGTCATTCAATTCCGAAAAGCCATTGGCAATTTCACGCCCACCAACAAAGAATTCAAACCGATCTGTGACCTCCGGATTATCATCGTTGCGCCTCGCCAAAGGCGACACTTCTGCAGGGTATGCAGTGATAAAAGTCGGATCCAGCAACCGGTGTTCAACCGTGGCTTCAAACAATTCCGTAAGCGTTTTACCAGGCCCCCAGCTCGCATCTACTTTCACGCCTTTGCTCTCAGCAATCGACTTCAACACCTCTGGCTTGGCAAGGTCTTCCGCATAGATATCCGGGTTGAACTTCGCTATCGATTCCGCCATGGTCAAGCGCTCAAACGGCTTCGCAAAATCGTAGGTCACTTCACCGTCAGTAGACTTGATGGTGGTACTGCCCATCACATTCTCGGCAATTTCACGCAACAAAACTTCCGTGAGATCCATCAGTTCGGTGTAGGTTGCATACGCCTGATAGAACTCAAGCATTGTGAATTCCGGGTTGTGACGCGTCGACAGCCCTTCGTTGCGGAAGTTCCTGTTAATCTCAAACACACGATCAAAACCGCCAACGACCAATCGCTTGAGGTAAAGCTCTGGAGCAATACGCAGGTACAGATCCATATCAAGTGCATTATGGTGCGTCACAAAAGGCTTTGCCGTAGCGCCTCCAGGTATCACTTGCATCATGGGGGTTTCCACTTCCATGAAACTTCTTTGAATAAAAAACTCACGGATGTACTGCACAATCGCGGCGCGCACTTTAAAAGTTTCACGCACCTCTGCATTGGCAATAAGATCAATGTAACGCTGCCGGTAGCGCTGCTCGGTATCAGTCATGCCATGAAACTTCTCCGGCAATGGTCGTAGTGACTTTGTAAGCAAACGAATACTTGTCGCCTTGACTGTAAGTTCACCTACTTTAGTTTTAAAGAGCTTGCCCTCAACACCAATGATGTCACCGACATCAAGCTGCTTGAAGCTTGTATACGCCTCTTCACCGACGCCTGCCAGTTGAACAAATACCTGCAATGCACCGCTGGTGTCTTGAATCTGGGCAAAACTCGCTTTACCCATAATACGCTTAGCCACCATTCTGCCGGCTATTTTCGCCGGTATTTCAGTCGCTTCAAAGAAGTCTTTATCACGCAGCGCATGCTCATCACTCAACTCAAACGCGGTATGGTCCGGGCGGAAGTCATTTGGAAATGCCGGGCCGAGTTTTCTAAGCTCAGTCAGCTTCTCACGTCGTTGCGCGATCAGTTTGTTTTCATCTTCTGGTGTAGACGGTGTTGTAGCCGACAATTCTTCTTCTGACATTCTCTTACCGTGAATTAATTCTTATGTACATCTGTGACAGACAAACCCTGAACTGAAATTCAAAGGTTTACCTACAATAGCTTAGATCCCGCTTTTCAGGCTCGCCTCAATAAACTGATCTAAATCCCCATCCAGCACCGCCTGTGTATTACCGGTTTCCAGATTGGTGCGTAAATCTTTAATACGTGACTGATCCAGCACGTACGACCGTATTTGACTGCCCCATCCGATATCAGATTTAGAGTCTTCAACAGCTTGCTGATCACCACGACGCTTTTGCATTTCAAGCTCATAGAGCTTTGACTTAAGCTGCTTCATCGCCTGATCTTTGTTTTTATGCTGCGATCGATCATTCTGGCACTGTACCACCACATTAGTGGGCACATGGGTGATTCGAACCGCAGACTCTGTTCGGTTTACATGCTGCCCCCCGGCGCCTGACGCACGGTAGACATCAATACGTAAATCGGCAGGGTTAATCTCGATCTCGACCGTGTCATCTACTTCGGGTGAAATAAACACCGCAGCAAATGAGGTGTGCCTGCGGCTTCCAGAATCAAACGGTGACTTTCGAACCAGACGATGCACACCCGATTCCGTACGTAACCAGCCATAGGCGTACTCACCTTCAACTCTAATGGTGGCTGATTTGATACCGGCAACATCCCCCGGCGACGCTTCCATCAGCTCAGTCTTAAATCCGTGGGACTCACCCCAGCGCAAATACATTCGAAGAAGCATTTCTGCCCAATCTTGAGCCTCTGTGCCACCAGAGCCGGATTGAATATCGACAAAGGCATTATTTGCGTCTTGCTCGCCGCCGAACATACGTCTGAATTCAAGCGTGGCAATTTGTGTTTCGAGTGATTCAAGATCACTGTTGACCGCATTGAGGGTGTCTTCGTCATCCTCTTCCTGTGCCATCTGCACCAGCTCAGCGGCGTCATCCAGGCCACGAGAAAGGCTGCTCAGCAGATTGACGATCAGCTCCAGGCTGGCGCGCTCTTTACCTAAGAGCTGGGCGCGATCCTGATCATTCCAGATAGCCGGATCTTCCAGCTCACGCATGACCTCATCAAGACGTTCGCTTTTGGTTTCGAAGTCAAAGGTACCCCCTAAGCGCGCTTCCACGCTCACGCAGGTCGTCAATCTTGTTTACGGTCGGATTAATTTCCATCAGGCCAAATCTGTCAGTCAGTATTGCGGGCAAGTTTACACCAGCCTGATTAGTACTGCTTTCATGTTTTTAGACCTGCATATTCTACGACCTGCAAATTGCCAAAGCCAACAATCCTGAGAAGGGAAGCAGCGACGCATCTGCTGCAGTTATCAACATCAGCCCGGACGAGCGCCATGATCCTTCGCACAGACTGCGGCCCGCGAGGGACTCATATGATCAGGCCTATTGAACTCCACCTCCACGATCCGCTCAAAACCAAATCGCAGAGCAAAGCCGGTACATCTGTCGGGCGCCTGATATTGTTTTTGAAATCAGCCAAGTCGGGAATGAGCGCCCGGATAATGCATCAGCGCTTCGTACACCTGAGCGTAAATTTAGCGTGACGCTAGTGAATTGGTTTCAAAAAATGCCACAGGCGTTCGCAGGCAAGGAATTCGTAAAAACGCCTTTTCGTATAGCTCTTTGCAGTACCTGAGACTGACATCGAAAGAAACCGTGGATGGCATTGCCACTTTCGCTGAACGCGTGCGGATAAAAGGCTGGGCCGCGCGAATGAACAGCGTTTGCCGGGCAGGAAACTCAGGCCAGGCACCGCATCAAATTGCTACAACAAAAAAAGCCCGCAGATAACTGCGGGCTTTTTATTTTCCTACTGACTCCCCGTGTCTA
>CALISD010000176.1 GCA_938041955.1 uncultured Granulosicoccaceae bacterium | reverse complement strand
TAATCGATTTCGGCTCTCAGGACACAATTGTTATTTTTTAAACGCTTTTTCTTTCACCAACTTTCAAAGAAAACATAATATAGTTTAGCCGCGTCGATCTACGGGTTACAAACTATTGCGCAGTGAACACTTGCTTCTTTCACCCGCATTTGAGCGGGGGTATTCAATACACTCCGTCGCTGACCTATTGATAATCTGTAGTGCTTCCGGCGCATTTATGTTGCTTTTCAGATATGTTGCGAGCGAACACATTGGCAAACTCATTTGTTTTGCGCTTGCCGCAGGCTATGTCTGTTATCGGTTGTACGAAAATCCGGTCTATCTAAATAATATCTATCTTACGGTACGCGCCGATGTATTTTTCTGGTCGCTTCCCGCAATAGTAGTGGTCTGGGCGTTCATCTCAACATTCTGGTCACCATTCCCTATATATACCCTGGCCAGTGCCGGTGCTTTCAGTATTACCCTATTGATCGGCTTATACCTTGGGTCTAAATACAATTTGATCGAATTAATCAGCCTGTTAGGAGTGAGTCTATCGTTAACCATGGTGGCGAGTTTGGCGCTTTGTATTGTTTTCCCTGACGTCGCAATCATGAGTTACCCGGCATTTGATCTTCTGCATGATGGAAGATGGCGGGGTGTATATTCGCACAAGAATTGGCTGGGTCTTTATGCGGGATTGGCATGTACTATATTGGCGGGTATCTGCCTGCTGAGAAGGGATATAAAACTCCCCGCGCTAGCTGTTGTGATTGTCTTGTTGGTGCTTGCTGCGTTTCTACTCTATAAATCCGAATCTACATCTGCGCTGATAGGGATAACGATCTGTAGTGTGTTCCTTGGTATCAGTGTGTTCCGTGGAAGTATAAAAAAAAGCCGAATTAACAGTGTGGTGGTAGTGATACTGCTGCTGCCTTTTTCCTACTCAGCAATAAGTGAATTGGGTTATCGAACGTCAGGTTCGGAAGATGTGGTAACAACCCACGGTTTTACGCGGACCAGTACATTTAGCGGCAGAGTGCCGCATTGGCAGTATATTTTGCACGAATCAAAACAACAGTCACTGATCGGTTTTGGCTATAAAGCATTCTGGAGAAGTGATTACGCGGATCCGATAGACAGTCAAAATCAGTGGGTTGCGGTTCAAGCCCACTCCGGTTGGATTGAGGCTGTACTTGATTTGGGGGTGCCGGTGGCAGTACTGGCTATTGGATGGATGATAATAATCGCCTACAGATGTTTATACCGCTGTATCTATTTTCAGGAGGCAGAGCCAACGATAATTTTTACGTTGATATTATTCATGTTTATTGCGAATACGTCTGAGTCACTGCTTCCGGGTAATAGCGGATTGCTGATGATGATATTTGTGGCGCTTTGTAGTTATAGAGTAAACAACAAAGTGAATGTCAAGGATGAATAAAAAAAATCGATGGCTCCAACGTTAAATGTGTGTGTTTTTTACGGTGCGATATTTAGTGGGTTGCTGGTGTGGTTTTGGATTTATTCTGCATGCTGCGCTGTAATTGTATGCTTGATACTGCCATGAGAGGCGTTCATTTACTGACAAAGAAAATACCTGGCTTTATGAAATTCACTTTCACAAAGTATAAATAGCGAGATACCTTTTTAAAAGGCAATAGCGATCTGCTGTCGTCCATGAAAGCTGTTGAATTGTCGTGTCGTGGTTGTTGCGAACGAATCCGCTTAGTGTGCTGAAATTATCAGCTCGAAATATTTTTAGTAAAGCGTGTCATGACGTGATAGTCTGTTGGTTAAATCGTATACGAGTGAGATCGGAGGAATGTACATGACAATCCGTGCCTTTAACAATCAACTATTCGTACCCCGGACAGTCGCATCCACGCTACTTACATTGATGCTTGCCCTCCCTGTTTACGCTGATGTATTTCCAGATACTGTAGAGTTGGTACTTGAGCGCTATGAGTCTGCACCGACCATTACAAAGTCGGTCACAGTGCCATCGGTACCTACTAACGTCGAAGTTTGTCTGGTGACAGATGTCACTGGCAGTTTTCGAGACGATATAGAAAATCTTAATGCGCAAATCGGATCTATTGTCGCCATTGTGAGCGAATCCGAGACCGCTAGATTCGGCGTGGCAACGTTTGCAGACTATCCTGTTGAGCCTTACGGGGGGTCAGGTGATCGGCCTTATACATTGGTTGCTGAGCTCACAGATGCGCTCAGCTGGCGCAGTGCGGTAGCCGGTCTTACTATTTTCTATGGAAATGATTCACCTGAATCTCAGCTGGATGCTATTTATGGAGCAGTGAACGGACTGCCGGGCTGGGGAGAATATTGTGGATTCTCAGACTCACCTGATATTTCAAAATTCATCATTTCGTCAACTGATTCAGGCTGCCATTCTCCGGGTCCTGGCAAGCCTCATCAGTACACTGTTGAAGATGTTATTTACACGCTGACGTCTCGTGGCATTACCTTTTTGGGATTGTCAGCCAATCCTTCTTCCCGTGCGTGTTTCGAACCCATAGCCAATGCAACCGGGGGCAGTGTAGAGAGTCTTTACGCAGATGGCTCGAACATACAGTTTCGACTCAGGAACGCTGTTGCCGATCTGAAATATGACATTGAACCTGTAGTCTTTGACGATTGTCCGCAGCTCTCTGTCGAGTTTGAACCTTCTATCCTGTTGGATGTAGTACCTGGCTCTGAGGTTGAATTTCGCGAAACCGTTACTTTGGTGGAGCCCATTACGGCGCCGGTCACTTGCCGGGTTGCTTTTGCACCTGCAGGTACGCAAACCATTACGGTATACCCGGGGGTGGGTGACGGTCGCCGGCCTGCGCCTGAGCTTTGTACTGAAGATGCGACTGACACAGACGGTGACGGATGGGGTTGGGAAGGATACAGAACTTGCATTGTGGCGGGTTCAGATCCAGACCTTAATCGCAAGCCCGTTCATCCGACTTGTACAACATCTTCTTTTGATATTGACGGCGATGGATATGGATGGGAAATGGAAACAAGTTGCATTGTCGAAGTCAGTAGTCATGAAACCGGACATCCTCTTTGCCGTGCAGCTGCCAGCGATGCTGATGGTGATGGCTATGGGTGGGAGGACAGCAATACCTGCATAGTCGCAGGATCGTATCCTGACAGGAATCGCAAGCCAGTGTTGCCAGGTTGCATAGAGCCCTACGTTGATCCGGATGGTGACGGCTACGGTTGGAAAGACAATGCCAGTTGCGTGATTGTTAGTGCCAGCCCATAGAGGCATCAGGCTTGCGAAATTGAAGTGCAACATCTGGCGGGTAATAGTGTAAGTGCACTACCGCCTTCAATTGTTGAGGATATGTGTTGAGGATATGTACAGAGAGTAGCGGTAAGTTGAGTACACAAGAATGAATGTTTTCTCTCTGAAGTGTCGTCCACGGCTTGTCTCCCCGCTTGTGTTCTTTAATTGCCGATATTCCGGGTCCTCAAATTTTGATCCACTAGGCAAATATCACTCAGCGAATCAGGTTCTATAAAACCAGGCCGATTACCTCCGGTTATAAATCAGACCGGGATTCCAAGTGGTTCACCAAAAAGCAGTAACCCTGATGGCTTTGACACTAGTCACGTCATTGGCCAGGCCAGCAATGGCGACAGAAGTAGATTGTCAATACGATTCAAACTCTGAATGGCCCTGGCTGGAATCGCGGGTTTGCCAAGTCGGGAAAAACACGATTAGATTAGACGATGATGGCCAAGCCATCTGCAGTGATCCTCGCGCTGATAAAGATGGCGATGGGTGGGGCTGGGAGAACAATCAGTCTTGCATCATTGATCCGAATCAAACTGCAGAAGAAAACAAAAGCCCGGGTTTGGTGGTAGTTCAGGAGGATCTTGTTGTCTTTGAACAAGACTTTGAATCCGCAGTGGTTGGTCCGTACCGTCCTGAGTTTCTTAACGAGCAATGGGATACCCCGATTTGGCACCTTGGTTTTAAAGAAGAGCGAGTATCCGTTGTACAGGACGACAACAAGGGTAAAGCGATCAAGGTAACCTTTCCCGCCCACCAATACGGTTCGGGCGGTGCAGCTGCATTTTTAAACGACTTGTCCTTCGGTGTGGGTTTCGAACGCAATTTTGAGGAGCTATACGTCTCTTACGACGTAAAATTTGCAGAAGACTTTGATTTTGTGCGTGGTGGAAAATTACCCGGCCTATGCGGCTATAACGTGACGCAAGCGCCGCAAGACGGATGTAATACCGGTGGGGGTTTCCCCACGGGTTATGACGGATGGAGCGCGCGAGGCATGTGGCGCGAAAACGGCATTCTCGAAAACTATGTATATCATGCAGATCAGTTTTATGAGTACGGCGATGATGAGCTCTGGAACGTAAAGGCAGAACGTGGCAAATGGCACTCCTTTCAACATCGAATTGTATTGAATAGTGTTGGCGAGGCGAATGGTATTGTCGAGGCGTGGTTCGATGGTGTTAAAGTGCTCAGCGCGAATAATATGCTCTATCGAAAAACAGCTGATATAGGCATTAACCTTTTCTACTTCAGTACATTTTATGGTGGAGCAGATGCATCATGGGCACCATCAAGTGATCAATATATATACTTTGATAACTTTCGAATTGCCACAACGCCATTGACTGAGACGGCGATTAAAAAAGCAATTCCTCAAGGCGTTGATGAACCGCTTCTATCTGCCGCGACTGAATCTGGTGGTGGGGTTTTCTACGGCTGGATACTGGGCTTGTTGATTCTATTCAGAAGAATCTCTGTAAGAGCCATTCATCTATAAAAGGCCGGGAGCGGGGTTAACAAGCAATTTCCGCTGTTGAATTAGTCGACGCAGCGCGTGCTTGTTTTCAGTGTTTTGTCATTCTGTAGTAAATGACGCGAGTGGTTTTCCCGCGGTGTAGCCCGCCAGAGATTCCCGCGGCTACTTAGAAGTGGTTGAATTTATTCTTACAGTTATGGTTGATGAGCTTTGTTTCAGGAAATCAGCCAGGAAATTCCTATAATGCGTTATAGAACTTCTGCCGGGCGGCTGTCGGCCCTTTGTTTGCAATGACAGGTATCCGAACATTGGTTGAGTGCCTTATGTACTGTTTGTTTTTACAACGATTAAATCAAGGTAATGGATAACTCTTGTTATGCATCGCTGCTTGGAAATTTTCCTGGATTAGCAGTGGTAGCAACCCTTGATGGATCGATACTATATTGCAATCAGGGTGCGCATGAATTACTCATTGCCACAACCTGTGGGCCAGTTGTTCACTGTGTTGCTGATCTGTTTGCCTGCGAAATTCTGGCTTCACGCGTTGCGGCGCTTCAGGATCGGTTGACAGAATCAGAGCCCGAATCAGAGACACTCTATCCAGACGATGCGCCTGGTTTATCGGCACCCGTACACGTCTCTGTTTATATGGCCAAAATGGTTAAGAGTGAAAGTGTTGTGGTGATACAGCTTTCAATATTAGCGCAGCAGAATATTTCTGATATTTTGCCACCTGCGTCAGGCGACAGTGAAAGTCGACTGCTTGAAAAGCGTTATAAGGTGTTAACTGCGCTGAACGATATCACTGTACGAATGATGGACCATCAGCCTCTGCATGAACTATTGCAGAATATGGCTGAATTGGTGTTGGAATTGACCAACGCCAGTAGCTCGTTCATACATATTGTAAAGGGTGACGATGAGTGGCTTGAGTTAGTAGCAATGAGTGGCATCGAAATAGCGGAACTGGGCCGAAGGCTTGAAAAGGGTGTGGGGCTGGCGGGCCATGCCTGGCTCACAGCTCAGGTAGAGTATGTGGAGGACTATCAGCGTTTTTCCGCTCGAGTAAGTTCTCTCGATAGTATTACACAGGCCTGTGCGTTGCCTATGATCATTGATGATAGGGTCGTCGGCGTGCTTGGCATCACTTATAGCGACTTTCAAGAAGCAATTACCAACCAATTAGATCTGCTCCAGCATTTTTCTACTTTGGCGTCTATCGCGGTTGAGAATTCGTTGCTGCTTGAGAATGCGCGCAGAGAAGCCGTCCGTAATAGGATTATGAACGAGCTGGGCACAGTTGTTTTTAAGACAGACAGTTTTGATGAGCTACTGGAAACCACTGCTGAAACCGTGTTAGCAATACTAGGTGGTGGCACTTTTGGAGTATGGCGTCTCGATAAGAGGGGCGGGCTGTGTAGTGTTGCCGGATGGGTAGGTGATGATGCAAAGATCAGCCGTCAGTTAATTGCGGAAGTTGAGACAGATCGACAGGTTGTACTCGGGTGGATAAATGAACACCACCAGATCGATCACTCAAAGGTAAAGTCACCTGAATACGCTGCACTAGATGAACTGGTTGTTAATGCGCGAGTCAGTGCAAAAAGTTTTTTTATTCCCTGTCTCGGTGAAGAGGGAGGCGGCTATATTTTTTATGTCACCATTGTCGAGGGTCATTTATTCACTGAGAATATCAGAAGCTTGTTGGGTGTGATCGGTAATCAGTTCTCGACAGTCGCTCACCGCCAGACTTTGCAACGGGAAGTGAATTTTAAAGCATACCATGATGGCCTTACCACGCTCCCCAATCGAATACAGTTTGATCTGTCGTTAAAAGAAACCTTGTCTTTAGCGAAATCGAAAAATCAACAATTTGCTGTTCTGTTCATCGATCTGGATGGTTTCAAAGCGGTGAACGATTCGATGGGCCATGAGACTGGCGATAAACTGTTAGTTAAAGTTGCACAGCGCTTTCGACGAGTACTCGATGAGACGTGGGTGCTTGCCCGTATTGGTGGAGATGAATTCGCTGCGATAGTTTGGACCGAAGACTATGCGATGGATGTACTGTCGATAAGCAATCGATTATTGAAGTGTCTACACGGCAGTTTTTCTTTGGATAAATACGTAGCTGAAGTGGGTGCCAGTATCGGTGCTTCAATCTATCCGTCTGATGGCGCTACGGCATCCGAATTATTACGTAATGCTGATTCTGCAATGTACGAAGCAAAACGTGCAGGCAAAAACTGCATTCGATTATTCAGCGATCTTGATGAAGGCTCGGACAGATGGATGCAAGAGCAACGTAGTGTTGCTTAGGGTTGAGCGGTTGCCGGTGTTTGACAGTAATTCTTAAGCGGTGGATGATCTTTGGAAGATCAATCCGTCAAGCGCTGCGTTTATCGTCACGTAGTGTGTAAATAGAATCGAAGACTTTGTCTTGCCTGAATTCATATAGTTGGACGTGAGACAAGCTCCATAGCGCTGGAGCCTGCCTTAAGCGAATAAGCGAAACCCTAATACACAGCGAGTGGTGCTCCAGCTGAGCCTGTCGCGCCTTTTATTGGCATCGGATTAAAGATGTAGGCAAATTCGTAGACGCCGGCATCTGCCAGTCTTTCTGTGGCTATGTTTTCATGAATGAAGATACCGTTTTTGGCAATCAGTTCCTGGTGAACAGGGAACGCCAGTTCCGGATCAGGGTTTGGAACCACCTCTACTGGCCAGGTGTCTGCACCGGCAATTGCAATGCCTGCATCAATCAAATACGCCGCTGCACCAAGACCAATGCCCGGGCAACCTGAATTGAATTTATCATTGTCTTTGATCCAGTGCTGGCCCCATCCGGTATGGAATAATACGACATCGCCTTGACCGGGGGGTGCAGTACCCTGTTTCTCAAGTGCTGCCTTAATGTCATCCGCAGTGATTTCTTCACCTGCTTCCAGGCTTCTGCCTTTAAGTGCGACCATATCAATCAGAATACCTCGAGTGAAAAACGGTTTTACGTGTTCAAGCCCAAGCTTTTTAACACCGTATGATCCAATCACTTCGTCGGCTGGAGTGCCGCCATAGAATTGCTTGTCTTCGTCACCAATTCCTATGTGCGCCAGGCCATCAAACTGGGTTCCCACCTGGCCAATTTCGGTGGCCAGAAAATCATCCATCCAGATAACGTTATTTTTTCCGAGTGGACCGCCTGCCAGTCCGCCCGTACCGCGAACAGCAAATACTCTTGCGCCAAACAACGGCATGTCTGATTCATAGGTGCGGCCAATCGATACCACGGTGCCGGTGGTCATATATTTCATTGCTTCAATGGCTTTATCGGGCGTCATTAAGTTGGATGCACCTGCCATGTCGCCTTCTCCATAGGGAGATTTAAGCATTGAATGGTCATCCGCATTCGCTTGATTGAAGGCTAACAGGCTGATTCCCAAAACGGCGGCGAGCGCCGGATGATATCTCTTTTGGGCTTTCTTTGAGGGATTCATCTTTCACTTCCTTGATTCGTAGAGTTAAGTAGGCAGTATCAATTGTATTGATAGCACCCGGAGAATGAACAGAGGAAATGTGGAATTAACTAAGGCTAGATTGTGGAGTTTGAAGCGTGTTCCCACCTGATACGCAGACGCAGTTAGCCAGTAGCGTTTTTCTTTCCTCCGAAGTATGTAACGCCATTTTAAGTTACTACGAACATCAGCCGGAAGCAATTACGGTGCTACTCCTTGAGTTCGCAACTAAACAAATATCTGTGAATTTTGCCCTGTGTGACAGGTAGACATTGCCGGGTTGATCACTTTATCGCGAAAATCCTTCGACAAAAGCCAGCTATTATCGAAGTGAATGTTTTGCTCCAATTACTATTCGGGATGTAGATGGAGATGATTGATGACAGGGTTGGCTACACACTAAAGCGCGGCTGAGTTACCGGGTGATGTGTTACTGAGTGTATTGTATTTGTTTATCGTAGTATTATCATTGTTAAAGCTGGAGGAACATCTATGAAAATAAGCCGTTTAATGCCGTTACTGTGCGCACTTTTTTTTCTTGCACCTATGCAGGGAGTTGCTGAAACAAGAATCACTTATAAGTCTGCGAAAACCAGCTCTTCCTACTACCAGATGGCGGTGCAAATAGCGGAGGCTATGAAGTCGGGGTCAGGTGGTGATGTTATTGTCACTGTGGAAGAGAGTCAGGGTTCTGTTCAGAATGTTATGGAAGCGGCGGTTCGGCAGGGCAATTATGTGTTTACTACACCCCCTGCACTTATTGGCCTGGCTCGTGATGGCAAGGCCATGTTCGAAGGAAAGTCCAGCCCCAAGTTTGACTCTATTCGTGCGCTGTTTCCTATTCCGTCGCTGACCATGCATTTTGTTGTTGCGCAATCCAGTGGCATCAGCAGCTTCTCTGACCTGGAAGGCAAAACTTTACTGCTTGGCAAAGGCAGCTTTGGTGCAAAAGAAGGTGCAAAATATCTGAAGCTGTTCGGACTTGAGGGCAAGGTCAAAATTGCTGATGTCGAGTTATCCAATGCGGTGTCGGCATTAAAAAACGGTCAGATAGATGCCTTTGTGACGGCGGGTTCCTACCCTGCACCGAATGTCATAGAAGCGGCGGCTGGTACCGGAGTTAAAGTATTGTCGTTGTCTGATGAGCAGGTGGTCCAATCGAAACGTACGCGTTTAATCATTCCGGCAGGCACCTATGCGGGTCAGGCAGATGATATTGTCACTACGTCATTGCCCGTTGTGGCTTACACCAGTACGCAAATGACTGACGATGATGCGTACCTGATGACGAAGACCTATTGGGAACAGCGAGATGCGATGGCGGACTCTGCTGCCTGGTGGGCTGCCATCAATGCAGACATGCTGGCTAACATCAATACGGAGATTCATGCAGGGGCCATTCGTTACTATGAGGAGGCAGGAGTCTCACTGGAAGCACATCACCGGTAAGCTATCTATAGCGGGTAACCTGTTGTAGCTAACGTTCGTTAATTTTGATTAATACCAACCACCCAACGCGATATCACCGTGTCTGGGTGGCTTTTGGCGCAGTATCTATATTGTTTCATGTTGGGCTTATATTCAGCGGGCTTGTACCTAATTTAATTAGTCGTCCTGTTCACCTGGCGCTTGCGCTTCCCTGGGTATTTCTATTCTCTGCGCAAACTACATGGCAGCGTTCCAGTGGAATTATGTTTTGTTCCATTGGTGTTGGCATCTGTCTGTGGATTGCTGTTAATCAGTCTGTGTTGGGCGATCAGTATGGCTATCTGTCCGGCACGCCGCAGGTGGCGATGGCAATTGCTTTGCTGATCGTGGTTCTGGAGCTTGCTCGAAGAGCCATTAGCTGGCCGTTGCCCTTGGTCGCGCTTATCTCTCTTCTGTACGGAATCTTCGGGTCGCACCTGCCTGGTGAGTTTGGTTTTTCTAGTCTGCCGCTCAATAGTTTTCTCGGCACACTGACAATCTCTGAAGGGGGTGTCTGGGGCAAACTTACCGGCATATCGGTCAGTATCGTGGCTGTGTTTGTGATATTCGGTGCCGTGTTGAATGCTGGCGAGGCCGGTCAGGGGTTTATGAATCTGGCTGCCTTTGCTGGAGGACGTTTGCGTGGTGGTGCGGCCAAGGTGTCGGTCATTTCGAGTGCTCTTTTTGGTTCAATCTCCGGCTCTGCTTCGGCCAATGTTGCCTCCACCGGAGCGATCACGTTGCCCGCCATGACGCGACTGGGCTATCCAAAAGCGCTGGCAGCGGCTGTCGAGGCGGTGGCTTCCAGCGGTGGTCAGATCATGCCACCTCTGATGGGCGCCGGTGCATTTGTGATGGTTGAGCTGACGGGTATTCCCTACACTGGAATAATTACCGCAGCATTGCTGCCAGCGCTTTTGTATTTTATCGCTGTGTGGATAGGTATAGACGCGTTCAGTCGCCGATTTGAATTGCAACCCTTGACCGGCAACATGCTTCCTTCTTTAAAAACCGTCGGTGTGACGACGTTGTTTTTTCTTGTACCTTTCAGTGTATTGCTGTTTGCGATGTTCGTTAAAAACTTCACGCCACAGTATGCTGCTTGCCTGGCGTCTCTGGCGGGCGTGTTGTTGCTCGCTGTAAATGATAAAGCCGAGCTGTCCGTTAGTAGAACACTGGAAAGATTGACTCGGCTATGTTTGACTGCGGGTAATCAGATCGCGACGATCGCTGCCATAATTGCCTGTGCTTCAATCATCATCGGTGTTTTGGGTATTACCGGGCTTGGTGTCAAGATCACCTCAATGATCCTGTCTGGTTCTGGCGGGTTACTCTGGCCGGCGCTTGGGCTAACTGCGCTTGCCTGTTTATTGCTCGGCATGGAAGTGCCGACCACTGCCGCCTATGTTATTTGCGTATCGGTTGCTGGACCTGCTTTGATAAGCCTTGGTTTGCAACCATTGCAGGCGCATTTGTTTATTTTTTGGTTCGCATTGTTGTCCACAATTACGCCACCCGTGTGCGGTGCTGTATTTATTGCAGCTGGAATTGTCCAGGAGAACTGGCTAAAGGTTGCGGGCTACGCCATGTTGCTAGGGATTGGGTTGTATTTGATTCCTCTCGCAATGATCGCATCGCCAGCATTGATTACTCCGCTCGAGACGCCAATGGCGTCAGCAGTTGGATTTGCCAGAACACTTATTGGACTGGCCCTGATCGCTTTCGGAAGTATTGCACCGGCAACGGTTTTAAAGCGGTTCCTTTTGATCGTTTGTGGATTGCTAATATTGTTTTCCGGGTTGCTGTTTTAAGGCGTATTGAAAATAATGATGAGCTACAAGTTTAGTTTGAATTGAAGAAATTATACGTGTGAGTAAGGCTTCTACCGCGCTATCGCTGTCATTCAGAATAATCGAAGGGGAGACGTTCGGCGTCTCCCCTTCGGCGTTACAAGCGCGAGTTCATGATTGAACTACAGAGTTAACCATCAGTGCCGCGCTGGCAGTAGAATGGTCCTTCGACATTATCTTCACAGCCGAAGCTGAAAATCCACAGACCGGTGTTGCGGTCCGAGCCAAGGATGATCTGTCGCTCTACGCCATCGATTTCGATGGTGTCTACGTGTACGCCCCAGAAGTTTGAGCCGTCTTCAGCGATGAAGCGTCCGACCTCATGTACGTTCCAGGAGTAGCTGCCTTCCCCATTTGCGTTGGTGTGCCAGTGGCCGGGTCGGTATTCCAGTGCACGCATCCCCAGTGTGTACCAGGATACGAACATCCTTGGACCCTCATCAAATGTCGGTAGGACGCCCTGGGTGGACGGATCGATCTCGACATTGTGCATAGTCAGATCACCGAACTGGAATGGATCCTCGCCATCTGCAGGTGCTTCCAGCGTCTCAGCCGGTGCATAAAAGCCGATTTCACCCAGCTGCTGCACTGCAACAGTTGGATCGG
>CALISD010000175.1 GCA_938041955.1 uncultured Granulosicoccaceae bacterium | reverse complement strand
GCAGGCGAGAGGGTGTGCTGTCGTGATTTTGTCGGTATCTCTTAAGGTAAAGGTGGCATTCGATCTAGAAGATGAGCTTCTCTGCCTCTGAACATCGTATGTGAAATTGTAACATACACGGCGTGCCACTCGCTCACGCGTCGGGTTTCCCTGGGGCTGCGATAAGCCCCGGTGGTGCGGTCTGTCTTTTGGAAGCCCGACGCGCAAGCGAGAGGGTGTGCTGTCGTGATTTTGTCGGTATCTCTTAAGGTAAAGGTGGTATTCGATCTAGAAGATGAGCTTTTCTGCCTCTGAACAGCGTAAGTGAAATGGGAACATGCACGGCGTGACACTCGCTCACGCGTCGGGTTTCCCGGGGGCTGCGATAAGCCCCGGTGGTGTGGCTTGTCTTTTGGAAACCCGACACGTACGCGAGTGGCAAGTCTGATAAACGGTGACTTCTTTTCTTTTGTAGCTTCCCAGGGCAAGTCAGTCGCGCCTAGTAAATCAATAGTGGGGGGAGTGGATTATGCGAAACGTAAATGTGTATTTGAACACGAACGACTACACCCATAGATGCGAGAAGTGTACTTCGAATAAATTCGAATTCCATCGTACTAGGTAAATAAAACTACAATACATTGTTGACATCATCTCTACAGTCCGTATACTCGCGCTCCTGATGAAAATTCAAACACAAAATACATTGCCTGAAACCAAGTGCTATCTCTGCGATGCGAATGCGTCGTTTATAGGGAGTGGCGTTCCTGCCTGTGCGGTTGGCAGAATGCATGATGAACATCGATGCAATCTGGATCAGAATGGCTGGTTACTCAGTCTTCGTTTCCGTGGCGAATGTATGTGTTAAGTAATTGCTGAGAATTCAGTGAAAGGCTTGCACAGCAAGTCTTTCAGTTAGCTTAAAAGCCCTGATCGACTCGTTTGATCAGGGCTTTTTTTTGTAGTGTGCTTTAAGAGATGTAGAGAATTTACCGAATTAAATATTGATTCGGATCACCAGTCATTTGATGTTTTAACAGATTCAGCGGTCGAGGTTTGTTGCCTCGCTGGCGCACTAACGCTAATCATCGCACAGTGTGTACCGAACTGTTGAGCGCAGATGAACCATGAAATAGCTCATTGGGTAGAGCATCAGACTTCTAATCTGAGGGTAGCTGGTTCGAATCCAGCTTTCATACTCGGCTTGCAAAGCCGCATGGAAAAGGCGAAAGCCTGCGGTTCGACTCCGCATTGAACTGGGTGAGTATCACCCGCACCGGCAACCGTTGCCGGTCTGTGCCGTGCTTGCAGGTACTGAGGCGTAGCACAAACAGCAACACAGCGCTCGGTTGTTGTGATTTTGGGCAGCATCGGTGATTGGCTCACCGCTAGCCGGATGGCGTACCTGTGAACAGTAGTTTTGTTGATGGGTGTGTCGCTGGCAAGTGGTTCGCCTCGCACCCAGGCTGCACATGCCAATGATCCATCGCGGTGTTGTGGCAACGGTGCCAACTTTAACCCCCGTTTCGGCGGGCTATTTATTAACGTATTAGGAGAACGCTTATGTTGTACAGAAAATTTATCGTACGTAAGTATGAACGTGCTCTCCTGTACAAGGATGGAGATTTTTACGCTTTCCTTGCACCGGGAGTTTACCGTTACCTGTCGCTGACCTGTAGTTTTGAACTAGAGCGATACGATATTACCAAGCCTGAGTTCAGTCATCGACTGGGAGATTTCTTAATTGAGTCGGAGCCAGCGCTGGTAAGCAGAGAGTTTGATGTGATAGAGACCGGTGCCGAAGAAGTGGCGTTGGTGTACATCAATGATCAGCTGGAAACGGTGTTGGGGCCTGCAGTGCGTAGAATGTACTTTAAGGGATTCGTAAAGCTAAAGGTTGAGCGTTACGATTTGAGTGTAGGTCTTGCGCTTGAAAACCGTGTAGCGCGTCAATTGGTGTCAGGCGCTGATGGTCGTGTAAAAGCAGTAGCTAAAAACGCGGTGGTTGGACGCTTTGTTCCTGAGGGTCATGCAGGTCTGTTGTACGTTGACGGTGAGATTGCCGCAACACTAGGGGCTGGTTTGCATGCCTACTTCAACGTTGATCGAATGGTCAGTATTGATTTGATAGACATGCGTGTTAGATCGCTTGAAGTGCAAGGTCAGGAAATTCTGACTCGTGACAAGGTCGCGTTAAGAATTAACCTGAGCGCAACCTATCAGTTTGAGGATGCGGCACTGGCGTTGCGTAAGCTTAAAGATCCAATGGATCACCTGTATAAGGAAATACAGTTTGGTTTGCGTGCAGCGGTTGGCACCCGTACTTTAGATGCATTGCTTGAAGATAAAACTGCTATCGACGAGCAAGTTGCCAAATCACTCGGCTCGCGCTTTAGTGATGTTGGCATCAGCGTTAAAAGTGTTGGTGTGAAAGACATCATTCTACCTGGTGACATGAAAGAGTTGCTGGCGAAAGTGGTAGAGGCGGACAAAATGGCGCAAGCCAATGTCATCCGTCGTCGTGAAGAAACCAATGCAACCCGTTCTTTGCTGAACACTGCGAAGGTAATGGAAAACAACAGTGTGGCATTGCGTTTGAAGGAACTGGAGACTCTGGAAAGAGTAACCGAAAAGGTGGGCAGTCTGTCTGTATACGGTGGCCTTGACGCCGTAATGGACGGTCTCGTTCGCTTAAAGAAGTAAGGTCGGGAGGGCATGAGGCCCTCCCGGGTTTTTAAAAACTTAAGATAAGTGGTTCACCTCTTTCATGTTGTAGACCGGCGTATTTATGCCTTCCATGCGTGCTTTGAGTTGTAACGCGAGGTAGAGCGAGTAGTGCCGTGACTGGTGCAGATTTCCACCATGAAACCATAGGCCATCTTGCTTTGTTGGCTTCCACATATTGCGTAGTTCACCTTCCCATGGGCCAGGGTCTTTTTTGGTATCAGAACCTAGTCCCCAGCACTTGCCAACTTTGTCCGCAGTTTCCTGCGATATCAGTTTGGCAGCCCAGCCGTTCATTGAGCTGTACCCGGTGGCAAAAACAATCAGATCGGCATCAAGTTCAGTTCCATCATCAAAGCAAATGGAGTTCTTTTTGATCTCGGTAACGTTGACACCACTCTTGAGTTTTATTTCACCATCAATGATCAACTGTGATGCACCCACATCAATGTAGTAACCCGAGCCGCGGCGCAGGTACTTCATAAACAAGCCGGAACCGTCTTCCCCGAAGTCGAGCATGAAACCGGCCTTTTCAAGGCCTTCATACATTTTTGCATCTCGCTTTTTCATTTCATCGTAAGCGGGTATCTGAAATTCATGCAATATTTTGTAGGGTATTGACGCGAAGATCAGGTCAGCAGTGTCCGTGGTGACGCCGCTGTCAACTGCCGCCTTCGAATAAAGTCCGCCCAGGGCAACATCCATTAAGGTATCGGATTTTGCTATGTGCGTTGAAGAGCGTTGGATCATGGTGACATCAGCACCGTTTTCCCATAGGTCGGCACAAATGTCATGGGCGGAGTTATTTGAACCAATCACCACGCACTTCTTGCCTTCAAAGCCTTCACCGCCCGCGTGGCCGCTTGAATGGCATAGGGTGCCGGCAAATGTATCTGCACCATCTACCTCTGGCATGTTCGGAACCGCCGACATACCGGTGGCAATAATCAGCTGTTCCGGCTCAAGAGTGACTTGCTCGCCATCTCGATCAATAGATACTTTCCACTTACCGCTCGCCTCATCATAGCTTGCACTGGTGCATTCAGATTTAGTCCAGTAGTTGATATCCATGACCTTGGTGTACATTTCTAACCAATCACCAATTTTGTCTTTAGGTGAAAACACCGGCCAATGATCCGGGAAAGGCAGGTAGGGGAGATGGTCGTACCAGACCGGGTCATGCAAACATAGTGATCGGTAGCGCTTACGCCATGAATCACCTGGCCGATCATTCTTCTCAATGACAATGGTGGGAACGTTAAGCCTCTTCAGTCTTGCCCCTAGCGCAATGCCCCCCTGGCCACCGCCAATGATGACGCAGTAGGGCTGTGTTTTGTATCCAAGATCTGCTTCTTCCTGTGTTTTCCGCTCGATCCAGTTGGGTCGGTTTTTAAAAGCACCGTGTTCAACGCCGGGCTCACGAGTGCCATGCTTATCGTTAGCTTCTTCGTGGTCTTTAAGCTCCAGCATGGTGGTGAGTAGTGTCCAGCACTTATCTCCCTTCAGGCGAATTTGCCCTTTGCCGCGTGCTGTGGCGGTTTCAAAGGTGAACCAACCGTCGGTCACGCCATCGGCTGAATTTGCATCACCTTCGAGTTGCCAGTTTGAGGGTTTGGTTGTTGAGAGTGTGCTCTCAAGCATCGCGCGAATGGCGTCTTTGCCTTCTGAAGTATCCAGATTCCAGGTAAAGGTGACGAAATCACGCCAGTAGGAATCGTCGTCGAAAAGATCTACCGCGGCGTCAATGTTGCCATCTGTTAGTGCCTTATCCAG
>CALISD010000174.1 GCA_938041955.1 uncultured Granulosicoccaceae bacterium | reverse complement strand
TTCGCCATCAGACGAAAATATCGCGTCACATATCGCATGATCAAGCTCGGCACGTGGCGGGCCACGTTTCTCACTCGATTATGCGACCTGTTTAGCGCTATTTCCGCTGAGTGACGAATCCTCATGAATAATGCAGGCTAGACGTACTGTGGTACGTTAAATCGCGACAGGATAACCCTTGAGTAAAACTTCTCCTTTGGTTGGTGCGCCACTTGCCGCCACCATGTTTCGTATGGCGGTACCGGGCGTTATCGGTGCGCTACTCTTCTCAAGTGTAGGTTTGGTTGAAGCGGGGTTTCTTAAGAATGCCGGTGCGGAAGCACTGGCGGCTGTAGCGTTAGTATTCCCACTCACCATGCTTGCTGCAATGTTCTCAGCCGGTGCGATAGGCGGTGCCGTCAGTGGATTAACCGCACGAGCGCTTGGCGCAGGTGATATTGACGAGGCTTGTTCCGTGCTGGTGTGTGCGGTGTTGATCTCTGTTTTTGGCGGTTTGTTAATGTGGTGGTTAGTGGTGCAGTTTGGTCCGTTGTTGTATGAGTACGCCAGTGACAACGCTTCTGTGATTCGCGCTGCGAAATATTACGCAGCACTGGTGTTTCCGGCGATGCCGGTGTTTTGGTTGGTGAATATGCTTAGCTCGGTGTTGCGAGGCTGTGGTGACATGGTCCGCCCGGCTATAATCGCGGCCGCCATGTTGCTTGCTTACTTCGGTTTTGCGCGAGTTTTTATTCCTGCTCGTGATGCAGCACTTGATGAAGTGATAACGGGTGCCTCGGTGGCGATGGTGGCATCATATTGTCTGGCAATGGTAGTGGCCATGTTTTTCATCTGGCAGGGCCGGCAGCCTATCCGGTTTCGATTGGCAGCGTTTCGTTGGAGTACATTGGTCCGGATTCTAAAGCAGGGTTTGCTCGCTGCCAGTCAGTCATTGATGACAGTATGCTATGCGTTGGTCACTACCGTGTTATTTAGCCGCTTTGGAACCGACTGGTTAGCCGGGTTTGGACTGGCGGTGCGGCTCGAACTGATCATGGTGCCGGTGATTTTCGGGGTCGGTGCATCATTAATCGCGATCGTCGGCGCTTATGTGGGTGCTGGCCAGCGAGAGAGGGCTATATCAATTGCCTGGCGAGGCGTATTGATAAACTTCGTGTTGATTGGCTGTGTCGGACTGTTGTTTGCGTTGTTTCCAGATGCATGGTGTGGCTTGGTTGGTAGTGATGCCACTGTTATTGAGCATTGTGGCCAGTCTCTTCGGATAATTGCCCCTACTTACGGGTTTTTTGCTCTCGGCCTCGGGTGCTATTTCGGAAGTCAGGGGCTCAATACGTTGCAGTTTCCGGTCATAGGTGCACTGTTGCGGTTGCTTATCGTGGCCACCGGTTTGTACTGGGTAACAGAGGCGACATCAGTTAATGTGGTGATCTATCTGGTAGCATTTGCAGTGGTGGTCTACGGTTTGTTTGTCGCTGTGGCGCTGAAGCTGGGTCCGTGGCGTAAATCGCAATCAGATAATGAACCGGAGTAATTTTTGGCTGTCGAAACACTGCAGCGATGATTTTGTGCCGCGCAGCGTCGGAATCGCGCGGTGTGTAATCGCTGTATAACCATTGAGCTAAGTAAGATTCACGGAGACGAATATGTTACCCATCAACTATAACCGTCGGACTTTCCTGTTAGGAGCAGGGCTTGGCGGTGCTGCCCTGATAACAGGCCCGCTTGGACTGGTGTCGCCAGCGATGGCAAATGGCGATTTCTCACCTACGCAATCAATGCGCGGTGGGAGTAACAACTATGCACCGAACGCCCCGCTCGTTGATAACCTGGGGCAGGGCTTTCTGGTGCATGGCTCTGTGCGTCGCGCCGGTGCAGGTGAACCGTTAGCCGGTGTTCGCATACAAATATGGGCTGCGACTGAGCGCGGTGGTGAGCGTGAGCCAAGTAATCATGGCAGTGTGATCACAGCGGCCGATGGTTCGTTTCAACTTGAGATGTCGCAGATCGTTCCGAACTTTGGGCAACCGCATGCGCACCTGGCATATGATGATGATGAATTTGAAACGGTCTTTCTGCGGCCAGTGATGGGTAGTGCCAGTGATACCCGTGTTGAAGCGCACTTTGTTTTAGCAACGTCCTAAGCTCCTTCTACCTGCGCTGGATATTTGCTGTGATGTATGCTGTTAAACAATTGGCCTGTGGGCTAGTGGCCAGTATTGCCGTTGTGCCGATAATTATTGCTGCTTTCAGCCCGCTGTTAGCCAGTCGTGATACCGCTTATATCATCGGAGGCATGTCTGGCATTGTGGCCTTGTCGCTGTTGCTGGTCCAGCCACTGCTGGCTGCTGGCTACCTGCCAGGCCGTAGTATTCTGTCACAAAGAAAATGGCATCGCTGGGTAGGGTCATTGTTTATCGTTGCTGTGGCGCTGCATATCGTCGGTTTGTTTGTCACTAGTCCTGATGATATGACGGATGCATTGTTGCTTGCGGCACCGACTCCTTTTTCTGTGTATGGCGTGGTGGCACTATGGGGTGTCGTGCTCACTGGCATTCTTGTTGTGGTGCGCAAGAAGTGCAGTCTGTTAGTGTGGACATTGATGCATAACGGATTGGCGCTGATTGTAGTGATCGCCAGTGTCGTTCATGCTGTGATGATAGAAGGTGCGATGAGCCACCTGAGTAAGCAGGTGTTATGCATCTGTATTGTAGTGGTGAGTGTTTTCACGGTTCTGCACCTACGGTTAATACGGCCGATGCAGAATAGAAACTGAAGTGACTGAGTCTGACCTAGAGTTCACCGCTTAGGTTTTCGCAAAGGCGCAAAAGCGCAATCGCATCCACCATATGAGATGCCGGTGGTGCGCTTTCCGTTTATGCTCCCCGCTGCGTTTCGGGATAACCGACACAACGGGGTGATAAGTGAGCGCATATATTTATTATGGCTTAGTGATATATACGTGTGTGGAATCTGTGTCACTTGACTCGGTATGTCGTGGCAATTTTGAATGAGTGCATAATTAAGTCATGTCGGAATCAAATGGTAAAATATTGATTGTAGGTGCCGGGCCTTCCGGTTTGACGCTCGCCACTGAGTTAACAAGGCGAGGCATTGGCTGCACCATTATCGACAAGGCAGCAGGGCCGGCACCGATGATTGAAAGCCGTGCATTGGCCTTCAATGCACGCAGCCAGTCAATACTCGCCGCGAGTGGTGTAACAGAGCAGATAATTGCTGCCGGGCACATGGTGGATAAAATCCGGCTTTGTTGGAACGGGCGACTGCGCAATGAAGTATCGATGGCACGCCTGAATGTACATACAGGTACTGACGCTGGTCTGAAATTCAATCGTATTGTGCTCATCAGGCAAGGGTCGGTGGAGCGTATTTTAATAAACCACCTTCTATCTCTGAACGTTCACGTGCGATGGAATACTGAGTGCATCGATTTTGAGCAAAACGATTCTTCGGTAACGTACAGATTAAGAGCGGAATCAGGCGATATTGAGTCTGGTGAAGCGAGTGCATTGATCGGCTGTGACGGGGCTCATTCGCAAGTTCGAAAGCAAGGGGGCTATTCGTTTGACGGAGAAAGTGACGCGCAGTCCTGGACATTAGTTGACGCTACAGTAAGCGGTCTTGATGTGGCGCATACTCTGACTGCCGATCTGCGACCCGGTCAGGCTTTTGCGACTATGCCGATTGAAGACAACGTAGTCCGGCTAATTCACAACGGACCTGACATTCTGAAAAACCACCCCAATGCTCAGTTTTGTACCGATGTGCATTGGGAGTCTGAATTTAAAGTTTCTTATAGAATGGTGAAAAGCTTTGCCAGGGGGCGTACCTTTTTATGCGGTGATGCTGCCCATATTCACTCGCCGGTGGGTGGGCGTGGTATGAACCTCGGTATTGAAGATGCAGCGACCCTTGCCTGGTTATTCAGCAAAGGCAGGGAGAAGGAATACTCAAACATGCGCTTGCCTGTTGCGAAAAAAGTGTTAAAACTGACGCAGCAACAAACCACTCAGATGAACTCGTCATCCAGAGTGTCATCACTTGTAAAACAATATGCACCAAAGCTGATTTCACTACCTTTCATCAAGCGATCAACGGCAAACTCCGTGCTCGGCCTGGATACGCCATATCCCGCCTGGCAGAGTTAACTCGCGTTATATATTGTGAAGAGTTCGCGGTGAGGATGCGTTATGAATTGGCATCTGATGGATCACATGAACTGTTTTGAGTCTGGATGCCGATAAAGCCTTTAGCACGGTCACTGCTCCGTTACAGCAGATGAAGCCGCAACCCCCACTTGCATTACCAATCAAGGACATACTTCGTGACACGCTATCAGTCATGGAAAAATATCGTTTTGTACCAAACTGTTTGGTTTGGCTCGGTGCTGGCTCAAAATTACTTTGTGCTGCCTGTATTGCTGTTGCTCAGTGTACATTTCTACCTGTGTCAAAACCGGCGTGATGAAATGCTTGTTGTGGTGTTATGTGCAGCCTCTGGCATATTAGGAGATGCATTGTTAACTCGGGCTGGCGTATTTGGTTTCGAACCCTCTCAGTTGATGTTTATCGTACCGTTTTGGCTAATGGCGATCTGGGTCGGTTTTGCTTCAACACTCAGGCATGGTCTCGCTTTTCTGGTAAAGCGACCACCAGTCGCTGTTCTTGCAGCGGGCATTGGTGCTCCAATAGTGTACCTTGCGGCCGCGCGCTTAGGCGCAGTACAGTTTCCGTTGGGCAATGTAAAGACGGCAGTGATAGTGGGTTCTGTATGGATAATACAGATGTGTTTGTTTCTGATAATTGTGAAGGGCGTTGGCAGATTTTCAACCGGAATCAAGACAAAAATCGCACCTTCTGTGTAAAGTCGATATTAAAACTGAGTAGGGGCTGTACGTTCTGATGGTTTTTTTCGTCTGAAGGTTGAAGTACAGACTGACACCAATCACCTGTCGTTGCTGAGAGGCACTCACTACGCCGAAGGAAACTCGACGCGCAAGCGAGTGGATCAAGTCTGGGTTGTCATGCCTCGGTGTGCCTGTCATTCATTTTCTGGCAGCAGCGGAAACGAATTCAGGTTTGTGGTTGATGTACTTGAAGCATTAGAGCAGGGATACCTTTAGGTAATCCCTACGTCAATCATTGTGTTGAACTGGGTTCGCGCGAAGTATCAGTCCTGATTAACGTTTCCACTAACAGACTGCTGACTGAACTGTTGTGCTGATTCAACCCAGTTGTTAATTAAAGAAAGGGGGCTTTCTACCGGTGTATAGAACAATTGGAAGCCAACATCAGAGAGCATTGCTCGCAGGTTTTTAATATAGGATTTACTGTCTGCAACGCTAATGGTGTCGGCTTTTGTTTCAACACGATACGTTAACGTCAACTCATTTCCGGATGTAGTCACTCTGGACCGATATTTAAAATACTTGTTGTTGATCGATAGCTTTTGATTGTCCAGATCCCAACCGTCGTCATCAAGTACGGTCACTTTGTAATAGATATTTGTCGGGTGTCGCTGGGCGATCGGTTGGAATCGGCGTTTGTCGTCTGGCATCTTAATCGCGTGGTAAATGTCTTCCATATTCAGATCAAGAATAAAGCGCTCTTTTTCTGAGTCATCATCAATCTGCCATACATCATCGATATGATACGACTCTGAAAGTGTAATGATGTTTGTGCGCAGGTCATCTTCTGCTGTCATCTCTGCGCTTACTTCAACGTTGCCAAATTCTTCATTGTAGTAGTCAAGATATTGTTCCTCCAGCCCTGCCAATCCTCTACGTTGAAGTGTGTGACGCATGCGCTCAGCTTCTGATCCGTGCAGCCGGGTTCTTATTGTCAAGGTGGTCTTTTTGTCGTCGTTATTGTCTGCCAGTGTATAAGCCTCTTCCACTACCTTTTTGGATTTGAATATTTGCCTGGGCTTGTACTGTTGTAGTCCACTTTCAGCCTGTGCTGGAACCAGCGCTGCGACGTAAGCCCCTTGTTCTATCGACTCAAGCGTGTTGCCTTGCAAAGTCATTGTACCGTCAATCCAATAGGTTGTGCCTTTGAACGGTATGCTCACGATCATGTGGTTAAACGCGTCGGGTGAAGGAAGATAGCTTTTAAGTGCAGGACCGTTGTACGAGTGCACCAGTGAAGGAGTGGCGGTAATCCCGAACTCCCGGAGTAACGCGGTGATCAATATGGACTTGTCTTTACAGTCACCGAATCTGCGTTGCAAAATTGAAGCGGGTAAGTCCGGGACGAATCCGCCAATGCCTGAATTTATTCCTGTGTAACGTACTTCATCTTGTACAAAGCGAATAGCTTCTTCTATCTGCGCTTTTTGGCCGAACTGTGTTGCCTTAATGGATTCAGCTTTATCCTTTATCTGCAGGCTGGCTTCTTCTGGTAGCGTGTAGAGTGGTGCAGCCCACTCAGCGACTTCCTGCCAATCTGCAAAGTCACTGTACTGTACGTAGGTAGTGGCTAATAGATGCGATGGAACGTTAGATTGATAATCAGTCGGTGTTGTATTCAAGTTTTGCCAGGTCAGTTGGTGATAATCATCTGTGGTGATTTTTTCCATCGGAACCGTGCCAGAGTATAACTTGGTATTGACGGCCTTATGCTTTGGATACTGTAGTCGGAAGTAATAGTTTCCAACCGTGACACCAGCTTGAAGCCTGCTCCATCCGAAAATGTGATTATCGTAAACGGGATTTGCACCGATGATAGAGTAACTGTATTCGATAATGTCGCCGACCCTTTGATCATCAAGGATCAGATGTAAGGTTTCATGACCATCGTATAGGCCTTCATCCAGTTGGGTTTCGCGCTGCAGTTGCTGGACCTTGTCACCCTGAAGTAACTGATCGATTGTTGTGCCATCACGATGAATGCGCGCTTGATGAAACTCTACTCGTTGATATAGAGGATCGAACTCAATGGATATAGGGTCAGATGAATCAAGACCGCTGGCGTTATTAATCCGATAAGCAAAACGTTGATAGTAAATGGTGTTCCGGGCGTTGTCGGAATAGATGTCATGTGATTCTGCGACTAGGTACATCTTGCCACGCCGTTTTTTATTTCTGACGTTTTGATCAGTTTTTTGCAACTCTGCCTGACTACCCCACGCGGGTTCAGGGGTGATTGTCCAGATTGATTCGTTGTTTGCAGCGGCATGTGTGCCGAGCATGATTAAAACGGAAAAAATCACAGTGATCAGTGTATTCTTTCTTCTCATAATTACTACTTCCTTGCACCGTACCGATAAACTACAACAGCCGCAATGTACTGCCGGGGGAATTCCACCGCTGTTATGTTGAATTCCAGTGCCTGGGTATCGGTAATTATGTGGATCTTTGTAATATGGTGTGTCTCAGTGTGTTTCAACTCACACATTACCCTTCTTTGAAGTGTTTGCAACAGCCTGATCTGCTCAGTCTGTCTGGTGTTTAGGGCAATTATGTTCTGATTAAGCAATGTAGGTTCGGGTGGATCAAGTTCAGCACTACGTGGGAAACCCGAGGCTTGATCGAGTGGTGTGCCTGGATCGTCAATGGCAGCAACGATTAGCCCGTCCAGAGAAGTTACTATTTCATTCGCGGTTCTGCGACAGCTCAGATAAAAGTTGTGATCGCGACAGTGTGCCCACTCGCTACCGCGTCGGGTTTCCCCGAGGGTTTGAGCGACATGGCACGTAAGGAAAGCAGACGCTTAGAAGAGTGGCTCGAGTTCAGCACGAGACCGGAAACCTGCGCGTGAGAAAGCAGCATGCTTGGTAAGTAAAATGAGGTAACTATGAAACGTCCGGAATAATCACTATCTATATCATGAGTTTCGCGACAGCTATGAATAGTAGTGGTGGTTGCGTAGCGTGCCCATTCCTATACGCGTCAGGTTCCCGTAAGCCATCTAGAGGTTGCACCGGGAATATCAAGCGGCCTTCTAGTTCCTGCCTAAACTGCTAAACTTGTGGTATCGACGTGATGATGGTGAAGCCTTGATGGCCGATGAGAAAAATAAACAGCCTTTTAAAGGCGACGAGAAAGTCGGTGCATCTATTCTGACACCGGTGGAAATGGTGTTTAAGAACTGGTTGGTGCCAAAAGTTCCTGCGTCTATTGAAACTTACCATTTAACTTTCATGACCATTGCATGGTCGTTGGGAGTGGTGTTGTGTGGTTATCTGGCCGCAAGTAATATTCAATGGGTGTGGGGGATCTCGTTGATGATTGTTCTGCAGTACATCACCGATCTTGCAGATGGGGAGGTGGGCAGACGTCGTGATACCGGGTTGATCAAATGGGGATTCTACATGGATCACTTTCTTGACTATCTGTTTTTATGTTGCTTGGTATTTGCGGGTTACCTGTTTAGTCCTGATACTGTATCTGGTTGGTTTGTTGTGTTATTGATCATCGTCAGTGCTTTTATGGTTAATTCATTTTTAAGCTTTGCTGCGACCAACGATTTTGAAATCTATCACTATGGATTTGGCCCGACAGAAACCAGAATCGTGTTCATCGCAATTAATACGTACATTGCGGTGTTTGGCACCGTGCAGTTTTACTGGATGTTGCCAGTGTCGTGTCTTATTGCAGGCTTGGGATTGATATTTAACAGCTGGCAAATACATAACAAGTTATGGAAGATTGATATGCAGAACAAAGCAGATCGCGACGTGCGCAAATAACAAGAGTTTGCTAATGCCGAGTTCACCACAGAACCAGCAGGTAGCCGCAGCGTGAGCAAGATATCAGCGTTTACGCTGTTGATATGCTGGACGGGCGGTGCCTGTCCTTGGTCACGCTTGTCCTTGCTTACGCGGCGGGTTGCCTTGATGATCTATCGCTGATGAGCTGTTTTTGCTTTTCGGAGTTCTGTGGCTGCTCGACGCATGGCAAGGAGGCTAAGGCAGATGTTGATCGATCTCGGTAGCCCGCAGCGTGAGCAAGGATCAGCGGTTACGCTGTTGATCTGCTGGACGAGCGGTGCCTGTCCTTGCTTACGCGGCGGGTTGCCTTGATCGTCTATCGCTGATGAGCTGTTTTGCTTTTCGGAGTTCTGTGGCTGCTCGAAGCATGGCAAAGAGGAGAAGGCAGATGTTGATCGATCCCAGGTAGCCCGCGGCGTGAGCAAGGATCAGCGTTTACGCTGTTGATTTTCTGGATGAGCGGTGTGTGTCCTTGCTTACGCGGCGGGTTGCCTTGCTCGCCTATCGCTGATGAGTCTGTTTGCTTTGTTGAGTTCTGTGGCTGCTCTACGCATGGCAAGGAGGCGAAGGTAGATGTTGATCGATCTAAGGTAGCCCGTAGCGTGAGCAAGGATCAGCGGTTACGCTGTTGATCTGCTGGATAAGCGGTGTATGTCCTTGCTCACGCGGCGGGTTGCCTTGCTCGCCTATCGCTGATGAGCTGTTTTGCTTTTCGGAGTTCTGTGGCTGCTCGACGCATGGCAAGGAGGCTAAGGCAGATGTTGATCGATCTCGGTAGCCCGCAGCGTGAGCAAGGATCAGCGGTTACGCTGTTGATCTGC
>CALISD010000173.1 GCA_938041955.1 uncultured Granulosicoccaceae bacterium | reverse complement strand
AGGGCCACTATGAAAATAACAGTGTGTCTATTCGCCATCAGACGAAAATATCGCGTCACATCTCGCATGATTAAGCTCGGCACGTGGCGGGCCACGTTTCTCACTCGATCATACGACCTGTTTAGCGCTATTTCCGCTGAGTGACGAATCCTCATGAATAATGCAGGCTAGTGGTCTATGCGGGAAGCTCGGTAACGAGCTTTTCACAGCCAATAGTCGTCAGAGCAAGGCGTAAAAATGCATGCATAGCAGGGCCTACCTCGAATTTTTCTAACGCAGCTACGGTAGCTATAAAAATAGGTACATCGTTAATTATCCTATGTCGCCTTATGAATAATGCAGGCTAGAGTCTGCTCGGTATACCCCAGCGACTGCAAACCGGTACGATGGTATCGATCATTTTCGTTTGCTATAAACCATGTGCCTCAATTGATCGTAAAACCGCTCGCGCCATGGCACGTTATCGCTACGAAGATTTCTACCAGGCAATCCGCTGCTTACAGGTAATATCCATATGAGCTTCGCACCTACCATTACCGTCATGGTGCACGCACCAGATTGGCAAACAGGTTTGAACTGGTATCAACAAGCTTTTCCGGACTCTACCCGGCACATTGATCCGGACGGAATTTTTGAATACATACTTATAGGGGAAACTGCCCTCGAGATAGTGCCAGCAGATGCAAAGGTGCCTTCCGGCGCTGCTGGCACTGTTCTGTACTGGCATACCACGGACTTCGACGTGAGGTTGGAATACCTGCTTTCCATTGGCGCCACACTATTTCGCGGGCCGATGAAACTCAACAGCGGGATGCGCATGTGCCAGGTATTGGATCCATTTGGGAATCCACTTGGACTTCGTAGCATTAGTTGAATCGTGACTCTATTGGAGTATTGCTTGATTTGCGCGCTAAATTCCTGTTATTACAAAACAAGCTAATTGTATCCATGACCACTCTGCACTGGCTTGCTATTAGCGCGCATTGGTCCTGGCACAATTACATTCTGCATGACACCACACCATCCCAACCCCAGCCATCACCATCAGTGTCAATGCATTCTGTACCTACAGGCTGCGCGGTTACTCTACAGGAGTTACTACCGTCCCAACCCCATCCGTCGCCATCGCTATCAATACAGCCGGCAATCACCGGTTGTACCTCGACCCTGCAGGAGTCCGTACCATCCCAGCCCCAGCCATCGCCATCGGAGTCAATGCATTGCCCTACCTGTTGTGGCGTACCAGTAGGAACAAGACCATAGTTGACCGGCGTTACAGATAGACGATTGTCAAACACCCCCGCCAGGGTACATTGAACATACTTGTCGGCACTTTCCCAGATCCGAATAGCATCACGGCCATCAAATGCCTTTACCCGCTCGATGTAGCGGCTCATCACCACACGGTTTCCCTGCTGCACGCCATCCTGCACAGACAGTGTGGCACTGCTGACACTCTCATACCATTCTGTAGCGACTAGAAAAGTATGTGGACTGGCAGCAGTCGGAGGGTAGAAGTAATGGATATCGGCGTAGTAGTTTGAATAGAAATTGTATTCGCCATGATAGTCAGACCATTCATTGATCTGGCACTGAACCGCTTTGCCGATCAGATCTTTTCTAACATTCCAGTGAACGCGCTCAAGGACAACCGGCTGTCCGGTCTCGCGGTTGGTTATCGATAACGGTTCATCTCCTGCTATGGGATTGCTATATTCAGATACAACCAGATCATCGATTTGCTCCGGGTATACCGGTGGACTTTCACCAGCATAGCCACTGGGCTCGAACGGAGCACCGCTCACATCAAAGCATTCGACATAGCTATCAACGGTGGTGCCGCTGTATAACGTCCAATTCCGAACTGCGGCAACGCCGTCACGTTCAATGAGTTCGAGATACTGACTACTAAAAAACGATACACCCCGATACAAACCGTCCTCAACAGTCCAAACGGGTTGTCTGGAATTCTCACGAAAAGTCAGTGCTTCGCCGTGACCAACCCAGGGTTGCTCCCGGGATAGTGGATGATGAAGGTACTGCACACCATTGTCTGCATACCCCTGCGTACCCGGTATTGGCCCGAACGAGTCCGGGTAGAAGTATGCTCCCTGTTCTGCATTAAATAGATAACGGTCACATTGAATGGTGCGGTTTTCGATATCACGCTGTGGATTCCAATAGGGTCGTACCAGCGTTACCTGAGCCCCTGTAGCTCGATTTAATACAACCGGAGCACTGGTGGATTCGAAGGTGACCTGACACGACTGCTGGTTTTCCCAGCCGAATCCATCTCCGTCTGCGTCCGAGGACTGATTAGAACAAACCGGGAGTGATTGCGAAAAGCCTGCGCCCGGCGCTGCAATACAGATTAGCGCTAAGCCAAGCCGCGATATCAATCTGTGCATTACTATTTTTGAACCACTCATTACCCATACCGAAATAACTATTTGTCATGACAGTATATCTATTCGAATGGCGGCTGTAAACATCGTCGTTGGACAAACGTGCTGTCATGCCTCCGCTCATTCGCTCAGTAGAAAGCTCATATTGGCAGACTTTTCTGCCGACCGTAGGCGACAAAAATTGTACATGAAACAATAATTGTCAATTTCACGTACCCCCAATGCGTGGGATACCGGGACATCACAGGTTTGCGCAAACCGTGCCTTTAGTGCCCACAACGTGATTGTTCGAGGTTGGCTGGCCACTAACAAGACTGTATTCAGTTCTGGGCTCCGTACTTCAGGCACCGACACATAGACCGACTAGAGGGTTTGCTTTATCAATGCTGAGACCCACACGGGAGTGCGCTAATCGCGTCTACTGTACC
Organism: uncultured Granulosicoccaceae bacterium; assembly: GCA_938041955.1. Lineage (GTDB taxonomy): Bacteria > Pseudomonadota > Gammaproteobacteria > Granulosicoccales > Granulosicoccaceae. Next base: position 27,792 of record CALISD010000173.1, on the reverse strand, counting down.
GAGGATCAAGCCCGTCGATCCCGGTCAATGTACGCCCAAAGGCCGACCAGAAAGCGCGTCGGTACAAAACGATACTGATCCAGATGGTTGATGCGATGAAAAGCAAGGGGCTTAAAAACCATGCACAGGCAGCCAACGCAAAGAAGTAGGAATTCAGTCCGGTAGTGAAGTGTCTTGCACCCAGCGTATGCAGACGACCAACCCGATAGGCGTAGTCTTCAAGATCAATAGTGTCTTCTTCGTTCTTAGCCTCGGCGACCGATACATCTGGAGCAGCGCCAATCATAATTAATACATAATTGAACAGGCGATAGCTCCAGGCAAACTTAAAGAACGCAAAGGTGAATATAAACGTGACTAGCAGGACTTTAATTTCCCACACCGTTCTCGTTGTACTAACAGCAAAGGGCAGTTCGCCCAGCAACTCAATCGCCTGGTCCGAAGCGCCTAAACCTGCCATTAATGCACCCACCAAAAGAATCGAGGTTGAGGCAAAAAACAGAACGCCATACTGCAGGGTATTCTGAATCAGCGTGTCTGGCATTTTTGGATTACGGTAGACCATATTATTCATCCACCGCTGGCGAAAAACACTCATCTTTGCAGAGATGGTTTTATCTCTCCACGGCGAATGATTCACCATCCAGTAGTGAAGAATCCAGGCTGCAAAGAACAGTACTAACGCGAACGCATCATAAAAGGTGAAGCCGACGCTGTGCATCACCGTGGTGAGTTGAGAGTTCAGTTGGATGACCTGGTGTTAAAACGGTGCGCTTTTCGGTGTACGCGGGAACGGTATGGCATCACGAATGTTCTCCATACCGGTGATATAATTGATTAGCCTCTCAAAACCTAAACCAAAACCCGCATGGGGTACCGTGCCGTAACGGCGAAGATCTCTGTACCACCAAAGCTCATCCGAGATGCCCAGCGCCTCGAGCTTGGCATCCAGAACGTCAAGCCGCTCCTCTCGCTGGCTACCACCAATAATTTCACCAATGCCCGGTGCAAGAACATCCATCGCTGCAACGGTTTTGCCGTCTTCGTTTTCACGCATGTAGAAGGCTTTTATTTCTTTTGGATAATTGCGCAATACTATCGGGCGTCCAACATGCTCTTCGGTCAAATAGCGCTCGTGCTCTGATTGCAGGTCGTGACCCCATTCCACCGGGAACTCGAATGTTTTATTGCAGTTTTTAAGTATCTCTACAGCATCCGTATATTCCATTTGTTCAAATTCTGTATTGACCATTTTCTCAAGGCGTTCGATGCACCCCTTATCTACCCGTTGATTAAAGAACGCCATGTCATCTTCCCGCTCGTCAAGGACGGTCTTAAACAGATGCCGCAGAAAGTCTTCAGCGAGTGCTGCGTTTTCATCAAGCCCTGCAAAGGCGATTTCAGGCTCAATCATCCAGAATTCGGCCAGATGACGGCTGGTGTTGGAGTTCTCTGCGCGGAAAGTCGGTCCGAAGGTATAAACCTTCGATAAGGCCATTGCATAACATTCAACATTAAGCTGACCCGAGACGGTAAGGAAAGACTCACTGCCAAAGAAATCTTGTTCAAAAACGGGCTTTCCATCTTTGCCTATAGGCAGATTGGTTAGGTCGAGTGTGCTAACGCGAAACAATTCCCCTGCACCTTCACAATCACTTGCAGTAATTATCGGCGTATTGATCCATTGAAAGCCCCGTTCGTAATAGTAATTATGTACGGCATTGGCAAGAGTGGTCCTCACTCGAGCAATAGCTCCAAATGCATTTGTCCGTGGTCGCAGGTGCGCTATCGAGCGTAAGTATTCAAAGGTATGCCGTTTCTTGGCGACCGGATAGGTCTCTGGATCTTCCACCCACCCATGGACCTGAACCTCCGTTGCCTGAATCTCATACTGTTGCCCACCACCTTCAGAGTTTGCCACCGTTCCAGTGACTTCAACCGAACAGCCCGCGGTAAGTTTGAGTACCGTATCCTGATAGTTGCCAAGGCTCTCCGGGACAACCGCCTGTACACCGTTAAATCCACTGCCGTCATAGACATTTAAAAACGAGATGCCAGCTTTGGAATCGCGCCTTGTGCGAACCCACCCTTGCACGGTGACTGTTTCACCTGGCGCTTTGGCACCGTTGAGAATCTGCTTTGCGGTGACGACCTGAGTCATGATCTATTTGCCTGCTAAATGCCCGGGGCGCACCTGAAAATGCCAGTGCAACCTGCCCGTGGAATCAATCAAAAGTTATTTGCGTACTTTACTATAGTTGGCTTTACGATCAGCAGGTAAAAAGGTCCGATTCCGGTGGGTTTTTCCACTTTGTATCAGGCACACGGCGCTGGGCGGCAGTACCGATTGACAACAAACACGCCTCAGGCAAAAACGCCTAACAAGTGTAGTTCATACCCAGCCTGCCACCGTCAGCGTAGATAATCTCGCCAGTGATATAGCTTGATTTTTCACTGATTAGAAATGCCACAACTTCGGCAATCTCCCTGGCGCTGCCAAGGCGTTGCATCGGGGTCCGCGACATCACCATATTCATCGCATCCGGGTTGGCATTTACGCTCGCAAGCATGGCAGTATCAATTGAACCCGGACCCACCGCGTTGACCCGAATATTGTGCGGTGCGAGTGCCAGTGATGCCGACTTGGTCAGTTGTGAGACGCCGCCCTTGGAGGCGCAGTATGCGGCAATAGTCGGAATTGCTACCACCGCGTTAATCGAAGACATATTTACAATCGAGCCCTCAATCTTATTGGCTACCATCATCTTCGCGGCACGTTGCAACGCGAGAAAGGTACCGACCAGATTAATATCTATCACCTGTTTAAATTGCTCGAGCGTGGTATCGAGAAACTCTGCTGGCGCGGCGATTCCGGCATTGTTCACCAGCATGTGCAAAGGCCCGTGATCAGCTTCTATCCGATCGAACATTTTATCGATCTGGCTCGCATCCCCCATGTCGCAAAGAATACCCACTGTGCCATCACCGAGTTTTTTAACTGCGGCGTGCAGCCCTTCTTCATTGATATCAGAAAGGATGATCTGAGCGCCAAGCTCCTGGAGTGCTTCAGCGCAGGCGAAGCCGATACCCTGGGCACCGCCCGTTATAAGCGCTAGAGGTTTGCCTGGCATATCTGTTCCCGAGTGATGGAGTCGGGATATTGTTGCGCGCTGCGGCAGAAAGCGCAAATGCAGATTATTTAAAAACCGCTATAAAGCTTTCGCATCCGCCATCGGCTGGCCGTTTGTGCTGGTTAATGTAAAACCGTCAGCGAGATGAAATCAGGTGCGATTTCTGATTCAGAGCTATGGTCACTTCTATCAGTACCGGCCCGCCTACCGTCCGATGTCTTGCTTCTCTTCTTCGGCGTTCCAGAATCTTCGGCCGGATCGAAAACAAAGAAACGTATGGCTAGACCGAGAACATAGATTCCAGATCGTGCTTTGAGAAAGCCTTGAATGCGAGCATGGTGTCGGTCGTTTCGATTCCATCAATGTCTACAAAGCTATTGGTCACCAACTCAGCAAGCTCGTCATTGGTGGGAACTCGTACGATCGCCACAAGATCGTAGTTGCCGCTCACCGAGTACACTTCTGAGATCCCCGGAACATCCGTTAACTTCTGTGCAACGTCGTTAACCTTTAACCGATCCACCGTCATAAGAATGATTGATGTCACCATGTCCGAATCTTCCGAATTATTGAGCCGGTAAGTATACCACCCGACAGCTCGATAATTCCTGACAGGAAGAATCGGATAATCAACCCGGAAGTTTCTATCCCCAGGTAATCATATTGATCACGTGCTCAACACCCTTTACTTCTGAAATTTGATCTTCAGCAAGCTGCGCTTCTTCACCTGACTGTGCATTACCGATTAATGTTGCAATGCCGTCGTATACAGTGACCCTGAGGTCCGGGCTGCTGACTGAAATAATTGAATTTTTAGAATCAGGATCAAATTCCGGCATTTTTGCCGATGCGGTACCCACTGATAACGCACCGGAAATTCCGAGTGCCAACGCTGCTTTAGTCTTCAAAATGTCCATCTTATTTCTCCAAGTATTGATTGCCTGTAGTGACAATTCATACGTATAAGAACAGATAAGATGGGATTGGTTCTGTCAAAACCAAGACAAACCCATAACGTTTTTCTAACAGTTTCGCGGAGTTGCCAGCAGACCGCTCGTATCACTATCTTTACAACAGCACCAGATGGGTCCTGGCAACCTCCAGCCTGACGAGTGAGGTTATTCGTTGTTAGTCAAGAAGCTGTTGACGCTGTCACTGCGTACCGATTAGTCACCGAACTATTCAAACTGATAATGGATGCCAGCGCCGGCGGCAAGAAAAGTGCGGCTGTTGCCTGAAATATCGGAGTTCTCAAAGTTCTTATCGCTGTAACCCAGACCCAGTTCCACACTCCAGGACAGCGGCGGTAACGAAGGATTTTTTGCCGCCCAGGACCATTCGACGCCAAGCCCTGCAGTGAAGACAGTCGCCGTGTACTTTTGATCAGAATCCGTAAAGTTGACGTTGTCGTATACGTACTCAGTGTCCTTACCGAGCGCCAGACCCGAAAAGAGGTAACTTTGCCAATATTTCTTCTGTGTTGATGTTCTCAGCACTCGCAGCGCCACAGTGGTGTCATCTTCGTGGGGAGACAACACACCTTGTATCTGCCAGTCATCATTTAGATGGTGCCGAAGACTAATACCAAAAACCAGAGGGGCCGCCTGCAAGCCGAACGACCAGTCTGAACTCAATGCGCTGTCATTGCTTTGCGCATCGGTCGCATCCTGAGCATTAGCGGCAGCACAGAATAATGCAGAGCCGACGACCGTTGCACTCAGCAATGCACTCAACAAGGTAGCTAAAGGTTTGTTCATTTACATATTACCCTGCATAAAACTAAAAGCGTATAGTATTATTTTGAACATCGATACACTATTTCAATCAGGCCATACGAAGTGACTTTGCATAGCCAGCCTGCATGCCACGGCATCAATCACCCTCAGCCTCACGCCACAGACATTCTCACTGTTACTCGTCGCTCTTGAGTGATTTTGCATAATATTTTTCAACTGACAGGGAATACTCTCAATGAAAAACAGTGAGTTTACCGAGACGAACCGAATCATGTGGAACGAAACTGCTGACGCTCATACTGAAGGGTATGTTCGCGATTTGTTCGACCGAATTGCCGCGCCGGATTTCACCACATTCGATGATGTCGAAGAAAAGCTGTTTAACCAAATATCGTTGACAGACAAAGCGGTAGCTCAGCTCGGTTGCAACAACGGCCGGGAACTTATCGCTATTAAAAAGGCGGGCGCTGGCGACTGTGTCGGGTTTGATATCAGTGAGAAGTTCATTGCTCAGGCAATCGCACTAGCAAACGCCGCTGATGTAGATGTTAATTTTGTTTGCACAGACTTTTATAATATTTCATCTGACCATGATGGACAATTTGATCTCATCTATATCAGTGTGGGTGTACTGGGATGGCTGCCTGATCTCGATCAATTTTTTGAGATTGTCTCTCGCTTTTTAAAGACAGACGGTCAGCTCTTTATTTATGAAATGCACCCGGCTCTCAGCATGTACGAGAGTCACAAGGGCCTTAGTGTCCAATATTCCTACTTTCACAATGAACCTAACTACGCCGACAATGTGCCGGACTATATGGATTCGTCAAAGGTGATATCAGCACCTTCCTACTGGTTTCATCATAAGTTATCTGACATCATTGGATGTTGCATTCAGCATCAGCTCAACTTAACCCACTTTAAAGAATACGAACACGACATCTCAGCTGAATACGCTGCATTTGAGAATCTGGCGATGAAACCGCCGCTGTGTTATTCACTGCTAGCGATCAAAACAGCTCGGTAACCGTTTATTTCTGATTCTGTTGATCGATATGCACTTTAGATGCGGCTTTCAACCGGCAAGAGTAATAACAAACCTTGTTACTCTGCAACCGCATCGATATTGCTAGCGCATCAACTAATTTTCTCTTAATGTGTGTAGTTAGCGAATATAGAGAACAAGACGATGAGTAACCAAAAAGAAAAAGCAAATTCCTTTCGATCTCTGCATAACCCGGGTAACCCGGTTGTCCTTTATAATATATGGGATGCTGGAAGTGCAAAAGCGGTGGCCGATGGTGGCGCAAAAGCCATCGCAACCGGCAGCGCACCAGTCGCCATGGCACAGGGTTACGCTGACGGCGAGCTAATTCCTCTTGAACATGCACTACAAAACATACAACGCATTGTCAGCGCGGTAGATTTGCCAGTTACTATGGACCTCGAAGGCGGCTATGGTACTGACCCAACAACAGTGGCATCGACGGTGAGTCAGGCGATGGCTACCGGCATCGTCGGATTCAACTTTGAAGATCAGGTTGTCGGTAGCAATGAACTTTACTCAATTGAGGATCAATCACAGCGGTTAGCCAGCGCCAGAGAGGCAGCAAATGTAAACGGCACCCATGGCTTTATCAATGCACGAACAGATATCTTCCTGAAAGCCAAACCGGACACTCACAATGAATCAATGCTGACTGAGGCCATTGAGCGCGCTAAAGCTTACGAACAGGTCGGGGCTGATTGCTTTTTTGCACCGGGACTGGCGGATGAGAAATTCATTGAATCGCTCTGTACTCAAATAGATCTGCCGGTAAACATCATTGCCCTGCCGCATGTGCCACCCGCTGAAAAGCTGGCAGAATTGGGTGTTGCCAGAATCAGTTACGGCCCGGTGCCATACCGGCAAATGATTAAATGGCTGGAGAATGCCGCATCGGGAGCACTGCTATAACACCGGAGGACAAGCATATCAGCACCGGCACGGGACCCTCGCTGCATACGCATCGATGCTCCTTAGATCACTGGTAGTGCTACACCAGAATACAATTCACCAGATTCGAGTGACTCTCGAATGAGACGCTTAACCTGACTCAATTCAGACGGGCTGAGTGTGCTTTTGGCGTTCTCGAAAAAACGGTGTAATGCTTCTGAGTGATTGTATAGGTCACCCTGGACGGGTTTATGGGCCTGAAGGTATAACTTACTGCCATCACGACCAAGCTTGATTGGCTGGTTGATAATTGCAACAGGAGTATCGACATCAATCAAAGAAGCCAATTCTGCAATATGCTCCGGGTAGAGCCTGATACAACCATGGCTGACTCTAAGACCTACGCCTTTCGGGTTGTTGGTGCCATGAATAAGGTAGCTGCTCTGACCAATCCGTAAAGCATACTCGCCCAATGGATTATCTGTTCCTGCAGGTACTATTTTCGGCAAATCCAAACCCGCTTTTTTGTACTCAAGATGAATTGACTGCGGGGGAGTCCAGGTGGGGTTCTTTACAATACTGGAGATTGTTGATTCCAGCAGTGGGGTTTCCCACCCTTGTCGGCCGATGCCCACCGGATAAACATGGACAGAACTATTGCCTGGCGAAAAGTAGTACAAACGCATTTCGGGCAGGTTGATGACAATACCTTCGCGTTTAACATTAGGCAAAACGTAGTGGGTAGGTAACTCTATTGCAACACCCTCGCCCGGCAACCACGGATCAACGTCAGGGTTAGCACTGACGAGTGCGTCTGCGCCAACACGATATTCAAGCGCTATAGAGTAGATAGTGTCTTCAAACTTTGACAACACTGTACTCGATTTGCCAACGACCTGATGATCAGTGCGTGTCAGGAAGCTCGTTGCACTCACCGGGAATGCAACACAAAGTATTACTAGAATAGTAAGCGCGTTACGTGTTTTCCACATCACACCGATCTGCTCTTCATGGCTGTCTAAGCAGAATCTTTAAATGCTTCAAGCAGACCTTCCTTGCCCGAGCCATATAGATTCTGTGCCTCACGCTCAATTTGTTGCTGTAGTGTTAATGCCTGTTGTCCGGCAGACTCATCGCTTACTTTTGTGGCTGTGACCGGTGGCCACACAGATTCAACCGCTTGGGATTCTTTCTCATCGAAGTGGTCAATTTCAACCTCTGTGGCTTCATCAGTTTGAGGTATTTCATCTGTCGGCTCCTCCAGCCAGTCCAGTAACTCGAGGCTATCCGGATCACTATCATAGTCATAACTCATCACCCCCGGTGCACAGTGAATCGCAGCCGGTGCAGCTATGTTATAGGTATCAAGCAGGTATCCGCCATTGAGCACGTCATTTTCACCCGGGCGCAAACGATCCTGCCCGGCCTGATCACGGCCAGTGATCACCTCACTCGTGATAATGCGATCAGTGTTCGGGTTACCTAGTGTGTCGCTATTATCATCTCTTGCTTCACTGGTAGCACTATGGGCAAATGGCGACCCACCTATCGCTTCCGGTCTTGCGGCCAGCATTGCCGGTTCCCCGGCACCCGCCAGCAGCATATCTGACTCAGACGCCTGATTATTTTCCGGAGTGACGTCTTCACCGTTTGCTCCATCATCAGTGACAGATACCGAGTTGGTAAACATCTGATCAACGGTATCCAGGTTAGCCGTCGGCAACACCTCAGCTATAACAATAAAGGTTTCGGTCTGTCCTACTTCAAACACCGGTATGCTCCAGGTGACGGTACCGGCGGTCTGATCCACTACTCCGCCTGCCGCATCAACAATATTCAGTATATCCGGTGGAAACTGATCAGAAATCACCACGTTAGTGCCGGTTTGTGTTCCGTTGTTGCCAGCTGTAATGACGTAGCTGAACTGCTGTGTCGGAGCAGCCATGGTGATGTCATTGCTTTTACTGATGGTATAGTCAGGCGCCGCTATAACCGATGCTGAATTAGCGGCCTGGTTATTGGAGAGATCAGGATCACCGCCATTCAAGCCATCATCAACTACCGATACCAGGTTGGTAAAACTGTCATTACCCGTGGTTGTATCGCCGTCAATGTCGGCATTCTGCGGGTTGGCGACAGTTGCCTCGACAGTCAAAGTGACACTTTCATTGACTGCCAGTTCCGGTATTAACCAATTGACTCTGCCAGACTCAGCATCAAACACACCGCCTGATGAAATCGCAATGGGAGCGTTCAGTGCGTCAACGGGAAACTGATCAGTTACCGCGACATTACTGCCTTCATGTGTGCCGATATTGCTCACGGTTAAGGTATAGGTGATGGAATCCCCCGCCTCTAGTGCGCTGTTCGCAGAGCTTACTTTTTCAATTTTATAGTCAGGCGCAGTAAGCGTGATGGAGTTACCCGCACCGGTCACCAGTCCATCATCACCATCGCGCCGTGATGCGTCAAAGCCGTCAGCAGCATCTTTTTGCGACAACGTACTCCACTCGATCTCCACATTGTTGTTGACGTCTGAACCGAATTCTCGTGTTTCAGAAGTTAACATCGCCTGATAAGTTATCACCACTTCTGAATCATAACTAACCGTGTTTAATGACAACGCAAGTGTGTTACCGCTTGATAAATCAGTCACATTTGTGTCGGTCACTACCGGCTGACCATTAACCATCACCGAAGCCGGATCCAACAACGCATTGCCGGGTAACACATCAATAACACTAACGTCCCGTGCATCTGTTCCGGTAACAACCGGTTCATTAACGATAGTCACCGTGTATGTCAGTGTCTGGCCCAGGTGCGGTACAGGATCATCAGAAGTTTTACTGACGCTAAGCACTGGCTCCAGAACCGTAACAGGGTCTGCAACCGCTGTAGTCACATTATCTGCGATGCCGTCACCGTTGATATCCCAATAGTAAGTTGCGTTGTTACCCAATAACACCCCAGGCTGAACCACCGGTTCATTTGCAACATAGACTCTATAGGTCAGCGTGATCGTCTCATCAGTGGCATTGTTCCGGTCGGCGTTGCTGATCGTACCGAGTGAAAATACCACGGTACCTGTATCGCCTTGAACAGGTGACACAATATCTGAAAAATCACCCATGCCATAATCTGTACTCAATGCCGCCGAACTTGCGGACACCCCGATGAGTGAGTCAAACGCCAGGCCTTGATCAAGAGTATCCTGAATCTCCGCAATTTCAGATACCCCTTGCGGGACGTCAACGACTAACTCATAAGTAATGTACTCACCGACGACTGCTTGTAGATCAGAGTTGGTGCCTCTTTCAATGCTGGTATCAACAATACGCTTGTGTAAATCTGCAATTGAAAACGTGTCAGAGTCATTTGCTGAAAGCTGCGAGGCCGCGCTTGGATCGAAAACATCCGCACCATCCGTTGCGTCACCGGCATCAAGGGAGCTCCATGTAATGGTGGCTGTATTGTTTACCGTATCACCCGGGTCCACCACTGTATCTACTACGCCATTTACAATGATAGTCATGGTTTTACCGTGCACCAGATCGAAACCCGGATGCTCCAGCGTGTTTCCATTTAAGGTAAAGCCACTCACCGGGTTGTTGCTATTATCAACGGCAGAGACAATGGCAAGGTCAGATATTCCAGCTGGTAGCGGATCAGAGAATTCCACATCGTAAGCGGTCGCCGATGACGCTGGTGTATGCGCTATATCAAATTGATAGGTGATATTGTCACCGTGTTCACCTGGCACATCGACAACGGTTTTTACGATCTCAAGTTGCGGTGATATCACGGTCACTTCTGGTGCCGAAGCCTGGGTTATAGCATCGTCGGCGCCCGAGTTCGATCCGTCACCATCAATATCCCAACGCAAACTGACAGAGTTATTTAACGCAGATCCGACGGATGCAGTGTTCACATCGTTGGCAACATAGACACGATAATTTATTGCAATCGATTCAACCACAGAAACAGGTGCGGTATTGCTTATGTCACCGAGGGGTATGCTGACCGTGTTCGCTGCAGGGTCATAACTTGCAAACACAGATGAAAAATCACCCGCCGCAAGCGATGTGGTTACGTTCGAACTTGTGGCTACTGCAGTCACGCCATGTGCGGCATCAAATATCAGCCCCGGGTCAAGTAAGTCCAGTACTTCCGCCTGGGCACTAAACCCTTTTGGCACCTCGAGTATGACCTGATAATCGATAAACTCGCCTGTCACCGCCATGGTGTCATCGTTAATGAAGTCATTAATTCCGGTGCTGACAATAGTCTTTTCAATATCAGATAACGTAAAGCTTGCACTATCTGAGACACTACCAACAGACTCGCCACTGTCGTTTCCATCACTACTGTTATCGTCAAGTGTTGTCCAGTTGATATTGGCGACATTCTTAATGGTTTCGCCCTCTACCATTGCCGGCCCGACGACTCCGCTGACTTTAACGGTAATGGTATCGCCGTGGGGAAGGTCAACTCCTGTGTGGCTCAGTGTATTGCCACTGATCTGGAAACCGCTCACTGACGTATTGTCACTGCGCAGCACAGAATCTATAGACAGGTTGATTAACCCGGCAGGCAGTGAATCACTAAAGCTGATGTCATAAGCACTGGTTTCTGAAATACTCAGTGGCGCATCGGAAACGTCACTATGGCGAATAACAAACGTGTATTCAATCGGATCACCCAATTCACTCGGAATTTGAGTGACAGATTTCTCAAGCAGCAATTGCGGAGCAATAGCAACCACGCTGGTATTGTCACTCAATAAACCATCATTTGCACTGTTGTTGGTACCGTCATTGTCAGCATCCCAATATAACGCTGCACTATTGGGCAAGTTGGCACCAGATAGAACATCGCTGTCTGTGTAAACCCTGTAGGTGATGGTTACCGTGTCACTGACAGTATTGTCTGTATTGGTATTAGTTACTGTGCCTAAATCAAATGCGATCACGTTACCGTTGACTACGGGACTGGTAGCGGGCCCGGTAAATGTCACACCGGCACTTCCCACCGCACTGACAGCAAACGCCGGGTCAAAGAGAAGGTTCGGATCAAGCGTATCTGAAATTTCCACCACTGGCGTTGTGCCTTCAGGCACCGTCACGATCAGGTCGTAGGTTACATATTCCCCTGCAACCACTTCATCATTGTCGTTGGTGCTGTCTGATATACCTGTTCCAGCGATTACTTTTTCAAACGTCGGTGATGCAATAACAAAGCTATCGTCATCAGTAGTTGATCCAACATTTTCATAAGATTCATTGCCCTGTGAAACATCACCCAGTGAATCCCACGTGACAGTCGCGCTGTTGCCAACCGTAGAGCTTGCAGAAGCGGAGGTGTTTACTGTGCCCGATATGGTCAATGTAATAGAGTCACCCAGTGGCAGTTCAAAATCCGCATGAGTAACCGTATTGCCGGTTACCGTGAAGCCTGGCACGTCCAGTCCCATGTGGCTTACCGCTGAATCAACAGTGATTGCAGAAATCTCTGAAGGCAAAATATCACTAAAGGTGGCATCGAAAGCCCCGGCCTGTGACGCACCGGAATGCTCAATCAGCATCTCGTAAGTGACCCGGTCACCTGCATCCTGCGGCGACGCGATCACTTGTTTAGTGATGACTAGCTCCGGGGCAATGACCAGCACTTCCGGTGCAGCCGCATCTGTAGTCCCATCTAAAGGACCACTGTTGCTGCCATCGCCATCAATATCCCATCTAAAGTCCGCAGCGTTGTTTAACAAATCACCGGAAACGGCAGCGGTGGTATTGTTGTCGACAAACACGCGATAGGTGATCGTCAGTGTTTCTACCGTACCCGTCGGAGCAGTATTTGTGATATCCCCTAACTCAATATTAATCAGATGACTTGATGCATCATAATGGGTGACCACATTGCTGAAATCGCCTGGTATCGTATTGGTACTGAGATTCGAACTACTCGCCACCACCGACACACCATTGGATTGATCAAATATCAGTCCGGCATCGAGAGCATCGACGATTTCTGCCATCGGTGTGATGCCCTTCGGGACCTCTACTGCCAACTGGTAGGTAACATATTCACCTGCAACGACCTCGGCATCATCGTTACTCGAATCATTAATGCCTGTGCTGACAATGGTTTTTTCAATATTTGCCAGTGAGAAACCGGCTTCATCAGCTCCACTACCACCTGATTCAGACGCGTCAATACCGTCGTCTGAAGAATCATCAAGTGTTGTCCAGCTAACGTTAGCCGTATTAGTGACAGTGTCCCCCTCCACAATTGTACTATTGGCTATACCACCTAGCGTTAAGGTCACAAATTCACTATGCGCCAGATCAAAACCGGCATGACTGACCGTATTACCATTAAGAGCAAACCCCGACACTGGCGCACCGGTGCTATCTACAGCCGAGTCAATGGCCACGTTGCTCAGACCCGCCGGCAGCACATCGCTGAAAGTAATGTCATAAGCACTGCCTTCTGATGATGCCAGTGGTGCATCTGTGACATCGCTGTGACGGATCACGATAGTATATTCAACCGGATCGCCAATATCAGAAGGCATCAATGAAACCTGTTTATCCACGACAAGCTGCGGGGCGACCACTGTCACATCAGTTGAGTCACTCAATTGACCGTCGTTATCACCGTTGTCGCCGTCATTGTCAGCATCCCAGATCAACGTGGCATTGTTCTGCAAGGTAGCCTGCCGGGCAACATCACTGTCGGTATATACTCGATACGTAACTGTTACCGTATCATCTGTGTTGTCATCAATATTTGTATTAGTGACGGTTCCAAGATCAAATACGATGTCGTTACCATTGACAACAGGCGTGTTGGCCGGGCCACTGAAACTAACTCCCGTGCTGCCATTAGCGCTGATAGTAAAACCTGGGTCAAAGATCAGGTTGCTATGCAAAGTATCTGTTATTTGCACCATTGGGGTAGTTCCCTCGGGCACAGTAACGATCAGACTATAAGTGACATACTCTCCTGCTACCACCACTGAGTTGTTGTTGATAGCGTCATCAATGCCGGTACTCACCACCTGCTTTGTAAATGAAGGTGATGCCATAGTGAAACTATCACTGGCATTATCACTTCCACTATCTTGCGCTGTCTCATTGCCCTGGCTAACATCGCCCAGTGTTTCCCAACTGATGTCTGCGGTATTGCTTACAACAGTGCTTGCCGAGGCAGTAGTATTGACAGTCCCCGTGACTGTCAGCGAAATAGAATCCCCTAACGCCAGATCATAGTTTGCATGGCTCACTGTGTTTCCGCTGACGGTAAAACCGGATACTCCATTACCAGTACTGTCTACCGCAGAAACAACAGAAACATCGCTGATTTCCGACGGCAAGGTATCACTGAAGGTGGCATCAAAAGCGGCTGCTTGAGATGCAGCTGAATGCTCAATCACCATAAGATAAGTGACCGTATCACCGGCATCAGCCGGGGTGACTATTACCTGTTTACTGACCTGCAACTCAGGGCCGATGACTTCAACATCAGGTGCCGCAGCTTCAGTTGTGCCATCCAGCAATCCATCATTGCTGCCATCGCCGTCGATATCCCACTTAAAATCGACGGCGTTGTTTAGTGTTTCGCCTAAACCAGCATTTATATTATCGTTATCAACATACACCCGGTACGTCACCGTCAGCGTTTCAACTGTGCCCGTGGGCGCTGCATTGCTGATATCTCCAAGATCAATGCTAATGACATTCGTCGCATCGCTATAGCTGGTAGTCACTGCGCTAAAATCACCCGGCGCCAGGCTGGTCGTCAGGTTGGCACTACCGGGAATAACCGTAACACCGTATGCCTGATCGAAAATCAAGCCGGCATCAAGCGTATCTTCAAGTTCGGCAATTGAGGTCGTGCCGTGAGGCACTTCGACAGAAAGCTGATAGGTCACGTACTCACCGGCAACAGCTTCTGTGTTGTCATTACTGGTATCGTTGATGCCAGTGCTTAGGACAGTTTTTTCCACATTAGCAAGAGAAAAACTGGCAGTATCTGCATGGTTTCCACCAGATTCACCGGCATCAAAACCATCATCGGTATCGTCATCAAGTGTTGACCAGTTGATATTGGCAGTATTGGTTACCGTGTCTCCCTCTATAATCGATGCCCCGGCCTCACCTCTAAGCACCAGTGTAACGGTGTCAGTATGGGCAAGGTCAAAGCCATTATGACTGACCGTATTACCATTTAGGCTAAAACCCGCAATAGCCGCCCCGGAACTGTCAACTGCCGACACGATTGCAGGGTTAACTATTCCCGAAGGCAAAGTATCATTAAAAGTCACATCATAAGCTGATGTTGCGGACACTGGCATAGGGGTATCGGTAGCGTCCGTATGGCGAATAATAACCGTATATTCGACAACATCTCCAATATCTGCAGGCATCACAGATACCTGCTTTCCGACGATCAATTGCGGTGCAATAACACTGACACCAGTGGTATCGCTTAATATGCCATCGCTGTCGTTGTTATCACCATCATTGTCTGCATCCCAGACCAGAGTTGCGTCATTAGTTAACGTGGCACCAGCGGCAACATCGCTGTCTGCGTAAACCCGATAAGTGATAGTCACTGTATCTTCGATGCCATCATTAGTGTTGGTGTTAATGACTGTTCCGAGATCAAATGCTACTTCAGAACCGTTTACAATCGGACTGTTAGCCAGGCCTGTGAAGCTTACACCCGCACTACCGACAGCAGAAATTGCATAGGAGCTATCGAATATCAGGTTGGCGTGCAGCGTGTCAGTTATTTCTACTAACGGCGTGGTCCCTTCCGGTACGCTGACGACAAGATCATAGGTAATGTATTCACCGGCAACAACCATTGTGTTGTCGTTAGTGGTGTCATTAGTCCCCGTGCTGACAATCGACTTTGCAAATGTCGGTGAGGCAACGACAAAATCATCACGGGCATTGGCAGCACCACTGTCCTGACTCGCCTGATTGCCCTGTGAGTCATCACCCAGTGTTTCCCATGTGATGTCTGCAATATTAGTCACTGTGCTACTTGCCGATGCCGTGGTATTGACAATACCGGATACAGTGAGGGTGATTGTCTCACCCAGTGCCAGGTCATAGTCGGCATGGCTGACAGTATTGCCGCTCACCGAGAAACCCGGTATTGAGGTGCCCGCACTGTCTACCGCAGATACGATGGTGACGCCACTAATCTCGGAGGGAAGCGCATCAGAGAAAGTCGCGTCAAATGCCCCGGCAAGTGACGCCGCAGTATGCGATATGACCATTTCATAGATCACACTATCACCCGCGTCATCCGGCACCGTCACTACCTGCTTAGTCACCTGCAGTTCCGGCCCAATTACCACCACATTGGGTGATGCAGCCTGTGTTGTACCATCTAACAGACCGTCGTTGCTGCCATCACCATCGATATCCCATTTAAAATCGACCTCATTGTTCAGGTTCGCACCAACAGCGGCATTCAGGGCGTCGTTATCTACAAACACCCGATAACTAAGTGTCAGTGTTTCTACCGTTCCGATAGGCGCCGTGTTACTGATGTCACCAAGGCTAATACTAATAATATTCGTTGAAACATCATAGCTACTCGCAATGTTACTGAAGTCACCAGGTAAACTACTGGTAGTGAGATTGGCACTGCTCGGTATCACAGTAACGCCATTCGCCTGATCAAAGATCAATCCGGCGTCCAGAGTATCTTCAATTTCAGCGACCGGGGTAACACCATGTGGTATTTCAATCGCCAACTGATAGGTAACATACTCGCCACTTACAACTTCACTGTTGTCGTTACTGGCATCATTGATCCCGGTGTTCAGTATCGTTTTCTCAATGTTACCCAGTGAGAACGTCGCCTCTCCACTGTCACTTCCACCCGATTCACCCGCATCAAATCCATCATCGCTGGCGTCATCAAGTGTTGACCAGTTGATGTTAGCCGTATTGGTTACAGTGTCACCCTCGATAATAGATGCACCCGCTTCGCCGCTGACGGTCAGGGTAATGAAGTCATCATGGGCGAGGTCGAATCCTGTATGGATGACGGTATTCCCCGCCAGACTAAAGCCGGATACCGCCAGACCCAGACTATCTATGGCAGAAACAATGGCGGCGTTATCTATACCTGCAGGTAGCGCATCATTAAACTTTACATCATAGGCGGACGTCTCAGAGATTGTAGAAGGAGCGTCTCCTGCATCTGTGTGCCGGACAACAAAGACATATTCAAGAGGGTCACCAATATCTGATGGAAAGATCGAAACCGCTTTCTCTACAATCAGCTGTGGCACAATGACGGTAACATCAGTGGTATCATTCAATACTCCGTCACCATCGTTATTGTCGCCGTCGTTGTCGGCATCCCAGACAAGAGTAGCGTTGTTGTTAAGCGTCGCCGCCCGTGCCACATCACTGTCCGCATAAGCGCGGTAGGTAATTGTTATTGTGTCAGCGGTACTGTTATCAACATTACTATTGGTGATCGTGCCCAGATCAAACGTCACATCACTACCGATCACCGACGGAACAGTGGCCGGGCCTGTAAAAGTCACTCCGGAACTACCCACGGCAGTGATGGCATAGCTGGTATCAAACACAAGATTGAAATGCAGACTGTCGGTAATTTCAGCCAGCGGGGTTGTCCCCTCAGGCACGGTGACCACCAAATCGTAAGTGATGTATTCACCTGCCACGACCTCAACGTTATTATTGGTACTGTCGTTGATACCAGTGCTGGCGATTGATTTGGCGAATTCAGGTGACGCAACCACAAAATCATCACTGGCTGTGGCGGTGCCACCGTCTTGTACAGATTGATTGCCCTGATTGTCATCACCCAGGGTTTCCCAACTGATATCTGCGGTGTTATCTACCGTAGTGCTGGCGGAAACGGAGGTGTTCACTGTACCGGTCACAGTCAGGGTAATGCTGTCACCCAGTGCCAGGTCATAATCCGAATTGCTGACGGTATTCCCGCTCACTGCAAAGCCGGTGACTGGAGCGCCTGAACTATCAAGCGCGGAAACGATAGAAACGCCGCTTATTTCCGGTGGTAAGGTATCATTGAACGTAGCATCAAATGCACCCGCCTGAGATGCCGCAGTATGAGAAATAACCATCTCATAGGTCACCGTATCACCGGCATCCGCAGGCACTACAGTCAATTGCTTGCTAACCTGCAGTGCGGTGCCGATGATCTCAATATCCGGCGCGGCCGCCTCTGTAGAGCCATCTAACAGCCCGTCATTAGTGCCATCACCATCGATATCCCACTTAAAATCAACTGCGTTGTTAAGCGTATCGCCAACCGCAGCGTTGACGACGTCGTTGTCCACAAAAACGCGATAGGTAATCGTCAGTGTTTCTACTGTTCCTGCAGGCGCCGTATTGGTAATATCACCCAGATCAACGCTAATCAGGTTCGTAGCAACATTGTAGTTGGCTGCAATGCTACTAAAGTCGCCTGGTGCCGCAGAGGTGCTTACATTTGTACTGCTGGCTACGACACTGACGCCATTGGCCTGATCAAAGACTAAACCTGGATCAAGACGGTCTTCAATCTTGGCCATGGCAGTATTGCCATGCGGTATTTCTATTGATAACTGATAGGTGACGTATTCACCGGTGACCGCCTCACCGTTGTCATTACTGGCATCGTTGATACCGGTATTGAGGATAGTCTTTTCTATGTTGGCAAGTGTAAAAGTGGCATTGTCAGAATCACCACCACCAGACTCCCCGGCATCGAACCCGTCATTGGCCGCATCATTCAGCGTCGACCAGTTGATACTGGCTATATTGTTTATGGTGTCGCCCTCAACAATCGAAGCACCAGCCTCCGCACGTACCGTAAGTGCAATGAATTCACCGAGCGGAATATCCAGTCCTGCATGAGTCACGGTATTGCCGGCAACAGTGAACCCGGTAACTGCGCTGCCGCTACCATCCACAGCGCCAACCACAGAGGGGTTGATGAGTCCGGCAGGTAATACATCGGTAAACGTGACGTCATATGCGCCGGTTTCTGACAGCAACAATGGCGCGTCGGAAATATCAGTATGTCGAATCACCATGGTGTATTCGATCATATCGCCAATATCTGCAGGCACCAGAGAAACTGCCTTTTCCACTACCATATTGGGCGCGATTACGGTGACGTCGGTGGTATCACTTAGCTCGCCATCACTATCATTGTTATCGCCATCGTTGTCTGCATCCCAGATTAACGTAGCGTTGTTGTTAAGTGTCGCACCCCGGGCCACATCACTGTCAGTGTAGACACGATAAGTAATGGTGACCGTATCTGCTACGTTGTCATCAACGTTGGTGTTAGTGATAGTGCCTAAGTCAAAAGTCACATCACTGCCACTGACAGACGGTGAAGTAGCAGGACCGGTAAAAGAAACCCCGCTACTGCCCACTGCGGTGATAACGTAGCTCGAATCAAACAACAAATTGAAATGCAACGTATCGGTGATCTGCGCCAGCTTGGTCGTACCCTCCGGGACATTCACTACCAGATCATAAACAACGTACTCACCAGCAACGACTTCCAGATCATCGTTGCTTACATCGTTAATACCGGTACTGTTTACTACCTTTGAAAAGGTCGGGGAAGCGACCACAAAATCTGCACTGCCTGAAGCGGTACCATCGTCTTCTGCAGCTTGTACGCCCTGCCCGTCATCTCCCAATGTATCCCAGCTAATACTCGCTGTGTTATCGATCGTCGAGCTTGCCGAAGCAGCGCTATTGACCACCCCGGAAACGGTAAGCGTAATTGTTTCACCCAATGGCAGATCATAATCCGGATGGCTCACTGTATTACCACTTACAATGAAGCCCGGTACTGACAGCCCTGTGCTATCTACGGCAGATACAATAGAAACCGAACTAATCTCTGATGGTAAGGTATCTGTGAAGGTTGAATCAAACGCTGCCGCTTGTGATGCTGCAGTATGTTCAATCGTCAGTTCATAAGTAACCGTATCGCCCGCATCGTTGGGCGCAACAACGACTTGCTTGGTCACTTGTAACTCCGGACCGATAACTTCGACCGTCGGTGAAGCCGCCTCTGTTATGCCGTCTAATGGACCGTCATTGCTTCCATCTCCGTCAATATCCCATATGAAATCAACTTCATTGTTTAGAGTGGCGCCGAGCGTGGCATTCGCAGCGTCATTGTCTACAAATACTCTGTACGTCAATATCATCGTTTCGACTGTGCCGAGCGGTGCGCTGTTACTTATGTCGCCCAAAGCAATGCTCACCGTGTTCGAAGTTGGACTGTAAGTACTGGTAACACTGCTGAAGTCACCCGGAGCCAAGCTTGTGGTCAGATTGCCACTACCTGGTACCACTGTGACACCGTTGGCCTGATCAAACACCAAGCCTGCGTCAAGGGTATCTACTATTTCCGCAGCCGAAGTGACCCCTCGTGGAATCTCGACAGCCAACTGATAGGTGACGTACTCTCCAGTGACTACTTCGGAATTATCGTTACTGGCATCATTAATCCCTGTATTGAGTATCGTTTTCTCAATATTTCCAAGTGAGAATGTCGCCTCACCACTGTCACTGCCACCAGACTCTCCTGCATCAAATCCATCATCACTGGCGTCATCAAGTGTAGACCAATTGATGTTAGCGGTGTTGGTAACGCTCACCCCTTCCACAATGGAAGCACCCGCGTCGCCGCTGATGGTTAAGGTGATAAAGTCACCATGCGCCAGGTCAAAACCTGCATGACCGACTGTATTACCCACCAGGGTGAACCCACTGATCGCAGCACCGGTACTATCCAGTGCAGACACAATGGCGGGGTTATCAATTCCGGCCGGCATAGTATCGTTAAAGGTGACGTCGTACGCTGAAGTTGCTGATACTGCTGTTGGTGCATCTCCCGTATCAGTGTGGCGAATTACAACGGTGTATTCGAGTGGATCGCCAATATCAGATGGAACAACAGAAACATCCTTCTCGACGATCAGTTGTGGGGCAATAACACCCACGTCTGTGCTATCGCTTAAGACACCATCATTGTCATTGTTGTCACCGTCATTATCTGCATCCCAAATCAGTGTGGCACTGTTGTTAAGCGTTGCTCCACGTGCGACATCACTGTCTGTATAAGCCCGATAAGTAATGGTGATTGTATCAGGAGCAAGATTATCTGTATTGGTGTTGGTCACGGTGCCGAGATCAAACGTCACATCACTGCCGGTCACAGACGGTGCAGTGGCAGCCCCAGTAAACGTTACCCCGGAACTGCCGACAGCCGTAACGTCATAGCTGGAATCGAACAAAAGGTTAAAGTGCAATGTATCGGTGATTTGAGCTAACGGGGTAGTACCTTCCGGCACCGTCACTACCAGATCGTAGGTCACGAATTCGCCCGCCACTACTTCTGCATTGTTGTTGGTACTGTCACTAATGCCTGTGCTGTTAATAATTTTTTGAAACCCGGGAGATGCGACCAGAAAATCATCACTGGCAGTGGCAGTACCGCCATCTTCAACCAATTGATTACCCTGGCTATCATCTCCTAAGGTTTCCCAGCTTATGTCGGCATTGTTAGTCACTGTGGAACTGGCCGAGACCGATGTATTGACTGTGCCGCTTACGGTGAGTGTAATCGTATCATCAAGTGCAAGATCATAATCTGCGTGGCTAACGGTGTTGCCACTCACAGTGAAACCGGATACCGGTGCGCCGCTACTGTCTACAGCAGATACGATAGAAACACCGCTGATCTCCGTTGGCAAAGTATCGCTAAACGACGCATCAAAGGCCGCCCCCTGAGATGCTGCGGTATGAGAAATGACCATTTCATAAGTCACTGCGTCACCGGCATCTGCCGGAACCACAGTAACCTGTTTAGCCACCTGAAGTTCAGTGCCGATGATTTCTACATCCGGTGATGCAGCTTCTGTAGTTCCGTCTGTCGGACCATCATTGGTACCATCACCATCAATATCCCACTTGAAATCCACCGCGTTGTTGAGCGTCTCACCCACCGCTGCGTTGACACTGTCATTATCCACATAGACGCGGTAAGTAATTGTCAGAGTTTCCACCGTGCCTGTGGGGGCAATGTTAGTGATATTTCCCAGGTCAAAGCTAATCAGATTGGTGATCGCATCATAAGTGGTTGCAACATTGCTGAAATCACCCGGTGCTGAACTGGTGCTCAGGTTCGCACTGCTCGGTACAACCGTGACGCCATTAGTCGGATCGAAAATCAATCCGGCATCAAGTGTATCTTCAATTTCTGCGACAGGTGTTGACCCGTGTGGAATCTCTACAGAAAGCTGGTAGGTGACGTATTCACCTGTGACGGCTTCGGTATTGTCGTTACTGGCATCGTTGATACCTGTATTAAGAATCGTCTTGTCAACGTTACCGAGAGAAAAGACCGCATTGTCATTATCACTACCACCGGACTCGCCAGCGTCATAGCCGTCGTCAGAATTATCATCAAGCGTTGACCAGTTGATATTGGCTATATTGGTGACGGTATCTCCCTCAACAATAGCCGCACCGGCCTCGCCTCTGAGTACAAGGGTCACGGTGTCTGTATGCGCCAGATCAAATCCGCTGTGGCTGACAGTATTGCCTGCAAGCGAGAAGCCCGCTACAACACCCCCGGCGCTGTCTACGGCCGAGACAATAGACGGATTAACGATACCGGCGGGCAATGCGTCATTAAACGTAACATCATACGCTGAAGTGGCAGAGACCGGTGCCGGTGCATCAGTAACGTCTGAATGACGAATAACCACTGTGTACTCGACAACATCACCAATATCCGCAGGCATCGCTGACACCTGCTTGCCTACCACCAGTTGTGGCGCAATAACAGTGACATCAGATGTGTCACTTAACACACCGTCATTGTCATTGTTGTCACCATCGTTATCTGCATCCCAGATCAGAGTGGCATCGTTATCTAACGTAGCACCCGCAGCAACGTCACTGTCAGCATAGACGCGATAGGTGATTGTCACCGTATCGTCTACGCTGTCGTCGGTATTGCTGTTAGTGACAGTTCCAAGATCAAATACTACCTCATTGGCCGCCACCGCAGGAGTGGTGGCTGCCCCTGAAAAACTCACACCTGAACTGCCTACAGCGGAAACCGGATAGCCGGAATCGAACAACAGATTGTTGTGCAGCGTATCTGTTATTTGCACCAACGGCGTGGTGCCCTCAGGCACTGTGACCTCCAAACGGTAGGTGACGTACTCACCGGCAACGACCATGGAATTGTCGTTTGTGCTGTCATTTATACCGCTGCTGACAATCGACTTCGCGAAGGTGGGTGAAGAGACTACAAAGTCATCACTTGCAGTGGCGGCCCCTGTGTCCTGACTTGCCTGGTTACCTTGCGAGTCATCACCCAGTGTCTGCCACTCAACCTCTGCGACATTGGTTATGGTACTGCTGGCCGATGCTGTGGTGTTAAGCGTACCCGTTACAATGAGTGTAATAGACTCACCCAAAGCTAAATCATAGTCCGGGTGGCTGACAGTATTACCACTCACGGTGAATCCTGGTATCACAGTACCCGAGCTATCCACGGCTGAGACCACAGATACACCACTGATCTCAGATGGCAATGTGTCTGAGAACGTTGAATCAAATGCAGCCGCTTGTGAAGCTGCAGTGTGAGAAATCACCATTTCATAAGTGACAGTGTCACCGGCATCAGCAGGCACCACAGTCACCTGTTTAGTCACCTGGAGCTCGGGGCCGATAACTTCTATATTCGGTGCTGCCGCCTGTGTTGTACCATCCAGTGGTCCATCGTTGCTGCCATCGCCGTCAATGTCCCATTTGAAATCTACTTCGTTGTTAAGCGTATCTCCCACCGCCGCATTAACGAGATCGTTGTTTACGTAGGCGCGATAGGTCAGCGTCAGGGTTTCTACCGATCCAACCGGTGCTGTATTCGTGATATCACCCAAATCAATACTGATAACGTTCGTAGCCACATCATAACTACTGGTAACCGTACTGAAATCACCCGGCGCTGTGCTGGTGGTCAGATTACCACTACCCGACACCACCGTGACACCGTTTACCTGATCGAAAATTAAACCCGGATCAAGCGTATCTTCGATCTCAGCGACCGGAGTGACACCCTGTGGAATCTCAATAGCCAACTGATAGGTAACATATTCACCGCTAACCACTTCCGTGTTGTCATTACTGGCATCGTCTATACCTGTATTGAGGACAGTCTTTTCGACATTGCCTAGTGAGAACACTGCGTCATCACTGTCACTTCCATCCGATTCGCCTGCATCGAATCCGTCGTTAGCAGTATCGTCAAGCGTCGACCAGTTAATATTGGCTGTGTTGCTTACGGTATCCCCTTCGACAATCGAAGTACCTGCTTCGCCACTGATTTTCAGAGTGATAAAATCATTGTGTGCCAGATCGAATCCACTGTGACTCACAGCGTTACCTGCCAGCGAGAACCCGGGTACCGCTACACCCCCGCTATTAACAACTGAAACAATAGTTGGATTGTCTATCCCTGCCGGAAGCACATCGCTAAAAGTGACATCATATGCCGAAGTGGCAGACACCGCTGTCGGGGCATCTCCTGCATCTGTATGCCGTATTACGATGGTATATTCGAGTGCATCGCCCACATCTGACGGAATCAGTGACACCTCTTTTTCCACTATCAACTGTGGCGCTATCACGGTGACATCTGTGGTGCCATTCAACACACCATCACTGTCATTGTTGTCGCCATCATTATCTGCATCCCAGATGAATACGGCGTTGTTGTTAAGTGTTGCACCCCGTGCTACATCACTATCTGCATACGCACGATAGGTAATAGTTATGGTATCTGGCACAGCATTGTCGGTATTGGTGTTAGTGATGCTACCCAAATCGAAGGTCACATCGCTAGCACTTACTGTAGGGGTAGTCGCTGCACCTGTGAAAGTCACGCCTGTACTGCCCACTGCTGTTATTGCATAGCTTGAATCGAACAACAGGTTAAAATGCAGTGTGTCTGTGATTTGCGCCAATGGCGTAGTTCCCTCTGGCACCGTTACCACCAGATCGTAAGTCACATACTCACCGGCCACTACCTCTACATTGCTATTGGTACTGTCATTGATTCCTGTGCTTGATATAGATTTTACGAATCCCGGTGAAGCCACCACAAAATCATCACTGGCATTGGCAGTGCCTTCATCTTCTACTGTCTGATTTCCCTGCGTGTTATCACCCAATGAATCCCAACTGATATCTGCAATGTTATCAACTGTTGTACTGGCGGATACAGACGTATTAACCAAACCGGTTACTGTGACGGTAATGGTCTCCCCTAGTGCAAGATCGTAGTCCGGGTGGCTAACAGTGTTTCCACTGACGGTGAAGCCCGTTATTGCTGCTCCGGAACCATCAAGCGCAGAAAGAATCGATACATTGCTGATTTGCGGTGGCAACGTGTCACTGAAAGTCGCATCAAATGCCGCCGCTTGCGAACCTGCGGTATGGGAAATAACCATCTCATAAATGACTGTATCACCTGCGTCTGCAGGCACAACCGTAAGCTGCTTGTTTACCTGAAGCTCAGTACCGATAACTTCAACATCGGGTGCTGCCGCTTCTGTACTGCCGTCTAATACTCCGTCATTGTTGCCATCACCATCAATATCCCATTTGAATTCTACTGCATTGTTTAGTGTATCGCCGACAGCGGCATTGACACTGTCATTGTCCACATAAACGCGATAGGTCACGGTCAGTGTTTCCACTGTTCCTGCTGTGGCGCTATTAGTAATATCACCCAGATCAATGGTAATCACGTTGCTGGCAGCACTATAAACAGGAACTACATTGCTGAAATCGCCCGGTGCAGTGGATGTACTAAGATTGGCACTGCTGGGTGAAACAGTGACCCCGTTAGATTGATCAAACACCAGACCGGCATCCAAAGTATCTTGAACCTGAGCAAGCGGTGAGCTGCCCTGCGGAACTTCAATCAACAATTGATAAGTGACAAACTCACCAGTAACGACTTCTGCGTTATCATTGCTTGTATCGTTGATACCGGTATGTAGTACGGTCTTTTCGATATTCGCCAGCGAGAAAGTGGCATTGTCACTGGCACTACCCCCGGACTCCCCACCATCGAATCCATCATTTGCCCCATCATCCAATGTTGTCCAATTGATGTTGGCAATATTATCGATTGTTTCCCCCTCGATAATGGCCGGACCTGCCTCGGCCCGCACAGTCAGCGTAATATATTCATCCAGTGGAATATCCAACCCCGTATGGCTTACCGTATTTCCGCTTACCGTAAAGCCGGACACCGCACTGCTGTTGCTGTCAACAGCTGACACCACAGAAGGGTTGATCAACCCCGCAGGTAGCGTATCGGTAAAAGTAATGTCATACGCCCCTGTCTGCGAAACAGCAGACGGAGCATCAGCCAGGTCGGTATGACGAATGATCATCGTGTATTCGATGGTGTCCCCGATGTCAGCAGGCACTACTGTTACTGCTTTTTCTACCACCATGACAGGCTCTATCACGGTAACATTGGTGGTGTCGTTTAATACACCGTCACTGTCATTGTTATCCCCATCATTGTCTGCATCCCAGATCAGTGTGG
This sequence comes from uncultured Granulosicoccaceae bacterium, assembly GCA_938041955.1. Taxonomy (GTDB): domain Bacteria; phylum Pseudomonadota; class Gammaproteobacteria; order Granulosicoccales; family Granulosicoccaceae. The sequence goes on along the minus strand of CALISD010000173.1, from coordinate 1,318 downwards.
CGTTATTGCTTAGTACCGCACCTCTGGCAACATCACTATCTGCGTAAGCACGATAAGTGATCGTGATTGCGTCTGTAATATTGTTGTCAGTATTGCTATTGGTAATAGTACCCAGATCAAAAACAACATCACTGCCGCTCTGTGATGGAGTAGTTGCAGACCCGGTGAAAGTTATGCCACTGGTGCCAACTGCGGTAATAGAATATGTGTTATCAAACAGCAGGTTAGAATGCAGTGTGTCAGTAATTTTCGCCATCGGTGTGGTACCTTCAGGCACATTCACCACAAGATCGTATAGGACGAATTCACCAGCAACCACTTCCTGATCATCATTACTTGGGTCGTTGATTCCGGTACTATTCAAAGATTTTGTAAAAGTCGGTGAAGCGACAACAAAATCTACACTGCTGGAATCAGTTCCGGTAGCCTCCTCGGCTTGATTACCCTCTGCACTATCTCCCAAGGTATCCCAATCGATACTTGCCGTATTGGTGACCGTTGTACTGACCGAGACACTGGTGTTCACTGTCCCTGTCACCGTCACTGTGATCGAATCACCTAACGGAAGGTCATAATCCGGGTGACTGATCGTATCTGACGGGGCTCCCGGAATAATGACAAAGCCCGTAACTACCGCACCACTTCCATCAACCGCCGTCACTGTGCCCGCATCTATTTCCGGTGGCAATATATCTGTAAAGCTCGCGTCCAGCGCCGCTGCATTGGACGCTGCCGTATGCGAAATCACATATTGATATACAACCGTATCACCCGCATCAGAAGGCGCTGTCGGGATGGTTTTTACTACCTGAATCTCAGGCGCAATCACTGTCACGCTGGTGGTATCAGTTAATAACCCATCTGTACCGTCTACCACACCATCGTTATCTGAATCCCAGGTAAGATCGGCCCTGTTGAGTAGTGAATCGGCCAGTACCACATCGTTATCTGCATACACACGATAGGTAATCGTCACAGTATCCGGCACAGCATTATCGACATTGGTATTGATTACCGTACCAAGGTTAAATATCACATCACTGCCACTGAACGCCGGTGTCAGCGCCGAAGCTGCAAAGCTAACTCCCGCTGTACCCACTGCCGTGATGGTAAACGTGGGATCAAATATTAAGTCTGCATCCAGTGTATCCGTGACACTCGCCATCGGGGTAGTACCCTCAGGCACCACAACTTCCAGTTCGTAAGTCACAAACTCACCAGCAACCACCTCATCAATCGCATTGCTGCTATCGTCAAGTCCGCTACTGACTATGCTCTTATTGAACGTCGGTGAAGCTACTACAAAATCTACACTGCT
>CALISD010000172.1 GCA_938041955.1 uncultured Granulosicoccaceae bacterium | reverse complement strand
ATAATGATCGATGGTCATGATATGGATGGTGTCGATCCTGAAGACAGAGGGGTGGGCATGGCGTTTCAGAATTTTGCTCTGTTTCCTCACATGAGCGCCTATCAGAACATTGCGTCTTCCATTGAGATGAAGGAACCCTCTGCCAGCAAACTCAATGCCGCTGTCAGCTCTGTTGCAAAGTTGCTTAAGATTGATCAAGTGCTTGATCACGCACCACGTGCGTTATCGAACGGCCAGAAGCAACGTACGGCACTGGCGCGCGCCTTAGTCGGTTCGCCGTCTCTGCTGCTGCTTGATGATCCGTTGCGCAACGTTGATGCAAAGCTTCGGTTTGAAATGCGTATTGAGTTACCCGAACTACTGGCACAGCAGGGCACTACCGTGGTTTATGTTACTCAGGATTATAAAGAGGCAATGGCATTGGGTGACAGCATTGTGGTGATGGAAGCCGGGCGGATTTTACAAACCGGAACACCGGCAGAAATTTACCTGAGCCCTGCAACGATTGATATTGCTCAACAGTTTGGTGATCCGGTGATCAATCTTTTTGATGTCACGCCACAGGTTGATGGCAGAGGCCAGTACGTGAGTTTATCAAATACTAATATCTATCTTAATGCTGCCCATGCTGAGCTTTCGGATCGCCACTGTGTTTTGGGAGTGCGGCCGGAATCGCTGCGATTTAGCGGCGAATCAGAACCGGGTGCTATCGCTGCAACTATAGAGGCAGTCACGCCTCTTAATGAAAAGACCGTCACGCTGTTGCGTACTGCCGGTGGTCGGGAGTTGTTGTTATCAAGGCCCGCCGGTCTTGATGATCCGCTAGAGGGCACTGTTTACGTGTCATTCGATAGTGATGCCATACACCTGTTTGATAAAGACACTGGAGCGCGTATTGATTGGTCTGTTGCTCAGACTGAGGCGGTGGCATGACCTCTACCCGATTGCAACTGCACGAAGTTGATAAATACTACGGTGCTATTGGTACCGGTGTGCACGCGGTTAATAATCTTTCGATGCAGGTCGAAGCGGGTGAGATTGTCGCTTTACTCGGGTCTTCTGGTTGTGGAAAAACATCCACACTACGAATGATAGCGGGGTTCGAAGAGGTCAGTAAGGGCGCAATAGAGATCAATGGTGTGCCAATTCATCAACTCGCACCGGTACGTAGAAATGTGGCCATGGCGTTTGAGGGTTACTCGCTTTATCCGCCTTTAACTGTTCGGGACAACATTGCGTTTGCACTGAAATCTGCCAGGCTTGCGAAAACAGAAATCGCATCGAAGGTGAGTCATATAGCTCAGCTGCTCGAGATTGAAAATATCCTTGATCGATATCCTGTGTCTATCTCCGGTGGCCAGCAGCAGCGTGCAAGCCTTGGTCGTGCGCTGATTCGTGATGCTGATTTACATTTGCTTGACGAGCCGATGGGTCAGCTTGAGCCTCAGTTACGTGCCGTATTGCGTGGAAGAATAAAGCACTTCATTAAAGAGCGCGGGTTGACGGCGATATTAGTCACCCATGATCAAACCGAAGCCAATGCCCTGGGTGATCGCATAGCTGTAATGGAAGCGGGTTTACTGCAACAATATGACACGGCAGTACACCTGAAGAATGCCCCGGCTAATTTGTTCACCGGAACATTCATTGGCGAACCGCCAATGAATGTTTTTGCGGCTGACGTTCAGCTCCATGACACCACCGTTCGTTTTGAATTAGAGAATTCAGTGGTGCTCGATTATGCCAAAAACGAATTCGAGCCCGCTGTATTAGACAGAGTCGCCAGCGTGCAGAAACTGGTGCTGGGAATCAGGCCCTATGCAGTTCACCGTGCAGATGCGGGTGCAATAGCAACAGTGGTTGCGAATCAATGGCTTGGTGATCAAACCCATATATCAACCTCGTTTGCCGGTGGTCGCCTTGTTTTGGTTGAGCACGACAGAGTCCGGCTTAACAAGGGCGATCAAATACAGGTAGCCATGGCAGCAGATGATCTGCACCTTTTTGATAGTGAATCGTCAATGGCCATTTCTCACGGCAGGAATGTCGCATGATGAACCTGCGCTGATGAGAAACACCCGATGAGAGACATCATAGTTGGTATAGATGCAGGTACATCGGTGATCAAGTCGATTGCGTTTGACTTACAGGGATCACAGTTGCAGGCCGCGTCAGTCAAAAATGAATATCAGCTTATTGAAGGAGGCGGAGCGGAGCAAAATCTCAATCTTACCTGGAGTAAAACCTGCGAAACATTGCGTAAGCTTACGGCGCTTGTTCCTGATCTCAAAAATCGAGTCGCAGCGATTGCTGTGACCGGGCAGGGTGATGGTACCTGGCTGATTGATGCACACGGTGAACCGGTGGCAGATGGATTGCTCTGGCTCGATGCGCGTGCGGCGGAAACTGCAAATGAAATTACGCAGAGCAGCGGTAATCGACGACGCTTTGAATTAACCGGTACCGGTGTTAATGCCTGCCAGCAGGGTCCTCAGCTACGATGGCTGCAGCAAAATAATCCGCAGGCTTTTTCGGCAGCAAAATATTCACTGCATTGTAAAGACTGGCTGTACTACAACCTGACCGGAGACATTGCCACCGATCCTTCTGAAGGTGTTTTCAGTTTTGGTGATTATCGAACACGGCAATACAGCGAAGAAGTGCTTAATGTGCTGGGCCTTACAGAGCATCGAAGTTTATTGCCAGAGATGATAGACGGCACTGAAACCCGTGGCGCTCTGAGTACATCTGCTGCTAACGCCTGTGAGCTGCTTGAAGGTACACCGGTTGTGCTGGCTTATGTCGATGTGGTTTGTACGGCTCTTGGCAGTGGCCTGTACGCAAGTAGTGGAGACCGTGGTTGCTCCATAGTGGGATCTACCGGAATGCATATCCGACTGGCACGCAGTATCGAGGATATTGACCTGAATGATGCTTGCACGGGTTATACGATGTGTATGCCAGTGCCTGGTGTCTATGCACAAATGCAGTCCAATATGTCTGCCACTTTGAATATTGACTGGCTGCTTGATCTACTAGGTGGCTTGCTCGATGATTTAGGAGTAAAACGCTCTCGTGCGGAACTCTTATCATCACTTGACGGGTGGGTAGCAACAGCGGCCCCCGCGTCTTTATTATACCAACCGTATATCTCGGAGGCTGGTGAGCGTGGCCCGTTTATAGATACCAACGCGCGCGCGGGCTTTACCGGTCTCTGTACCCGTCACGGTATAGCGGATATCACGCGTGCAATTTTTGAAGGGCTGGCACTTGCCTCCCGTGACTGCTATCTGGCCATGGGTTCGTTGCCCGGTGAGGTTTGTCTTAGTGGCGGGGCTGCACGCAGCAGGCAATTGCTTAACATCATTGCAGCCACGTTGGAGTCATCCGTTCAGACCAGCACCCGCGACGAAGCCGGGGCTGCGGGTGCTGCCATGATGGCCGCAGTTTCTATCGGTCATTATGCATCGATGGATGAGTGCATCACCGAATGGGTTGAACCACTAATGGGTGAGTTGATTACTCCTGACGCAGAACTGGTTTCGGCCTATCAGTCAATTTACCCATCATACGCCGAGGCGCATCACGCGCTTCAACCGGTTTGGAAAGCACTGGCGGAACATCGTAATGGCTGTGGCAATAGTGTTGACTGACCGGATCATATTGAAAGCGAGTGGGCTGTCTGGAAGGTTCAGTAACACGGATCGAAGCCACAGCCGCCTTAGTGGCGTTAGGAAAATTCGATGTAGGCCCTGCTATGCCTGCATTTTTCCGCCTTGCTCTGACGACTGTGGCTGTGAAAAGTTTGTTACCGAACTTCCCGCACAACCCACTAGTGGCATGATATTCGTGGTCGCAGCGTATGCGTTGATGGACACAGTAACGGCTAAGTGCCGGGAGCAAATCGGGTGACAACAAAACTTGCAATCATAGGTGATCAATTCATGCTGCCCGAGGTATTCAGGCAAGAGATCGTGTCTGCCTGCGGTGAGGTATTCGATTTCAAAAGTATGGCTAACGGTTGGCCGGAAGAGCCGATGGAACACGGCTATGCTGTTGCTGGAATGGATGGCTTAAAAGAATACATAGGGGATCCCGATGAAGTGTGTGAATTCATTGGCGATGCAGAGATATTGGTAAACCATCTCGCACCACTATCGGCATCTATGTTTGAACGACTGCCTTTATTAAAGATGGTCGCAGTATCGCGCGGTGGTCCGGTAAACATAGATATGCAGGCCGCACGTAAGCACGACGTCCTGGTGGTGAATACTCCCGGTCGAAATGCAAGTGCAGTGGCTGAGTTCACTATTGGCGCTATTCTCGCCGAGACCCGCCGGATTCGCGTTGGTCACGAAAGCCTGCGTAATAGAGAATGGCGCGGCGATCTATACCGTGCTGATTTGACCGGCAGAGAATTGCATGAAATGACTGTCGGCGTAGTGGGCTATGGTCAGGTGGGAACGCGACTGGTGAAAATGTTGCGCGCCTTCGGTACAAAAATTCTTGTTAATGATCCGTATGTGCAGCTTGATCCTGAAGATATAGCAGCTGGGGTCAGGCAAGTGTCTTTTGAGGAAGTGTTGCGTGACTCAGATGTGCTTACCCTTCAGGCACGTGTAACAGATGAAACTAAGCACATGATAAACGCTGATTCGCTCGCCGCCATGCGCAAAGATGCTGTACTGATCAACACCGCACGTGGTCCACTGGTAGATTATCCGGCACTCATTCATGCGCTGAAGACTGGTGCTATCGCCGCTGCAATGCTTGAGACCTTTGATATAGAACCGGTTCCACATGACTCCGAGCTGTTGTCACTGCCGAATGTCACGCTGACTCCGCACATTGCTGGGGCAAGTGTGTACACAGTGACTAAAGCGGCAAGAATGGCCGCCAACGAAGTGTGCCGCTACCTCAATCAACAACCTCCGCTTAATCCGTGTTGACTGCTCCTGACTAACTGGCTGAATATCATTGGACGATGGTGCAACAGTAGACTTATTTGTGATCGGCGGTGGCATCAACGGCGCCGGTATAGCGCGCGATGCTGCAGGCAGAGGCTTGTCTGTGTTGCTGTGCGAAAAGGGAGATCTTGCAGAAGGTACCAGTTCACGATCCGGTAAATTGATACATGGCGGGCTCCGTTATCTTGAATATTACGAGTTCAAACTGGTGCGCGAGGCGCTGATAGAGCGCGAAGTATTACTTGCTTCAGCACCACATATCATTTGGCCAATGCGGTTTTTGTTGCCGCATAGCCCGCAGGACAGACCGGTATGGCTTATTCGACTCGGGCTTTTTTTATACGATCATCTCGGTGGTCGTAAGAAACTGCCCGGTACTCGGGTATTGGCGTTGCGCCAATGTCTTGAAGGAGCGCCACTTAAAGAAGAATTCGTAAAGGGCTTTGAGTATTCGGACTGCTGGGTGGACGATGCCAGACTTGTCGTACTCAATGCACTTGATGCTCATCAGCGTGGTGCTACTGTCCTCACGCGAACATGTTTTCAATCGGCAAGAAGAGTTGATGGTCGCTGGTTAATAGGCGTTGTTGACGAGCACTCAGTGAAGCGTGAGTATCGGGCAAGGGCGTTGGTCAATGCATCTGGCCCGTGGGTCAATAATGTTATTGATAATATTAGCGATGTTTCTTCGACACGCAATGTTCGATTGGTGAAGGGTAGCCACATTGTGGTACGAAAATTCTGGCAGGGAAAGCATGCCTACTTACTCCAAAACGAGGACAAGCGGGTAGTATTTGTTAATCCTTATCAAAAAGATTATGCCTTAATCGGTACCACAGATATTCCACAGATTGCAAACCCTGAGTCTGTTGTGGTTGATGAAGGTGAGATAGATTATCTAATAAATACTGTGAATCGATATTTCAATAAAACGCTTACCGCTGATGATGTAGTTCAATCGTATGCGGGTGTGCGTCCTCTGTATGACGATGCATCTGATAATCCAAGCGCCGTCACCAGAGACTACGTTTTTGATGTCGACGCACCGGATAATATGGCGCCGTTATTGTCTGTGTTTGGTGGCAAGATAACTACGTTTCGAAAACTGGCTGAACAAGCCATCAACCAGCTGCAACCGCACTTCAAGAGCATGCGTGGCGCATGGACCCGTGATGCCTGCTTGCCGGGGGGAGACATTCCGGATGCAGATTTCCCGGCTTTTTTTATAAACGCTCAACACAAGTTCCCATGGCTTCCCCAGAATGTCCTTGAACATCTAGCCAGAGCTTACGGAACCAGATTCACCGAAATTATTGGGACTGCCGTGCACACCGATGATCTGGGTGAGCAATTCGCGCCGATGTTCTATGAGTGCGAAGCGAGATACCTGATGCAAAGCGAATGGGCGCAGACCGCCGAGGACATAATGCATCGTCGCACCAAGCATGGATTGCACATGACGCAAGAACAGCGCAGCCAATTTTCCCTCTGGTGCAAAGCACAGCAGCCTACAGCAGCACGTAGGCAAAAAGAACAGCAAAATAACAGGAGCACACGTGAGTATGCCAACAACTGAGTTTCAGCGATTATTGGAGTTATCGGCTGATGTGGGGGCCGACCCCGCGCTGGTACAGGCAGCGGGGGGTAACACATCAATAAAACAACAAGGCACACTCTGGATAAAGGCATCGGGTACGTGGTTGATGAATGCACTTACATCAGAGATCATGGTGCCGGTCGCCCTCACACCACTGTTGCGTGCACTGGAAGAAAATGATCCGAAGGCAGAGCGTGCGGAATCATTCGTGGCGGCAGATAAAAATCCAGAGGGGCTTCGACCCTCTATCGAAACCACAGTGCATGCCGCGCTGCCGCAAAAGGTGGTTGTGCATGTACATTGTATAGAAACGATTGCTGTGGCCTTGAGGGTTGATGCAATCGACCTATTAACGTCGCTGCTTGGCAACTTTAACTGGCGTTATGTCCCCTATATAAGGCCAGGGCTGCCGTTGTCCCGATCTATTGTTGACTGCTTGTACGATGAGTCTGGCAGACCGGCTGATGTTATTGTTTTGGGTAACCATGGTCTGGTAGTGGCAGCCGAAAGTGTAGATGCGGCGAATAAACTTCTGCGGTCTGTGTGTGCCGCACTCAAACAGCCGGCTCGACCGGAAACCAATGCTGACATTGAAAAACTGGAACTTTTAACAGCGGGCAGCAATTATCGATTGCCGTTGAATAGTGAAGCACATGATGTAGCGCTTGATGAAATCAGTCTGCAGGTCGCGTCGGGCGGTAGCCTGTATCCGGATCATGTGATTTTCCTCGGTGAGGGTACCGTAGTGGCCCGGCAAGGCGAAACTCCGGCACAGGTGGTGGAGCGCTGCGTAAGCGCTGGAAAGCCCGCTCCTGTGTCTGTCGTATTCCCCGCTACAGGAGTATTAATGCAGAATGATTGCAGTGCTGGTGCAGAGGCGCTTGCCCGATGTTTATCAGATGTGTGCACACGAGTGCCGGATCCTTCGGTGGTTAACTACCTTACCGATGCGCAAAACGATGAGCTGCTTAACTGGGACGCAGAGCAGTACAGGCAGTCTTTGAATAAAAAAGAGCAGGCTGTTGATGTGTAATGCGAGCTTTCTGGGTATTGATGTTGGTACATCCGGTGTTCGCGCAGCACTGGTTGATTCTGACGGAATACTGCTTAAAACTGCCCGGTCCTCCATGGCAGAGCACGGAAGCAATCATCGTGACCCCGGTGTGTGGCTCGCAGCGTTTAATGCCGCATTGAGTTCACTTGCGATTGATGTTCCGGTTAGTGCGGTATGTGTTGATGCAACGTCCGGCACCGTGCTTCCGGTTGATGCAATGGGTGCTCCGTTATCTGATGCGTTAATGTACAACGATGTCGTAGACCAAATCGAAGTACTTGATAAAATTGCCAAGCATGCGCCGCTTGAAAGTGCGGTCCACGGTGCGTCCTCAGCATTAGCCAGAGTGATTGTTTTACAATCTACGCCACGTGCCGTAAGAATCATTCATCAGGCAGACTGGATGGCAGGGCAACTGTCAGGTCGATTTGATATTAGTGATGAAAGTAACGCGCTAAAAACCGGCTATGATCCGGTGAGAAGATGCTGGCCGGATTGGCTGGTGAATACCACAATGCAGGTGAACATGCTGCCACAGGTAGTGCCAGCCGGGACGCAAACGGGGACGGTGCTGGAAGCCATAGCAAATACGCACAACCTTTCGCAGTCTACAAAGGTGATTGCAGGGGTAACTGACGGGTGTGCTTCTTTTCTGGCCACCGGTGCGCAAAACATTGGTGATTGCGTGACCGCACTCGGTTCGACAATGACAATGAAAATGCTTTGTGATCAGCCTTTGTTTAACCCTGAATACGGAGTTTATAGCCACCGCATTGGTGAGAAGTGGCTGGCTGGTGGGGCGTCAAATACCGGCGGTGCAGTGCTGGCTCACTATTTCAATGCGCAACAGATAGCTGAATTGTCTGCACAGATGGATACCTCAAGGGCGACGCAGTTTTCCTACTACCCGCTGGTCACGGCCGGTGAACGATTCCCGCACAATGATGCCAACTGGCAACCACGTGTTTTACCAAGGCCCGCGAATGACGTTGAATTCCTGCACGAGCTGTTTGCTGGAATAGCGGCCATCGAGTCACTGGGTTATCAGCGTTTGGCAGAATTGGGCGCTCCAAAACAGACGTCTATGCGAACGGTCGGCGGGGGCGCCGTAAATACACAATGGTCTGAAATAAGGCAGCGACAACTCGGTATCGAATTTCAACAACCAATATCTACTGAAGCCGCAGTCGGTTCAGCGTTGCTGGCTCGCGACTCGATCATCGCAAGCAGATCTGCATGAACACGGACTCGGTAAATCATATCGACAGTGTTGACGATCTGACTAAAAGGTATGGCGTTTTCTTAGTTGATCAGTTCGGTGTACTACACAATGGGTTCGAGCCTTATAAAGGTGCTGCAGAATCATTACGCAGGGTAAGGCGTAGTGGTGCGAAGGTAATTATTATTTCTAACTCCGGAAAACGTGCAGCGATAAACAAACAGCGAATGCATCAGCTTGGTTTCGGGGAAGACTGTTTCGACGAAATGGTTACCTCAGGTGAAGTCGCATGGCATTTACTCAAAAATAAGTTCATCGGTAGTCGTTTCAAAAACGGTGCGAGTTGCTACTTTCTTTCTAACGATGATGATCGCAGTGCCGTGGAGGGTCTTGACCTGTTAGAGGTGGACAGGCTCGACGATGCAGAGTTGATTCTGCTAACAGGCCAACATCTTAATCAGCAACAACTGACCTCATTGTGTGATTCATTAAGGGACGCGTTGCAACGGAATACTCCTTGTATATGCACTAACCCGGACAAAGTGGCGTATGCAGCAGCAGGAAAAGTCTTCTCCTCTGGAAGTGTGGCCGAATGGTATGAGGCTGAAGGGGGGGAAGTGCTTTGGTTAGGTAAACCTTACGCCGAAATATATGAACATATTTTCAGAACTCAGCCAATCGGCGATCGTAGTGATGTGGTTTGTATTGGAGATAGTATTGAACACGATATAAAAGGCGGGGCTGCGCTCAACCTTTCCACGGTGCTGGTTAGAACCGGTATCAACGACCATTTAAATGATGATGATCTACTACCGCTGTACGTTCAGCATGATGTTGTGCCTGACTATGTTCTTCCATTCTTTTAGGCACGATCTGTAGAAAAATCTATTGTTGTCCCTGTTCTTGTCAA
>CALISD010000171.1 GCA_938041955.1 uncultured Granulosicoccaceae bacterium | reverse complement strand
TTTGCGACAATGTCTCCGTCAGCCCAAACCAAGGTTCCATCAGTGGCGGTATAGTCTTCGTCTGCTGTGGCGGTGCCGGCAGTTACGATGTAGTCAATGCTTATTTCACCCTCGCTGTCTCCGAGGCGATTGACGTAGGCGGTAACTATACTGCCCTCATTGCTTGTAATTGAGGACTGCGCCATTTCTATTGTGGCAAGAGTGACGGCCTCCGGGGCTGCATCAATGGTGGCACCGGAGGTGGTGATGCATGCGCTAGGGTTAGGCTCAGACAGGTTGCCGCTGGCGTCCACCGCGACGATCGTATAGCAATACTCCGTGCCGCTTGCGACAGTGATGTCATTGAATCGAGTTGACGTGACTTCGCGAGTGATTACGCCGTCACCTGTACGCGTGACTTCAAAACGTACGAGATCATTAATATTCGAGTGACGCCAGAATACGTCAATGCTTTGGGTGGTAGCGTCAATACTCGCGCTGGAGGGTACATCGGGTGCATCAGTATCTGGGGTGTCCAAAACGCGACCAATAGCGGCAACTGAAGGCGAGGATGAATTTCCTGCTTCATCTTCAGCGACGATGGTGTAGCTGTATTCGGTGTCTGGCACCAGGCCGCTATCACGATAGACGGGAAAAGGCGTGTGGCTGATGAGTGTGTCATCACGATAGACGTTGTAAGTAGCGATGCCTATGTTGTCTGAGGCGATGGACCAGGCCAGGGATACTTCGGTTAAGCTTGCGCCGAGAGCGCGCAGGCCTTGTGGCTGCTGTGGTGGAGTGGTGTCAGTTTCGCCAAATGTTGTTTGTAGTGCTACGCGATTAACAGCAATGCTCTGCATATTGGTTTGTGGGTCATTAACAATAATGGTGGCGCGATTATTTTTTATAATGACCGGGTTTTCATTTAGGAAACGATCAATGCCTGTGTCCGTAGCCTCATAGTCTGCACTTGACAGTGTTACATCAGTGAGTCCATACACCTCCAGTACATCAGAGACAATGGCTTGAATGTTCGCAGCGATGGTGGCAATTTCATCTGCGCCTGGAAAGTTATCAATACCGGCGCCACTGGCAAATACCGAGTTGATATCCAGACCCAGGTCTGCGAACCAGGTGCGGGCAACCAGATCAGTGTAGCTGTGAATGTTTTGCCTGTTACCGTTCACTAGAGGCAGGTGGGCGATACTATATAGATAATTGCTGTTGCCCAGATCAATTCGCATCAAATAGCGATCGTCTTGTGAGGCCGAGGGTAGCGTAAATCCGCCTCTGTCATTGATGGCAGCTGTGAACAGCTCACCGGCAGGGTTTTTAAACGTGACAACCTGTTCTGCAATGCCTGATGATATTGAGACTGTGCCGGCAAACAATGGTACTACTGTGCGAGAGGAGCCATTGCCACTGTCGCCCCCGCAGCTTGCGGTGACGGCGAAGAAGAAAGCGGTGAAAAAAATTAGAGCAATGCGATTCACTGAATGTCCGTAAGGCTGGATAAAACATCAAGGACGGCCGTAAAATCAACTCAAAGCCGAATGCCGGTTATTATTTACCCGAATTCGATGAATGCCAAGTGATTATCGTTTATTTGTCATTACAAGACTGCTTATCGTCTTTGGTGTAACACCATTGCAACACCTGCGACACAAAGCGCCATTCCGGCTATGGCCCAATGTGACAATTGCTCACCAAATAGCAGATAGGCCTCAAATGCCGTCAAAGGAGGGACCAGATAGAACAGGCTGGCGACGTTACCCGCGTCTGCTGAGCGAATAAGCTTCATCAGCAGCAGAACAGCCCCTATTGACAGCACAAACACCAGCCAGACAGTTGCCAGTATGAATTCCTTATTCCACTCTATCTGCATCGGCTCGAGCCATAGGGCTAGTGGCAATAGGAACAGCGCAGCACCTATGTACTGAATGAATACGGCTGGAAGCAGGTCGATGCTGCCGCTTATCTTTTTCTGATATACGGTGCCTATAGAGATACCCAACAGTGATGCTGAACAAAGCACCAGGCCTGGTACCGTGAGTTCATCGATGCCGGTTTGTTCGACGATCACGATAATAAAACCCGCTAGTCCTACCAGAACCCCGGCAATTTTCAGCGGGTGCATATTTTCTTTTAAAAAAGCTACCGAGAGGCACAAAGTCAGTAATGGCTGTAAGCCGACGATCAGAGCGCTAAGGCCTGCGCCTGTACCTAATGATATGGCCCAGAAGACACCGCCAAGATAGATTGCGTGGACCAGCACACCAATGATCGCTGCATGAATGTAAAGGGATTTATCTTTTGGCCATTGGCACTTGAACCACAGGAGCATCGGGGCAAGGACCAGTGCCGCCATTGCCATACGCATTGCCAGAAAAGTCAGAGGCGGGGCGTATTGCATGACGATCTTTGAACCGATGAATCCGGTACTCCACATAAAAACGAATAGGCCCGGGACCAGTATCGAGTTCACTAAGGGCTTATTCATGAGTTTATTTGGCGTGGCATCGGTAGCAGTTTATAGTGTGTGAAAGATAAATGCCGGAGAAAGCATTGGCCACGAACGTTAAAGCTCTATTGCCTTTTAATACAGAGCATTGTTTTATCGGCGGTTGCTGGCGACCGTCGCAAAGTGCGGAGCGGGTCGTGTTGCACAATCCGTCGAATGCGCAAGCCTTGTGTCAAATTGCTGCAGGCAACGCAGATGACATTGATGCAGCAGTTGCTGCGGCGACAAATGCTTTGCAAACAGAGTGGGGTGGCTACAGTGCTCTGCAGCGTGGACGCGTGTTGGCACGAATGGGGCAACTTGTCACTGACAATGTTGAGTTGTTAGCAACGCTGGAGGCGGCGGACGTTGGCAAGCCATTAAGCCAGGCTCGAGCAGATGCAATTGCGTTGGCGCGCTACCTGGAGTTTTATGCCGGAGCTGCTGACAAAGTGCATGGAGAAACGCTTCCATATCTGGATGGTTATACCGTCTACACCTTGCGAGAGCCTCACGGAGTCACGGGCCATATCGTTCCCTGGAATTATCCGATGCAGATTATAGGACGGTCTGTGGGCGCGGCCCTTACCATGGGTAATGCTTGTGTACTTAAACCTGCCGAAGATGCCTGTTTAACGGCGTTGATGTTTGCTGATATTGCCAGACAAGCAGGTCTACCCGACGGTGCGTTAAATGTGGTGCCTGGCATCGGTGAGGTAGCTGGTGCTGCGCTCGCCTCGCACCCAGGTGTGAAGCATTTGTCATTTACAGGGTCTGTGGGTGTCGGGGAGGCCATACAAACTCAGGCGGCGCGCAACATTGTGCCTGTAACGCTAGAACTCGGCGGCAAGTCTCCTCAGTTGGTGTTTGACGATGCGGACCTTCACGAGGCCTTGCCGTTTTTAGTGAATGCCGGTATCCAGAACGCCGGTCAAACGTGTTCTGCGTCCTCGCGTATTCTTGTGCAGCGTGGCGTGTATGACGCAGTGCTTGAATTGATGGCAGAAAAATATCGTGGCTTAAGAGTTGGGCCTGCAGAGGCTGACTATGAGCTCGGTCCGTTGATTAGCGCGGAACAGAAAAAACGTGTTGAAGGTTACCTGGCACAAGACACTCTGCTTGATCTTATCGCGCAGGGCGTGCTGGTCGATGAGGCAACTGACGAAGGGTACTTTGTTGTACCCCGTTTATATGCCTGCACTGACCCGCAGCATGTGCTCGCACAACAAGAGATCTTTGGGCCCGTGCAGGTTGTGATTCCATTTGACGATGAAGCACAAGCGGTGGCTATCGCAAATGGCACCGAGTTTGGACTGGTGGCTTCGGTGTGGACTCAGAACGGTGCAAGGCAAATGCGGCTGGCGAAAAAGCTTAAAGCCGGGCAGGTGTTTATCAATAATTATGGAGCGGGCGGTGGTGTAGAGTTGCCGTTTGGCGGTGTCGGTAAATCCGGGCACGGGCGGGAAAAAGGTTTTGAAGCATTGTATGGTTTCTCGACGTTGAAAACAGTTGCAGCCAAGCATGGGTAAATTGTATCTACTCTTACCGGCATCGGATAATTCATTCGGTGATGAACATTAATACCGGTCCTAAAAATCTAATTACCGATGTTAAGGGTTTAGTCGTTGGCAATGCCTCTGATGAAAATCTTAAGAGTGGCTCGACCGTTTTAACTGCAGGTAAGCCGTTTTATGCGTCAGTTGATGTGCGCGGTGGTGCGCCGGGTACCAGGGAAACAGATTTGCTGGCACCCGATAAGCTTGTGGATGAGATAGATGCCATTGTGCTGTCTGGTGGCTCTGCCTTTGGTCTTGATGCTGCATCCGGGGTGATGGATGAACTGCACCGTGCAGGCAGAGGGTTCGCGGTGGGTGATGTAAAAGTCCCGTTAGTATCAGGGGCTATCGTCTTTGATCTTCTCAACGGCGGTGATAAGAAATGGCAGAGTAATCCTTACTCCGCGTTGGGTCAGCAGGCCTATCACGCGGCTGACGTTGAGTTTGCCTTAGGTACCCACGGAGCTGGAGTTGGAGCCACTACTGCGAATCTAAAAGGTGGGTTGGGATCTGCTTCTGTGGTGATGCCAAATGGCGCCACAGTGGGGGCATTGGTGGTAGTCAATGCTCGAGGGTCGGTTATCACCTCGGACTCAGGCAACTTCTGGGCAGCTGCCTTTGAAGTTGAAGGCGAGTTTGGCGGGCGTGGGTGTGATGCCAAGCCCGCGACACATCTGACTGACACCGGTCTGTCTGACGAAACTGGTGCAAACACGACTATTGCAATTGTCGCGACCGATGCTCCGTTAGTCAGTAGCCAGCTTAAACGCCTGGCGACGGTGAGTCATGATGGCATTGCCCGAGCGATAGTTCCGGCGCACACTTTGTTTGATGGCGATTTAGTGTTTGCGGTAAGCACCGGTGATGCGAACCATAGTGCCCGTGTGACACCGGCGGAAGAAGCGTCGCTGG
The DNA here is from genome assembly GCA_938041955.1 of uncultured Granulosicoccaceae bacterium. Lineage (GTDB taxonomy): Bacteria > Pseudomonadota > Gammaproteobacteria > Granulosicoccales > Granulosicoccaceae. The sequence goes on along the minus strand of CALISD010000171.1, from coordinate 10,195 downwards.
GCCATGCTGCAGCGCTTTGTTTGTCGCGTGCGATCGCGCGGGGTGTTTTTGAAGCGTTGGCGACTGAGACCGACTTGCTCCCTTGCTGGAAAGATCAGTTTGGGTTGGTGTAGGTGGCAGTACTTTTGTTTAGAGGATAGTTTTCGGGTGTGATCGTTTCTTGCGTGTCTGGCTCTCTTGGTTTATCAACGACTGCGTCAACCGGAGAGCAACCGCTATAGAGCTCTCTCTATATCCCGGCTATACCCGTTTAGTTGTGCTGTGTGTTTCGCTTCTGCCCCTGGATCATCATGCGGCGGCATCTGAAGGTGATGCCTCTCCTCTGTAGGTGACAGAGGTGCAGAACACAGAGCGCATCCACCAGTTCAAATAATACAATAGCGACAGTTGGCGACTTTAGCATCTCGACTCGCCCCGTGAAGAAGCCTGTTTGTAGAGACTGATTGCTGGACTCCTTGCTCTCGCTCACTCGTGTGCTATTGACAGTGGAAGAGCAGCAGGAAGCATTAAAGGGTTTGAAATTCATCTCTGCACGCCTTCTTCATGCAACTTTTTTGCTGCACATCACAAAATATCCAAATTCAAACCGACGTGCAGGCTTTCCAGCGTTTTCTTGCTCGACATCTGTTTAGTTCATATGACCCTTGCCGATACTGGTTCAGATAACCGTTTATCGTTCGGTGATTTTGACGCGCCGTGCGTGTCTCAAACATGGTGTAGAGAGAGAAATGAAACTTAAATTAAGTGCAGCGATGGTAACACTCGCGTTGCTATCAGCCTGTGGTGGCGGTGGTGACACTGGAAGTGTCGGTGAAACCCCTGGTGTAAACCCGGTGGTCGATCCTGACCGTGATAACTCACCTTCCGCTATATTGCTAGCTGAGGATCGAACCCGGCCTGTGAATGGCACCAGATCTTCAACCAGTGTGGGCGTGAAATCGAATGGCGCTGACTTGTTCTCTGATGATGGTTCTACACCTCAAAGAGTGAGTAGTTCTCGAGTGGCCAGTTGGCCTGGCCTTCGGTATGGCAACTTCCTGGTGAGCAACAACCCATGGAACGCAAGTGCGGCTACCTTTCCTCTCTGGTATCAGGAAATCAGTTTGTATGAAACCGGCGGCGGCGCCTATGGTGTAAAGTTTGATTGGGATTGGGGTGCTGAAGGTGATACCTCAGGTTCAACATTCAACACTAAGTCTTATCCGGAAGTGATTTTCGGGACCAAGTCTCCAGCGGAGCGCTCTGGTACGTTTGCTGAGACTGGTTTACCGGTAGAGATCTACGATTCACCGGAGATTACTCTGGACTACGCATTTAGCTATCAAGGCAGACGAACAGACTCAGCAACACCAACAGGTTCTGATTCAGAGTTTAATGTTGCAATCGAGTCTTTTTATCATTCTTCCTGTGATATCAAACGCTCCGGACTAGATACTGACAACACTGTGTTTGAAACAATGGTCTGGTTAAAGCTTGATCAACGTAAACCTTCCGGTGATGCGCCTCGCGCGGTGATATCTACCAGTGATGGTCGATTGTATGATGTATACACTAAGGTTCGTAGCAATCCGAACTACATTGCCTTCGTTGCACAGGAAGAGCAGTTGAGTGGAACGGTTATGTACAGTGAGCTACTGGATCATGCTCAGGATAACGCCGCAGAGTATGGTATTTATCCGTTGAAAGACACCGATTGTCTTGCCAACATTCTCATGGGTACTGAAATTTGGCATGGTGGTGGCACGTTCAGCCTGAATGAGTTTACGGTTAATCGTACGTATTAGAAGTCGCAGTTGTATATCAAAAAAGCCGCACTTAATGTGCGGCTTTTTTTGCATTTGATTTTAGTGAGTCAAAAGAACTCTGATAGAACGCGATATGAGCAAAGGGAAGACGTGTCAGCGCGTCGTTGATGCGAGCTTCAGTGATCCGCTCGTTTATGCGCCGGTTTTCTGCTATTCAATACCTGAATAACCAACTTCATTCAGTGCGCTCACAAATTGACCTATCTGCTCCGGCTGGCAGCCTGCAACATTGATACGCCCATCGCAAGCTAAATAAACTGCATGATCGTCGATAAGGGAATTTACCTGAGCGGGGGTAAGTGGCAGTAGTGAAAACATGCCGTGTTGGTGAGCGACAAATTCCAGGTAGCTGCTTTGCTTTGCCATCTCTGTGCGCAGAGAGTTAATTCTGTTGACCATGGTGTCGAGCTCATCAAGCCAGAGTTTTTTTAAGCTGCCATTGTGCAGAATCATGCGTACTACAGCAGCGCCATGATCCGGTGGCATAGAATAAATCTTGCGTGCTATTTGACCGAACATGGCTTGTGCTCGGCTAGCCGTCTTGGCGTTGTGCGCTGCCATATACACAGCACCTGTTCGATCGCGATACAGGCCAAAGTTCTTAGAACAGCTGGCAGCGATCAGTGTTTGCTCGCAACTCGCGGCGATCAGGCGTGTCGCTGCAAGGTCCTGGTCTAATCCGGTGCCAAGACCGTGGTAGGCGATGTCTATGATAGGAATGACACTACGTTGAGCTATTAACTCAGCCAGCTGTTGCCATTGTTGCAATGACAGATCTGCCCCGGTGGGGTTGTGACAGCAGCCGTGCAGCAGGATCGCATCACCAGCGTCGGCACTGTTAACTGCGTTTAGCATCGCTTCGAACTGCAGTTGTTGAGTGCCGCGATCAAAGTAGTTGAAGGTGGCAGTTTTAACGCCGGTTGATTCTGTTAGCGGAAGATGATTTGGCCAGGTGGGCAAACCAATCCACAACGTGCCGTTAGGGTGAGCGGTATTGTACAGTTCTGCAGCCAATCGTAAGGCACCGCTGCCACCGGGAGTTTGTGCGCCCATTATGGTGATGGATGTGGCCGGAAGTATCAATTCACCCAGTGCTTCAACGAACTCGATATCACCGGTTAGTCCAAGATAACTTTTACTTTGTTGTTGCTGGTGTAGTGTCGCTTCAGCCTCTTTTACGGCTGCCAATACAGGCGTGTTGTTTTGGTTATCTTTGTATACGCCGACACCAAGATCAATTTTGTTGCTTCGGGTGTCTGCTCGATAGCGACCAATCAATTGGAGCAGTGGATCTGGTTGGGGTTCTGGTAATTCGAACTGAGCCATTGCTATCTCCTACACGGCACTGCCGTATTCTCTTGCGTGGTTGCTATGTTGGTTTGCTATCAGGTGCCGTAATACTAATTGACTCGGGATGCATAGCGAGTGTATTGAGTTTGCGCCAGGTGTAAATGTGTGACACCACCGCACTGCACAGCACTACAGCCACTGTAGACAGGAACATGGTGATCATAGGTAAATCAAAGACTACAATGAGAAAATAGTTGATTGTGGCCGGAATGACAAGTTGCCTTGCGAGCCCCAGGTACATAGGAAACAGTGGTTTTTTGATAGCCTGCAAAGATGCCACACTGACAAAAAGCACAACGTAGGCGAAGAAGGCAATAGCATCAATGCGCAGATAGGTGGTGCCGGTGCTAATCATGTTTTCATTGCTGGAGAAAAAGCTCAGCAGTGTAGGTGAGAAGAACACCATTATCGGCATTGAGAACAATGCAATACAAAAGCCGGTTAACATAGCCTTCTTATAGGTTTCAAGAATTCTCTCTGGCTTGTTTGCACCGAAGTTCTGACCCACCAATGCCATGACTGCCGAGTTTAATCCCAGGGCCGGTAAGAGTAATATTTGTTCCAAACGTAACCCGACTGAGTAGCCCGCGACATGTTGGCTGCCGAACCGACCTATAAATGCCATAGTGATGAATCCGCCTAAGATCACTGTGAGCATGTTAAAACTTGCTGGCAACACCTGACGTAACAGCTCTTTCCAGTGGGTTAAACCGAAGGACGGTTTAACCCATCTGCCGAGACGTTGCTTTAGCACCCAGAATAGATACAGTGCCGAGCATGCTTTGATAATGATGGTCGCCAATGCCAGGCCGCCAACGCCAAGCTTCAACCCGAAGATTAACAGCGGGTTGAGTATAAAGTTTGCTATTAACCCCACAGCAAGCGCGTTGCGGTTGGATGCCGTGTCTCCTAATGCCATCAATGCACCGGCAGCGACCCCGGCTAATACAAAGGTAATGCAGCCCCACAATACAATGATGACGTATTTTTTTGCGTAGGGTTGAACATCAGCATCGGCACCAAGGAACGCGATTAGCGGGTCTGCGACGAACAGTCCGCCAATCAGGCAGAGCAGGGATATAACAATGCCGAGGCCTGTGGCCTGATCAACCCAATCAATAACAGTGCTGGTATTACCCTTGCCGACTTCTGCTGCCACCATGGCAGTGGTGCCGGTTTGCATGCCGATACTTCCGCCGATAATTAAAAAGAACACACTGCCTGCAATTGAAACGCCGGCTAAAGCGTTGTCTGAGAGCATTCCGGCAAACCAGAAATCTGTCAGGTTGTAGAGTGTATTGAATATCATTCCCATCGCAGCAGGTACAGCTAAAGCGATGAGATGGCTTCCGATAGGGCCTTGTGTCAGATCACGATGCCCACTAGGCATCAACTGGTACCAACTTTCTTCCTTGCAAACTGAGACGACCTACTGGCAGCACACCACGTCTGATGGCCTTGTTTGGCGCGATGATAAACAGGTCGCCGTTTTCGCCATGCATTTGTTTCGCTATGCCTGCCTGCTTTGCAAGCTCAGCATTGGCTTCCATATGATGCGCTTCGCCGTGTACCGGAATTAGCATTTGCGGTTTAACCCATTCGTACATGGTGCGGAGTTCGTCAGCGGCAGGGTGGCCGGATGCATGTATAAGGTCATCGACGTTGTGTTCCCCGTATACCGTGACGCCGAGTCGTTCCAGTCGTTCGATCAGTGAATTGATGCTGTCTTCATTGCCGGGTATACATTTTGAACTGAAGATCACAGTGTCACTCGGTTCTAGTTCCATGTCCCTGAACGTATTAGTGCTTAATCGATGCAACGCTGTTCTTGGCTCGCCCTGGCTGCCGGTGGCTAACAGCAACACGGACTCAGGTGGTAGATAACCCAGGTGCTTGGCTTCAACAATACTGATGTCGTTGGGCAGCAATCCGGTCGCGCGTCCTGCGTTCACCATGTTAATCATTGAACGTCCGATCATGCCGACATGCCGGCCGGTGTCGGTGGCGATCTGTGCCATGGTCGCGACTCGTGCGAGGTTGCTGCCAAAACAAGTGACGACCACTCTACCGGGCGCGTTAGAAATAAGCTTATGAAGGCCGTCATGTAGTTCTGATTCTGATGGTGTTTTTCCCTCAACGGTGGCGTTGGTGGAATCGCATACCATCGCTTCGAGGTTGAGCGCTGCCAGTTCGCGGCACCGATTACCATCAAATGATTTTCCAACCACCGGGTTTTCATCAAGCTTCCAGTCACCGGAGTGAAAAACGCGACCGACCGGCGTGCTGATAACCAGGCCGCAGGGTTCAGGGACGGAGTGAGTCATCGCAATCCACTCGACGTTGAACACTCCGATATCGACGATGTCGCCACTCTCAACTATGTGAACGGGGACTTCGTTATGCAGGTCGTACTCTGCCAGTTTGCGTTGCAGAATATAGGCGGTGAATGCAGTCGTGTAGATGGGGCACTTAAGCATTGGCCATAGATACGCGACTGCGCCAATATGGTCTTCGTGAGCGTGAGTGATGACCATTCCGGCAATATCATCGGCGCGTTCTGCAATAAACGCCGGGTCTGCCATTTGCACATCTTTACGGGCGTTTGATCTGCCTGGCGGCGGCTGGACACCGGGTGTCGGATCAGGCGGTGTTGCTGTTGGTTGATCCGAGAAAGTTAGTCCACAATCAACAATCAGCCACTGACCATCGTGACCGTACAAATTGAGGTTCATACCGATCTCGCCGCAGCCGCCCAGCGGTGCGAACCATAGGTCTTCTTTATCAGGTGTCATTTTTTATTATTAGGATGGCGGGAGGCGAGTGGACGGGATTTAGAATGAGCCCGTGTGATGCTTTACTTTGGTGTATTTGGATGATTCTATAGTAGCATTTTATGAGGTCGCGGTTTTCCTGTGGTTGCCAGGCAGCTGGTGATTCATGGTAAATCGACAGCGATATCAACTGGATAAGTAAATGACGACACAAAGAGCGCCGGTAGTTGACGGCTTGCAATACGCCAATTGGTCGAAAAAGATTTTTCAGCAAATGCGGGAAGGTGGTGTCGATGCGGTTCATGTGACCATCGCGTATCACGAGAATTTCCGCGAAACGGTGTTGAACGTCGAGCAGTGGAATCGATGGTTTGAGCAATACCCGGACCTCATATTTCAAGGCCGTTGGGCAAGTGATATTGATATTGCGATGGAGACCAATCGTACGGCAATATTTTTCGGCTTTCAGAATCCGTCACCCATTGAGGACGATATTGGTCTGGTAGAAATTGTTCATACGCTGGGCGCGCGATTTATGCAGCTGACATATAACAACCAGTCACTGCTTGCGACAGGGTGTTATGAGGCCGAAGACCCTGGTGTTACCCGCATGGGAAAACAGGTCATCAAAGAGATGAATCGAGTCGGCCTGGTGGTCGATATGTCGCATTCGGCAGAGCGTTCAACGCTTGAAGCAATCGAACTATCTGACCGACCCATCGCCATCACTCATGCTAACCCTTACGACTGGCACCCGGCGCTGCGTAACAAGTCTAATACGGTGCTGAAAGCACTGAGTGAATCCGGCGGTATGTTGGGATTCTCGTTTTACCCGCACCACCTTGCGGGCAAAACAGATTGTACCTTGCAGAGTTTCTGTGAGATGGCAGCGAGAACTGCAGAGGTAATGGGGGTTGAGCACATCGGGATCGGTTCTGATCTGTGTCAGGATCAACCAGACAGTGTGGTGGAATGGATGCGAGTCGGGCGCTGGAGCAAAGAGATCGACTACGGTGAGGGCACTGCAGACAACGCCGGATTTCCTCCTCAACCTGACTGGTTCACCGACAACAGAAGTTTCCCCGGATTGCGCGCAGGTTTGCTCAAGTCCGGGTTCAGTGAGGCCGATACTGACCGGTTGCTGGGGGGCAATTGGTTAGACTTTTTTCGCGAAAATTTTACCCCGCAGGCATCAGTATAAAGGGCAGGGGAATATCCGAATACCAGTTGCTGCTAAGAGATAACACCAATGGCCATAGTTAATCCTGATAACGCATCTATTACGTTGCGACCTCCATCGACAGTGATGAAGCTGGCGCGTATGGGGTCAATGCATCAAACGCGATTGTCTTTTATGCGTGTGCTGTTGCGACGACTCGCTGCCGAGCAGTGGCCGATTGAACGTACCCGCTGGCAGATGGACAAGACCGGTGTTGGCGTGGGGGTTTATACCGCCACAGGACCAGACAGAACTTATTCTCTTGTAGTGTTTTCAAATGATCTTGATCCAGCTAAGCGCTCGGACAGGGTCATTGCTGAAGAGTGGGATGCAACTTTCACCTTGGTCGATGGCGTCCCTGACCAGGCAGATATTGATCGATTACAACAAAATGTGCCAAAGCAGGAGGCAGGGAGAATAAGTGATCGCGAGTTGTCCTTGTCTCGTGCTAACCGCTCTGTACGCTTGTTTAACTACGTACGTGCTGAGCTTGCAAAAGGTGCGCAACCGCAAGCGGCCGAGTTGGATAAGGTCGGTTACCTGATGCGCACGACGGCGGTTTATGGCTCTGGAAAATTCGGTGCATTAGACCGGCGCTTTATAGCTGACAGAGAAGAATTTTCCTCGCCATTTCAATGCGAGTTGCTGGCCGTTTATATGATACGGATGTTCAGTGTTGATATTGTGGAGCATCTCGCACGGTCTGATGCGCCGGATACAGCGGTAGCGCTTGATAAAAATTTACGCCGATCGCTTGGTATAGGAAATTCCACCGGGTTGGGAATGGCGCCCTTCATTGTCAACCATCCGGTGTTATTCAACCAATGGATGCTCTCACGTGAGGAAGCATTACTCAGGGTGCGGCGTGTGGCGGCAGCTGATGCGGGAAAATTCGATCAGTTTACTTCTTTGCTGGCACGCCAACGTTCCGGACTCACGTACTGGCTGAGTGAGCATCCGTTGCAAAAAGAGAAAATTGCAGCGCTTACAAAAGACTTAACCAGCCTGGCTGAGAAAGTACAACATCTGGATTCACTAGATCAGGTCAACCCCTGGAATGGTTTGTACTTATGGGCGGAAGATCATCTGTCTTTGGAAGGTCAGGAATGTTTGGTCACACTACTGATAGAGATGTATCCGGAGCTGGTAGATGAGTTGGCAGTGAACATGAGTGCAGACGAAGATCGTTATTTTAAAATCAACGGTCAGATGAAAATTGATGAATTGCTCGAACTCATCAATACGCACTACCAATTTGCGCTCGACACTGACTTTACCCAACGCAGCGCCAATGCACGCTACTGGTATGCATCAGAAGAGAAGCTTGAACCAAGGCTAGGTGAACGCTTTGAAGAACCGGGTGCAGAACGTGAGCATCCGCTGGCAATTTCAAGGGATGTCGCGTCTGCATACAGTGATTTGCGCGAGCGAGATGGTACAGATTCGATCGCGATGTTTTTACTTAAGTATCCGCAACACCGGCATATCGTACGCCGTGTGCAGCAGGCGGCAGACCATCCTTACTCAGAAATTGAGAATAACCTGATTGCTGATGACATGCTGCCGATCGATTTGTTGCGTTGTAAGTTGTCATACTTTGGAGCGATAAAGTTTGATCCGCGTAGTGATCGATGGGTCAGAATTAACATGTTTCAGCATGCCCCGTTGCCGAATGAATTGATCGAACAGTACGACGATACCTGGGTATACCCACCGGTGCCGGTCAATGTCTGAACTATCTCTGGGTGAGCTGGATTCGTTGGTACTTAAAGCCTATCGAGGCGCGGGATTCAGTTGGGGGATGGCGCAGGAGGCTGGCCGCGCTGCCGCATGGCTTGCCGCTCACGGGTTGCCTGCGGCAACACTATTCACGAATTTACTGAAACAAATTGATGGCACTGATGCCACGTCGCTAACGCCTGATATTCAAAACCAAGGGTGGCAGCCAGGCACTCACACTTGTTGTCCTGTTGTTTGCGGTACGGCGTTGTCCGATCTTGGTTTGAGTCATCTGGAAGCCGGAAACTCGATTGCAGTTGGATCAGTATACAGCCCTGCCATCCTGCTGCCGTTCGTGGCGGGTTGTGCAACAGCTGACGGGGTCAATGTCACCATTAGGGTCGACAAACAGCCGTTGTTAACGGGAGCTGACGGTAGCTACGATGCGAAAAAGAGGCATGCCGGGCTAGTCTCTGAGAAGGGGCAGGTTGAGCTAGAAATATCCGCGGAGAAAGCGGCGTCTGAAGCGTTGAATGTTCGTCGTGCGGTCATTAGCGCACCTGAGGCGGCATTGCTTGAACAGTTGGCTCACAGAACTTATGTGCCTGCCAGCGAACTGTCGCGTAGTTCCGGGGCGGGCGCCGGTCTGAATGACAATGACTGATAAGTAAGATTAACCGTTCTAGTTCAGTGTGTCACAAGGTGGATCATTACTGATACTCAGAGCACATAATTTACAGTTGTACAAAAGGTTTAACAATATATTCAGGTATTAGAAGGCATTCCTGTCGATAATAGGAGGGTGGCACATAAATCGCGTCCAGCTTAACAACGCCACACTGACAGGCCATGTTTTATGAATCAGGCGAAAACTGCAATTGTGCTAATCGGGTTAAGCACTAACTTACTTATTGGAGGGTGCACAATTGCCCCGAAGACGGTGAGTGATGCTGCTGCGGTGCAGAGCTTAAAATCTGTGTGCGAAGATAAATGCGAAGACGATGATGCCAATCGGTATCAGTATTACTTGGGCATTTTGTCTGTATTTCTGATGGGTTAATTATTTATCAGTGGCAATGCTACGACCGCTTGTCACTCTGGCTTATGCACAACTTCAGGTAATGAAGCCGCTTGAAGCTGCACTTCACCGTCAGCGAGTACTGTCACACTGATGACTGAAACTTGCTAACTGCCATCTTGCTCCACCACAAGCTGAAATTCCTTGTCACGATTCCGGTAGCACAAACCGCTGTCCGTGGCATTGAGTCCATCATCTACATAGACATTTAGCACAAAAGTGTAGGTGCCTAGTTCGGTCGCTGTACCGGTGA
>CALISD010000170.1 GCA_938041955.1 uncultured Granulosicoccaceae bacterium | reverse complement strand
GTGGTGGTTGTATCTATCAAGAAGCGGCTGCATCGCCGACTGAAGTGTATGAATTGACTTGTGCTGCGAATCGAACAGGTAATAACTGGACTACGGTTCAGTTGAGTTACCTGGATGCTAACTTTCAGAGTTTGTTAACTGAAGTCAGCCAGGTCGCGACGACGGCGAGCTACAACGACTACGCATTGGTGGCCACTGCGCCAGCTGGAACTACCTATGTCACGGCATTGCTTTATAGTGAAGACAACACCACGTTTGATTCCTGCACCTTGACGTCGGGCAGCGTAACGAACCCGACTCCGGAACCAGAGCCCGGTCCTACACCTGGTCCAACGCCAGTTAACATTTTAACCAACGGTAATTTTGAGAACAACCTGAATGGCTGGAGCTCGTGCGCAGCATCTAACTTGCTTAGTGTGAGTACAGACGCTGACTCAGGCGCCGGTGCGCTGTCTGCTAGTACTGGTGGTTGTATGTATCAGGAGTTCGCTGTTCAGGCTGGAACAAACTACAGCATGGATTGTCGAGCTAAGAGTGAGGGTACAGCCTTGTATACCAGCATATCGTTTACAATGATGAACAGCAGCTATGCGGCATTGGATAATTCAGAAATCCCTGTTGCAAGTACTCAGTACAGTAATTACACGTCACAATTGACAGCGCCTGCAGATAGCACATACGGCGCAGTAGTAATGTACAGCGAAGACGTTGGTGTTTTCGATAATTGCATCGTCTCGTCAAACTAGGTAGTTACCTGGCAAGTTGTTGAATATATGTCCTGCATCAACATTTGATGCAGGACATTTTTTTTGTCTCGCTCGATAGCACCCGTCTGTTGCGTCACGCGGTCTATTCCTGCTCGTGGCTGTTGCGCATCTAAGTCCTGTCGTTTGGCAGGCCACATTGATATGATGATTCCGACCACAATCGGATAATCTCAATGACCCGTTCTGTAATACCTCGATTGCGCGTGCCGGGCAAGCGTGTCTGAAATATCTATAGAAGGTTTTCTGTTGTCGCGTCAGTGGCGGGATTTTTCTGCAGGTGTTGAGATTTCCTACTGGGCAAAAACCGATAGAGGTCCTCTCAGGCTGCTAATGCCAGCCCAGCACGCTGTCTGTTTCGTTGATCGGGAGCAGGTGTTGGCTCTGCCTCCGCGGTCTCAACGTAAGAATGTCAGTCTCATGTCAACTGCTGGTTCGCCGGTAGATGCGTTGTATTTCAGTGCTCAGAAAGACCTGTCTGCCCTGGCCAGAGACCCTGCTACCAGTGGTCATTTGCATGAGTCAGACATAAAACCTGCTGATCGCTATTTAATGGAGCGATTTATCAACGCCGGGTTTAGCGCTTGTGGAGCAGTTGAGGAGCACGCCAACTATATCGAAATGATAAATCCTAAATTACTGCCTTGCGAGGTACAGCCCGAACTGACACTGGCTTCTATCGATATTGAGACGCGTGGTTTGTCTCAGCAGCTGTACTCTATTGCGCTGCACAGTGGTGACGTAAATGTAGTGCTGATGGTTGGAGACAGTGAGGTAATGAGTAGCCATAAGGACTTCCAGCTGCAACTGTATAAAACTGAAAAGCTTGTGCTTGAAGCCTTTTTTACATTATTACATCGGGTAGATCCAGACGTCATAGTGGGCTGGAACATCATTGGCTTTGACTTGGACTTTATTGCACGTAAGTGCGAGCAATTGAATGTTCCGTTTGCATTGGGTCGCGGCGGTGAAGCCTCTGCTATTCTGCAAGTCGGCAGTGGAGCAAGCCCGGTAAAGATAGGCAGGGTGCCGGGGCGAGCAGTACTTGATGGCATAGAAATGTTACGTGCCGCCTTTTGGTCCTTTGAAAGCTTTTCATTGGAAAACGTCGGGCAGCAATTACTGGGGCGTGGCAAGACCATCGCGACGGGCCAGGGAAGTGTCGATAAAGTTGCACAGATAAACCATCTGTTTCAAACCAATAAGCCTGAGCTTGCAAGGTACAACATAGAAGACTGTCGACTGGTCACGGAAATATTTGCTCGGGCTGATCTGATTAACTTTGCCATGCAGCGCGCGCAAATGACGGGATTACCAATGGATAAGATTGGTGGTGCGGTACAAACTTTCGATAACTTATATCTGCCTCGTCTACACCGAAAGGGTTATGTTGCTGCTGTGACTGTTGCGTCTGAAAGTCTTGGAAGTCCCGGTGGCTATGTGCTCGACTCCCAGCCAGGCATATACAAGAATGTGATCGTTCTGGATTTTAAAAGCCTGTACCCAAGTATTATACGAACGTTTGTGATTGATCCGTTAGGCCTGGCGGTATCTGGCGCTGATGCCGTGCCAGGTTTTGAAGGGGCAGAGTTCTCGCGCGATGAACATATCCTTCCGCAACTGATTGAAGAGCTATGGTCTAAACGGGATGAGGCCAAAGCGCAAAGCAACAATGCCTTGTCTCAGGCAATTAAAATCATTATGAATTCGCTTTACGGTGTTCTGGGGTCGTCAGGTTGTCGATTCCATAATCATCAACTGGCCAGTAGTATTACACGTCGTGGTCATGAAATTATTTTGCAGAGCAAAGACTACATCGAAGAGGCCGGCTGGCGAGTCATTTATGGTGATACAGATTCACTCTTTGTGCTGTTAGACGAAAGTTATACGCCTGACAAAGCATGTCTGGTCGGAGAGCAGTTGCAAGAGGGTTTGAATAAATACTGGCAGCAGCGTCTAATGGAAAAGTATCGACTTGAATGCCATCTTGAAGTTGAGTTTGAAACACACTATCTAAGATTTCTTATGCCAACGGTGCGCGGAGCACAAGGTATGAAGCTCGAAAATTCCGGCAGTAAAAAGCGCTACGCCGGCCAAGTCTTAACAGCCGAGGGTGAAATTGCGGTGATTTTTAAAGGGCTTGAGGCGGTACGTACCGATTGGACGCCATTAGCACGAGAGTTCCAGAGAGAGCTCTACAGCAGGGTTTTTAATGACCAGCCAGTAGATGCACTGATTCGTGATACTACCAGTGATTTACTGGCGGGCAAGTTAGATGAAAAGCTGGTGTACAGAAAACGCCTGCGGCGCAAGTTGTCTGACTACGAGCGTAACGTACCCCCACATGTCCAGGCGGCGCGTAAAAGTGCGAATCCTCAGAAGTGGATAGATTATGTGCTGACAGTACAGGGGCCGGAGCCGAGTGAGGAGCGAACGTCAGAATTGGATTATCAACACTATGTTGAAAAGCAACTGGTACCAGTTGCTGACGGAATTCTGCACTTTCTTAATTCCAGCTATCACTCTGTGGTGAGCAATCAGGGAGAGTTATTCTAGCGCTACGGTCGGCACGACCAAGGCCTGAAAATGAGCGCCGCCCTAATGGCGGACTCAATTGCTAGTCGTCGTCTTTCTCGACGGTTGCTGCCATCTCAATGCCTTCAAGTAACTTGTCATCTTGAATTGGCAATGCTTCGGCATCGTCGCCAGCTTTTTCTTTCAGCGCTTCTGCAGCGGTACGCAATTCGCGATATTGCTCCACCAGCTGACCACTTTGCTCAAGTAACTTTTTGCGTTCTTCAAGCTGCTCGTTGAGATCTTTGATCTCTTTCTTTTGCGTGCGGGCCATTGCTTCGGCCGCCTTGCGAGCATTGTTTTCCTCGAGCTTTTGCTTTTTCAAAGCTTTGAGTTTTTTCACAACGTTCTCTGGCGTATCCGCCAGTGCCACGTTAATCGCCTTTAATTCACGTTCTTTTTTGGCTAGTTCGTCTTTTGCTTTACGGACGGTGTCAGAATTTGATTCACGACCAGCTGCCAATGCACTTTCTGCGGCTTCTCTTGCAGCGGTTGTCTGATCAATGGCAGCCACCGCTCTGAGGCGACCCATTTCTGATTGTTTGAGCTCCGTTCGCATCTCGTTAATAGAGGCGTCAGCCTTCTCGCGAGCTGCCTGGATATGAGTGTCGGCGTGTTTGGCTCGATCGATCAGCTTATTCAGTGCGTCTTTAAGCTGTGCCGCTGAAACGGTAGTGTCGAGGTCCAGTGCTTTGATGACCTCATTTGCCAATAATTGTTTGCTGAGTGCCAGATCTTTCCAGACCTGAAGTTGAATGTCTTCTGTCGTTTGACTCACACAGGGATCTCTTGAAGTTGGTGCAGTTCGTTGGGCGCGAGAGTGTAGCACAGCCGGTAGTGCACTGCGTTTACTGTCGAAAAATAGTTCACCGTATATAGGCGGTAGATCACATAACCTTCAGGGGCTTTTGCCACTGACTCTCTTAGTAAGCTGACGGCACAAGTTATTGTGGCCGTTCTTTGCAATTTTCGGAGCTAGAAGGTGTTCAAACATAGTGAAGATGCAAGCCAATGTTAACTGTAAACTAAAGCCTGCGAGTCGACCCGCCAAACAATGATGGTTATACAAGCCTGAGTTTCAAATGAACTTGAACTCAGACCCCGCTCATTATAAAGCTAATTCTATGTTGTACAAGTGTTCGAAGCACCGCAAAGCGTCGATCAGCTTCAATAGCGCCTGTTTGAGTTGAGATTCTACCGATTTGTCGTCCAAATTAGTGGTTGGCGTCCCGGTGCAGAACCGTCTGACTTCAAATTTGCCTGGGCAAATTCGGGTATTCGCGAACTCAGAGAGTATCAATCGACTCGTTTATACGGTCTGATGGTGCAAAAATGGAAGGAAATCACACCGGTGAGAACGCAGGTTCCCACACGGTGCTGGATTGTTGGCTTCCATGCGAGGTCCGCATAATTACGCCGCTTGCTTGGGTCCGCGATCAGCAACCCCGTATTTTGCAGCGTGGCGAATTGAGCCGCGATCGATACCGATATCTCGCAATTGAGCGTCAGACATATCAGAGAGTTCTCTGATCGCTTTGTTGATTTGAGCGGCTTTGAATCTGCCTGGCTGCTCAACTCGCGGTTGTGAAGCATTTGATGTGACCAGGCCTTCTCTCCAGGGCCATTGCTTAACACCTTGAATTAGCAGAGCGCGAGAAATTCCAACGTCTTCAAGCTGTCGATCTGACATGGTGAGTAGCACGTTCCGGGTCTTATGGATTGCGTGGTTTTGCAGGTAGTTTTGGAGTGTAGCAAGCATTTTGTAAATACCGTTATTTGTGAATGATGTTGCAATAGTAAGCTTCTTAACGGCCATTTCAACCCTTTATTTGTTCCTGTCAGGCACAAGAACTATGACTCCTTTGAAGGTGAACTTTGGTGACACAAATGGGTACTCGGGATGGGTGATTTAGTGGGAGATATGAAGCGCAAATGGCTTAGGGGGAGCGCCAGAAACCGTGCAGTCGTTGCGCCAACGCCTCCGTGTTTTGGCAATACTCCAGATTCCAGTGAGCAGGATAGTGTTCTTTGTAGAACGGCTGTTGGAACCGCTGATCCACCAGCACCACAACGCCTTTATCGTTTTCGCTACGAATGACCCTGCCTGCGGTTTGCAGTACCCGGGTAAAACCCGGATAGCGACTGGCATAGTCAAATCCGTTCAGGCCCTGAGATTGATAGTCCTCTTCAATGAGTTTTTGCGTCAAGCTGATAGAAGACAGCCCGGTTCCAATGATGATAGAGCCGACGAGCTGCTCGCCAAGGTAATCGACCCCTTCGCCAAAAATTCCTCCAAGTATCGAAAACGCCAGTGTTGCGTCGCGGGCTGTAAAGTGATCCAGAAATTCTTTTCTTTGTCGTTCCGTGGTGCCTCGCTGTTGCACGATCACGGGTATGTCCGGGTACTGTCGTTGGAATGCGTCACAAACAGATTCCATAAACACATAGGAGGGGAAAAACACCTGATAGTTGCCGCGTCTCGAGCGATACACCTGTTCAATAATGCTAACAATCGGTGACACAGATTGTTCTCGCGCGCGGTACCGTGTATCCACCCAATCACAAACCACAGTACATTGCTGGGATGGATCAAAAGGCGATACCAGTGACATTGCAGTCGTATTGTCCGGTAACCCGAGTGACTCGTGATAAAAATGCCGAGGGCGTAGAGTGGCAGAAAAAGTCACGCTGCAGCGATACTGTTTGTAGCTCTTTTTCAATTGCTCAGTGGCGTTTAAGCACTGTAGGGTCACGGTCGTATTTTTGAACTTGCCCCTGCTATATGTAACGGTAACGCAACGGTGGTGATTACCATATAGCTCTTCAATCACAGCGTAACGAAACAAGGCCTTACCTGCTTCAGCAACAGCCTCCGTCAAGACAAGATTTTCAGTGTCATTCACCATAGTCTGCACGCATCGCTTAATGGCTCGAGAGATTGTTTTTGGATATTCGATGTGAGCGTTTTCTTGTTGTGGGCAGTCTTTTGCCCAGCGGTCTATCGCTCGAATAAGCCCTTGTAGGTTTTTGCCCTGCAGTGTGTTTTTCGGTAAATCTGCTGCAGCGCGTTTTAGCTCCACCCGGCTGAGTTCTGCAGAATACATTGAGCGCGCCCGATCGGTCAGGTTATGCGCTTCATCTACCAGTAGCATTTGCCGGTTGGTGTTTTCGGTAAGGTTACTCAATCGCACCAGTGGATCAAATACGTAGTTAAAGTCGCAAATTACCACCTGTACCCATGGCAGCATTTGCAGGGTCAATTCAAACGGGCATAGTGCGTGTTCATGTGCTGCATTATCGATCGTTTCCGGGGTGATAATTCCTGATCGTATGAGCTGCTTTCTGGCAGCCGGCAATTTATCAAAAAAACCAATGGTAAGCGGGCAGCTGCCATCATCCGGGTTGCGCTCGCAAGTGCCGTTACTGCAATGGCAGGTGGTATTTTTTGAAGTAATGGTTATGGCTGAAATCTGTAAACCGTGGTCTTGCAATTGTGATAAGCAACTGCCAGCAGCTTGCTTGCCGGAGTTTTTTGCCGTGAGGTAAATGATTCGATCAATACTTCCATTGCCAATGGCTTTTACCGCAGGAAACAAAGCGCTCACCGTCTTGCCGATCCCCGTTGGCGCTTCGCACATCACATGGAAACCATCGCGCGCGCATAAATAGGCTGCTGCGGCCATATCACGTTGGCCTGATCGAAAATTTTGATGAGGAAATTCAAGTGTGGTGGCTGTGGCAACAGTTTGTGAGAACTGTTCGTCTATCAGTGCAATCCATTCTACGTAGTGAAATGCGGCCTCTGTAACAAATGTTTCCAGCTCTTCAAAGGTGTATTTCTGTTCATCGGTGATTACCTCGTTTGCAATCAGGTTAAACCACACCAGGCGCAGTGTAATGGGTACCTTTGAGGTTGCTTGTTCAGTACGTATTTTGTTCAGTACACAATAACCGTAGACTTTTAGCTGAGCCCAATGCAACGACACCGTGCTCTCGGGTAGTCGGTGCGGAGGTGCGTAACAGCTTTTAATTTCTGAAGCGCAAGGTGCTTCAGGGTTTGCATCTAACAGATCAATTCTTCCTGATAAATGCAGTTGCTTTGTGTGCTCTTGTTCAGAATTATTCTGCTTTGCATTGACAAGTAGCTTGCATTCCACACGTACTTCGGCTTCCTCCTCGTTGGTTTTTTTGTCCTGCAGCACCTTGTGCGCTTTTTGTCCCTCTGCGGCAGTCGGACCGGCGGTGCCGAACGATTCCAGGTTGCCACGGCGGCAGGTGAAATCGACAAACTTTTTGACTGAGCATTTGATTGTTTTGCTCGAGCCGGATGTCACTCTATCCATTCAACATGTACTACGCTATGTGACATTCGTTGCTCATTAAAAAAATGCATCCAGCGTAGCTGGTTTTTCTGTAAGCGATCACCAGGTGCTTTAACTTCAATGAGTTCATAACCGCCATCATCAGGGAAGTAAATGAGGTCAGGTTGGCCGCTGCGGTAGTTGCGTATGTCGCTGAGCATAAGTTTGAAAATGGCTTGCCAGTCTTGTTTGGGTATTCTCTTGAGCGCAAGAGATAAAGTGTGTGGCTTCAGCCATTGCCAGTTGACCAATGGGTTGCGAAGACCCTTCTTTTGGTAGTGGTGGCTATTAACAATTTGCTGCAACTGTCCATTGTCAATTTGTTGTAGTCGCTGGCGAATCATTTGCTCACGGCTGATGGTGAATTCGGATTCGTAAAAATCGGTGGGTTGATGCTGAAAAGGATGAAAAAAAACACCACTTACCGGTGCAAAGATAATATCCCAAAACGCCAGACCGAAAATGCCATTTAACAGGCTGTTCTCGAGGTAATAACATTTGCCTGTTTTGGCATAGTGAAGCGCTACAGAAAATTCAACCGATAAATTACCTGCGTGAAGTTGAAGTGTGGATTCCGGCGGAGCGTGACGGGCAGGGCTTGTAAAACACTGCTGCGCCTTTTTAGCAAGCCTGGCGCCAAAGGTGTTGGCAAAATCCAGTTCATCTGTATCGAGTGGTAAAGCCTGTATCGCTTTGCAAAGTGTCAGTGCAGAATCAGTATTGCCACTTTTTGCTTGTATCCGAGCCAGTCGCTCTCTTGCTGGTGGGCGGGTAGTTTGTGAATAAATTTGTGCTGCGATATCAAGCGCTTCCAATCGTTCTAACTGTCTGGCGATTCTATTTTTAAATGTATCCAACCTCCGATCGAGCGTTTTATCGTACTGCAGTGGTTGCGGTAGTAATGTGTGTAACTCCTGCAGTCCGTCTATGCCTTGTTCGCACGCGGAATCAAATAATTCTGCACATTGGTAATAGTGTAAATGAGCGGCTAGCTGCTCACGCTCCTGGAATAGCACAGTATCGCTGTCAATTTTGTAGTTTTCATACTGCCGTAACCCCAGGTCACGCAACACAAAGCTACTGAAGTCTTGATGCAAGTTTCCAAAAAACAACAATCGAAAGGCTACGATCAATTCTTTATGATGCACTGCGATGATTGAATCGTTCGCAAGCAAGCGTGTTAGTGGCGAGTCGCCAAATAGATCGGGTGTAGTGAATGCATCAGGGTTAATACAGGCTGGATCAAACTGACTTGATGATAATCCGAGTACACTTTTTAACTCTGCCCTGGTAAACAGGGAAGCACATTCTTCACTGCTAAATTCAACCTCTTTACTAACGAAGCCTATGCTGTTGAGTTCATTAATACCGTCACTGATATTTTCAATTTCCGGGTAATGTAATTTAGCAGTTCTGAGTAGATCAGTACTGCGAGAGGCTAACCGAACATAGGTTTGTTGTGCAGTGTTCGAGAGGCTGTCATAGGTATGGCAAAATTTGAGCTCGTCTGCAGTGAGCAAATGTTGGTAGTGTCGTGTGACAAATTTAATTAAATAGTTGAAGTTATCAACGTAGTAGGTGTCGCTGAGCTGCGACGCTACTCGGGCAGTTGCTGAACTGGTGTTGTTCTGCGCGGGCGAGCGCTGTGTGGTTACATCACCGTTGTTTGAGAGCGATTGTGCGAGCACTGCATGGTGTTCCGTCTTGCGGAGTGGTACATACCCTTCGGGCATTTGCCATCATTATACAGCAGAGTAGATTAACAGCGATTGCGAATTACATAGCCCGTGTACGTGCGAAGTTAAATTGGGTTTCAGTGTAGATTCAAGTGCTTGCCGGGAGAGTCGGTGTATTTTTATCTACCAGTTGCAGCTCTTCAGCAACCAGCTTGACTTGTATCACCCGATTAGGGTGTCGCTTGCTACCAAGTAAAACTTCTGCGGTGCCGTTTTGCTCGCATGCAGCAAGGACGGTTTCGAGCTGCCGTGATACCTGGAGTAAAAACGCCTGTTGTTGCTGATCCATGGAAGTGCCTCGTGGTCGGGAATCTAGATTAACAACATCTGTATGAATGTACAGTTACCAGTTTTGGTTTTTTGCTTTTGCATTCGCTGCGCTCAACGAGCGTGGCTTGCCATCCATGGCGGTTTTCGATGCCTGTCCCTGGCGCTACGAGGTACTTTTGAAAAGCGCAAAAGGTACCCAAAACGCTTTTTCGCAGCTTCATTGTCCTTCGGGTGCCTGCGGCAGTTTTTGACATCGTCCTCCGTCGGGTCGCGTTGTATGCCCATCCATGGGCACAACGCTCAAAGCGCCGTCCATGGCGCTTTGACCCGACTCCGGATGATGTCAAAAAACAAATCAGACGCTCGGTGGCCGCTGCGCTTGCTTTTATTAGCGGGGTTTGTTTGTTCTTTCGCTGGGCTCAACTAGCGTGGTGTGGGGAGATGTGTTGGCTGTTTATTTTTGTTTTGACTTGAGTGGCAGCCATCTATGGCACTTAGGTCTGGCTCTGGATGATTTCAAGAAAAAATCAGTCGTTCAATAAACTTCACTTCGTGTTGTTGAGGGTGCGTCATCCACTCGCTCACGTGTGGGTGTTGCTTGAGGCTAGTTCCGGAGAGGAGCTAACTGTTTAGAGGTGGAAAAAGACGATCAAGAAAGCTTGTGAACCACTGAGTTTGGGCGGCGTTGTACTTTTCATTGTTCGGGTGTTGTTGCTCCGGTGGGCAGGCGCCCGGCATGGCGTTAAATTCGTGCCGCCAGTCTGCCTGCTGCCACTGTTCGAACATCTTGCTATGTACTTCAGGGTGAAACTGGAATCCAAATACATTACTCCCGTAGCGATAAGCCTGGCAGGGGAAGTTAGTGCCTGTGGCAAGCGCTTGTGTGTTCGGAGGAAACTCAAAACCCTGGAAGTGAGCCTGCATCATGTGGATTGGTTCGGTTATCCAGCCATTGCCTGCGACTGGTAATACAGGTTCATAGCCGAATTCACAAATACCATCCGGGTGGGGAGTGACTTTTCCACCCAATGCGTGTGCGAGTAGTTGTGATCCGAGACATATACCAACGACAGGAAGATCTGCGGCAATACATTTTTTAATCCAGTCAATCTCGCTTTCCAGATACGGGAATTGATCAAGCTCGGTCACATTTTGCGCGCCGCCCATAACAATGGTGCCGCTAACTTTATTTATGTCTGGAAGGATCACGGAATCCCCTTCGTTAAAAGGGTACCAATGATCTACCTGGTAGTTACCGGACGCCAGATGCACGCTCGCTGTGTCATCGAGGTCGCCTTCATGGTGTCGGACAATAATAATTCTAGGCATACATTTTAAGCTGCTGTTGTGGTGCTAAGTCCATTCGGCCAGTGCTGCATCAATACTTCACGCTCACTGCGGTACTTATCAAAAGATTCATGTTTTACATGTCCGTAACCGCGGATCTGATCGGGCAGAGCGGTGAGTTCAACCGCCAGTGAATGATTGCTGGTGGTCAGGTTGCCAGCAATAGACTCAAGCAAAGCTTCATAGTCTTTTATCAATTGTCTTTCGTGGCGGCGCTCACTTGAATAGCCGAATATATCTGCCGGTGTTCCGCGTAGAAATTTAAACTTTGCCAGTGTTTTAAAAAGCTTCTCTGTGCCTGGGCCGAATTCCCGCTTCTTTAAGTGCCCCGTAACTGCGTCTTTGCGTGAAAGAACAGGCGGCGCCAGGTGATAGCGAACGGTGTAGTCACCTTGAAACTGAGCCTCAATCGCGGCCTTGAATTTGCCATCACTGTGAAGTCGGGCGACTTCATATTCATCTTTGAAGGCCATAAGTTTGTACAGGTGCTTTGCTGCGTTTAACCCAATGCCTGACAGACCGGGGGCTAACGTTTTTTCACGCTCAGTGATTTTATCTACCAGCGATTTATAGCGATTCGCGTAGCGTGCGCTTTGGTATTCAGTTAATCGACGTACCCTGTCGTTGACTATATCGGGAAGGGATTCTTTTTTAGCCAGGCTGAATTTCTCTGGCGTATTGATTACGATGGCGGGCGTTGCCATTGATTCAACTGCAGATTGATCAAACGCAGCACGTCTGCCCCAAAGAAATGCTTTGGTATTCATTTCTACCGCCTGACCATTTAATTCAATGGCTTTCTCAATTGCCTCACGTGGTATCGGTACCGCGCCACTCTGCCATGCTACACCCAACATAAACATGTTCGCGCCAATGGTATTGCCCAGTAGCTGCTCTGCTACTTGTGTGGCATTGATAAAGCGGCAGTGTTCCATACCCGCGGTATCACTAATGGCGCTCTGTAATTCTTTGCCTGGAAACTGCGTATTGCGATCGCGTGCGAAATCACCTGACATCATCTGGTGGGTATTGATAATGGCTTTGGTTTGACCGTGGGTGATTCGCTCAAGCGTGCCGTTTGCGGCTGCGGTCACCAGGTCACAACCCAATAGTAGGTTGGCTCTGCCAGTGGCGATATGGGTGGCTGTTATATCTTGCGGAGTGGGGCCAACAATAATGTGGCTGGTCACCGAGCCGCCTTTTTGCGCAAGCCCCATCATATCGAGGATCGAGCAGCCGAGTTTTGCAATATGTGCTGCCATGCCGATGATGGCACCGATGGTCACTACACCGGTTCCGCCGACACCTGTGAGTACAATGCCGAAGTTGCTATCAAGGTCAGGTAATGTTGCTTCAGGCAGGTCACTATTCCATGCTGCTGCGTTGTTGGTTTGTGTGTTTTGCTTGCGTAATTCACCACCGTGAATACTGACAAAGCTCGGGCAAAATCCGTTGACGCAGGAATAATCTTTGTTGCACGCTGACTGATCTATACGGCGCTTGCGACCGAGTGCTGTGTCTTGCGGCAGGACGGCAACGCAGTTAGACGCGATTCCGCAATCACCACAGCCTTCGCACACCTCTTCATTGATAAATAATCGCTTCGGAGGATCAGGGAACTCACCGCGTTTTCGTCTTCTGCGTTTTTCAGCTGCACAGGTTTGATCGTAGATAATAACGCTGGTGCCTTTTATTTCACGAAACTCGCGCTGTACCTGGTCATAGTCGTCGCGGTGGTGAACGGTCATCTGTGGTGGCCAGGCAGTGCCGGCTGGATACTTGTCTGGTTCATCGGTGACTACGGCGACTTTCACCGCCCCTTCTGCATGCACTCCCTGGGCAATGGCAAGTGGGGTGAGAGGGCCGTCCATAGGCTGGCCACCGGTCATCGCGACTGCGTCATTGAATAGTATTTTGAATGTCACGTTAACAGAGCTTGCAATGGAGGCTCGAATAGCCAGCAGCCCTGAGTGATAGTAAGTACCATCGCCAATGTTCTGGAAAATGTGTTCGTGTTTACTGAAGGGGGCTTCTCCAATCCAGCTTGCCCCTTCACCACCCATCTGTGTGTAGCCATAGGTGTCACGTTCCATCCACTGCACCATAAAGTGGCAGCCGATCCCCGACTTAGCAACGCTGCCGTCTGGCAATTTCGTGCCGGTATTGTGTGGACAGCCGGCACAGAAGTAGGGGGTGCGAGTCATGGCGGGTGCTTGACGGGCGCGTGCCGCTTGTATCATCGCGTCAAGTTGAGCGACTCGATCAGCAATGGTGTTGTTGGCAGTTTTCTCGATAATGCGCTTGCCAAGTTTTATCGCGATGTCTGTGGCATTGAGTCTTGCTGTTGATGGAAAGAGAATTTGACCCTGGTGGTCTTGCTTGCCTTCAATCTGTGGTGCGCTACTACGCCCGTATAATTGGGTTTTGAGTTGTTCTTCAATGAGCCCGCGTTTTTCTTCTACAACAATAATTGATTGCAGGCCGCGAGCAAATTTTTCAACGCCTTCAGGCTCAAGTGGCCAGCTCATGGCAATTTTATAGATGCGTATACCGAGCTGTTTCGCCATGGCGTCATCAATGCCAAGTTCTACCATGGCTTGTCTGACATCCAGCCATGACTTCCCGGTAGTGGCGATGCCAAGCCAGGCATCTGGTGGGTTAACGCTGAACTGATCTAGCTTGTTTGCACGTGTAAATGCTTTTGCGGCATCTACTTTGTAGTAGTGAACCCTGTTTTCCTGGTCAAGAAACGTATCACTGGCACGGATATGTAATCCGCCTGGTGGTGCTTCAAAATCTTCGGGTATGACGATCCTGGTTCGATCTTCACTGATTTCGATTGAAGCGGTGGCTTCGACGGTATCGTGTACGCATTTGAAGCTCACCACGCCACCGGTAAATCGTGACATGGCAAAGCCGTACAAGCCAAAGTCAAGTATGTCTTGCACGCTGGCCGGGTTTAGTACAGGGATCATGGCATCCACCATTGCGAACTCACTTTGGTGCGCGGTGGTTGATGACTCACAAGCGTGGTCATCGCCCAACAAGGCGAGAATACCGCCATATTCAGAGGTGCCGAAGTTATTGGCGTGTCGCAAGGCATCACCACTGCGATCAACACCCGGGCCTTTGCCGTACCACATTGAAAAAACACCGTCGTAAGCTCCGGCGCCCTGCAGGTTGATTTGTTGTGTTCCGCTACACGCGGTGGCAGCCAGCTCTTCGTTTACACCAGGTTGAAAAACAATGTTGTGTTTTTGCAGGTGATCGGTGGCGCGCATCAGTTGTTGATCGAACGCCCCGAGAGGTGAACCACGGTAGCCGGAAATATAGCCTGCGGTGTTGAGGCCGGCCTTTTCATCGAGGAGTTTCTGCAGCATGGGCAGGCGCACGAGTGCTTGAATACCTGTGACAAATATGCGCCCATTTAACAGGGTATATTTGTCATCCAGTTTGACTTCTCTCATTCCCACGCAGGCTCCAGTTGGTCGGCTGTAAAGTCATTCTACCCATGCTTTGTTGAATCGCGAAACCTGATTGCCATTTAACAGCCCGCTGTTGCAATACTCTGGCATTTGAACAGTCTGAAGTATTACTTCAAAACCCGATTGTGAGAGAATGTCGGGTAGAGTGGTTCATTCGATTCGGTCAGAGAAACAATAGATGAAAATACAAAAGCTTGACCACTACAACCTGCAGTGCGGCAACCGCGAAGAAACGCTACATTTCTATTGTGAAATACTGGGGTTGGAAGACGGAAGCCACTTGCGACCTCCATCAAGCTCACCTGGTGCATGGCTTTTGGTTAATGGTCATCCGGCAGTGCATATTAACTTTACAGCAAATACGAATACTGACGCGAGTACGGGCAGCATTGACCATATTGCCTTTGATGCCACCGGCAGCAGTGAGTTTGAGGCGAGTTTTACCCAACACGGCATACCGTTCAAAAAAAATGACCGCCCGGAGATCGGGTTAGTGCAGTTATTTGTGAATGATCCAAACGGTGTGAGGATAGAGCTTAATATTCGGGATCAGGCGATATAACAGTGAGCTTCGAAGGCCGTTGTTGTTGAGTTAGAAATATATAACAGAGGAATCAGTATTGTCCGTTGAGCTACAGCATGAATCATTTGGCACCACCGCGAGTGGTGAAGCGGTCGATCTTTTTACATTTACCAATGGCAAGGGAGTGGCACTCTCGGTCATCAACTATGGCGGCATCATTACGTCACTGATTGCACCGGATAAAAACGGAACACCGGCTGATATTGTGTTGGGTTATGACACATTGGCAGAGTACGAGTCCTGCAGTAAATTCCTGGGGTGTGTGATTGGTCGTTACGCCAATCGAATCAAAGATGGGAAGTTCACGCTTGAGGGCGTTGACTATCAACTGGAAACCAATCCGGCAGGGCATCACATACACGGCGGAAGTGAGGGATTCCACAAGCAAGTGTGGAAGGCGTCTGTTTCAAATCAAAACAAATTGCCACAGCTGTCGCTTGAACACCGCAGCCCGCACGGTCATGCAGGTTATCCGGGGAATTTGGATTGTAAAGTAACTTATTCTTTGTCAGATGCGGGTGAAGTAGAGGTCAATTACTATGCTAAATGTGATCAATCTACGATAGTTAATTTAACTAATCATTCGTACTTCAATCTCGCGGGTCACCAACACGCTCAGGAGAATGCAATTCTCAATCATATGGCGATGTTGAATTGCGATTCGTTTATACCCACTGACGATGCCGGTATTCCTGTGTCGGCACCTGTCAGTGTTATTGGTACGCCGATGGATTTCCGCAGCGAAACATCGTTTGCTGAACGTATATATTCAGATGACCCGCAATTGAACAACGGTGATGGCTATGATCACAACTGGGTAGTTAACAGAGACGATGGCCAACTTGTGTTGGCAGCCCGTGTTGTTGATGCAGGATCAGGACGAATGCTGGAAGTGGTAACAACTCAGCCGGGCATTCAATGTTACACAGGCAACCATGTTGATGAGCTGCATGGTAAGGGCGGTGCGGTTTATCAGTATCGTGGTGCATTGTGTCTGGAGACGCAACATTTCCCGGACTCACCAAACAATGCTGAGTTTCCTTCAACGGTTGTTGCACCCGGTGATGAGTTACATCAAACAACCGTTTACAAATTGAGCGTCAGGGCCTGAGCCCAGAGCGGCAATTGTTGAACATGGGAAGCATAGTGACTGACAGACCGTCAAGCATTGTCACCAACATCGAAAATCGTATTTTATGACACGGATATTGAATGCAGGAGGTTATTCAACTTCACTTTATATTATTAAGAGAACCTCAATGGTCGCTGTATTTTCGTGTATTGCTATTTCCGTTATTTCCATGGCCGCTATCTCGCGTCGCCAGGAGGTCCGAACAGACCTCGGTCTCGACCCCGAGGTATTGATGTAAAGATAAAGATACAGAATGATTCAATTTGGAAGCAAAGTCACAGATATTGTTACAGTGTTCGTGGATAATACACACATCGACAATCAATGAGCACAAACACAATGACACCAGTTATCGCATGTATCGTTATCTCTTTTGTTACTTGTACTGTGATTGCCAGACGTGATGCCAGCTAGGATTTACGTGACAAGATTCACAAAAAAAGCGGCCTAGGCCGCTTTTTTTGCTTCTAAGATGTTGAAAGTTATGGAGAGGTTGCCGCTTTTGCGAAATTTCCCAGTGCTCCTGCAACTTTTTTAAAGACTTCATCACAGCCTTCGGTTTCATGCCGGGCTTTCAATTCCATAGGGTCGGTGTAACCCAGATACACCTTTCCGTCTTCGGTCTGCCAGGCAAGCATTTTCTGCGGTAGGTCAATCGCGATGCTTTGGCTACACAGCATCAACGGTGTGCCGATTTTAGGATTGCCAAACAGCAGAACCTGCGTCGGCCTTAGGTCCATTCCTGCTTTTTTCGCGCCCTCTGCATGATCAATTCTCGCAAAGATATTCATACCTTTGGATTCGAGTGCGGCCACCAGCTTATCCAGAGTGGTGCTTACATCATGTGGGCTCTCAAGAGTAATCATTTGGTCTCCGGCATTTGCATTAATAGGGAGGAGAAGGGCACTCGTCAGAGATGCGAAGATGGATAGCGTTTTAAGCATTGGATGTCCTTTACTGGTTATTGATTCAATATGTACAGTTCACAGCGTACAATCACAGACAGTCGTAATCAGGATTAGTTCGAGTGGACTAATCCAATATAAAAGGCGATCATTAACCAATGGTTAGAAAAGCCGTTACATCGGGTGATGTCGCACGACACGCCAACGTCTCGCAGTCCGCTGTCAGCCGCGCTTTCACGGCCGGTGCAAGTGTAGCGCCTGCGACCCGTGCACGCATTTTAGAGTCAGCTGACACACTCGGCTATCGACCAAATGCACTTGCACGCGCCATGATAAGCGGCCGCTCGCGATTGATTGCATTGGTCAGTCCGAACTTCGACAACTATTTTTATGCGCCGGCAACGCGAATCTTGTCTCGCAAGTTGCAGGAGCGTGGCTACTCAAATCTGTTGTTTGTCGCAGAACCAGACGATACCGATGAAATTGTACAGCGCATCATGCAATACCGCGTGGAAGGTATTGTAATGGAGGCGGCTACTTTGTCTTCCAATCAGGCAGATGAATGTGCTAACACCGGTGTTCCTGTGGTGCTGTTCAATCGATATAACGCAACGCTACAAGCCAGCAGTGTGGTGTCTGATAATCAGGAGGGCGGGCGCCTGGTAGCTGACTTTCTTGTCAATGGGGGGCATAAGCGAATTGCATTTATTGCTGGTGATGAAAAAACCTCCACCAGTCGTGATCGGGAAACGGGTTTTACCACTGAACTTGAAAAGCACGGTGTCACTCTGGCCGCAAGAGCGGTGGGGCATTTTACCAGTCAGGGCGCTGCCGAGGCGACACGTCAACTGTTCGGCGGTGACGGTAAACTTCCAGATGCGGTGTTCGTAGCCAGTGATCATATGGCAGTTACCGTGATGGATGTGCTGCGAGATGAATTGGGGTTGTCAGTTCCGGATCAAATCTCAGTTGTTGGACATGACGACTCTGAGCCTGCAGCGCTGGCCGCCTACAATTTAACTACAGTGACTCAATCCATTGAGGAATTAGCTGTCGCTACAGTGGACACGCTACTTGAGCGAATTGATAGTGACTCTGTAACGCCAAAGTCAGTAGTTGTACCGGTAAAGCTCAATGTGCGAGGGTCGGCAAAGTTGCCGGTGCGCTTGTCACCAGCCTGTGGCCTGCGGCAGTAGCCTGGCAAGTTTTGGTGCCTTGCGCGTGCAGGCTTTGCTTTGCAGGTTATTGAGTTACTGAATGTAGAATTACCGCAAACACTGCTACCACCGCCAGCGTCTGTGCAGCTGCGAAAGTGAGGTCGAGCGTTGAGAAAAGGGCGGGGTAGCGTGGCTGGTTGACCATGCGGTATTTATGAGCACGTCTTTTTATTTTTTTTATCACTGTGAAAACACTCCCTTTTGTTGTAAGGCGCTGAGGTTCCAGCACCATGCAACAATGAGTGTAGTCACGATTTGGGCAGTGCGCCACGTTTGAAAAAGGGACGCAATCTTTCAAACACATCGATGTCCATTTGCAACAACAGGTGAGTGATATCCAGTGGTACCCAGTTTTCCCGGATCAATCCTTCGTGGTGTAGGTAAAAATCCATCACTCTCATGGTCACCTCGCGCCCTGTCGGGCTGGTGCCAAGAAAATTTCCTCCCAAGTGCTTGGCTCTCACGCTTGGCCAGCCACCGGTGACTGAGTACTTGCCGTCACCAACGCGAATATAGTGTCCGCCTTTGGTCTTGTTTTTTATCTGTGCGCCGCCTTTGCGATTGGGGAATGCAATGCGAAACGGCAACTGGTGATAATCCACAAAGCCCTGCAATCCGCGGGTCGTGCCGATGCCGCTTGGTCCGTACCACATCATGTTCGGGTGCCAGAATTCCTTTTGAGACATGTTCAGTAAGCCGTTCCGGCCCAGCTGTTCTTTATCGTCGTAGTCGCCTAATGATTTATGCATTGCAAGTGTCTGTGCAATGCTTGCAGCCGATTCGTCAGCGTCTGTTTCATGCATTACAATCCCGTCGCCGGTGATTGGGCCGGGCCACATGCCCTCTGTGCCAAGGCTCGGGGCGATTGGCCAGAAGCCGGCCTGGCGAATGACATCCATCACATCCCATAAGCAGGTGCTCTGAGAGATTTTGCCGTCGACGAATTCGTGAACTTCACCGTAACGCAAATAAATCGGCTGTCCGTTCGCGGGTATCGTCAGCCAGTCCTGTCTAAAAGTGCCGCAGTAGTGGCCCATGGTTGCCACATAGTCGCGGCCTTCGAATGTTCCGCCGATTACAATGGAGTCTCTTCTTTCAAGATCCGGAAATGACTTCAACAGGGGCTGCCAGACCTGTTCTTTAATCGCATCGGTACCCTGCATTTCGTTCAGCGGATGAGAGCCGCGCCACTCGGCATCAGGGTGATACATCGCTTTTAGGCGTGTTTTGAGTTGACGACTACCGCCGCTGGCCAGTTGGTATCCTTGCTGATCGAGGAATTCCTTGTTTTGCAGGTGCTTGTTTGAGTCAGGCATAGGGTAGCGATGGTCTTCTTATGAAGCGGGCGGGCGTTCTGGGTGGCGCAGAGTTGCACGCGCTATCGGGCCGTGTCAACCTCAGCGGAAATTTCATACGAGGAGCCTGATGATGGCTGGTGCACGACCCGAACAAGCTGCGTTAACTAAAGGCAACGATCGTTCAAAAACCGAACAAACGCGTGCTGTTATTGAAGGCATGGTAGATGGTTTGAACGACCACCGTATCAATGATATCGGCGAATTCTTTAGCAAGTCATTCCGTTGGATAGGTAATACCGGTTGTGGCAAAAAGAATGGTCTGCTCGAATTTCAAGATAATTGGCAGCGCCCGTTTCAAGCGGCTTTTTCGGATAAAATCTGCGTTGATGAGGCACGATTATTTGACGGCGAATGGAGCTCTGCATTTGGTCGGCAGGAAGCAATACACTCCGGTGACTTTATGGGCGTGGCGGCGACAGGCAAGCGAGTAGAAATTCGCTATATGGATTTCTGGAAGGTGGTTGATGGCAAGATCGTCGACAACTGGGTCATGGTAGACTTTCCGCATGTACTTGCGCAGCTCGGTGTTGATGTATTCAACGGTGAAGGCTGGGAAAAGTATGATCGTGGTGAGGCCAAAGCGCCAGGCCCTGAATAACAGATCAGAGAACTCGTTGCCTAACCATACTGCCAACAGAAACCGCACAGCGGTGCATCAAAAATGAAGTTGTACATTGCAGAGAAACCCAGCCTTGGTCGAGCCATAGCAACGGCACTTGCTGCCAGTGTCGGCGGCAGAGAGCAGCGTGGTGACGGGTTTATTAAAATCTCAAACGGTGATTGCGTGAGCTGGTGTATTGGTCATCTGTTGGAGCAGGCAGAGCCACACATTTATGACCCCGAATATAAATCATGGCGTATGCAGCACCTTCCTATCGTGCCGGAGGAATGGAAGCTACAACCAAAGAAAGACACCAAAAGCCAATTGACCGTGCTTAAAAAGCTGGTTAAAGAGGCAGATGAGTTGGTCCACGCCGGTGACCCTGATCGCGAAGGGCAGTTATTGGTTGATCAGGTGATTTCCTATTTAAAAGTCAGCGCCAAACGTCGTTCCACCATTGAGCGATTGTTGATCAGTGACCTCAACCTTTCTGCGGTTCAACGTGCGTTGTCAAAGCTTGATCTGAACAAGAATTTTGCGCCCTTGTCTGCCTCCGCACTGGCGCGATCGCGTGCTGATTGGTTGTATGGCATCAACATGACACGTGCCTACACCATACAAGGTCGCAAAGTAGGGTATGACGGTGTGCTATCAGTAGGTCGTGTGCAGACCCCGGTACTTGGTCTTGTGGTGCGCCGTTGTGAAGAAATAGAAAAGTTTGTCTCGAAGCCTTTTTACGAAGTAAAGGCGCATCTGGTGACTGAAAACGACGAAAAGTTCACGGCCAACTGGAGGCCGAGCGAAGCCTGTGAACCGTACATGGATGATATGCGGCGAGTGCTGGTAAAAAAGCTTGCAGAAAACGTCGTCAATAGAATCTCGGATAAGCCAGCTGAGATTACTAAATACGAAAAGAAAAATAAGAAACAAGCACAGCCGCTGCCGTTCAGTTTGAGTATTTTGCAAATAGATGCTGCAAGGCAATTTGGCTTAAGCGCTCAAGTAGTACTTTCGACTTGTCAGGCGCTGTATGAAAGACACAAGCTCATCACTTACCCGCGCTCTGATTGCCGCTATTTACCGCAAGGTCATTATAAAGAAGCCAGCTCTATACTTGATGCTATAAAAAATAATACCCCGAATTATGCCGGTATTGTGGCAGGTGCAGATAGCAGTATTAAATCACCCGCGTGGAACGATAAAAAAGTCACCGCTCACCATGCCATTATTCCCACTCAGCGCAAGGTCAGTGAATCATCTTTGTCCAAGGCAGAACAGCAAGTCTATGGTTTGGTCGCAAGGCAATACATTGCACAGTTCTATCCTGTTCATGAGTACGCTGATACTCGCGTTGAAATAGTCATAGAGGGCGGTTTATTTATCGCTACTGCGAAAACTATTTTAAAAGAGGGTTGGCAAGTGCTGTTTCGCAGCGACAAATCAAAAGAGACAGAAAAAACCTTACCTCCGTTGGCAGTAGGGCAGCCGCTGCACTGCGAACGAGGTGAGCTGGTAGAAAAAAATACCACACCGCCCCCATACTTTACAGATGCTACTTTGCTTGCAGCAATGACGGGAATATCACGTTTTGTTTCATCGGCAGATATTAGAAAAATACTTAAAGAAACAGACGGGCTCGGTACCGAAGCGACTCGCGCCGGCATTATTGAATTGCTATTCCGGCGTGGTTTTATTGTACGCAAAGGCAAGCAGATCCATGCAACAGATGCTGGTCGTGGTTTAATTAAAGCTTTGCCGGAAGAGGCAACACTTCCAGATATGACGGCAAACTGGGAGGCAACTCTTAACGCCATCAGTCGACGCGAAACGGCGTATGCCGACTTCATGCAGCCACTGGAGTCACAGTTGCACAAGTTGATAGCCGATAGTAGTTCGGGTTCAGTAGATTCGCTGCGTGGTGTTACAGCGAAACATAGTAGTAGTAAAAAGAAATTTAAAAAGCGCTCTAAAAAGAAAGCCTCAAAACGAAAACCAGCTACGGGTAAAAAATGAAAAGCGGCGGCCAATTAGTAGTAGATGCATTAGAGTGCTTTGGCACTGAGCGAGTATTTTGCGTACCTGGTGAAAGTTATCTGCCAGTGCTTGATGCGCTGCATGACAGTGATATTGCCACGACCGTCTGTCGGCAGGAAGGCGGTGCTGCGATAATGGCTGAAGCCTGGGGCAAGCTTACCGGTGAACCCGGCGTTTGTCTGGTCACTCGCGGGCCCGGTGCTGCCAATGCGTCTGCCGGTGTTCATATCGCATCGCAAGATTCCACGCCAATGATTTTACTGGTAGGCCAAATAGCCACCGGGCGCCGCCATCGTGAAATGTTTCAAGAGGTCGACTATCAACAATTTTTCGGTGGCATGGCGAAGTGGGTTGCAGAAATAGAATCTGCAGAGAGGGTGCCCGAGATGATGTCCAGAGCCTGGCATGTGGCAACCAGTGGAAGGCCTGGGCCTGTGGTATTGGCATTGCCTGAAGATACCTTGCAACAGGTGTCAGATGTTACGCCGCTTAATGTAGCTGTTGATTCTTTATCTCAAACAGAAATCTGGCCGGGTGCAGATCAACTGGCGCGGCTAAAAACAATGATAGAGCAGGCGGAACAGCCGTTAGTCATTGTCGGCGGCAGCCGATGGACGGCAGAAGCAGTAGCGCAATTCACCACCTTTGCAGAACGATTCGGATTACCGGTTGCGTGCTCCTTTAGACGGCAAATGCTTTTTGATCATACCCATGGTCACTATGTCGGTGATATTGGATTGGGTATTAACCCGAAGTTAAAAGCCAGGGTTCAATCGAGTGATTTACTGTTGTTGGTCGGAGCAAGGTTTTCAGAGATACCGTCGCAGGATTTCGAGCTGCTCAATGTGCCGCAGCCGCAGTGCGCGTTGGTACATGTATACCCTGATGCCGAAGAGCTGGGTAAACTGTATCTGCCGACACTGGCGATCAATGCCAGCCCTACGGCGCTCTGTAGTGACCTTATAAAGCTCAACCCGACGGGTGAGCACAATAGAGCGGATGACATCAATACCCTTCATCAGCAATACATTGAGTGGTCTTCTCTTGAACATGCTTTGCCTTCAACTGCCACTATGCAAACGGTGATGGCGCATATCATCAAGACGGTTCCGACGGATTCAATTCTTTGTAACGGCGCTGGTAATTATGCCAGCTGGGTTCATCGTTTTTATCCGTTTCAGCAGTTTGGTACTCAGCTTGCGCCCACCAGTGGCTCAATGGGTTATGGATTACCTGCGGCTATTGCAGCAAAGCTCGCACACCCGGATAAGACGGTACTGGCATTCGCAGGTGATGGCTGCTTTCAAATGACCATGCAGGAATTCGGCACTGCGGTTGAGTTTGGTGCCGCGGTAATTGTGCTGGTGATTGATAACGGGATGTATGGCACCATTCGAATGCATCAGGAGCAAAATTTCCCGGGCAGGGTGTCTGCTACAGATCTGTTTAGCCCGGATTTTGCAGCGTTGGCAAAGTCATATGGTGCGTTCGGCGCCACCGTTGAAAATGGCCAAGCATTTCCGGTGGCTTTTAGCGCTGCCATTGAAAGCCGTGGTCCGGCGCTGCTTCATATCAAAGTTGATCCGGATGCTCTGACTCCCACGCTATCACTTGCTTCCATGCACTAGTGCCTAGCAAGTTCGGTAACACAGATCGAAGCTACGGCCGCGATAGCGGCGTTAGAAAAAATCGACGTTGGGCTTGTGCTATGCCTGCTTTTTTCCGCCTTGCTCTGACGACTGTGGCTGTGAAAATTTTGTTACTGAACATCCCGCAAAGCCCACTCGTCTTGTAACATTGAGTTGACTGAATCGTTGCGTAATTGTTCAGTCGGAAATAAACTGAGTTCAAGTAATAGACTGGTTTTACAGTCATTCGTAGCTTTTCAGGGTGGGCACTGTCGTGCCTCGTTAATCAGCAATGTGGCAGGAGTCGCGCGCAAAATGCAGGTGCATTTGAGCACAAACGACAACGCCAATGAACTACGCAGATGCGCCCTGAATAGTCACTTCGTTGCCTGATTAGGAAGGTGTTGCATGTCGAAAGTTGCCACTGTCAAAGCCAGATTATTTAATGTGCCACTCGCAGAAGTGCTGGTAGACGCAAAACACGGTACACATACTCATTTTGAATTGATCACTGTCACCATTGAAACAGATGATGGTCTAACGGGTACCGGATACACCTACACCGGCGGCCGTGGTGGTCGGGCAATTCTGGCAATGATTGAACACGATCTCGCACCGTTTATTCACGGGCGGGATGCCGATGAGATAGACGCTCTGTATCAAGAAATGATTTGGCATATTCACTATGTCGGGCGTGGTGGTATTGCTTCTTTTGCTATTTCAGCAGTAGATATTGCCTTGTGGGATATACGTGGCAGGCGCATTGATGCGCCGCTGTGGAAAATGGCTGGTGGCGCCAGCGATCGTTGCAAGGCTTATTGTGGCGGCATTGATCTGGCATTTGATCTGGACAAATTGTTAAGCAATATCAAAGGTTATTTAGACGCCGGGTATAATGGCGTAAAAATAAAAGTCGGCCAGCCGACTCT
>CALISD010000169.1 GCA_938041955.1 uncultured Granulosicoccaceae bacterium | reverse complement strand
TATCGACGGTTATTGTCGCGAGGCCCACGCGGATCGCGAGGTCTGTTGTCATAACGATCCTCATAGCCCGGTCGATCTTCATACCGCGGTCTGTCGTCATAACGCGGCCGATCTTCATACCGTGGTCTCTCGTCACGAACTGGACGATCATCATAACGCGGACGATCATCATACGCTGGCCTATGATCATCGCGTAGGCGAGCGTCGTTGTGACGTGGAGCGTCATCGTATTGAACATGGCGATCATCGTGATCGGGTTGAACGTTACGACCCTGGACAATTTGATCCCGAACGATACCGTGCTGATTGGGTCTATCGTAGTCGTCGCTTCCGCCACCACTTGGACCTCCAGCAAACTCCTCGTCTTCATCGTGCGGCACAATGGCATTTAGAATAATGGCGATTACGGCTGCAGGCAGAAGACCAGATGTCATCAACACTTTAAGTGTATCTGGCAAGTGCTGCAATGCAGTAGGCACCAATTGCAAACCTAAGCCAACAGCAAGTGCAACCGCAAAGATCATCAAGTTACGGCGGTTCCAGTTAACATCCGATAACAAGCTAACACCTGCTGCTGCCACCATACCAAACATAACAATCACACCACCGCCAAGTACTTCAATAGGTACAGTAGAAATGGCGGCACCGACCTTTGGAAAGAATCCACAGGCAATTAGAAACAAAGCACCAATGGTAACAACGTGACGACTCATTATACCTGTCATTGCGATCAAGCCAACGTTCTGACTGAAAGACGTATTAGGCAGACCACCAAAAACGCCAGCTAATGCAGTACCAGCACCATCCGCGTATGTTGCACCGCTTATTTCACGGTCTGTTGCTTCACGCCCTGCCCCGCCTTTAGTGATACCGGAAACATCACCCACCGTCTCGATTGCCGAGATAATACCCATTAGACACATACCAACTACTGCGGCAACACTGAATTGAAGTCCAAAATGTAGTGGATCCGGGACCATAACGTCAGCAGCTTTTGCGATATTGTCAAAGTTAACTTCACCCATAAAGTAGGCCACTATGTAGCCTGCTATCAGACCAATTAATACAGCAGCACTTGACGCTAAACCGCGACTGAAAAACTTCAAAAGCAAAGTCACGATAATAACTGTCAATGCCATCGTCCAGTTTTTCAACCCACCAAAATCTGGTGCTTCCATTTGGAAAGTGGCGGCCCCGCCAGCTGCGTATTTGATCCCGACCGATACTAATGAAAGACCAATTAGCAATACAATTAAGCCGGTAACCAATGGTGGCAACCAATTGCGAATACGGCCAATAAAAGTACCCAGGAAAAAGTGGAAAATTCCACCGGCAACAATACCACCCATGAGTATTGCCATGCCATCAACACCCTTTCCTGCTACCAGTGGAATCATCACCGGCAGAAAGGCGAAACTAGTACCTTGAACAATTGGCAGGCGTGCTCCAAAAGGACCTACACTGACGGTTTGCAGTAATGTAGCAATCCCAGCAAATACCATCGACATTTGGATCATGTAGATCATGTTGCCAACGTCTGGCGAGCCGAAGCCGAAGCCAGCTGCACCCGCAATAATGATCGCTGGCGTCACGTTACTGACAAACATCGCCAGCACATGCTGTATTCCCAGCGGTATTCCCTTGGCAAAGCCAGGAAAATAATTGGGATCACGCATCTGCTCACGCGTCATTCCCGCTATATTTTTAGCCACATTTTTCTCCGGAGTTACTCGTCATTTTAGATCCTTCATCGACAGAAAGTTAGCCATATCCCTGAGCTGTGCACAGTATAGCTATTTGCCATACAGGTACCACACTCAGGAATAAGCTAAGCCTCTATTTAAGATTGTTTAGCTCAAAGGGGTCGCTATTAGCTCAGGCTCTTCTTTGCCGATTTGCTCGTTCCGTTTGGCGACATACGCTTCAAGCGCTTCAACGACAGCGGGATCTGTAGCGGGAACTTCATATTCCTGCAGCGCTTTCTGCCATATATCTGTGGCGCGACTGGTGGCATCTTTAGCCCCTGCCAGCTGCCAGTTTTCCTGGTTTTGCCAATCGCTCAAGAACGGCTCGTAAAATGCCTCTTTGTAGCGTGCCATCGTATGATCACATCCGAAAAAATGACCACCCGGCCCGACCTGCTGCATCGCCTCAAGCCCGACTTCTTCAAGGTTGATTTTCATGGGCTTTAACATTGCTGACATGTGCTGCAACATCTCACAGTCAATCACCAGCTTCTCGAACGAGGCTACTAACCCGCCCTCAAGCCAACCCGCTGCATGATAGATTAAGTTGCCGTGCCCCATCACCGCACTCCACAGTGACATCTGGGTTTCCCAGGTGGCCTGTGCATCGACCGTATTGGATGCATTGCAGGCGCTGGTTCTATAAGGCAAACCATACCTGCGCGCTAACTGACCGCCAGCTATGTTTGCCAATGAGTTTTCAGGCGTGCCAAAGGCTGGCGCTCCTGATTTCATATCTACATTAGAAGTAAAGCCACCATAGATCACCGGTGCGCCTTTGCGGGTTAACTGAGTAAGCGCAACACCCAACAACGCTTCGGCATTTTGCTGTGCCAATGCACCGGCCATGGTGGCAGGTGTCATCGCCCCCATTAACGTAAACGGCGTCACGGTAACCGCCTGTCCGAGCATGGCCATTTGCATGGCACCGTATGCCATGGAGTCATCAAGCTTGCGCGGCGAATTGATATTGATATTCGTCATCACGACGGGGGGCTGACTTGCAAGTTCTTCGAGTGTTTTTCCATGTGCGATGGCACACAGCTCTACCGCATCACGAGCACGGCCACCACCAATGCCAGTGGCCAGAAATGGTTTGTCGGTCAGAGTCAAACTATTAAAGGTGGTATCAAGATGACGCGTACCAACCGGCAAGTCGGTAGGCGCCACAGCCTGGTTGCCAAAAAAACTAATCACATTAAAGTGCTGGCCGAGCATTAACAGCTTTTTAAAGTCTTCTATGTTGCCGGCACGTCGGCCGTTAATACAGTCATGTACATTGGGCGGCCCGGACACCAATCCGAAGTTGATGGCATTACCGCCACAACGCATGGTGTTAGCGGGGTTTCTTGCAACGAGATCAAATTCATTCGGTGCGTGAGCAATCGTTTCAAGCACCAGTGCACGGTCCATCTTGACCATGCCCCCTATTGAAACATCAGCTCCGGCATTACGAAAGGTGTCGAGCGCAAGATCCCCCATGACTTCGATCCCCTGCTCTTCAAGAATCTGAAGCGAGATATCATGGATAAACTCAAGCTGCTCTTCATCAAGCGGTGTGAGCGGTGTAAACGGACTTCTTAGCTGGCACCGTTCAAGCTGCGGTATTTTAACTACCGGTTTGCTTCTGTCTCTGCGACGGCGGCGTGGCTTGGGCTTACCATCAGAAACTGTATTCTTATCTTCGCTCACAAAATTCCGCCGCGGTTGATGGTTCAGTCGTTAACTTTTTGTATGCTTTTCATAATGGTGCATTTCTTTCGGACCTTCCCTCATCTCGGCTATCGCTTGATTGACATCCATAACAGCCTCTTCAAGCCGGCTGGCAACCGCCTGACTGTCAGCATTAAATTCAAGCTCTGCGAGTAGTTTTTCAAGCCGGTTTTTACCGCGCCATGCTGCATGCTTTGCCCATTCCGCATACAAAGCCTCAGGTGGATCAACATGCATCAGGTCTGAGTGTCTGTGTTGATCATCAAGCGCTGTATTTGTTGATACATAACCATTCACCATACTGATGCGTTCACCCGGTTTGTTTAACGCCGCGCCACGATGAACCACCATGTCACCGTGCAACGCAATCGCGTAGCCCGGCCCCGCAAAGCGCGGTGCTTCTACACGCTCAATCGGTGGCGTTTTGCCCTGTTGTGCAAGCACTGACATCTCGTCTTTTGTACCGATAAAATATTCAAACTGCCCGCCATCCAGCGTGGCCGGGTCGCTGACCATCATGACGACATCCAATGGCAGGGTATCGTGATGCCACTTGTCCACCGCTTTTGACAGATCGTTGGGTGAGAAATTCATATGGCCTAAATGCAGCGGCATGGTATGAGGTGCAACGTCTGTGTTATAAATTTCACACATCAATTCGGTCAGCGATGGATCAATACATAGATCACGGAGAAACTTAGAGCGATAACAGCCGCCTCTGACCATGTTTTCAATTCTTTCACAACTGATCGCGTGTTGACGCAATGACCGGGCAACCTCCAGCAGGACAGCAGCACCCTCTTGCGACAGCACCCGAAAGGGTGAAGACACTGCCACATCAGTCGCCTTATGACTGACCTCCTCATCACTGTAGCCAAACTCCTGCAGATAGCGAATAGACTCTGGCTTTTCAAGAGCAAGATGAATGGAGGGGTTAAAAACAGGTTCGCCTTCGAACCATTCGAAACCCGCCGGGTTGACGTCAGGAAAAGGTATAGCAGCGCTGCTCATCGCAGATCCTCAAATTATTGGTAATAAACATCGTGCATAAAATTGTCCTAAACCTAACACTCTCTACGACGCCTTGTCAGCATCAAAACTAATCACAGGCTCCATTGCTTGCAGATGCTCTTCTGACAAGTGGCACTTCATTGTGTGCCCATCACTCAGGTGCCGCACCGGTGGTAGTTCGGTTTCACACAGTACCCCGACTTTTGACTTGTGGCCACAGCGAGTTTGAAACGGGCAACCGCTGGGTGGATTAAGCGCTGACGGTATATCACCGTCCAGAACAATCTGTTTTTTCTTTACCCGCGTATCTGCAATGGGAATGGCCGACAAAAGCGCTTCGGTATAAGGATGATACGGAGGAGCAAAGATATCATCAGTGGTGCCTTGCTCTACAATGTGTCCGAGATACATCACGACCACCCTGTCAGCAATGTAGCGCACGACAGATAGATCATGACTGATAAACAGCATGGTGGTTTTGGCTTCGCGCTGAATCTCCATTAAGAGTTCGGTCACCGCAGCTTGCACCGACACATCCAGCGCAGACACAGGCTCATCGGCTACCACCAGTTTCGGCTGCCCGGCAAATGCACGCGCCACGCCAATTCGCTGCTTCTGACCACCCGAGAGTTGTCGCGGCATGCGATCAGCAAATGCGCGCGGCAACTTGACGAGATCAAGCAATTTGAGCATTCGCTCGCGGCGATCTTCCTGGCTGCTGCCTATTTTAAACTTCTCAAGCGTTCGCATAATTTGCGAACCCACTGAATGACTCGGATTCAATGTGTCAAACGGATTTTGAAATACCATCTGAACAGAGGCGACAGTTTTGGTGTCACGATCACCAACATCTGTATTACCAATCGAAACGCCATCCAGAATCACCTCGCCTTCGGTTGCAGTTTCAAGCCCCAACAACACCTTGGCAAGCGTGGATTTTCCACAACCGGACTCACCCACAATAGCGACAGTTTCAGATTCACGCGCTTGCAACGTAATAGATTCATTGGCTTTTACCGTTCGGGTATCTCCACCGCCGAAGATCTGATTAGCCGCAACGCTATAATATTTTTTTAGGTCCTTGACTTCGAGCACCACA
Source organism: uncultured Granulosicoccaceae bacterium (assembly GCA_938041955.1). Classification (GTDB taxonomy): domain Bacteria; phylum Pseudomonadota; class Gammaproteobacteria; order Granulosicoccales; family Granulosicoccaceae. The sequence continues at coordinate 5,269 of CALISD010000169.1, read as the reverse complement.
TCACCCGGTGTTGACGGGTCAGTGACCACCGGACGTTCTGGCTCGGCATTCCAGTCAATTTTTTCAATGCGAACACAACGCGACATATGTTGTTCTTCACCATGCACTGGCTGCATACGTACAGGTGCAGCGTTGCATTCATTCTCTACATAGTGAGTGCACCTGGGGCCGAAGTTACAACCAAAAGGCCGATCCATTGGCAAAGGGAGCTGCCCGGGAATAGACACCAGCGGCTTGGTATTTTTATCAGCACCCGGCAACGGAATAGAGTTAAACAACCCTTGCGTGTAAGGGTGGCGCATACGGTCAAACACTTCGTGTACTTTGCCGGTCTCTACCGCTTCACCGGAATACATCACCGTGATGCGATCACAAGTCTCAAGAATCAAACCCAGATTGTGTGAGATAAAAAGCATTGAAGTGCCGGTCTCACGGCCAAGCTCTTTAATCAGCTGAACAATACCCGCTTCAACCGTCACATCAAGTGCGGTAGTAGGTTCATCCAGTAACAGCAGATCAGGCTTAGACAATAAGGCCATCGCAATAACGATACGCTGTTGTTGACCACCAGAGATCTGATGCGGATAGGCATTCATTACCCGTGCAGGATCTGGCAACTTTACCGATTCCAACATGGCGAGTGATCGTTCGTATGCCTGCGCCTTTGTGGTGTTCTCATGAATGATCAACACTTCCATCAACTGCTTGCCGATCTTCATCGCAGGATTGAGCGATGCCATGGGTTCCTGGTAGATCATGGCGATTTTAGAACCGCGAATATCCCGCAGTTCGGCCTGCGACATATCACCCATGTCACGGCCGCGAAACTTAATGCTGCCGCCGACAATCTTGCCGCGATTGCCCATGTCTCGCATGATGCCAAGTGCAACGGTTGACTTACCGCAACCGGACTCACCCACAAGCCCCATGGTTTCACCGGGCATCACCTTGCAGGAAAAATCCATCACTGCTGGAATTTCACCGGCGCGCACAAAGAAAGAGATGTTCAGGTTATCGATTTCGAGAATCGGTTCAACACTCATCTAATACACTCCGCGGTTTATTATTCTCTATAGTCTCCATTGCTTTAGTCCCTGAGAGATTCTTCACGCAATCCATCCGCCAGCAGATTGAGGCCAAGCACCAATGTCATCAGTGCGATGGTAGGAGGCAGCGCCGGATGCGGATAGACCGCCAACAGCTTGCGGCCTTCGTTGATTGTCATTCCCCAGTCCGGACTCTCTGGTGTTACTCCCAAGCCAAAGAAACCCAGTGTGCCAAGAAGAATGGTGGTGTAACCAATACGCAGGCAAAAATCTACAATCAGCGGGCCACGTGCATTAGGTAGCACCTCCCATAACATGATGTACCAGGGTGATTCACCACGGGTTTGTGCGGCCGCGACGTAGTCACGGGTTTTAATGTCCATGGTTAAACCACGAACAATACGAAACACCGTGGGTGAATTGACAAACACCACCGAGACAAAAATATTCAATAGATTCGGATCCATATAGAACACACCAAAAGGATCTTTATTGAACGCTAGCCCTGAGTAGGCCCAGAAGCCAAGCACCAGTGTAATGGTGAGATAAATGGCTAACTTCATCGGCTGTTCTTTGAACCTTGACTGGAACAACAAGACAAAGAAAATAATGGGAAATAGAAACAACACCCCTGCCATCACCAAGGGCACTCCTGTCTCTCTTATCTCAGGCGTGACCAACAGAAAGAACAATAAAATGACCGGAAAGGCGAGAACAAGATTTGCCAGAAAGCTCAAACTGGTGTCTAGTTTGCCGCCATAAAAACCCGCCGGTAGTCCCAGTGTAATTCCCACCATAAAAGCAAAAATGGTGGCCGCCGGTGCAATCGCTATGACTATCTGACTGCCTTTAACCATACGGCTGAATACGTCTCTTGCGAGGTTATCCCCACCCAACAAGTACCATTGCCCTTCAGCCCCTGCTACTGGCCAGCCCGGTTTTTTGTTCTTCATTCCGGATAATTGCGTGAGCGGATCCATGGTGGCAATCAAATCGGCAAAGATCGCTGTAAGCACCCAGAACAGCACCAGTATTAAACCGGCGACGCCTATCGGGCTGCCGAACAGCTTGCCATACAAACCAAGCCTTTTTCTAAACAACACTGACAGCGTCAGTATTACCGCGAGGCCAATCCACACAGGGGTAAACTGCGTAAGGACGCGAATTATTATTTCTGTTGCAGTTAATCTATCCATGGCTAGTTCACCCTGATACGTGGATTCAGGAAGACGTAGCTAATGTCTGATATCAATTGCGTAACAAGCACAACAAACACCGCTACCACTGAACAGGCTAATAAAAGCTCAATATCGTTATTGCCTACCGCGGCTACCAGTGTCCAGCCAAAACCTTTGTAGTTGAACAGCGTCTCAACAATCACCACACCGGTGAGCAGCCATGGGATCTGTAGAATAATTACCGTGAAGGGTGCGATCAACGCATTGCGCAGTGCGTGCTTCAGTACTACCCCACCAAAACTCAAGCCTTTAAGCCTGGCAGTGCGAATATACTGCTCGGTCATCACTTCTGCCATTGAAGCACGGGTCATACGGGCGATATACCCTACCCCGTACAACGCGAGTGTAATGACCGGCAAAGTGAAGTTTGCAAAAGTGATATTGTCCATCGCCGTGGCGGCAGTGCCCTTGAACCAACGCAGACCACCAAACTTACTGGCGAAGACAATAATAAAAATAACCCCCGAGACATACTCGGGTGTTGAGGTAGTTAAAATAGAAAAGGTAGACAAGATACGATCAGTCTTACTCCCCTCTCGCATGCCGGCTATGACACCAATGATCAGTGCCGTGGGTACCATCACTAACAGCACACAAAGCATGAGCTTGCCAGTTAACAGCAGCTTTTCAGCAATGATGCCGCCTATGTTTTCCTTAAAGACTAATGAAAACCCCCAGTTACCCTGCAGGATTCCACAAAATTTAGGTACGTTGTTCGGATCAACACCACGCTTTAAACAGCGACCGGTAAACTTGCCGTTCTCATCTGTGCGCGTCCAGCCCGGTGCGACCCCAAGCCATTCGCCATAGCGTTTAAGCAACGGTTGTCGGTAACCGTTTTTCACCAACCACGATTGCACTTGCACATCTGACATGCGCATGTTGCCTTCGCTTTTGGTAAGTTTCTCTAGATTGGGCTCAAGGTTGGTGAGGTAAAAGACAATAAAGGTCAGACAGAGCGCCGTGAGCAACATCACTCCGGAGCGCCTTAGTAGAAAGCTGACCATCCGATCTCCCTAATTTTTTATGCTGGACGACAAAAGGACAAAGAAAAAGGGCTGCCAAATGGCAGCCCCGGTTCAAACAAGCTAAATCATGCTTTCCAGTACATGTCCTGAGGACGGTACTCAAAAGTGATGTGGTGGTTAGCACCACCAAGGTTTGATTTAGTGTAGTTGGTCAACGTACGCCAATAAGGCTGAACAATAACGCCTTCATCCTGCATGATTTGCTCGCATACTTTAACCTTCTCACGACGAGCATCAACATCGGCAATTGCCAGTGCGTCTTTCAATGCTGCATCAAATTCAGCATTTTCAAAACCCGCTTCGTTCCAGGCTTCACCGGACCGATACGCAAGGCCTAACACCTGTACGCCAAGTGGACGGTGATTCCAGTTAGTCGACGAGTACGGGTACTTAGCCCAATCGTTCCAGAAGGTAGAACCCGGCATCACTGTACGTTTGACTTTGATACCCGCCTTTCTCAACATATCAGCCACCGCATCGGTGGTGTCTTTACGGTAGCCCGCATCAAGCGACAGCAGTTCGTGCTCGTAATCTGCCATACCAGCAGCTTCCATCAACGCCTTAGCGCCCGCAGGATCGACCTTTTGCTTTGGCAGCTCTGCATAGTCCGGGTGCATTGGCCCCACATGATGATTTTCTGCGACAACGCCTAAGCCACCGATACCAAGTTCAAGGCAAACCGCCGGATCAACCGCCATTGCCAGTGCCTGACGCACGCGCTTGTCAGCGTAGGGTGTTTTGCCATCGATTTCGGCTTTCGCGTTTGGACGGATAACGATAGTGGCAGCCGTGACGACATCATTTCGGTCAAAGCCATCAATGCTATCAAACAGCTCAACAATCTCTGCACCTTCAGCAGAGTAGACCGCATCAACTTCGTCAGATTCCGCAGCAGCGAAATGCGACGCTGGCTCTGTACCGTAATCGACAAATTCAATTCGATCCATCCATGCACCATTGCCCTCGTTCCACCATTTATGATCAGGGTGGCGAACCAATATGCCTTTCTCACCGACTTTAAGCGACTCAGGAATATAAGCACCAGTACCTAAAGGCGCATCAAGTGCGTTGGCAGCGTCATAGTCTTTGTGAACTACTGCTGCAGGGTAATCGGCCATACCGGCGATCAAAGAAATATCGGGTGCTGGAAGGTTAAGCTTCACCGTGTGGCTATCGACCACTTCAATAGCACCGGCAAGTGCTTTACCGGATGCCTCGTCGATTAAGGTCGCGAAACGACCCGCCATAGAGTTACCCTCAACACTCTTGTCACACCAGCCTTCAATATTGCGAGCAATATCTTCCGCTGTGAAATCATCACCATTGTTCCACTTAACGCCTTTACGAACGTTTAGAGTGTAGACCGTAGCGTCATCGTTGATGTCCCAGCTTTCAACCAGCTTGCCAGTGAACGTTGCGTCATTGTTGTACTCAACCATGTACTCAAGCCAACCACGAGAGAAGTTCGCAATCTGCGACCAGTCATAGGTACGGGGATCTTTAAGTGCACGCACTTCAGTCTGAAATCGGACGGTTCCGCCCTGTTTCTTGCCATGGCCGTCTGCAAGTGCGACCGAAGGCGCCACCATGCCGATCATGCTGTATGCAGTGGTAGTACTGGCACCGAAGATACTGGCTATCGCGAGAAATTCTCGACGAGACATACCGTCGCTGCTATCGCGAACAGAGTCGGCCATTTCGGTAACATGTGATGGCAATTTCTGCCCATTCTTCTTTCTGAACTTCATGCAATTCCTCCGAGGGAGTTGTAAACATTCTGAAACGTTCCGCACAATCCGCGCGGTGCCAAGCGTCAATGCTGAAGCGATACCGGTAAGTCCTTTCACACAGCTACACCCTCAAGCTTAACATGAGCGGCAACAGCCGAGTTGACATGCGGATGCCCGTACGCGACTGCCTCAGCTCAGGTTTTCAGTTAAATGAAGGACTTAGCGAT
>CALISD010000168.1 GCA_938041955.1 uncultured Granulosicoccaceae bacterium | reverse complement strand
GAATATTGTCTCCGTACCCGTATTTGTAAGCCGCTAGCAGGATGGCTGCGAGTACAACAATCCACAACAACAATTTCCATCCGCGCCCCGTGCTATGGTGATTGTTGTTCAAATACGGCATTTTAGCTTCAGTCCTTCTGATTGCCTCCTCTGCCGGCACCGCAAAGAATTCGCGCTTTTTAGAAACCCGATCAGCGGCAAACAAGCTGTGTAAGTGTTTTTCAGACTCACGGCGATCAGGAACCCACGAGTAATATCGCAGGACAAACGGAAGCGGTACGCTGGTGTTGTACAGGGCGGCAACTCGCTTACTCGGCTGCTTGGAAGTCATGCCTATTTTTACCAGCCCGTGCATGGCCGGATTAGAGGCAATATATACATAACCGCCAACTGATTTTTTTGCTTTGCGTGTAAACATAGTGGCTCTGTTTATAGATGGCCAACATCAACAATTCAGCTGTGGGTGGTACTGGTATTTGCGAGGTGGTTTTGGCAGATTAATTCTTAAGGCCGATATTCTATCAGCAAAATATTTCTGCTATCACATTAGTGAAGCGGCAGTTCATGGCGATAAGCTCTTAAGAAAACTCACAAGATCGGCTATTTGTGAATCAGACAATGACAGTGGCCTGAGAATAGATTCACCTTTGGCATGCAGGCGCTGCAGATCAATATGCACGTAAGTCTTAACCACTGCATCAAGCGTTAGCACGCTACCATCATGCATGTAGGGGGCCGTTAACAGCAGATTCCGCAGGGAAGGGGTTCGCCATTGCCCGAAGTTAACCTGGCCTTTTCTAACGCTTGTCGATTTACGGATTTCATTTTGGTCTTTTGTGCCATTGTACAAACCGGTGAGACTAAATCGATCCTCCTGTAAACGTTCAATGCCGCTGTACCTGCCGGGGTCTACCTGGCCGACACCTGTAAAGAAGGGTCGGCCGATGTCGTGAAATTCACCATTTGAAAAATGGGGACCATAGTGGCAGGCGTGGCAATTCGCATCGCCGATGAATATCTTAAGACCGCGTTTGGCAGACACAGAATAGATACTTTGTGCCTCCTCATCCTCGTCGGCCAATGCCTGTCTGAACTGATCAAATGCTGTGGGCTCCGATACCAGTGTTCTCATGTACGCAGCGATACACTTTGCAGCAAATACCACCAGGGCTTCATCCTGATTCGGTAACGATTGGTAGCGCCTGTGCTCGTTAAACGCCTGGTATGCAACAGGCTTCTGACGCAACCAGTCAGCAATAGACGGAATATCGCCAGCCATTTCCACCGGTGACAATAGCGGTCTCAACGTAGCGGCCCATAGACTGTCAGCACCGCCGTCCCAACCGAACCAACGTTGTGCTCCTATGTTCCATAATCCCTGGGTATTTCTGACGTGCTGTGTAACGCCGTGTGCAACAGCAAGGCCATCAGCGAAACCGTTAACAGGCTGGTGGCAACTGGCACAGGAGAGTGTTCCATTACCTGATAGTTTTTTGTCAAAAAACAGTGCTTCACCAAGCTGTTCAGCCCATGCGATTCCAGACAGTTCATTGCCGGCATCCTCAGGCAGTTCGGAGGGCCACGGCCCATGCAACAGAATGCGATCAATTTCTGTTTCGGTAAACGCTAACGTTTCAACATCATCCGACGCGGCAACAGTTGCCAAACACGTAACCAACACTACAACACAGGCAGTGCGCAAACAAGCAAACCGACGGACGCTTGACACGAAACGGAAGTTAATCGTCATTTGCTGAACTGACCTTATTTCACAGTAAAGTCTTGCGTAAACGTTGAGGTATTGCCGGGTGATTTAATATTAACCTGCCATTGCCAGTCACCCGGCATATGAAGAACCACACCATCCACCTGGTATTGCACTCCGTTCGCAGAGCGTTCAACCAGACGATGCTCCGGTTGATAGTTGGTACCGTGACCATGGGCAGGCATGATTGCATCAAGGTTCAATTGCGTGTCGTTAGGGAAATCACCACAAAGTGTCAACATGACCGATACGGGTGCACTCACCTTAATGGTGTCGGTTGGCATAATGTGTACGTGGCCGTTACCGGTCTGTATCACCTCGTCGGTAGCAGTTTCAGCATCGCAAATGCCCTGCAAGGTTGCTACGGTGCTATTCATAGAATTACTATTTTCCGCAGCTCGATTTGCTTCCCAGAGAGGCATAATCAGGTTGTAAGCGTTTTTCCAGGCGACCTTTTCTGCAAGCTCATCTGGCAGAGACGTAAGCCATACACGGGCTGATTCCGCATGTGAGGGCAGGTAATACATTCTTTCAGGCGTGAACGTATCAGTACCTAACATCATCCGATCGGGAAACGCCTCGAATAAAGCCTTCCAATCGTCACTTAGCTGTCCGCCGCTGCCCACTTCAGAACGAAAAGCCAGGTCTGCCCATAATCGATCATGCTTTTTTAGCATCGCAGCAATGTCTTCGGGTGCATCAAAACCGGAATGTGCCCACAGCACTTTCACCTGTGAGTTTTGAGCCAGCAGTCGTTCCACTGCTGCCGCATCAGAGTGTGCGTGCAGTAACAAGTTGTGTTGCGCTGCAAGCTCTACAATTCTTCTGGGGATTGGAAGGTCGGCATCATCTCCGTAGAGATGGAACTCACCTATGCTCGCGTAGCGATTCTTTTGCAGTAACTGTTCTACGTATTCCAGTGCTTCATTGTCATTGAACCAGGTTCCTGTTTCACCTCGAAGACGATAAGGCCTTAACCCGGGTACTATAAGGTCGGGGGCGATGGAAGACAGCAACTGAGTGCCGTTATCATCCGAGCTGGACACCAATGCGAATTTAAGATTCGCCTCACGCATTAACTCAATAACCCGTGCCGGTGGCGTGAGATCGACAGAGTCGTGACTGTAATGTACATGTGCATCGGCGATCGGGAGCTCAGCGGCCAATACTGCGGTCGTTCCACCCAGTGTTATTGTGCTGATAGCCAAAGAAAGAAATGTTTTGAACTTGATTAAGGTAGTCACTGACATCAACCTGGTTCCTATCATGTATTGCCAAGAGCCAAGGATAAGCTTTTGTTGTAGTTCATGTAAGCAAGCCCTACACAATTCCACATTTACTGCACATTTCAGTCGCGAGTGACGGGGTTCGGTGCGTCAGGTATAAAAAATACCGGGCAACAGATCAATCGTTCAGTCCCCGGAAATACAGAACACTATCGAAGCAATCGCTCTACACCCCGTAGAACGGTTTATATAGCTGTTGTGTGATCGAGTTGTTAATACAGGCGCGACGTTCACGAAATGGTCACCGGAGTAATCGATATACTGGGTAAATGCACAAAAGGATTTGGACCATGCTGTATGACGTAACCGTCGTGTTTGTTTTTGAGCAGCCCTAGGACATGGAATCAGGTGATCTAAAGATATTGCTCTACAGCGTCGTCGCCATCATCCTTCTGGTACTCATCTGGTGACATTTCTCGCATCGGGCGTCCCCGTCGTTTACCATCCGAACACGTACCTTCAACGACTCCGTACGCATGTGGTACCGAAAAGTCGTGATTCAGCTTTGTCATCAATATGATTTTTAGGGAAGCATGGACGCTATAGCCTGTATTGCAATGGCCGGTTTTTGCATTGTGCTGATTGCACGCCGTGACGAGCTGGAAATAAGATTGCTGCAACCGGTGCAACAACCGCAGCAAATGCACAAAGAACAATGATTCGTGTCAACGTCGGATGAGATAACAGTGCTTCACTATACTCGGGTCAGGCGTGAGACCGCATCAGCAATGCGCTGCATTGCATTGTTCAGATTCTCATCCGAGTTAGCAGTGGAGAGCCGGATATAAGGTGACAATTCATAAGCGCTGCCCGGCACTGATGCCACACCCGCCTCGTGAATTAGATAGCCTGCCAAATTAGTATCGCTATCGATCACCTCTCCGTTCGACGTTTTGCTACCGATTAACTGTTCGCAACCGATATAGGCATAGAAAGCGCCGCCCGGTGCCTTAAGCTGAAAGCCGGGAATGTTTTCAACGTGTTTCACTACAAGGTCCCGACGCCTTTGAAAAGCTTCCCGGAACTGACCTACCGTATCTTGTGGCCCGTTCAACGCTTCAACCGCTGCTGCCTGTGCAACAGAGCAGGGTGCAGATGACACCTGCGATTGAACTCGGATCATCACATCAATCAGGGCTTTTGGTCCGGCGCCATAACCGATACGCCAACCCGTCATGGCATACGCTTTGGATACACCGTTGACCGTCAGAATGCGTTCTTTAAGGTGAGGCAGCGCCTTTGCTGACGAGACAAAGGTTCTACCGTCGAAGATTATGTGCTCATAGATTTCATCTGAAAGCAAAATAATTCGCGGGTGTTTTTCAAGTACAGCACCCAGTGCCTGTAGCTGTGCTTCGTCATAAACCGCACCTGCCGGATTGGAAGGCAGGTTCAACATGACCCAACGGGTTTTCTCTGTGATGGCCGCTTGCAGTCTCTCAGGTGTTAATCGAAATTCGTCCTCGGGTTTACAGATTATCGTCCTAGGTGTGCCACCAACGGCCAGAACGATATCTCTGTACGAACCAAAAAAGGGTGCACACATGATCACTTCATCAGCCGGTTCAAGCGTTGCAAGCATGGCATTAAAAATTATCTGCTTTGCACCGTTGGAGACGATCATTTCATTATGAGCATAGTCGAGGCCGTTCTCGCGCCTAAATTTATCGCATACCGCATCACACAACTCAGTGGTTCCACGCATTGGCGTATAGCGTGTTTTACCAGCAAGAGCCGCCTGATGGGCAGCGTCTATAATATGCGCAGGTGTGTCGAAGTCAGGCTGACCTAAGCCTAAATCGATAATATCTCTCCCTTGTGCTTTTAGATCCCGCGCTAGCTGGCTGACCATAACGGATGCAGCGGGCTTAACTTTGGCTAATCGTGCAGATGAAAAATTCATTGGTTGATCTGTCGAATCAGAGCTCACGTTTAGGTTTTCTTCGAATCGTCAATAATGTTCATGGTGGCAATACCACTTTCGCCTAACGGGATTGCGGCGAACGGACCGCCATGATACATCTGCGCTGCATCATTGGTATCCGCCGGGGCGGCATCGCGAAATATTCCTTCAGCAAATTGCTCGGCGTTGTCTTTAGGTTTATACCCGAGATGACTGGCTTTACTGTTATCCACCGGAGCGCGATCATTATCTGATATACCGTAAACCACTGAAAACCCGGTGGTCGGTGTATCTATTGCTCGAGTGACGAGTTGAATAAGATCGTCATAACTTAACCAGGTACCCAGTGCACGCGTGCTGGTCACCTGAGCGGCGGAAAGTATTCGCATGCACACAGATTCCATGCCACGTTTGTCCCAATACATGCTTGCCAGATCTTCTGCAAAACATTTTGCCAATCCGTAAAACGTATCTGGTCTATGCGGGACATCTGTGCCGATGAAATCTTGTTTCTTGTGCATGCCAACGGCATGAATTGAACTCGCGTACACCACACGCTTCAGGCCTTGCTGATGTGCCGCTTCCCAAATATTGTAAGCGCCAATAATGTTTGGCCCGAGAATCTGTTCAAAGGGTGCTTCATCACCAATAGCGCCGAAGTGAACCACCATGTCTGCACCTTCAAGCAATGCATAGATTTCATCATAGTTGGCAAGATCAGCTTTCTGGTAACGTTCACCGGGGTACAGTTTGCCAATATCGTCGCTAAGATCGGAGCTCACCAGCTCGTTGCATAGTGTTGATAATGGCTCGCGAAGGTATGAGCCGAGTCTGCCGGCTGCACCAGTAAGAACGAGCTTATTCATTATGTATCGCCTGTGTGTGTTTTAACCCGGAGAAAGTAAGCATCTCCGGCTTTAATTGAGAACTTTTGATAAGCGCCTAAATAATCGCTTTTTCGATAATCGGATTATCTTTCACAATACGTTCATAGTGAAACGGTGACAGATCCAGGCTTCGGTACTCACCGTAAGTTAAGTACTCGGCTGTGCCACGCCCCATTGCCGGAGACTGCTGTAGTCCATGGCCGGAAAATCCGTTCAGGAAGATAAAATTTTCAACTTCATTATGTGGTCCCATGATCGCGTTGTGATCAAACGTGTTCATGGAATAATGGCCGCCCCATTCATTGGTAAGTTTGACAGATTCAAACTGTGGAATACGTGTGGCGATGATCGGCCAGACATGATTTTCCCAGAGTGACTGATCGACAGCAAAGTCATCATATTCTACCGCCGGATCAATATCTGAATGCCCACCGCACTGGTAGGTACCACCACCGTTTTCACGTACATGTACACCGGATGGATCAATTGTCAAAGGCAATTCACGGTCAAGCGGCTGTTCTGCTTTGAAGATCCATGAATAACGCTTACGCGGCTCAACGGGGACCTCGACACCCGCCATTTTTGCAGTGCGGGATGCGCGCGGTCCGGAAGCGTTCACTACCTGACCGCAGGAAATTACTTCGCCAGACTTCAAGGTAATGCTTTCTACACGAGTACCGTTGGCATTTTTGGTCATGCCTGTCACTTCATTTGAAATATACTCAACACCTCGCTCTTGCGCCTGACGTCGCCACCATTCAAATACTGCTGCACCGTCCCAATAACCTTCGTCCACCAGGTTTATGGAGCCGAGAACGATGTCATCTACGTTGTAGAACGGGTAGCTTTTTAGAATGTCTTCCGGTGTCATAAGTTGTGTGGCAGCGCCTGCGGCAAGCTGGACTTGCTGGCTTTCTCTAAGCACCTCGGCAAACGCTTCATTATCAGCCAGATACATGTAGCCAAATGACTGAACACTCAACTCCGGAACACGTTCATCACCACCCATGCGCTCGCGGGAATTTTTAACGAAGTCTGCAGCGAATTGCGATATCCGTACATTGAGTTCAGTGCTGAATTGTTGCCGCATGCATGAGTTAGTGTGTGCGGTAGAACAGAACTCGTAAGTCGGGTCGCGCTCAACCACCAGCACTGAGCCATTGAAGTCTTTATTGTCGGAAAGAAACCATGCCGTTGATGATCCCATGATAGCGCCGCCAACGATCACAATATCGTATGAGGATTTTAAAGGTGTTGCCTGCTTGCCGCCTGTTGCCATTAGAGCATCTCCCCGAGTTTTGATTGTTGTTGAACATCGGCAATGTCACTTGCCGAGAGGTTATAATATTCTGCCGCGTGTTCCGCTGTGATGTAGCCCATGGCGAGATCCCGCTTAACCAGATTCAAATCGCGCTGAGCCGGCACACCGTAACCCGCACCACCTGGAAAAGCCATTTCCACTCGTACACCGTGAGGGATGAATTGCTTGCCTTTGCCTTGCATGGACTCACCATCGGTGCGGCTGACAACAGTGTTACCACCGGCCTGTCCGCCGTGACGTCCCAGCGCCGGGTGATCAACACGATCAAACATGGCAGAGATATCAAACTCATGGCCCTCACGGGCGCCGACATCCATATATTGGCCCAGGCCACCACGGAATTGTCCGGCACCGCCGGAATCAGGTCTTAGCTCCTTGCGCCAGATAACGACCGGGCCGACCTGTTCAGTGGCTTCAACCGGCATGGTCATAACACCGGAAGGGAAGGCGGTTGCACTCATGCCATCAAGGGTCGGGCGTGCGCCTGAGCCGCCAGAGTTAAAAGTAAGCACTTCTGATCTTACCGTGCCTTCCGGCGCTTGTTCATCGGTTCGAGGTCTAAGCGATACCTGGAAATTACATAAACATCCCGCCCCCTCAGCTGGCACCACACCTGGCAATAGTTTATCAAGTGCGTTGTAGACTGTGTCTGGCACCATGTGACCGATCACATGACGAAGTGCCACCGGCGCCGGATGCAGTGCATTAACAATAGAATTCTCCGGTGCAACAATTTCAAAGGGCGCCAGTGAGGCAGCGTTGTTTGGAATGTCCGGTGCAATGGCGCACTTCAGTGCATAGCAGGCATACGCTTTGGTATACACCAAAGGTACGTTAATGCCTTTTTTATCCAGCCCGCTGGTGCCTTCCCAGTCGGTGATCATTCGGTCTTTTTCAATGGTCAGTTTAACGTGCAGATCAATGGGATGGGAGTATCCATCAATCTGCAAGTGTCCTTCAGCCACTCCGGGCTTGAGTGCATTGATTCTTTCAAGTGTCGCGTTTCTGGAGTTGGTCAGGATAAAATCCGAAATGCTATTCAGATCAGGCAGGGAGAACTCTTGCATCATTTCTATGAGTCTGCGATGGCCGATCTCGTTACAAGCCGCCAGTGCATAGATATCACCCACCAGTTGATCCGGTTCTCTGACGTTACCGCGAATAATCGATACCAAAGTAGCATCTACGGTGCCCTCAGAGGCAAACTTCATAATCGGTATGTACAAACCTTCTTCGTGAATGTCGTTGGCATCTGCGCCAAAGCCGCGCCCGCCAATGTCAGTCACGTGTGCGGTACAGGCAAAGAAACCAATAAGTTTATCCAGGTGAAAAGAGGGCGTGACGATAGTGATATCGTGCTTATGGCCAGTGCCTTCCCACGGATCATTGGTGATATACACATCCCCGTCGAGCATATTGTCACGCCCTATATGACGGATAAAGTGCGGCACTGCATCGGCCATCGCGTTGACGTGGCCCGGGGTGCCGGTAACCGCCTGTGCCAGTATTTCCCCGGCATCGTTATATACACCGGCAGACAGATCACCAGCTTCACGCACAGAAGTCGAAAAAGCGGTACGCACCAGCGCCTGGGCCTGCTCTTCCACCACCGAGATTAATCGATTCCACATCACCTGATGGGCGACCTTACTTATGTCTTGTGACTTTACCGCTGACTGTGCAGTGTCTTTCTCGCGCATCACAAGCGTACCGTCGGTATGCATCAATACTTGGCGGTTGTCATGCACGATGACTGTGGTTTCGTTTTCCGTAACAATCGCAGGCCCTTGTACAATATCGCAGGCATTAAGGTCGCTACGTTGATGCACCTGTGCTTTTACATTGGTACTCAGACCCGGATCAAACAGATCACGCATCTCAGTGCTGGTTGCCGGGGCCAGCTTTTCGGGTGATGCAAGTCGTTTGGCTTTGGATGACTCGGTGAACGCATTAACAGACCACACGGTAACTTCAACTTCCATTCCTTCAACCGTGCGACCGAACAAGTTTTCATACTCTTTTTGAAAGAGCGAAAGATAAGTGTCTGCATCCGGGGCATCTGCCTGTGCTGCTGTCAGGTACACAGGGATCTCCCATCCCTGACCGGAGTAACGCATATAGAGTTTGTGATCAGAGCTTATCTTTGCATCCGCATCACATTGGCGCACAAACTTTGTCGCTTCGCCTTCCATCTCTTTAAAAAGCTGCTTTACAGCAGCCGCGTCAAACTCCGACATCAACATAAACACAGAGCGGTTTTCTTCAAAGCTGAAGGGTGCTCTGAGAAAACCAATTGCAGAGCCCACGCCGGCACCGGCAGGCACCAGGCAGCTGGATACACCAAGCTTGTCACACAGGCGTGCTGCATGCAGCGGCGCTGCCCCACCAAAGGCGATCATTGTGTACTCGCTTAAATCTTCACCGTTTTCGACCGCGTGGACTCGTGCGGCATTGGCCATGTTTTCATCCACGACTTCTGCCACCCCCCATGCCGCTTCGGTGTCATCCATATTGAGCTTGTTGCCGATGTGCTCGCTCAGTGCGGCTTTGGATTGCTCTGGATAAAGCGGGATAGTGCCTCCAGCAAAATTATCCGGATCAAGCTTGCCGAGCACTAAGTCTGCATCGGTCACTGCCGGTCGTTGGCCGGCACGGCCATAACAGGCAGGGCCTGGCTCGGAGCCGGCACTTTCAGGGCCAACTCGTATTTGACCCAATGCATCAACATGCGCAAGTGACCCGCCACCGGCGCCGATCTCTACCATGTCTATGACCGGGATTGAGATTGGCATACCTGAGCCTTTTTTAAATCGGTAGGTTCTGGCGACTTCAAACACACGTGCGGTTTTTGGTGTCTCGTCTTTGATTAAGCAAATTTTGGCCGTCGTGCCGCCCATATCAAAACTGAGTACTTTGTTAAGACCATGTCGCGCAGCAATATCAGCGGCAAAGATAGCGCCCCCGGCGGGTCCGGACTCAACCAATCGAACAGGGAATTCAGCCGCGTTTTCAAGTGACATGATGCCGCCCCCCGAGTGCATTAAAAACACAGGGCAATCAGCCCCTTCAGCGGCTAATCGCTGCTTTAGCCGCCCGAGATAGGACTTCATTAATGGTTTGATGTAGGCGTTGGCGATGGTGGTACTAAAGCGTTCAAACTCACGCATCTGCGGTGACACTTCAGAAGACAAAGAAACCATCACACCAGGTAGTTTCTGTGCCAGTACCTCTGCAATCATTCGTTCGTGCGCGCTGTTGACATACGCGTGCAGTAAACCGACAGCAATGCTTTCATAGCCGGCTGTGGCCAATTCATCGGCAAGCTTTTCCACTTCGGATCGAGCAAGCGGTGTGAGCACGGTGCCATTCGCATCTAAACGTTCTTCAACCACATAGCGGCGGTTACGTGGCAGCAACGGATCAGGCAGAGTCAGATTCAGATCGTACTGTTCGAAACGGCTTTCAGTACGCATCTCAATCACATCGCGAAACCCCCTGGTGGTGATAAACGCTGTTTTTGCACCACGACGCTCGATGAGTGCGTTGGTGGCGAGGGTGGTGCCGTGGATGATCTGATCAATATCGCTGGTGGCCACATCGGCTTGAGCACAAACCTGGTGCATGCCATCAATGATCGCATCTTCAGGCGCTGAGTACGTAGTGAGAACCTTCGTAGAGTAAGTACCTGCGCCGATCTCAAGCACCACGTCTGTGAAAGTGCCACCGATATCGACGCCGAGGCGCGCTGCAGTGTTGGCCATGATATTACCCCGAATAGTGATCGCCCGAGTTTACTTGGGGATCAGCGAGAGCACCAATAGATTGTTTAGATTGAGCTGATAGGGATTTGTTATCCTGCCAATTCGAATGCTGTTGCAGTCACACCGGCTAATCCGGCCGCATCAGTCACATAGAGTGCAGATTCAGCGTCATACCTGGCGTTAAATTGCAGTGGCTCTGGCACCCATGGATAGTCTAGTCGCGTGAGCACACCCGCCTTAAGTTCATCGCGTACCATTGCCTCCGGCATGCAGGCAATACCCAGCCCGCCACAGGTCATGTGCAGGCATGCGGCAAGATTGGTTGAAGGTACCAGCCTGATAGTCTGCTGTGCCTGCGCTATGTGACGCTGCAATTGCTCAAATGGCAGAGTACCTCTGGCGTGTGTCAGTACCGGATGCTTAACAAGGGCTTCCAGTGATAGTTCGCCACTGCTGTATCCAAGGCCAGGGGAACACACCCAGACCAACGGGAATTGTCCTAACTCAACATTGCCTGTTGCCTCACTAGAAAACGGTCCACTCTGCAATGCTAAATCGATACTTCGGTTGCTCAGCATGGAACTCAAGCTGGATGAGAGATCTACGATAAGATCAACATCAATATTCGCATAGCGATCTTTAAACGCAGTTAAAAACCTGCCAAGCCAGGAATGCACAATCATCTCTGTCACCCCAAGGCGCAGCGTGCCCTCAAAAAGATGTTCCTGACCTGCGGTGGCAACAAAGCTTTCCAGTGATTGCAAAACACTGCGGGCGTTGGGCAGCAATGACTCCCCGATCGGAGTCAGTTGCACCGAGGCGGAGTCGCGCTGCATCAATTTCACATCGAGCTGAGACTCGAGTGCAGATAGACGAGAGGAGATATTAGGTTGTGTGGTGTTGAGCTTCTCCGCTGCCTGACGGAAGCTTAATAGTTCAGCCACAGCGACAAATGCTTCAATCTGCTTGAAGTTGATTTTCACTTGCGTTGTATTAATATGGCATGAGTACGCATTGCAACAGTGTAGCGTTCCAGCCGCATCTTGACCATTGGCGCTCAGGGATCAGGGCGTATCTTGAACACCGGCAACTGTGCGTAAGCGATTTTTGAGAAAATCGCATGCTCCCACACAATCAGATATTCTGTTCAGTAATTATCAACAGACTGATCCTGTTATGAGCAAAAGACCTAACTTTCTGTTTCTGATAACAGACCAGCAACGCGCTGACTGGCTCGGTTGCTACGGGCACCCGGTATTAAAAACACCGCATATTGATTCCATTGCCTCCACCGGCACACGATTTGAGAATTTCCATGTGGCATCCCCGGTGTGTATGCCCAACCGTGCTTCACTCATGACAGGGCGTTACCCAAGCGTTCACGGGCTACGCTACAACGGATGTTATCTGCCGTTAAGTGCAAGAACGTTTGTTGATGTGTTGGCAGAGTCCGGCTATCACACCGCCGCTATCGGTAAAAGTCATTTACAACCCTTTACCGATATACCGCCCATAGGACAAACATCATCTGACCCCTTGCGGGCCGAAGCCTGGACAGCACAAGCGGGTAATTACAAGCAGGAAGAACCAGACAGTTACAAAGAAGCTGGTCGATACGAATTTGATTCTCCCTATTACGGTTTCCAACACATAGATATGGTGACCACGCACGGTGACAGATGTGGCGGTCACTACCAGCAATGGTTTCGCGAGCGCGCACCGGATTGGCAAGCACTGCATGATAATGCAAATCAATTGCCTCACCAGTACACTTGCCCGCAAGTGTACAGAACACCAATACCTGAAGCACTCTATCCAACTGCCTACATCAGAGACCGATCTATCGACTACATAAAAGATAGACAGGGCGAAGCAGATCCGTTCTTTGCGTTTGTGTCTTTCCCGGACCCGCACCATCCGTTCAACCCACCCGGAAAGTACTGGGACATGTACTCCCCGGATCAGTTTGAAGTTACCTTACCGTACACAGCGCACAAACAGCCCACACCGCCGATGCAATGGATGCACGATCAATGGCAATCCGGGGCGGGACAACTCACACCGCAAACTGCCATGATGCTGGATAACCAGCAAATACGTGAAGCCATGGCACTGACTGCGGGAATGATGGCATTTGTTGATGATGCGGTCGGAGACATACTGGCAAGCCTTGAACAAACCGGCCAGCTGGACAACACCGTGATCTGCTACAACTCCGATCACGGTGATTACCTCGGTGACTACAACATGCTGTTAAAGGGTGCGATGCCTTTTAGAAGCATCACCCGTGTGCCGTTTATCTGGTCTGATCCAAATGATCGAAGCGAAAAAGTCACAAGTACACTTGCATCCACTGTTGATCTCGCTCCAACCATACTAAAGCGTGCCGGGTTAGATCCATTTCATGGCAACCAGGGAAAGAGCTTTTTGAACGCGATGAAAGAGGGCGCAGGGGGAAGAGACGAATTGTTGGTCGAATACAATGATGGTGGCGCTCGACTTGGCTTCAAAAAGCCCGCTCGTGTTCGTTCATTGCTAACAGATCAATGGCGATACACCATGTATCTGGACCAATCATGGGGTGAACTCTATGATCTTCACAATGACCTGAGTGAAACGAACAACCTATGGGACAGCGATCAACACCAAGCCATAAAAGCAGAGCTTGCTGAGAAGTTAAATCATCATCTAACACGCCAGATGGACGAGAGCCCGCATGCAGTTAGAGTCGCGTAACTCACTGGCAATTAATCTACAACTGAAGTTAAACCGAATGACACAACCTTCAAAAAGCCTCGAGGAGATCATCGACCTCACTCAACACCCGTTAGCAGACACTCACTACCAGCAAGCATGTAAGCGTGATATCAATAAGCATGGTGTGTTGGTGCTCGATGGGTTCTTAACGCCGCAGGCTATCGATGCCGTGCGAAACGAAGGCAAGCAAAAACAGAACCTTGCCTACTACACGGCCAGTGATCACAACGTCTACCTGGCGCCGAGTGATCCGGCATACCCGGCTGATCACATACGCAATCGCAGTGTTACCTCTTCAAAAGGGTGTATAACCACCGATCAAATACCCGAAGATTCTCCACTGCGTAGCCTGTATAACAATCAGGAATTTAAGACGTTCTTATGTGCCGTCTTAGAGGAAAACTCACTACACCACTACGCTGACCCGCTTTCATCGATTAACTTGCACTATGCCGCAGCGGGTCAGGAACTTGGCTGGCACTACGACAACTCTTCTTTCGCAATTACCTTGTTAATACAAAAGCCTGAAGCCGGTGGAACTTTTGAGTATGTAAAAGATGCGCGCAATGCAGATGAAGGAAATATGGCACATGAATTTACTGAGCGAATATTAGATGGTGAGGTCCAACCCCGATGTCTCAATATGCAAGAAGGTTCGTTGGTGTTGTTCCGCGGAAAAAATTCAATACATCGAGTGACACCCACCATCGGCGATGTTACTCGTATGTTGGTCGTACTTGCTTACAACAAAGAGTCGGGAGTTAGTTTATCCGAATCGGCGCGCATGACTTTCTACGGGCGGCTGGAGTAGCTCTGCTGTACCCCCGACAACTGCCATGCTTTTTTTAAAGAGGCCTGGCAGCCATAATCCCCCATAAGCAAATGCTGCCGGGCGTCCTCACGACGCAATCTTCCGACCAGCCTTTATGACTATATTGAGCGACTTAACGCTCACACGTGGCAGCCGAAGTCTCATACACTTGAGCCAGTTTGGCTACTCAGTGGATGTTCGACTTTCGGTATACCGCCGGACAAAAGAAAAGGGTAACTTGTATCAATACCTTTGAGCCACAAATACTATGAAAACGCTTATTGCCTTATGCCTGGTACTTTCTCTTCCGCTTCATGCCACTAATGCTGAAAGAGAGCAACGCTGGGTTGATCAGACGGTTGATGCCATTTTTGATGGCGAGCCTGTGTTCCTTGAAGCTGATAATCACAGGTTTCTAGGTATCTATACAGAATCGGAAACAGAGTCCGGCAAAGGAATGATCGTGCTGCACGGCACTGGCTTCCATCCGGATTGGGAGCAGGTAGTGCAGCCCGTCAGGGTGAAAATGACCGAGCATGGCTGGAACACACTTTCAATTCAGCTGCCCCTGCTTGAAAAGAGCGCGGCTTACGAAGATTACGTGCCGCTGTACACGGAAATACCCGGCCGCATGCAGGCCGCCATAGAGTTCCTGACTAAACAGGGCATAAAATCCATTGTTGTGGTGGCACACAGTCAGGGGGCGACCATGGCCAGCTATTATCTTGCTCGCAGCAAGAATGACATCAAAGCACTGGTTGCAATAGGCATGAGTGCTCAGCATATACAGGCCGAAATCAATAGCGCCGAATCGTTAAAGGCAATTGATATCCCTGTGCTCGACATATATGGCAGCAGAGACTTTCCAACGGTTCTTGAGACTGCCGGGAAGCGTCAGCAGGGCGCCTCACACAATCCGAATTACCAGCAGCTCGTCATTCAGGACGCCTATCACTTTTTTGATAACACCACTCATGAACGGAAACTGATCGAGGCAGTCAACTCATGGCTAAACCAGCACTTGTAACAGCCCGGCACGCCAAAGGAAACCCAACGCGTTAGCGAGTGGCATGCCCGGCAAATCAAGGAACTCGACGTGTTAGCGAGTGGCAACCCCAACACGTCAGGAAACCCGCGAGTACAGAAGCAAAAATACCAATCTACCAGCGCCACCATCGCAAGCAATATAATTCGGCAATCACTGCAACAACCTACAGATAACAGCAAGTTGTCGCTAATGGCACTGTGATTAGCGCCTCCGCGTAAGGCGTCATGCACATTACTGATAGGTTGGTACGGCATTTATCACTTGCGAACTACAGGGTTGGTTTTTATACTGCGTGGTATGTAATTGTTACTGTCACCAATCACAGCATGTGAATAGTAATTTCAAGCGCTGCAATCACTTCAATTTGACGTTTCATCGGAGAGCTAACATGTCAATGACAATAAAGATCAATGGGGAGTCGCGTGAGGTCAACGCAGACGACGATACCCCGTTGCTGTGGGTTATACGAGATGAGCTTAATCTCACCGGTACCAAGTTCGGCTGCGGTGTGGCCTCATGCGGCGCCTGTACCGTCCATATTAACGGGCAGCCTCAGCGCTCATGTGTTACCCCGATCAGTGCGGTGGGTGACAGTGAAGTGACCACTATTGATGTCATTGACACCCCTCAGGCAAAAGCGGTGCAAGCGGCATGGCAGGAACTGGACGTAGTGCAGTGTGGTTATTGTCAGTCCGGCCAGATCATGTCGGCTATCGGGCTGTTGTCCAGCAACGCAAAGCCCAATGACGAGGAGATCGACAGCTACATGGCCGGTAACGCTTGCCGTTGCGCTACCTATCAACGAATTCGTGCGGCAATACACCGCGCATCTGACCTACTGGAGGCATAAACATGGACGTCTCGAATACGGCATCAACAATGAATCGACGTAAATTTTTAAAAGGCACCGCAGTACTCGGTGGTTCAATGGTAGTTGGCTTTAACGCTACTGGCCTATTGGCAGCTGCCGCCGACGGCACAACGGCCACGTCCAGCGGGTTTAATCCGTTTGTCAAAATTGCAGCAGACGGTATCGTCACAGTAGTCTGCAAGCACTTTGAAATGGGGCAGGGAACCACAACCGGGTTAACGACTCTTGTAGCAGAAGAGCTTGACGTTGCATGGGATCAGGTCGACGTCGAATTTGCACCGTCTCATGAGAACTATGTCAACCTCGCATTTGGTGGGCAGGGCACCGGCGGGTCAACAGCTATTGCCAATTCTTTTATGCAGTATCGCCAGGCAGGGGCTGCAGCACGCGACATGCTGGTCCGCGCAGCGGCGGCAGAATGGAAAGTTGAAGCCAAAGAGGTTGCACTTAAAGACGGCATGTTAACCGGCAGTGGTAAAAAAGCTTCTATTGGTGACTTCATTGAACAAGCAGCCAAGCTTGAGCCACTTGCAGAGCCGCCGCTTAAAGACGCTGCTAACTTCACACTGATAGGTAAAAACAAACTACCGCGTAAAGACAGTGTGGCAAAAACCACCGGTAAAGCCATGTTTGCGATGGATGTGAAAGTCCCGAACATGGTTTACGCGACAATCTTGACGTCACCGCGTTTTGGCGGCGTGTTAAAAAGTTTTGATATCGGTGATGCCGCAAAGGTGAATGGGTTTGTCGATGCTAAAGCACTGCCTAACAAGGCGGGTGTCGCGGTATACGCAGAATCTACCTGGGCGTCTATCAAAGCCAGGCGCGCGATCACAGCTGAATGGGACAATGCAGCTGCAGATGCTCGTGGCACTGCTGAGATGGTCAGTGAGTATAATGAAAAGTTAGATGCAGACCCTGTCTACGATGCAACTGGTAAAGGTGATTTGGCGGAAACAGAAGCGACGGCCAAGGCGGCGGTTAAATCTGTATCTGCAGACTTTCACTTCCCCTTGCTGGCACATGCTCCAATGGAGCCTGTGAACTGTGTTATCGAGCCCACTGAAGAAGGCGGTATTCGTGTGCACGATGGTTGTCAGTTCCCGATGATCACGCACCCGACATTAGCTGCCATTACCGAAATTCCACCGGAAAAAGTAGAAATCGTTACCTACTACGCCGGCGGTTCATTCGGCAGACGTGCCAATGGTAACTCCGACTATCACGTGCAAGCTGTAATGGCATTTCTTGCGCTGGGTGGAAAAAAAGCAGTCAAGCTGGTCTGGACTCGTGAAGACGATTTGGCCGGTGGTTATTATCGACCTATGTTTGCACAGCGTGCCCACATTGGTATTGGTGATGATGGAAAAATTTCTGCCTGGGGTCACCGTTCAGTGGCGCAATCCATTTTTAAAGGCGGACCCATGGAGAGCATGGCGGTACACAACGGCGTAGATCACTTCTCAGTTGAAGGCATAGTCGATACTCCGTACCAAATCCCCATGTCTATCGGCCTGACCGATTATGAATCGCCAATGCCGGTTCTATGGTGGCGCTCAGTCGGTCACAGTCAGTCGGGCTATACCATGGAAGTGCTCATGGATATGGCAGCAGAGGCTGCCGGCGCAGACCCGGTTGAGTTCCGTTTGGCTCATTTGGATGAATCTGACGACAACCAGGCCCGTTTTGCCGGTGTACTCAAACTGGCTGCAGAGAAAGCCGGTTGGGATGGCAAATCGGCAAAAGGCAGAGGCCGCGGTGTTGCAGTGCACAAATCATTTGGAACCTACGTAGCGCAGGTGATGGATGTTTCTGTTAACGACAAAGGTGCGATATCCATTGATAAAGTCACCTGTGCCGTCGACTGCGGTATAGCGGTCAACCCTGATGTAGTGCGCGCTCAGATGGAAGGCGCCATCGGCTACGGACTGGGCGCTGTAATGCGCAATGAGATCACCATGAAAGACGGTGTAGTAGAGCAGGGCAATTTTCCTCAATACCAGCCTCTACGCATCACTGATATGCCGGTAGTCGACGTGCATATTGTTCCGTCTGATCTGGCGCCTTCCGGCGTAGGCGAGCCAGGGCTGCCACCGGCTGGCCCGGCATTGGCCAATGCGATTTATGCCGCCACAGGCAAGCGCATCACCAAGCTACCTATGGCAAACAATGGAATAACGTTCGCCTGATGCAATAGCAAACGAACGCAGCAGTACCCGCCATGCCCGAATTCCCGGGCATGGTTTTATTAAACCACAACAAGAATGAAATACGACGCCTACGTGAGTAGCAAGCCTAACACGTCAGGGAAACCCGACGCGTAAGCGAGTGGCAAGCCCATCACGTCAAGGAAACCCGACACGTAAGCGGAGTGGATCAAGTTAAGCGCGTCAACACTCACCGTAAGATTAATGCATAGCGCTGAGCCAGATCACCCAAAACCAACGCCACCACTGCGCACCTGCAAAACCACAGTTGCTGCAACGCATATTCACCACTTCCGGCTGATACCTATTGCAAGCTTGCTTATATCAATAAGTGATTCCGGAACACGGAAGAATTCCAATCTGTAGTACCCTGCACCCTGGTGAGGAACAGATAAGAGGACTGCAATGAATTCGGCCCACGATAATACGCAAAACGGCAATGCCGCCTGCTACTTCGTCGATCGCCACACGCAAGCATCTCACGCAGACAAAACAGCCTTTATTGAGGCGGACGGTCAGAAGCGCAGCATCAGCTACCGCGATGTGGCCGCCGAGTCTGCGAAGATGGCAGAACTTCTGGATCGTCACGATATCCGCCGCGAAGATCGCGTCGGTTTGTTACTACTCGATCAAATAGAATTTCCGGTGATTTTCTGGGGCTGTCTTAAAGCAGGCGTGGTGCCAGTTGCGATAAACACTTTGCTGGCAACGAGTGTATATGAAGCGATTCTGGCAGATAGCCGGGTGCGAGCACTTTTCGTTTCCGCTCAGCTTTTGCCCGTGGTCGAATCGTTACTCGACAATCATCCCACCATTACCACAGTCTTCGTCACCGGGGACCATTCATCAGAACACCAGTCGTTCGATACCGCACTGTCTACCTGCAACCCGCGTGAGACGTTAGCTGTTTCACCTGACGAGTGTGCGTTCTGGCTGTATTCATCCGGCTCTACCGGCCAGCCCAAAGGCGTTCGCCATGTGCACAGCAGCCTGCAATTCACTGCAGATACTTATGGCCGTCAGGTGTTGCAGATAGAACATGGCGACACTGTCTATTCAGCCGCCAAGTTTTTCTTCGCTTACGGGCTAGGCAATGCGCTGACATTTCCCATGTCGGTGGGAGCCACCACGGTCTTGTTATCCGGCAGGCCCACACCGGAATCAGTGCTTGATGTTATCAACACCTACAAGCCGACTGTATTTTGTGGTGTGCCAACGCTTTACGCTGCAACAACCGCCTACATTGAATCTGGCAACGGCACTTGTGATGCAACACTGCGCAGGTGTATTTCAGCAGGTGAAGCCATGCCTGAGGATATTGGCAATGGCTGGCAGAAACTTACCAACTGCGAAATCCTTGATGGCGTTGGCTCAACAGAAATGCTGCATATCTTTCTCTCAAACAGAGTCGGGGATGCAGTGTATGGTACCTCCGGAGTAGCAGTACCCGGTTATGAAGTACGTCTGGTCGATGAAGCAGGCAAAGAAACAGACGTAGGCGAGGTGGGTGAACTTCTGGTTAACGGTGCATCTGCGGCAAGTGACTACTGGAACCAACGCGAAAAAACCCGCACCACGTTTGAAGGTGAATGGACACGCACAGGTGATAAATATGAAAAACGCGCTGATGGCCGCTTAATCTACTGCGGTCGTACCGACGATATGTTTAAAGTCAGCGGAATCTGGGTATCACCATTCGAAGTAGAACAGTCGATCATTTCCCACCCCGATGTACTCGAAGCAGCAGTCGTGGCGGCACGAGATGACCAGGATCTTGAAAAGCCGAAAGCGTTCGTCGTGTTAAAGAATCAGGATGCAGGTGATAATATCGCCGCCGTCTTAAAAGACCATGTGCAACAACAAATAGGCAAGTGGAAGTACCCCCGCTGGGTAGAGATTGTGCCTGAACTCCCCAAAACTGCGACTGGTAAGATTCAACGCTTTAAGCTAAGAAGTTAACGTGTCAGCATTTACGTGGAATTCAAAAACTACCCTTGAAGTATTAGGTCATACACTTGAGGCGATAAGTTATGGACCTGAACCTAAAGATGCGCTCACCATTGTACTACTGCACGAAGGCCTGGGCTGCGTAGATCTGTGGCACGACTTTCCCCAGCAGCTCTCAGAGCGGACCGGTTGCGGTGTGTTTGCTTACTCCCGTGCAGGCTACGGTGCCTCTTCCAGTGTGGCCTTGCCGCGGCCTCTTGACTACATGTCACAAGAGGCAATTGAGGCGCTTCCAGTCATACTCAATACCATTGGCGCTGAGCGGGTAGCGCTACTCGGTCACAGTGATGGTGCTTCGATTGCTGCAATCTATGCAGGGTCTGTCGTGGACTATCGCGTTCGAGCAGTGGGGCTTATAGCACCACACTTCTTCACCGAGCAGATAGCGCTTACAGCAATTGCAGCAGCTAAAGACAGCTACATCAACGGTAACCTGAAACAAAAACTAGGCAAATATCACCACAATGTGGATAACGCATTTTATGGCTGGAATAGCGCGTGGCTCGACGCAGACTTTGTGGACTGGAACATCGCAGAGTGCATCGATTATTTGCGTGTGCCGGTACTCGCGATTCAAGGCGCTGATGACCAATACGGCACACTGGCGCAAATTGACGAAATTGAACAGCGCTGTTATTCGCCTGTGGAAAAACACATTATTTCTGACTGCCGGCATGCGCCTCATTTAGAAAATCCAGACGAGACGCTCAGTGTTATAACCGAGTTTATAGATCGGTTGGAACGGATAGACGTTGCCAGTGTGATCCCGCCTATATAGCGGTTGACATCAAACAAACCCTCGACCAATATATCACTGTGAATATAAACGCTGCGCAGATAGATAAAATTATTATCATTCCTTAGGAATGGTGGAATTTGATGCGTACATAATTTATCAAACCCGCCCAAGAGGCGGGTTTTCTACTTCTGCCTCTCGGTGAATTTCAACCCGGTTTAACCTGGTGGTGGCAGAATGAAGAAAATAGCAGTGTTCGGTAAACCCGGTAGCGGGAAGTCAACTTTAAGTAAAAATCTTGCTGCAGCAACAGGAATAGAGCTGCATGCGCTGGATTCTATTGTCTATAAAAAGAACGGCGACCGCGTAGATCGAAATATCTATGATGAGGCACACGAAAACATACTTGCCTCTGGCAATTGGATTATTGATGGTTTTGGCCCGATCGAATCATTTTATAAGCGACTGGAAGCTGCTGACACGCTAATTTATATAGACCTGCCTTATCCTGTCTCGTATTGGCTGGTGACAAAACGGTTGTTAAAAGGGGTAATTGTTAAGCCCGAAGGCTGGCCGGAGGGAAGTTCTGTTTTAAAAGGAAGTTTGGAAAGCTACAGAGTGCTTAAGCTCTGCCCAATGTTTTGGAATGTTGAATTTACGCAGAGACTGGAGAAGCTGTCTGCCGATAGGTCTCTACATGTTATTCGATCAGTTGCTGAATTAGATAGTTTTGTCGGCGAGATCTGAAAACGTAAAGAGAGCGTGTTTTTAAGACGTGAAAACTTATTTTCTGTACTGTTTGTCGGTTGAGTCGAGGTGTTGTGATCCTTCAATTGGTGGATGCGCTTATCGCTTATGCACCCTACAAAAAGGTGTGTCAAATATTGCCAAATACGATCAGACTCGGCTCAACGAAACCCGATGCGTTAGCGAGTGGGTGTTTGCTGCGATCTTGCTGCTTACACCATTGGTAACTGCCAGCTCGCTCTGGATGACTGTGCTACATACGTAGAGCAGAAAATCTGCAATGCACGGCTTGCCACTCGCTCACGCGTCGGGTTTCCTGAGAACGTGACCTGTTCTATCGACACGAACGAGTACGTAGCAGGCATAAGCGATAATCTCTTCCACCAGTGACAACGGATACGCATGTTGTTGATGGTGTTCGACATAAGCCTAGTGCCGTCTGCTGGTTTTCGACATACGCTTCGAGGCGGTTAAGGGAAGCCCGACGCGTTAGCGAGTGGGTGTTCTGCCGCGATCTTGCTGCTTACACCGTTGGTAACTGCAAGCTCGCTCTGGATGACTGTGCTACATACGTAGAACAGAAAGTCCGCAATACACGGCTTGCCACTCGCTCACGCTTCGGGTGCCTAAAGAGTGTAGATCGCTCATCTACAGGTTCGAACGATCAAGCAGGGGCATAAGCGATAGACGCGTCCAGCATTGACCCCATCGAAGTCACGCAACACGCTCATCCAGCACATGTGCACTCTGGATCGGCCAGCTCATGAAGTAAGGTATCTGTAGCTTTGGGTTAATTTTCTGAAGCTCTTTCTCCTGTACCTGTGCCTTGAGTTCAGTGCCGTCTGCTGCTTCCAGAAATAGCGTTACCACTGACCCGACAAATTCCTCTGAGATCAGACTGCACTCAACGACGTTTTCCACATCCGGTCGTTGCAGTTCTATGGTCACCAGATCCGCTGATACACTAAATGTGATTGGATCCGCCGGGCTGAAGTCTCGCGCTTCAGGCCTCGGAACGGTGAAGTCACCACACGCTGTACTGACTAACAGAGTATCTGATCGCGCCTCTGCAACAGTGCCTGAGAGTATGTTGTTGCGGCCTACGAATTCAGCCACAAACCGGTTCTTGGGTGTGCGATAGATCTCACGCGCTGTACCGATCTGCATAATTTCACCATCGCCCATAATCACAACGCGATCAGCCATGGCGAATGCTTCTGATTGAGAGTGCGTGACATACACAAACGTGATGCCCAGCTCACGTTGTAGTTTGGTTAACACTCCCTGCATACGGATCACCAAGTGGGCGTCAAGCGCTGACAATGGTTCATCAAGCAGCAGTATTTTCGGTTCAGTGACCAGCGCACGGGCTAGTGCCACGCGTTGCCTCTGACCACCAGACAGTTGCGACACATCGCGTTCGATAAACTCACCCATGCCTAATCGTTCCAGCCAATCCGTGGCTTTTTCCCGTCTCACGTCTGCACTCAAACCACGCATTTTAAGACCAAATTCAACATTTTCCCGCGCATTCATGAACGGGAATAGAGCTAAAGACTGCCATACTAAGGGTGTTTCTCGCTCATGCGCTTTTACATCGTTCATCAGCTCGCCTGCTAAGGTTATGTCTCCATCACTTGGTTTTTCGAGCCCGGCCAAGAGGCGCAACGTTGTTGTTTTGCCGCAACCGGATGGACCCATTAACGCAACAAATTCACCTTCGTGTATATCAAGGTTCATTTTCTTGAGCGCCACAAAGTTATCAAACCGCTTTATCACATTTTTAAACTGAACAAGCGGGGCACTTGGCGCTTCATCGACTGGGAGCGGCGACGCCGTACGTGGTGTGTCGGTTGGGCTAGACACTACCGCGTGACGATCGTTGGTACTTGTCCATAATGTCTCCTAACACTAAAGGTGACAAATTCGCGTGGCTCGATCCAACCTCTATCTATATCAATGCTAAAGCGTTTCAAGACTTGTTAGATGATCAG
>CALISD010000167.1 GCA_938041955.1 uncultured Granulosicoccaceae bacterium | reverse complement strand
GTAGTGCAAACAATCTGCTCGACGACAATCAAGCCAGTGGAGTATTTATCTATGATACCATCTACAACTCAACCCAACGAATTCCCGCTGATCTTCTAACAGGCAATGTGATTCGTGCAAGAGTCAGTGATGACGGTTATAAAATTGTTTACCTGTCTTCCGTTAGTTTTACCGACGGTACTTATTCTATTCGGGTAGTCGACACTCAAATTGGTTCGATGGTTGATAGCATACCAGCCGAGACGGGCAGGCTGTTTGATCCGGCCATCAGCCCGAATGGCAGATATATCGCTTTCACCAGTACGACAACCTCACTGGTAGACACACCATTGACTGGGATACGAAGAAATATTTTTCTTAAAGACTTGAATACAGGTGTAATTACATTGGTTACCGCCACAGAATCTGGACTTGATATAGACAACAGCGCCTACTGTCCACATTTTACGGCCAACAATAGCCACCTCTACTTCACAAGTAATGCTAGTAACCTTGTATCTGGCGATAACAACGGCAGAACAGATACTTTTATATATAAGCTGCCCGATCAATAGCCTGTTGTGATCCAAAGGCCTTAGTGTTCTGGCTTTTCCGTGTACTGGCCTGACCAAAAGTACTATATTCTATAGAAATCGTTTTATTCAAGGGTCTTACCAAAGTGGAAATTCGTAACGAACAATCCGGGGACCTTCCAGCGATATTTCAGTTAACCACAGATGCCTTTGCACCCATGTCATTCAGTGATGGCACCGAGCCCGCCATCATTGACAATCTGCGCACAAGTGGCAACCTAACGCTCTCGCTGGTCGCAGTGAAAGACGGCACCTTGGTTGGACATGTAGCCTTTTCCCCTGTCAGCATTGGCAGTCTCACTAACGGTTGGTACGGCCTTGGGCCCATTTCTGTGCAACCGGCACTGCAGCGCAAAGGCATCGGTTCAGCATTAATCAATGAAGGCTTGCGTATTCTTCGTGAATTGGGCGCAGATGGATGTGCACTGATTGGCGATCCAGATTACTACAGTAGGTTTGGATTCATATCTGATGGAAACGTGCAATATGAAAGCCTACAAAGTCGGTATGTCCAATGGATAAGTTTCGGTGACCGACGACCGAATGGGGTGCTTGTCTTCAGCGCGGCATTCGATAGCTAGTGGGCCGCTCGGAAAGTTCGGTAACACGGAATCGAAGCCATAGCTGCGTTAGAAATTTTCGACGTAGGCCCTGCTATGCCTGCATTTTTCCGCCTTGCTCTGACGACAGTCGCTGTGAAAAGTTTGTTACCGAACTTACCGCTTAACCCGCTAGCTGATCGCTTCCGGGTCAGTGATCGCGACCTTCTTTTGACATGGCTGGCAAGTTATATCGGTGTCAACATAGCGCAAGTACGGCAGCACCTCATTCCATCCTTGCTTGAAAACGATGGCAGCATCTTGATCATCCAGGGCAGGGGAGATCACAGCGGGTTCTCCTGGCTGCCAATCAGCAGGGGTAACTAACGGGCTGCGGTCTGTCAGGCGTAGGGCATCGATAACACGAAGTATTTCGCAGAAGTTACGCCCAACACTGGCAGGGTAGGCTACCGCGAATCGGATTCTTTTGGATTCATCAACGATGTACAACTGACGTGAGGCGGTGGTACGGTTTTCCGAGTAATTGATCATGCCATATAGATCGGCAAGCACGCCGTCAGGGCCTGTGATCATTGGAACAAAAAAATCAGTATGTTGACTTTCATTGATGTCGTCAATCCAGGCTAGATGTTCATCTACCGAGTCAGTTGATAGCCCGAGCGCTTTTACATTTCGTAGCGACAACTCGAGTTCCAGTTGTGCTGTGCGACCGAGTTCTGTAGTGCAGACGGGGGTGAAGTCCCCGGGATGGCTAAAAAACATGGCCCATGAATCTTCCATCCAGTCATGAAAATTGATAAGACCTTGAGTTGTGTACGCCACGAAGTTCGGCGCTTTATCACCTATTTGTAGTTGCATGATCGTTTTCCTTTTTTCTGTTGCTTAAGGAAAATATCGGTTCATTAAATAATTAGCTAAGGCTAAATAGCGTCTGATTCGCAAAATTCCATGACTGCACACAAGGACGCAAATCAATACAACTCGATACAAATAGGTACAAACAGATCAGGCGCAATCGATGGGATTGACAATAGCCGCGAATTCATCACATGGATGCAGACTTAGTTAGTATGGTGCTGCCCGTGCTTATCTTCACTAAAGCCGGCAGGAGTTGACACCATTCCAACCCCAGCCATCACCGATCACGCCAGATTCTACACACACCGCTGACAGCAGGGTTGGCGGCATACGGCAGGACATAGCACCATCCCATCCCCAACCGTCTCCGATAACCCCCGTATCGATACAGGTATCTGCCTCTGTGACAGGGGTAACTTCCATCGAGCAACGTTCAGACAATGGGCCAGTATCAAAACAGGCGTTACCGACAGTCACTAGTTCATACCAATGAGTGTTAGCACCAGTGGTGCCCGACCAGCCCCACTTTGAGTCACGTTCGCTGCCATCCTGATCGTTGTTTACCTGGAGATCGAAACCGAACTCTCCGTGGTTCAGTTGCAGAGAAGTTTTGCTGATCTGGATTTCATAGACATACTGGCGAGTGGTGCTGTCGTAGTGTCGCACATGACCAACTCGTGTACCTGGTACAAAATTGCCTGATACCTCTCCCGTTTGTCTAAATATAAAGTGTGAATCATCGTTGTCATACAATCTTGATCGCTGGTTACCACCATCGATAAATAACTCAATGCTGTCATCGTGCTGGTAGAGCATAGAGTCTTTTATGGGTGTGAGGTCAGGCACGGTAACCGCCAGATAGATATAGTCACTGTCATGCATAATGGCCCAGCTATCAGTTCCACGCTCACTGCGTATGCCTGCAATAGCAACCGGAAGCGATAATGCTGTACCGCTGATGTCGTGAGTGCTGGCGGCGCTCCATTCATCACTGTTGATGTCCCCATCGAGAGTAATCATTGCAGTTACCCACGGTACAACAACGCTCGGATTTACGGTTAAGGTCTCAGTAGAGGGGGTAATTATCCTACAGGAATCGGCTCCGTCCCAACCCCAACCATCATTTTGCGGTGGTGTGTCTATGCAGTCTTGGTAATGTTTTGTGGAGCCAGTGGGTACAAAGGGTGTTGATACATCAGGAAAGCTTGTGCAGAGATCAAAAGACAAGTCGCTACTGTAACTTCTGATTGCATTGTCAAATCCGTCACCAGCACTGACTATTTGTAAATAGGAAGAGCGACTGAAGGTAGCAGGCCCACTGTAGTAACCTTGATCGATTGTCCACGGACGATAATCGATACTCGAGGCCGCGTTATCCTGTGCGCTACCACGGACAAAATGTGCAACTTCGACAGTGCCTGCGGACTGATCGTTTTGAGACTGGCTGCCTTGATCAAGGAAGTGGCGATAACGGGTATAAGAAGACTGATCTTCTGTGTACTTGTTATGAACGCTGTCGTAGAAATACGCATGACACTCAATTATTCGATCAACAATATCATTGCTTGACCATCGTTCGTCGGTTAAATGAATCTTCCCACCAGTGGTTCTGTTCAAAAAATCAGGTGCAGTCGATAATGGCAGAGCATTGGGGACCGGCACGCAGCTGGCAGTACCATCCCAACCATACCCATCACCATCCTCATCAACGCATTGCGTGACGGCAGCAGGTAGACTTCCTTCGATCAACGTCACTTCACTGACATTGTTACTTAGATCTGCATCGAATACACCTCCTTCAAGGTATTCAGCCACCACTATATTGTTACCTGAAGGCTCGAACTCAATCGCAAACTGATACGCTTCATTTGGTGTAATTGCTGGCAGAATGCAGTTAACTGTGTCATTGCCGAGTGAATGACAATACTCAGGTGCTGATACCATCACTGCATCAAATGTAAAGGTAACCTGTGGCGAAATCACCGTGTTAAAGGTAGACGCACTGCCGACGTGAGCAACCACCACCCCGGAGCCTGATTGTTCCAGCCGGATCGAGCCGTCATGCACTTCAGCGTAGCAGCTTGTCTGTAGCAGCACGGCTTCGATCTGATCGACACTACAGGTAGACATTTGAGTCCCGCCATCTAATATGGAATGCATAAGGCCGGAGGTTTGATCTTTGCACGCCTGAGTGTCGTCATCATGAAATGCGCCCAGGTTATGTGCAATTTCGTGCGCGGCTAGTTCAATACCGATGTAGTAGGGCGCAGAGACACTTATATCGAACCCGTTGTTTTGACACACTGAACCTATATAGGCGTAACCGATACCTGCATACTGATGGTCTGGCAGTTCGCTACCTGAAAACAGGTGTATTAGCGCAAGGTCGGTCTGTAGCTCCGGAGTATGACGACGAAAATCCCGAAAACTGTGCAGCTGTGATGGCGATGCCCCGGGAAGGCTGGAAAAAGACTGGTTTTCAACGTATAGCGCTACATCGAGTTTAACTGCAAGCCCGAGTTCCTGTCGAAAGATTCCGTCAACACCGTTAATAGTGCTGATCGCATGTGCCAACCCGTGGCCAAAATATTTGTCATCATAAAGATGGTCAACCACTGCGCCGATAGACAAAACACGCGTAAAGCTCTTACCCGAAGCTAAGGCGTTGACCACACCATGGCGATAGCCTTTGTGACGACGTAGTCCGTAACCTTTGACAACCTTACTACTAGTTTCTTTAAGCATAGATGGCAGGGTAGTCACCTCGAACCGGCTGGTACCGGTATCGATCAGCCCGAACAGCGTATTTCCTGTAATCGTAATACGCACCCACGAATCTGGTATGCCATCTATGAATCCGGTGTACACATCAATCCGTGGCGAATCAGCACCTAACACTTGATCTGAATCAAACAATTCTGCGCGACTAAGATGTAGATGCAATGGATCGGCTGATCCTTCCAGATTGAGTAAAACTACCCATGGATACTGCATGGCTTGATCGCTGGATGAGTGTTGTACAGAAAACTTCTCTATCAATCGAATATCGTAAGCCTGTACTAGCGGTGAAGCCATCTGCGCGATAATCGCAAAAACTATGAATGGGAACAAAGTTCGCAGTTTAGACGCCCTGGTTTTTGATTGCATTGATTCAGACCCACATTGGTCGATTGC
>CALISD010000166.1 GCA_938041955.1 uncultured Granulosicoccaceae bacterium | reverse complement strand
TCACCCTGGTTAGCACCCACCAATCCGTATGATATTTCCACCATTGATATTATGGATTCACTGGTACCACCTGCATGGAGTGATGAGGGCGATACACGCTTTTTAATCGGCACTGATGATCAGGGCAGAGACTTACTATCGGCAATTCTATACGGCACGCGGCTGTCACTTTTGGTGGGCTTGTTGTCAGTCGGGTTTGCCTGCACGTTAGGTGTAGTGATTGGCTTAATGGCCGGCTACTTCGGCGGCAGGTTCGATACCATTGTCATGCGAATTGCGGATGTGCAGTTGAGCTTACCTGCCATTCTTACCGCGCTGTTAATTGATGGCATCGCACGAGGTATATTACCGAGAGATCAGCACGATCATTTAATGATCATGGTATTGACCGTTGCTATCGGTTTGTCCCTTTGGGTGAATTTTGCACGTACCGTACGTGCATCAACCATGGTCGAACGCAACAAAGAATACGTGCAAGCCAGTGAAATTATGGGCATGCATCCGATTCGGATAATGCTGGTGCACATACTGCCGAATATCATGGGTCCGATATTGGTGATCCTTACGGTTGATCTGGCGGTCGCCATATTGCTTGAAGCCACGCTGTCTTTTCTCGGCGTAGGGGTGCCGCCCAACCAGCCGTCACTGGGGACGTTAATTCGCATTGGTACTGAATACCTGTTCTCAGGTGAGTGGTGGATTGTTATTTTCCCAAGCGCCATGCTGATCATCATGATTGTATCGATCAATATTCTTGGTGATTTTCTACGTGATGCACTTAACCCGAGGTTGCGCTAATGAAGCTCCTCGATATTAAACAGCTTATTGTGAAGTTCCCCACCCGCTTCGGTGAGTTCACAGCACTTGATGGCGTGAGCCTGGATGTCAATGCCGGTGAAATTCACGGTTTAGTGGGTGAGTCGGGTGCGGGTAAGTCGACTGTCGGGGCGGCAGTGATGGGGTTGCTGCAAAGTCCCGGGTATGTTGCCAGTGGAGAGATTAACTTCTTAGGTGAGAATCTCTGTGAGCTTGATGATGATGCCTACCACCGCTTGCGCGGCAGCCGCATCAGCATGATCTTTCAAGATCCACAAACCAGCTTAAACCCCTTGCTGACTATATCTGCACAGCTTGTAGAGACCATTCGCCAGCATTCTGATGTGAGCCATAGTGCTGCACTCGAACGCGCGATAGATTTGTTAAAAGAAACCGGCTTGCACGATGTCGAAAATCGTATTGATGACTACCCGCATCAGTTTTCAGGAGGCATGCGTCAACGTGTAGTGATTGCCTTGGCATTGTGTACTGACCCGGAACTGATCATCGCTGATGAGCCGACTACCGCGCTTGATGTGTCAGTGCAAAAGCAAATACTGGAATTGATCAGAACACTCTGCACCACAAGGAATATTGGTATTGTGCTTATCACTCACGATATTGGCGTGATCAATGAGATCACTGATCGCGTGACGGTATTGCGTAACGGCCGCGTGATAGAAACAGGGCCAACCGCGCAGGTGCTTGGGCACCCTGAGGATGAGTATACCCATGCCCTGATGATGGCTGTTCCCCGGCTCGATAAGCGACTCCATCGGTTTAAGAATATTGTTGCCGAAGATGAGTTTGAAGATGAAGATAATCAATGGCAGGTCGAAGGAGCCAGTGCAGCACTTGCATCCGATTGGTTATTAGCTGAACGTGAGATCGGCAGCGTCGGCTCAGCAACGATCCAAAATTCAGTGTCACCGATACTTGAAGTAAATAAACTTGATGTGACTTTCTATAGCGGTCAGCCACGCTGGTTTGGTAAGAACGCAGGTTTTAAAGCATTATCAGATATAAGTCTCGAAGTACGTAAGGGTGAGGTGCTTGGGGTAGTCGGGGAGAGCGGCAGCGGAAAATCAACGCTTGCCAAAGCCATCGTTGGATTGGTTGATCCTTCCGCGGGCAGTATGTTGTTCCGGGGTGAGTCTTTGCCGCCTGGTAGTAAACGTAACCGGCAGCATGCAGCACGTCGGCAAATTCAAATGGTCTTTCAAGATCCGTTTTCGTCATTGAACAATCGGCAGACTGTCGAGCGCATCATTGCAGAGCCTATTCGCTTTTATGGTTTAAGTGATGACAAGACTGAAATCAGAAAGCTGGTCGCCTCTGTTCTGGATTTAGTTGAGATGCCGCAAAGGGCAATGCTTAAATATCCGCACCAGTTTTCCGGTGGGCAGCGGCAGCGTATTGCAGTGGCACGTGCGTTGGTGGCGCGGCCTGAGTTTCTTATTTGTGATGAACCGACGTCCGCTTTAGATGTGTCTATTCAGGCGCAGATGCTTAATCTTTTAAAAGATCTGCAGCAGGCATTTGGGCTTTCAATATTGTTTATTAGCCATAACCTCGCAGTGATTCGGCAGATGGCCGATCGGGTAGTTGTTTTGAAAAGCGGGCGGTTGGTTGAGACT
Source organism: uncultured Granulosicoccaceae bacterium (assembly GCA_938041955.1). Classification (GTDB taxonomy): domain Bacteria; phylum Pseudomonadota; class Gammaproteobacteria; order Granulosicoccales; family Granulosicoccaceae. The sequence continues at coordinate 129 of CALISD010000166.1, read as the reverse complement.
GCCGAGACTGAGGCTTTTTTTGAGGCACCGGTGGAGGATTATAGTCGGATGTTGTTGAGGGAGACTCCTTCATTGTCGTTGGTTCGGGTTTAGGTTTTTATTTTTGCTTGAGTGGCTTGAGTGGCTTGA
>CALISD010000165.1 GCA_938041955.1 uncultured Granulosicoccaceae bacterium | reverse complement strand
TCAAGAATTCTTAAAGACATTACCGACCCTTTTAACGAAACCAATTTATAGATTTGGCCCTTAAGATGACTAACTACCGAAATATTTTGTTTTCTCAAAACACACACAGCGCAGCAGCGTAATGCAGTGCCAGGGTAATCTGATCAATGCTACATCATGAATAACAGTACCATCACCAATACACCACAAGCCATGAGCCTGTTTACCCGACTCACAGGCGGCCGCTCACCTCTTGTGGTAGGACTCGTTGCGTTGTTCATAGCGGTGTTTTTATATGGCATGATCACCGCCCCCAACTTTCTGACCCTATTCAATTTTAAAACTATTATTCGCGATGCCGCCCTGGTAGGCATAATGGCGGTAGGCTTAACCTTTGTAACATTGTCCGGTAACTTTTTTCTACTCTCCATGAAAGAGACGGCAGCACTGTCGGTTATTGCTTTCGCCACCGCTATGTCAGCAGGCTACGGATTCGAGTTATCGTTTTTATTTACTATGGGCATTGCGGCACTGGCCGGTATTCTACAGGGTATACTGATTGGCCTTGGCGGCAACCCTATTGTGGTTACACTGGGTGCGGCGGGGTTATTTTTTGGACTAGGGTCCTGGTGGAGCGACAATCTGGTGGTGTCCTTCAGACGACCCCACGGAGCTGAATGGTTGGGTTCCGGCTCTGTGTTCGGGCTGCCGAATATCACAATCGCATTTATTATCATTGCCATCACCGCAGAACTGGTTTTGCGTTACACCAACTTTGGCCGACAAGTCTATTTAATTGGTTCTAACCGTGCTGCCGGGCGTGCTACGGGCCATGAGAATTTCCCGATGGCTATCAAGACCTGCACTATCGCATCGCTTTGTTCGGCGTTTGTGGCCATTGCATTTGCCGCACAGGTTTCCAGTGCACACGTTAACTATTTTTCGTCATCGTTTGGCTCATCCGGTGACATGACCATTCTGGTCATCGCGACCGTCATGGTTGGCGGAAACTCGATCATGGGCGGCTATGGATCTACCTTACGGTCAAGTCTTGGGGCGGTGTTTATTTCAACTGTTGATAACATGATGGTGCTACATGGTTTTAACAGTGGCCCGCGAGTATTGGCCGTCGGCTTGATGATTGTCTTTAGCATTGTAGTTTTCGCCCTACTGCGGCGCGACAGTAGAGCACAGGAATAGAATCATGTTTAATCGAATGAAATCATGGCTGGTATCAAACCCGGATCTGGCGTTCGCGATTCTGCTGGCGGTTTGTCTTTATAGCTACTTTGCCTTTACCAATGAACTGTTCGCGACGCATAGAACCGGCTATGCCATCATGGAACGGTTTGCCGTGCTCGGGCTTGTGGGTCTGGCGTTAACACTGTGTATTATTGCCGGTGAAATTGATCTTTCCATTGGTTCTAACGCCGCCCTTGCGGCCGTGATTGCCGTGCGTTTCACCGACAGCTTAGGCGCCGTTAACTCAATTCTTATTGCCGTGACTATATCAACGCTTATCGGAGTCATTCAGGGCTATTTCATTGCGTATCTTAAGGTGCGAGCGATTGTACTCACAGTAGGCACCCTTATGTTGCTCCGTGGGGTGGCATTGTTTGCCGCTGAAGAAAAGACTGTAATGCTTACCGACTTCACCCTGCCCGATTATATTTCCACCAAAATGTTCATGTATTTTTCACCCGCCAGCCTGTTGGTTATCGGGGTGTTTATTGTGGTCGGGTTATTCATGAACTTCACCCGCTTCGGGCGTGAGATTTACGCCATCGGTGGTGCTCGCAAAGAAGCTCTGGCCTCAGGCATTAGCCTTAAGCGCCCAATGGTTATTGTGTTTGCAATCTCGGGTTTTTGCGCCGGTGTAGGCGGGGTTATTATTGGCATGCGCTCAGGCACCGCACAAGCACTGGGGCTGCAATACTTGCTACTTGCAGGTACGGTTGCCGCGTTCATTGGTGGTGTGAGTATTCTGGGTGGCCGTGGCGGTGTCATCGGGGCGGCCATTGGCACCTTAACAGTCAACTTTCTAAACACCGGCCTGGTGTTTAATGTTACCCCTGCCTTTATGGTGCAGTTGTTTCTAGGCGTGCTGTTAATGGTGGTGATTATGTTCCAAACCGGCTCCAGAATCTTTGGTGACTACCAGCGGCGCAGCCTGCTACTGGACGACATAGAACAAAGGCGGCAGCTGCTTCTTAACAAAAAAGCGTCAATGCACGTCCCTCTGCGAGAATAAATATCCAAATTGGATAAAATTCACTTCCGATTATCCCTTCTGGATAATATGCTGGCCGGGTGAGATCTCCCTTCGAGATCTGCACTCAATGATCTCGGGCAGTAGGAAGAAGCATGAGACGCAATACGGAACCATCTGACCATAAACGCACTCCCCCGCTGGGCATCGTGACGCCCACAGCAAAGCAACCTAGTGGACTACCCACCAAAGCCAAAATTAAGGGCAAGCCTGAAGGCCCGTATGAAACGGCTGATCGCAATTTTGCAGTCGGTGTTTCAAGCCATGAGCTTGCACGCTTTATCGACTTTGTAGAACAATACGAGCAAGAGACCGAACAGGCCCTGTCAATCAAGACCGGCTACAGCGAAACACGCTTACTTGCCACCCTGATGCGTAATCACTTAAACGGCAAGCTCACCACCAGCTCATCACTCATTAGCAGCTCGGGCTTAACCTACGGCACGGCACTCAGAGGTATCAACTCGTTGATCGAGCGCGACTTAATTGTAAAGCGCCCTCGCACCGCGACCGGTAAATCATTTTCACTGCACCCTACAGCCAAGCAACTGGAAGAATGGCAAGAGTGGTTCCGCCGCGTCAAATCCTTGCTTGGCAGCACACTGAGCATTGACCAGGGCCAGCATTCAGGCGGCACAGATTATTACTTTGGATCTTCCTACGCCAGCGGTAGCGTTCTAGCACCCCCCGCCATCATGGACAGCAAACTCGCCATTAGTCGCGACCTACGTGTACTTGTACACGCTGATCCCACCTTTATGGCCATGCACGTTCTAAAAAAGCAGCTTGAAAATCAGTTTGGTGTGGGCATCAAAAGCCGTGCATTATCGATAGATAGACTGCGTGATGAAATCTTAACTAACGCCGCACTTCCTAAATCACGTTACGACATCATAGCCTGTGACCTGCCTTGGTTTGGTGAGTTAGCAGCTGCGGGGCATCTGTTGCCAGTCGATAACATGATCTCCCAATCTAACTTAGATGTATCAGACTTCCACCCGCAAGCGCTAGCCTGCGCGCGCTACAGCGGGCAGCAGTATGGCTTGCCAGTACAGACGACTCCAGAGCTACTGGTGTACCGTCGAGACGTATTCGAAGCCAACGGTATTTCACCACCGCACACTATTACTGAAACACTCAATGCAGCGCGCAAAATTCACAGCCCGTTCTCAGGTGATATGGCAGGCATTGCCTGGAATGCTGCACGTGGTACTCCACTGGGTCATTCGTTTCTATTTGTAATGGCAGCGTTTGGGCAACCAGTGCTCAACTTAAAGAAAACAGATTTTGGTTTTGATGGAGAAAACGTAGAGGGGGAGAACTTCCGCCCCATGTTTAACACCGTACAGGCACGCAGCACGGCTGAGTACTTTTTGGAGCTACTACAATACTCACCCCGCGGCATACTGAATATGTCATGGTACGAAAGAGCGCGATGCTTTGCCGATGGCAAAGCCGCCATCGCCTACTGTGCCACGCTGTTAGCCCCTTTGTTTGAACTCAACGATCAATCACCAGCGTACGGCAATGTTGACTATCTACCGCACCCTACAGGGCTCAAAGGTCGCACTATCGCACCGTTAGGTGGCTATGCACTTGCTATCCCATCCAATATTGCCCCCGAACGCATTGATCCCGTATGGAATGCTGTCGCGTCCTTAACGTCTGCACAAACCGTCAAGCTATACATTGAAAACGGAAGCCTGGTTAGCCCGCGCTTTAGCGTGTGTCAGGATCCTGAGGTTAAAAAGATATCACCGTTAATAGGTGTTGTAGATGAAATGGCACGCTTTGGTGTATTGCAGATGTGGCCAAGGCCACCGGTACCTGAGATCACAGACATCATCGCAATTGTCGGGGAAGAAATGCACGACATGCTTCAGGGGATGAAATCAGTTGATCAGGCGCTGACTAATTCCCAGAACCGTGCAGACAAACTGATGCGATCTCATGGGCATTATTGAGGGCATAGTTATGACTCAAAACTTACCTTTAATGTACCCACCCAAACAACCCTCCAACGGGGTAGAAAATAGGTCTGTTTCAACAAAGGCTGCGAATGCTGCAGCTAATTCGGAGCCGACCAGCAATTCGCTTGAATCACACTTCCGTAATTCGGTACAGATATACTGCACCCACAGGTGAATTTTAACCACCCTTTTCCCTAAAAGTAGATTATTACAGCCCGCTACCGAAAGATAGATCTCGAACATTCACACGAGGCATCAAAAAATGTATTACGGAATACGGAAATTTATCTTAGGTTTAGCACTGGGGGTTTGCAGTTTGGCAGCTCCCGCCCACGCTGCCGGACTATTGGTCCCGAGCAACGCGGGCAATGATGCAGCACTGCAAATCAAATCGCACGACGTTGCGGTGGTGATAGAAAACGGATACGCGATCACCGAAGTCAATCAGGTCTTTCACAACCCGCAAGCAAACGACCTGGAAGCAACCTATCGCTTCCCGGTGCCAGACAAAGCTGCGGTATCAGAATTCACTGTGTGGATCGATAACCAGCCAGTCATTGGCGAGGTGCTAGAGAAAGAACAAGCGCGCGTTGTGTATCAGGAAGAAAAAGCCGCCGGACGCGAAGCGGGTATCGCCGAGAAGAACAAGCACTATAACTTTGAAATAAAAGTGACGCCGGTTCGGTCGGGTCAGGACACACGTATTCGATTGATCTACATGCAAGCCGTGGATATAGATACCGGTGTTGGACGATATGTTTATCCATTGGAAAACGGCGCAACTGACGATGCAGCAAACTCATTTTGGTTGGAGGAAGCCACGGTTAAAGAGCGCTTTTCGTTTGATCTTAAATTGCGCTCTGCAAATGCAGTCAGCGGCTTACGCCTGCCTGCACACCCGCAAGCGGCAGTCACCAATACCGATGATCAGCAATGGCAGGTATCTATGATGAGTGCCGCCAATGGTGCTGCAGTCAATTCAGACGCACTTGAAAGCACCACCGGCGAAGAATCAATGACGGTAACTAACACTGTACCGGGAACTGCCGGAACACTGGATACCGATATCGTTGTTTACTGGCGTCTGGCGGCCAATACACCTGCGTCGGTAGACTTGGTTTCGCACAAAAAAGCAGACAGCAACACAGGTACATTTATGTTGACCCTGACTCCGGGCAACGATCTGGCACCAATAACTGAAGGTCGCGATTGGGCTTTCGTGCTAGATATGTCGGGTTCTATGAAAGGTAAGTACGCCTCACTGGTTGACGGTGTGCAACGGGCACTGGGAGAACTGAGCGCACAAGACAGATTTAGAATTATCCGCTTTAGCAACACAACAAGCGAATTGACCAACGGCTGGGTTGTTGCCAGTCAATCTGAAGTAGCACACTGGGGGCAGAAACTTACTTCTACTCAGGTAGGTGGCGGCACTAACTTGTATGCAGGTATGGACAAAGCCATTCGCAAGCTTGATGCAGACAGAACCAGTGTCATTGTACTGGTGACAGATGGTGAAGCTAATGTTGGAGTGACAGAGAAAAAGCAATTCCTGAAGCTGATGAAACAGCAAGACGTAAGACTATTCACTGCGGTTATGGGCAATGGTGCAAACCGTCCGCTACTTGAAGCCATGACAGAAGTGTCTAACGGTTTTGCAGTCAGCGTTTCTAACAGCGACGATATTGTCGGAAAGTTGATGGAATTTACATCGAAAGTAAGCCATGAAGCGATGCATGACATCAATCTGAAAATCACCGGTGTTAACACACGTGACCTTACACCTAAAGTCACCAAAACACTGTATCGCGGAGAGCAGCTCACCGTATTCGGTCACTACACCAGCAGCGGTGAAGCCGAAGTCACACTGGCAGCCGAGGTATCTGGCGAGCGAAAAACTTATAAAGCCCGCTTTAACTTTCCAGAACAAGATGCACGACACCCTGAAATAGAAAGACTTTGGGCCTATGCAAGCATTCTTGATATGCAGGACATGATTGACTATCTGGGAGATGACAGCGAATACAAAAGCGCGATTATCGATACAGCAGTTCAATACGGACTGGTGACAGACCATACGTCAATGGTAGTGATGCGCGATGAGTCTTTCGATGCACATAACATCAAAAGACAAAACCGTGATCGCCGAAAGACAGAGACAGCAGCTATGCAACAACGCGCAACTCAACAGGTGCAAACTACCCGGGTAGATCAGTCAGCACCTGCGTTTAACGCGCCAAGGTCAAGCCACAAAAATGGTGGCGGAGGTGGAGGAGGTTCAATGGGCATTGAACTCTTGTTGTTAGCGTTCTTATTATTGCCAGTGCTGGCTCTAAGACAGCGCAAACATAGGGCGTAATCAACACCCGATTAATTATTACTGAAAATAGCCCCGCAATTGCGGGGCTTAATGCATTTGTAGCATCAATTTTATAAGGCACCAGAGTAGACATAGTTGTCTGTAGATAGTTCTCCCACCCATGCATAGATAGACATGAAGGCGTGCTGCCCTGTTCTGGTCGCATGCTCCATCATAGAAGGATGATAAGAACGCTCACCTGTCACTGAAAGTGAATACTCATCGTCACCCCTCTTCCAGAACGCTTCTCCCGCGGGCATCACGTAAGTTTCTTCAGCCGGGTGCGTTCGTATTCCATACGCTGACTCAGGCATCATTCCATACAGACCAATTCTCACAGCATCTGATTTGACTAACCCGCCCGGACCGAGAAGCTCGACATGTGCTTTGCACTAACTGTCTTCAATGTACTTCGCGCTAGCGGATGTTTGAGGCGGTGCCCATGGCAATGAAGCTTGTGCGATCAGCCTGCAAACCGGATGCGCGTGCGGCTGCTTCACTACATCCAAAAAGGGTTGCTGCAAATCGTTCGCTTCGCCCGAAAAAAATGCGCTTTCCGCTGCATGCTGAAGGGCCTGCCGCGCTCTGGTTTCGATAATTTCCGGACCGTCAAACACATCGGCCAGCTGGCTATATAGTTTCTGCAAATGCATCGCCTCCTTAATTGCAACTATTCAAGACACACCAGTCGCATCCATGGGCGTCGTCGTTCGTGATCAAATACCCATGT
>CALISD010000164.1 GCA_938041955.1 uncultured Granulosicoccaceae bacterium | reverse complement strand
CGCTGATCCTTGCTCACGCAGCGGGTTACCTTAGTGTGATGCACGACTGCCTTCTGCTTTTTACTATGCATCGCGTAGCCACGGGAGGCTTGAAAGGCTTCGCAGGTTCATCAGTGATAGACCATCAAGGTAACCCGCCGCGTGAGCAAGGCCGGATAGCGCTCGTCGAGCGGCTTAACAGCGTTAAACGCTGATCCTTGCTCACGCTGCGGGTTGCCTGAGATCGATGCACGACTGCTTGCTGTTTTTTTACTATGCATCGAGCAGCCAGGGAGGCTTGAAAGGCTTCGCAGGTTCATCAGTAATAGAAGATCAAGGTAACCCGCTGGGTGAGCAAGGCCGGATAGCGCTCGTCGAGCGGCTTAACAGCGTTAAGCGCTGATCCTTGCTCACGCAGCGGGTTACCTTAGAGTCATGCACGAGTGCCTGCTGGTTTTTACTATGCATGGAGCAGCCAGGGGAGCTTGAAAAGCACCGCAGGTTCATCAGCAATAGAAGATCAAGGTAGCCCGCCGCGTGAGCAAGGCCGGATAGCGCTCGTCGAGCGGCTTCACAGCGTTAAACGCTGATCCTTGCTCACTCAGCGGGTTAGCTGAGATCGATGCACATCTGCCTGCTGTTTTTTACCATGCATGAGCAGCTACGGTGGCTTGAATGCGACTTACTCACACCGCTACTACGAACGGTGTCGGACAGTCGGCTATGACTTCTTAGACTAAGAATCGACCTTGTCTTGAGTTTTGTTGTCGAAGTCACTGGCATCATGACGTTCATGTAGCTGTTCAGACGGCTCACCGAAGGTCTTATTGACTATTCGGCCGCGCTTTACAGCGGGTCTTTCTTTGATTTCGTTTGCCCAGCGATTCAGGTGTTTATATTCATGCGCCTGGAGAAATTCAGCAGCTTCATAGACGGTGTTCAATACCACCTGGCCATACCAGGGCCAAATTGCGATGTCGGCGATTGTGTAGTCGTCGCCACAGATAAACTGATTGTTAGCAAGTTGTTTATCCAGCACATCAAGTTGACGCTTGGTTTCCATGGTGAATCGGTCGATGGCGTATTCTATTTTTACCGGAGCATACGAATAGAAATGACCAAACCCGCCGCCTAAGTAGGGCGCGCTGCCCATTTGCCAGAACAGCCATGATAAACACTCGGCGCGTGCTGAGGGTTCTGTAGGTAGAAGGGTGTTAAATTTTTCAGCCAGGTACATTAGGATCGCACCTGACTCAAACACGCGTGTGGGTGTTTCGGTGCTGTGGTCCATCAGTGCCGGTATTTTCGAGTTGGGATTTGCGTTAACAAAGCCGCTGCTGAATTGATCACCGTCTCCAATTCGTATCAGGTGAGCGTCATATTCTGCACCTTCAAAACCGAGGGCCAACAGCTCCTCAAGCATCACGGTAACTTTGACGCCATTAGGGGTCGCCAATGAATACAGCTGCAGTGGGTGTTTGCCTACAGGCAACTCGGATTGGCTTGTAGCGCCGGAGATGGGTCGGTTAATACTTGCCCAACGTCCTCCGCTCTCTGAATCCCACTTCCAAACTCGGGCTGGGGTGTAAGTCCCTTCGCTCATATTTTTCCTTCTAACTGTTTTTATTGTGGAACATTAAATGGGGTTGCCAGTTTTCACTTGTTACTTTGCGATTGACTATACCGTGTTAGCTGTATTCAGGTGCGTGTCTGTTGAAACGACTATTTCAATCCGGTCTGGAAAGTCCAAGTAATGTATGGGGAAGGCTTGCTCGAAAATTGAAGTAATTCGTTCGCCGGCGGGCGGCCTATACACAAACCTACAACTACAAGGAATAGACAACAAAGTTCGCCAAATGTTCAATCCCGCAGGTTGACTGTTGCAACGCTTTAAAAAGCACACTGCTTTTTCGATAAAGCGGTGGTGAATTTTTCGGGCGCAGCTTCGGGATAGTAAGCGAATGGCTTTGAGTCGAGCTATCCCCCGTACAATAACTAATCGCATCCCAGTATCTTACATTGTTTTCACAGATCACTTTAAACCAATCAGCCTTATAATATATGACGCAGAGTATTGTTCTTTGATGGCGTGGAAAACACTTGCTTGCTCCACAATCCGATGAGCCGGTCATGCTGGATTGCGGGTTACGTTGATCGGTCTATTGCTGATGGTTGTTTCCGGCTTCTGTGGTCGAACGAAGGAAGGTGAGTAGCCGAAGGCAGGTGCGCATGGATTTCAGGCGGCGTGCTGCGTGAGCGCGGGTCAGTGATGACGTTGTTGGTCTGTGGGATGAGCGTTGTCTGGCCTTGCTCACGCTGCGGGTTGCCTTGATCGTCAATTACTGATGCACCTGTTTTACTTTCCGGCTTCCACGGCTGCGCGAAGCATAGTGAAAACCAGCAGGCTCTAGTGCATCGATCCCAGGTAACCCGCTGCGTGAGCAAGGATCAGCGTTAACGCTGTTAAGTTGCTCTATGAGCTCTATCCGGCCTTGCTTACGCTGCGGGTTACCTTGATCAGTCTATTACTGATGATTTTTTCCGTTTTCGGTCTCTCTATAGGTGCGAAGGACGGTAAGGAGTAGAGGGCTGCCGTGGATCTCAGGTAGCCAGTGTGTGAGCAAGGATCAGCGCTTACGATGTAGCGCTGCTGGGCGAGCGTTGTCTGGCCTTGCTCACGCTGCGGGTTACCTTGATCGTCTATTACTTGATTCTGTTTTCTTTGTTGCTTCTGTGGCTGCGCGAAGGATGGTAGGAGGCAGCGAGCAGCCTTGGATGATCTCAGCTAGCCCGCTGCATGAGCAAGGTTCTGCGTTTACGTTTCTGATTTGTTGGGTGAGCGCGTTTCTTTAATTGTCCCTGCGCGATCAAGCATAGAGCCTGAGATGATCGCAATAGCGCCTATCGCTCCTATGCCCCACCAACCGGTTTGTGATGCCGCAAGCCAGATATTCTGAGCGTTGAGAGCTAGGATGGCGATGATGCCGACCAGCGCTAAGCCAATGACCGGGAACTTTTTGAATAAGTAGCCATAGACACAGACCATTACCAGAATAGCCGCCGCCGCGGCGATAAGGCCAGGTACTGAAGTGCTAAGCGCCAGCATCACCATCGCAGCTGTTGCTATGCCGACCATCAGTACACTGACTGTATTAGCAACGCGGCGATGCGGTGATACCTTATTGATGTCCAGTGCCAGTAATAGTACGCATACTGAACCTAAGATGACACTCCATTGATTCAACCATTTGAATGCGAAAACGTCGGCTGCAGTGACACTGATAAACAGTGCCGCTAAAGAGGCAACTATCGTCAGTGTGGCGGAATAAAAATTACTCTCGTTGCGCTGTGATATTAACTGCCGTGTGAAAAAATAAAATAAACCCGCAAGTGTCAGCATTAAAATGCCACTTGCCTCATATAGAAACAAACTTCTTACAGCAATAATGATCGGGGCTATGAATAGCAGTGCCAGAGCAAAGCGACCTTCCGGTGTCTTTAGTGCGAGCGAGTTGTTGTGGTTTCTTCGAACTAACCAGAAAATTGATGCGGCTGATGCAATGGCAATACCGGCAGAGAATAGTTCCTGTCTTACCGGTATCATCAAAAAGGCACTGCTAATCAGTAAAGTGGTGCTAAGCCACAATCGCTCTGAACGGGCCAATACTGTGAAGCCTAACCAGACGACGGGCAACAATACGGCAATGCCTGCCACCAGGGCCAATGGAACTTCACTGGCGTTGGTGACTTGCCAATGTGCATAGCTCGGGTAACTGAAAGTGACAACATCCTGCGGCACAATTGAGTAAATCAAAGCGCCAAAGACGGTAAAATTTACTGGAATAGACAACAACCCCAAGCCGATAAACATCCGGCTACCACGCTGCTCTTTGAGTATAGTGCTCATAAGCAAGCCCGCAGTGGTTAGTGCAGCTGTTAAGCCGAGCATGGTCAGGAATCGATAAAGATCGTTTTGTACTTCTACCCCCTCCAGTAGAAACAGCCCCATCGCTGTCGCTACCGCAAGTGCACCCATCACTCTTAGTGCGTCTGAAACTGACGCGTATTTACGAATCAATACAAAGAGTGTGGTAGCAGGTGTCTCTTTCGATGTTGTGTTTTTATTCGACTTTACTGTGGGTGCATTCCAGTGTGAGGTCTCGTCAACGGCGGGTTGGTCAGCACCGGGCTGATCGACGGTTACGATCTTCTCTTCAAAAATGACTTCATTATTCATTGTTGTTACCTCCCTGATTTATTAGTTCATCTAATTCAGCTTCCAGGCGCAGGTTCTCTTCAGTGGTATTAAATTCTGTAGCCAGATCATCGTCTGGTGTGTGAGCGGAAAGATAAGTGTCATTCATAATCTCTGATTGACCGACTTTGATTTCCCACCTCTCAATGGCATTCTCGACGTCATCACCCATTCGGCCATCAAGGTTATGTATTATCGAGCCAGCATGGGCTGCCGCCTCACGTGAGCGCATATGATTGCGTTGATGTTGCAGTGCTTCCACTCTGTTGCTGGACTCTTCAATACTGCCATGAACTTTTTTGATGATGCTTTGGTGTTCTGCAAGCTGCTCGCGAACCTTTATCAATTCCCTTTCACGCTGCTGTTTGCGCTGTAAACAGGCGAGTGCTTTTTGACGATCGTGCTCCGCGCTGCTGCGGGCACGGTCGGCCCACAGTTCTATTTCGCTGGCCAGTTCAGTGGATCGGTCTTGTTGCTTTTTGCCATCCTTTTCCAGTCGTGCCAGACGAATTTTTGCTCGCATCAATGCTTCGCGGCTTTCCTTCAGTGCGGCATCCACTATGGCTTCGTGGTTCTCCATGCTCGCGACGGTCCGGTCGACTCCGCAATGGACGGTAGTGACTATGCGTTTGAAGATATTCATTGCTGCTCCTGACGTTGAATGTAGAGCTAGTGTCGGCCGGGAGGCAGTATTTCGCCACCTTATTGAAAATCGTCTAAAATATGAATCTCTCTGGTTCAAAAAAACGGTACTTCATGGCACAAGCGACGCGATTGGTTTACGAGCTGAAAACTCAGCTGAAGCTCAAAGGGGTGACGTATCGTGAGTTGGCCCAGGAGCTAGAGTTGTCTGAATCTGCGGTAAAGCAGATGTTTTCAAGCGGCAATATGACGCTCTCCAGGCTGGATCGGATTTGCGAGATCCTTGGTATTGAACTCGGTGATCTAGTGCGGCTGAGTGAGGATGCAGGCAAGCAGCTGCAGTCGCTGTCGCTTGAGCAAGAGGGTGAACTGGTCGGTGACACCAAGCTGTTACTGGTGGCCTATTGCCTGGTAAACCATTGGAGCTTTGCCGACATACTTGATCGCTATGAGCTGACTGAAGTGGAAGGTATCCGTTACCTCGCCAGACTTGATCGCATGAAGTTAATTGAGCTGTTGCCCGGCAACCGTGTAAAGCCAAGGATCTCCAGCAATTTTAACTGGCAGCCCAATGGACCAATCGAGCAGTACTTTCGAAAAGAAGTGCAAGGGCCATTCTTTAATGCAAATTTTAATGAAGAGGGTTGTTTGCGGCTGGTGAAAAATGGCGATATATCAATCGTTGCCAAGCAGCAGGTTATGGAACGACTGCATTCGATCGGGCAGCTTTTTGATGACACAGTACGAGAAGAGAGAAAGCTGCCGCTTGATCAACGCCAGGGAACAACGATGGTATTGGCTATTCGCAACTGGATATTTCAGGCGTTTGAATCGTTGGAACGGCCTGTCGAGTAGTGGCCGCCGCCCAGCTACATGGCTTGCTGTGTTACTACGGTTTTTTTGATACCCGAGAGACCAGAAAATCAAGCAGTGCCCGGGTTCGTGCAGGCAGGTATTTAGTAGCAGGGTAAACGGCAAATATCCCCTTTGGATCAGGTTTTGAGTGTTCAAGTACCCGTACCAGTTCCCCGGACTTTAATGCAGCTTCAACCATGAAGTCCGGTACCCGTGTGACTCCCAGTCCTTGTGTTGCTGCGTCAATCAAAAACGCGCCATCGTCTGAGTTCAATGATGCGCTTAAAGACACTGACTCCATTTTGCCTGTGGGTGTTTTGGCTGTCCACTTGAAGCGTTGCGATGGTCCGAATTGAATTATCTTATGGTGTTGCAGGTCATGAAGCGTATTAAGGGCAGGGCTGGCTTCAAGATACTTAGCACTGGCACAAAACACATGTTGCGCTTCGCAGAGCTTTCTTGCTATCAGTGAGGAGTCGGGAAGGTTGGCAATGCGTACCACAAAATCGTAATTCTCCCGAACCACATCAACCATTCTATCGCTGAAGTCGATTTTCAAATGCACATCGGGGTGAGCTTCAGCAAATTCAAGCAGCGGTTGCGTTAACACCGACTTGCCAAAGTAAAGCGGGACTGACATGCGAATCACGCCTGCAAGATCACCGCGTTCACTCTGCACAGTTTTATCGAGTTCTTGAAAGGCGATGACGACATTTAAACCGCGTTCGTAGTATTGTCGTCCAGCTTCAGTCAACGCCCATTGGCGAGTGGTTCTGACGATCAGTTCTGTCTGCATACGTTCTTCGAGCAATCGTAATTTACGGCTCATTGCAGATTTCGCAATACCCATTGCGGCGGCGGCTTTGCCTATGCTTTCGTGCTCGACAATTTGCACAAAGGCATGAAGATCTTCCAGTTGTCCCATGGGTTTAACTAATTGTTCTGATTTATAGAATAATGTGTTCTAAGGATTCCATCTGGTCTAATTATGGTAACCCTATATTATTGTCTGGCGCAACTGTGTGACAGGCTTGTTTGGCACCATGAGTGTCTGGCTGCGATGAAAATTAAGTCGGTTGCTGAGCTAAATAGGTTTAGTCTTTTAACCCCGACCACCGATGGAACAGACATATGGCGACCCCGATTATTGCAGCGAAAGTGCCTGCGAAAGTAACGCTCGAAGCTGGTAAGGAATACTTTTGGTGCCGATGTGGCAAATCTGCCAGTCAACCGTTTTGCGATGGCTCTCATCGAGGCACAGACATCGAGCCGCTGAAATTCACCGCTGAAAGCTCGGGCGATAAGGCGTTGTGTCAGTGTAAAGCGACCGCAGACTCACCATTTTGCGATGGTAGCCACGCAACATTAGGAGCGCTGGCAGTGGGTGATCCGGCACCTGCAGCGAAAGCGAAAAATGCTGTACCGGTGGCGGCGCCAACACCTGAGGAACCGACCGTGGCTCGTATCCATGAGTTGGCGCGAGACGGTCTTTCGAAACTGGGTCACCACGGCGAAATGGGTTCCATGGGTGTGCCGCGGAAAGATCTGCCGCATTGGGATGACATACAAATTTTGCCAGCTCAAATGGCACAGAAACCTTTGCTGGATGATCATGCGGTGTCCACTTCCGTGACAATCGGTCCGCGTGCTAAAAAGCCTCTGTCACTCGAGATTCCGCTGTTTGTGTCTGACATGAGCTACGGAGCACTTTCAGAAGAAGCGAAAACAGCGTTATCGCGTGGCGCTGAACTTGCCGGTACCGGAATCTGTTCCGGTGAAGGGGGAATGTTAAATGAAGAGCAGGAAGAAAATTCACGCTACTTCTATGAGTTAGCTTCAGCAAGATTTGGCTGGAATATCGATCTGGTTGAACGGGTGCAGGCTTTTCACTTTAAAGGCGGGCAGGGCGCGAAGACCGGCACGGGCGGGCACTTACCGGGTAACAAAGTACAAGGAAAAATTGCAGAAGTGCGCGGGCTTGAGCCCGGGCAAAGTGCCATCTCACCATCAACGTTTCCCGACCTGCATAGCGCTTCCGACTTTCGTAAATTGGCCGATGAAGTTCGGGAGCGTTCTGGTGGCATACCCATCGGTTTTAAGTTGTCTGCCAATCGCATTGAAGCGGATATAGATTTCGCCCTTGAGGCCAGCGCTGACTACATCATTCTTGATGGCCGTGGTGGTGGTACCGGTGCGGCACCGTTGATCTTTCGGAACAATATATCAGTGCCTACCATTCCAGCACTGGCACGTGCGCGTAAACACCTGAATGCCAAGACGGGTAATGAGGTCACATTGGTTATTACCGGTGGTTTACGTGTAGCCGAAGACTTTGTTAAAGCCATGGCGCTAGGTGCAGATGCTATTGCTGTTTCTAATTCTGCCATGCAGGCGGTGGGTTGTATCGCTGCAAGAATGTGCAATTCAAACAATTGTCCGGTAGGTGTGGCTACCCAGAAACCGGAACTCAGAGAGCGTTTACATGTGCAGCCAGCGGCTGAGAAATTGGCCCGCTATTTCGGTGCGAGTGTCGAATTGATGCAGGTTTTAGCGCGCGCTTGTGGACATGATGATCTGTCTAAACTTTGCATCGACGATATTACTTCATGGAAGCGTGAGATGGCAGACCTCAGTGGTGTTCGCTTTGCCGGTGTGGGTGGCTAGACTGAACATAAGCAGACCTTAGTCAGAAGTTCAACGCACACAACCATTAAAATGTTAAGAACACTCGGAGTTTCATATGGGGCTATTGCAACACGGCGAATGGGTTGATCAGTGGTACGACACTGAATCCAGTGGCGGTCGATTCGTTCGTAAAGCACCGCAGTTTCGCAGCTGGATAACCGCTGACGGCTCTGTGGGATCGAGTGGTGAGTCCGGATTCAAAGCCGAAGCAGGTCGATATCATCTTTATGTGTCATTGGCATGCCCCTGGGCACACCGCACGTTGATCTTTCGTGCCCTTAAAGGGCTTGAAGATATGATTTCAATTTCAACTGTACATTGGTACATGGCGGATAAGGGCTGGACGTTTCAATCGGGTGACGGGGTGGTGCCCGATACTGTAAACAACGCTGACTATATGTACCAAATATACACGGCGGCTATGCCTGATTACTCTGGCCGTGTCACGGTGCCGGTACTATGGGACAAGCAAAGCCATACCATCGTGTCGAATGAGTCGCCTGAGATCATACGTATGTTCAATTCAGCTTTTGATGGTATCGGTGCTATTAAAGGTGACTACTATCCCGTGCCATTGCGGCAGGAGATTGATGCGTTAAATGACCGCATTTACGACACGGTTAACAACGGGGTTTACAAGGCAGGTTTTGCAACAACACAGAAAGCATACGCAGAAGCCGTGGTGCCATTATTCGATTCGCTTGACTGGCTTGATGATCGTTTATCAAGGCGGCGTTACTTAACCGGTAACACGATAACCGAAGCGGATTGGCGACTCTTCACCACGCTTGTCCGCTTTGACCCTGTGTATGTAGGGCACTTTAAATGCAACATTCGACGCATAGTGGACTATGAGAATCTATCGGGTTATGTACGGGACTTGTATCAACAGCCAGGGGTTGCCGCGACTGTAAACATGCAGCACATCAAAGAC
Organism: uncultured Granulosicoccaceae bacterium; assembly: GCA_938041955.1. Classification (GTDB taxonomy): domain Bacteria; phylum Pseudomonadota; class Gammaproteobacteria; order Granulosicoccales; family Granulosicoccaceae. Next base: position 25,205 of record CALISD010000164.1, on the reverse strand, counting down.
CACTACTACGCAAGTCATGAGTCTATTAACCCGTCGCGTGTGATTCCATTTGGGCCGGTTGTTGATTTTACAGCGCCTCATGATCGTGCACGGTTCAGTTAGACATAGATCTATAGGTCAAGCCTTTGAATAGTTGGTCGTGAATTTTCACACGCGGGAAATCCGTACACAAGCCATGCCTGCTGAAATGCAGATATTGCTTGAGGAGTATCCAGGTGAAAGCCGGGCGCATCCGGGTTCGGGGGCAAAACTATACAATGGCCTGGTGCTCACCGGTGATCGACGTTGGTGCACAACTGGCTTTATCGATTTTTACCGGGAGTTTTTAATGGCGATCTATGCATGCGCATGTTTATTCCGCCCCTGTACGTGAGCTATCCGGCGCGCAGCGCCAGGATTTGATCGATGTCGATTTTATCCGGATAGAGACAGAACTCCGGGTTCTTTTCTTCCATCGCAATAATCGACATGCGGTCTGCCAGCTCGTTGCCTTCTACGCCTACGTGACCATTCACGTGCAGCACTTTTACTTGATCTTTAATTGACTGGTATAAGTAGTACTGTTCTTTGATTAGATCAAGGTTTTTAATTTCACCACTGGGTTTGGTCCAGCCTTTTTTCTCCCAGCCTACCGCCCATTGAGTGACACATTGTATTGAATACTTTGAGTCACAAAGAATAGCCACGCTGCGATTTTTCTTTATCTCTTGTTCTGCAATTATCAATGCTTGATGTAGCGCATTTAATTCGGCGGTATTGTTGGTGCCGTTGGGGTTGTAAAGGCCATACCAGAGTTCATCAATCTTGCCATCGCGGTAGATGGCCATACCAGAGCCTGCTTCACCCGGGTTTGGCTCGCACCCGCCGTCGGTATAAATGAAAGTGTCTTCGGTGAGGGTGGTGAGTTCTTTGGCTGACCAGGTCTTTGGTGAGTTTCGGTTGCCTGGTTTTTTTGTCTCTGCTTTGCTGCTACCGGTTGCAGAAGATTTGCGTGCAGTTGTCGGGCCGCCATTGAATGCGGCTTCAGCTTCGGCGAGGGTAGGAAATGATTTGTACTTGGCACCGGCGACACCTTGTACCTGTTGTCTGCACGTTTCCCAATCGGTGAAAATGCCTGTTTGGTGGCCTTGCCATACTACATAGAATTTGCTTTTTGCCACGGTGATCGGTTGCTCAGCTGGTCTGTGGGAAGGGTTCTATAGTAGGGGATTTAGGGATGTCTGTCAGTCATTCAAGGTTAACCTTGAGGCGTTTATGGAAAAATAGCTTACTGCGAAAGTTCCAGTGCCCATTGCGATGCCATCACTAAGTAGACGAGTAGCTCTGTTAGTGAATTGATGGCGCCCAGTACGTCCCCTGTGATCCCCCCTAGCTTGCGTCTTACATACCATTGCGCAAACCACATACCGGCAAGTACAACCGGTAACACAATAAGTACGATTAGTTTGAACAGAATGACACTGCAGAGCAGGGCGAAGGCGGTGCTCCATAAAACCTGGCTTGTGGTGACCATAGAGGCGAAAGGTTTTCCTGTGCCTTGCTCGCGAACGTAGTGGTTGTTTTTTATTAATGGTACGGATGTCCAGCGCCCTAACATGTGCGCGCCTGTAATAGTCCAGATAGCTGTGGTCGGATCAAGTAACGCAATAGCACTCACTTTGGCGAGTATCATTAGTATGAGCGCTACACTTCCATACGTGCCAATGCGGCTATCGCGCATGATGATCAGTTTCTTTTCTATTTCAAACGCGCCGCCCATGCCGTCGGCCGAATCGGCTAAGCCGTCTTCATGAAAAGCACCAGTGGCAAGTACCGATGCAGTGACAGCAAATACAGCGCCGATCGCAGGTGACCAGCCGTAGTATCCGAGTGACCAGGCAATGGCAGCGATTGCTCCGATCAGCAAGCCGACCAGTGGAAAGTAACTGGTGCTCAGTGCAAGTTCTTTCTCAGACCAACTGAGTTTTACCGGGGCGGGCAATCGAGTCATGAACGTCTGGGCGACGAAGTAGCGATTCCATGCTTGTTTGAGTTGATCGATCATAGTTTCTTCGAGAGTAGTAAGTTACCGCTCGCGGTCGACGCCTGCAGTTTCAAAGGTTGCCATTTCATTGAGTATCGCCACGGCACTTCTTATCAGTGGAATCGCGAGTATTGCACCTGATCCCTCACCGAGTCGCAAGCCCAGGTTTAACAACGGATTGGCATTAAGGTGTGTCAGGGCTGCTATGTGACCGGGTTCTGCAGAGCGATGGCTGAACACTAAGTGCTCACGCACTGAAGGTTCCATGCCTACTGCGCATAAGGCAGCTGATGTGACGATGTAACCGTCAATCACTACGGCTATTTTATGTTGTCGGGCTTCTATCATTGCGCCGGCCATTGCGGCAATTTCAAAACCGCCCATGTTCTGCAGCACTTCCTTCGGCTGGCGTGCGCTATGGCATTCCAGAATACGATTCACGACAGATATTTTGTGTGTGACCCCAGCATCGTCCAGTCCGGTGCCGGGGCCAACACTTTTATTTGCCGTGACGTTGCAAAGGGCGGCGACAATGGCAGCGGCTGAGGTGGTGTTGCCAATGCCCATTTCTCCGAGTGCGACTAAAGTGGTACCTGCACTGGCTGCGCGCTGTACTGCATCGCGCCCGGCATTCATGGCTTGCTCGAGTTGGATTGTATCCATCGCTCGCGTTGCGGCGATGTTGTTGCTGCCGTCTGCCACCTTTGCGTGTACTACGCCGTCTATCCTGGCGCCAATGACGCCGACATTAACCACTTCAAGCGCCACGTTGTTTACTTTGCACAAAGCGTTGGCGGCGGCGCCTCCGCTGACAAAGTTGTGCAACATTTGCCGGGTCACTGCCTGAGGGTAGGCGCTGATCCCTTCTTCCACGACGCCGTGATCTGCAGCGAACAGTATCGTCCTTGCGATAGTGGTGTCGGGTGTTAATGTGCGTTGGATGGCGCTGATTTGAGCAGCCAGCCTTTCGAGCTCTCCTAGTGATCCGGGTGGTTTGGTTTTCTGATCGAGTGCAGTGCAGGCCCGCTGCAAGCGGTCCGCGAATGGTTCTCTGTGTCCCGGGGCGTCGGTCGGCATGTGCTTGATCACTGAAAAAAATATCGCGCATGCTATCGCAACTGGCGCTGTCGCGTTTAATTCTTATTGCGCCGTCTATTTAGCTGGCACGAGGCTTGGTTGGGTGAGTGGTTGGCAGAATCGGAGTGAAGTAATGTGTTGTCTGTTGCTCGTCAATCACTTTTCGGTCATTATGAGGTGATCGGTCCTTTTTGGACGGCCTCTAGTCTGGCCGTGGGGAACCGGGTGCTGCTTTTTTGGCCTATACAGGTGTCCAAGCAAAATCCCGGACTGCCCTCGCAACTGTGAACGGTGAGCGCTATTTCGCGAGACTTGTAGTTTCAGTCTCATCCACTGGCTTAAACGCCGGGAAGGTAGAGGTAGTAGCGTTGACCCGTAAGTCAGGATATCCGCCGGTGAGTTAAATTTTTGTCTGCCGAGCGAGGTGTTTGGCGAGGACTCGTTCCTTTTCCGCACCTGCTCAAAGACTTGCCGAGTGGGCTTTGCGTTGAAACAAGTTCTTTTCCATTGGTGTGGTACTACAGACGATCGCGTGCGCAATGCAGGTGGTGGTACGTTTGTTCGTGGCCGGTTTGTCAGTCTCTCGTTTTTTTCCATTCTTGTATTTAGCATTACGGCGTCTGCGGATATCGGCACCATTGTTATTACCGGAGACGAACAAGAGGGCGAATCCACAGGCAGTGTATCGAGCCCAGCTGCGTTTGCGATTGGCGATACGGCGGAAGGGGAGTTCACAGGCTTTCGCGAAGTTATTCTAAAAGAACAACTGCAGCAGGCGGGTAGATCACTGGCTGAAGTAGTCGCGACTGAAAGCGGCGTGCAATTTAAACAAAGCGGTGGCATGGGCAGTCATTCCACAGTGTCATTGCGTGGTTCCAGTGCAGAGCAAGTGAACGTCTACCTTGATGGAATTTTGCTTAATGAGGCATCGGGTGGTGGCGTCAACTTCAGTGACATTGAATTGATGCAGGCCGAAAAAGTGGAAGTCTACAAAGGTACCGTGCCAGTGCAGTTGGGTAACACGGCCATCGGCGGGGCAATAAATATCACTACCGCCAGAGCGACGGGTAAGCCTGTGACCAGTATGCTGATGGGTATTGGATCATTTGGTTCTTCAAGGTTCTCGGCGGCTTTTCGCGGCCCCGCTAATTTGTTAAACGAACAGACTCTGGTGGGGTCGTTTTCGTATCGCCAGAGCGCTAACGACTTTCCGTTTTTAAACGACAACGGCACAAACTTCAATACCACAGATGACAGTCTTGAGCGCCGCAACAACGGTCAGACTCGTAGCTTGTCCGGCTTCATTAAAACCGGTCACAGACTGGGCAATAACGTAAAGCTTGAGCATGCATTGCAGTTGTACGATCGCACAAAAGGGGTGGCGAACTGGCGCAACTCGGAGCGAGGTGCCGCACAACTGGAAAGCAATAACGTGCAATGGCGTTCAACTGCAAGAAAAGACTCGGGTGTCGGCCAGTGGTCTTCTTTGTGGGAGATTACCGGCTCAGTAAAGAACGAGCTTTATGACGACAGGAACGCAAGTATTGGTAACGCTTCGCAGCTAGTTGACTCTGACACATCAGTGATGGGTGTACGCGGCTACTGGGAGAAAGTGCATAATCACAGCAGTCTATCTGCCAGTGTACGTGTCCGTAGTGAGGCGCTTGAATCGATCAATCACCTGACGCAAATAAACGCCACGGATGCGAAAAGACAGCGAGCTGATATTAGTGTTCAGCACAATCGCTATTTTAATGGTGCCGCCAGTCTGGTGTCGTCCAGTTTGAGCGGCTTTTTTGTTAGTGATGACTATGAAATTGAGAATTTTGATCAGGCACGCGATGATTACTCCACCAGTACTCTGCTTCCGCAGCTGGGATTTAGCCATACTTTAAGTGACAGGTGGTTGATGCTTGGTAACGCGTCACAGCAAAAAAGAGTGCCTTCCTTTTTTGAGTTGTTTGGTAGTCAAGGTTTGTTTGAAGGTAACTCATCATTAGAAACAGAGTCATCAAATAATTTTGATGTCGGGGTTAAATGGAACTCTGATCCTTCTCAGGCAATCGATCAAACCTTAAGTGCAACTTATTTTTATAGTCAGCGTAAGGATTTAATTGTTCGGACCTACAGCGCACAAGGGGTAGGACGTTCGCAGAATTTATCGAAAGCGGTAGTGCGTGGTCTTGAGTTCGCAGCCACCGCGCAATGGCAGAAAGGCTTTGGTCTTGATGCATCGCTTACATTGCAGGACGCAGAAAACCGGTCGAGGATCAGCGGTTCGACCGGCAAGCAACTACCGGGTGAGGCTGAAGTTGATGGTGCTTTGACAGCGTCGTGGAAGAATGCTCAATGGAAGTTACAATACGAATTTAAGGCGAACATAAATCGCTTTTACGATAGTGCTAATTTTTTAGTTGCCGCTGATCAGCGCTTGCACGGTCTGTCGGTAAGTCGTTACTGGAAAGACTGGCGGCTGGATGTTGAGCTTAATAACCTCACCAATCAAAACTACGAAGACTTCAACGGCTACCCGCGACCCGGGCGTGTCGGTTTTATCAGTGTGTTTTACCAACCCAAAGCTTCATCGTAACCCTTAGTAATAATTACCCTTACTTACATAGTGACCCCAAGGAAATAAATTGAAATTACACCGTAATCTACTGACAGTGCCCATTCTGGCCATGGCGCTTGTATTGACTGCTTGTGGCAGCGACAGCGATCCCTTAGAAACTGACGGAACTTCTGGTACCGATGCCAGTGGTGCCGACACAGATGGTGGTACTACTGACGGTACTGATACAGGTGGTGGTACCACTGATGGTACTGGTACAGATGGTGGAACCACTGACGGTACTGGTACAGATGGTGGAACCACTGACGGTACTGATGCAGATGGCGGAACCACCGACGGTACCGATACAGAGGGTGGAACCACAGATGGCACGGATACAGATGGCGGAGCTACTGACGGTACCGATACAGATGGCGGAACCACCGACGGTACTGACACAGATGGTGGCACTGATACCGGTGACAGCGGTCGAGTGATTGTCAGCACTATCGACTCCATGTTTACCAGCTCTGTTGTGCAAATAATCGATTCGAGTGATCCCTTTGCCAGTCAGAATGATCTGAACCCGGGTGTTTCAGATACTATCGTTCGTGCGTTTGAAGACAACTACTATGTCATCCGTCGCTTTAACTCAGACAGTCTTACAGCTTACTCGGTGAACGATCCATCTACCCCGCTGTACGAAGTATCGACCAATTCAGATGTGGAGCCTGATGTTTCAAGTAACCCTCATGATTTGGTATTCCTGAATTCGAACAAAGCTTATTTGTTGCGCTACGGCAGTCCACTGGTCTGGGTGGTTAATCCTTCGGCTACTGATCCTTCACAGTTTAAAATCGGTGAAATTGATCTGAGTGCATATGACACCACAGCCGGACCGGAAGCTACCCGTGGTGTGATTGTGGGAGATAAGTTGTACGTGGTTATGCAGCGATTGCAGGGCTTTGCTCCAACGGAACCTGGCTATGTGGCGGTTATTGATACTGCAACCGATACGGAAATCAATACCAACACCGGTTCGTTGCCTGGCATCGAGCTGCCGGCTTTTAACCCAGGTGACATATCAGTAGATGCTGCAAGCGATACGCTTTTTATCTCTGCATTCGGTGATTTTGGTGCGTTTGACGGATCTCGCCCGGCTGCGTTTACCGGCGGTGTAGTAACGGTTGATACAACTGATTATAGTGCAGAGCAGTTGATTGACGATAATGAAGGTACCGGTCGGATCAACAACGTTGAGATTGTTAGTGCCAGCAAAGGTTATGTTGTGAGTTCTTCAGGTTTCGGTGCAGCGTCACTTGACCAATTTAACCCTATGACTGGTCGTATAGAAGCACTTGGCGTCGCAGGCCTGACTGGCGTAGATATACGTGACATCGCTGTCGGCCCTGCAGGAAACTTGTGGGTAGCCATTGCTTCTGCTGAGTCGCCTAAAATTGTAGTGATTAATCCGGTGGATAATTCTTTGATATCGGATGGCATTGCCACGACGTTAAACCCGACCGGGTTTGCGTTTACGCAGTAGCATGATGATGCGGGCTGCAGCGATGTGTTGCAGTCCGTATCGTTTCATGCGCGGCCTAGCTACTTGAAAAAATTCTTGCTAACGTTATTTAGTCCATTGTCTGGATGGCCGGGGCTGTTGTCGTTATTATTTATTCTGTCAGCCCGCAACGTTGCCGCAGAAACGCCTCCGATAAAAGTCGCATCTATCAATTTGTGTGCTGACCAGTTGGTTTTGCTGCTGGCAGACAAAGAGCAGATTCGATCGCTTTCTACGCTGTCTCATGATGAGGCGGGTTCTTTTTACTTTGAGAAAGCCAGATCCTTTCCCACCAATGACGGGCACGCTGAAGAAATTCTGACGCTGCAGCCAGATGTCGTGATCGTGGGTCAATATTCAAATAAACATACAGTGGCGTTACTTAAAGAAGTCGGGTTGACGCTACAGACGTTGCCGATAGCCAATAGCATTGAAGCCGTGCTCGACAATATCTTGAACGTAGCAAAGTGGGTAGGGCATAGGCAGCGCGGTGAAGCCTTAATAGCAACGCTGCGTAATCGGCTCCTGGCGCTTGAATCGTCGCAAGAGTCGCGTCCGTTGGCAGCAGTGTATGATCCGAATGGCTATACCAGTGGTGGACAGTCTGTGCGTGGGCAAATAATGGAGTATGCGGGGTGGAGAAACGCCGCCTCACTGGCTGGAATTGAAAGCTACGGAAAGCTAACGCTTGAGGCGATAATTAAATTGCAACCTGATGCACTGATAGAGTCCCCTTATAGTCCCGGTACTTATTCGCGAGCGCAGGCAATGAGTCAACATCCTGCTTTATTGGCCGCGGGACTTGACCCTCAGATAATTCATATTCCGAGTCGTATGACGGTATGTGGTGGTCCATGGACTTTTGACGTTATAGAATTGCTTCAAGCCGAACGATTGAAATTAGCGAGCGAGTAACACCTTATGTTGAACGCCATGTCTTTTCTGACTCATGCCAATTTTCCAAGCGTCTGTGATGCCGGGCCAGGCAATGCTATTTCACGTGACGGGACCCTATGACTCTGTCTCAAGGCAAGTTGTGCACAATATTAAGTGTTATCGCACTGTTGCTTTTTGTCGTCTCCGTTTCAATCGGTCGCGATTCGCTACCGCTATTCGCAGCGTTAAAAGATACGCTGGCAGGCACTGATTCTGTTTACTCGGTGATCCTCACTCAAATTCGATTACCGCGTGCGCTGATTGCGCTGGTCGCCGGTGCCACTCTGGGTCTTTGCGGCGCGGCGATGCAAGGTCTGCTGCGTAATCCGCTGGCCAGTCCGGGCCTTGTTGGCAGTGCCAGTGGTGCAGCATTCTTTGCCGTGCTTGTGTTGTACTTTGGTAGCAATATTGTGCCACCTTATGTGTTACCTCTCGCGGGTATGTTCGGTGCGCTGCTCGCTACAGCGCTAGTGTATGCACTGGCAGGTCGTGATGCTTCAGTCACGACGTTGATATTGGCAGGTGTCGCGATCAATGCATTGGCAACTGCAGGTATGTCACTGCTGCTTAACCTTGCACCGAGCCCATTTGCCGTTCGTGAGCTGGTGTTATGGACACTCGGCGATATCACTGATCGCAGTATGAGTGACTTCTGGTTGATGCTGCCTACGTCATTAATTGGCTGGGCCATGTTAGTCGGTGTCGGTGGCAAACTTGATTCGTTAACTCTGGGTGAGCGGACGGCGCAAAGCATGGGGGTGAATCCGGTGCATTTACGCTGGCGTGTATTTATCGCAGTCTCACTTGCGGTAGGTGCAGCAGTTGCCACGGTCGGTATGATTGGTTTTATCGGTTTGGTGGTTCCACATTTGTTAAGGCCTTACGTTGCTCACGAACCGGGTCGTCTATTGGCTGCCTCTGCTTTGGGTGGAGCCTGTGTGTTGCTTGCGGCAGATATTGGTGTTCGATTAATCCCCACTGACTCGCCACTCAAGGTCGGGGTCTTAACTGCTTTAGTGGGTGCACCTTTCTTTTTGCACTTGATTGTCCGCAGCCGACGGGAATACTTGTGAGCGTCTTGCTGCAATCAATTGATGTGTCGCTTACACGCTCAGAGCGAGTGCTGGTTAACCATGTATCAATGAATCTGGTGTCGGGTGAGTTGGTCGGGCTGGTCGGGCCCAATGGTGCAGGCAAGTCAACCTTGCTGAATCTTTTGGCGGGTCTGGTCAAAACTGATTCGGGCGCAGTGCTACTCGATAATAAAGACATCAATAAAATACCATTGCAGCAAAAGAGTCAGTTGCTTGCATGGGTGGCGCAAAGTGGTCCGGTGAACTGGCCGCTGACGGTTGAACGGATTGTAGCGCTCGGCCGCAGGCCTCACCTCAGTGCATGGCAGCGTTTAACGGATGAAGATAACGCGGCGATCGAGTATGCAATAGCTGCAACAGATTGCGAATCTCTGCGCCATCAGGATGCCACTACACTCTCTGGCGGTGAGCGCACTCGAATGCTTTTGGCGAGAGCGTTGGCAGCGCAGCCGAAGGTGTTACTTGCAGATGAGCCCATAGCAGCGCTTGATCTGAAGCATCAGTTACAAACAATGCAGTTGTTAAGGCAGTTTGCAAGCGGTGACAACGCCTGTCTTGTGGTGTTGCACGATCTTTCAATGGCTTACCGGTTTTGTGATCGTTTGTACTTGATAAACGAAGGCGAATTGGTCGCGCAGGGTATGCCGTCTGATGTGCTGAGTGATGACAATCTTAAAGCAGTCTACGGGGTAGAAGTCATCAAGGGCGGTGGAGACTTACCTTACATTGTACCCGTTCGTGAACTGTAGACAGACCATGAAAACCCTGATTCTCGGCGGTATCAAGTCCGGCAAAAGCAGGTTGGCAGAGACGCATGCGGCTAACACCGGCAAGCGCGTAATCTATATTGCGACCGCAACGGCCAATGACGATGAAATGCACAGGCGTATTAAACATCACCGCGAAAGTCGACCATCACATTGGCAGGTGGTAGAAGAACCTCTGAATCTAGCTATGGCTATCAGCACTCATTCAAATGACGATACTTGCGTCCTGGTAGATTGCCTGACGTTGTGGCTAACCAATGTGTTGCTGTCGGACAGCGCGGGGTCGGTACAGCATCAAAGTGATGGCTTACTGCAGGCAGTAAAGAATACAGCCGGGCCCGTTGTGATGGTATCGAATGAAACCAGTATGGGGATTGTTCCGGTTGGTGAGCTGACGCGACAATTTTGCGATGTGGCGGGTTTGTTACATCAGCAATTGGCAACGGCTTGCGACAACGTGATTTTAACTGTGGCTGGATTGCCGCAATATTTAAAAGGATCTGCGGGTGAGTGATAGCAAGAACAAGACTGCACAAGAGCACAACGCCCGTATGCAGGAGATGCAGAAGAAGCAAAAAGAACGTGTCGCCAAGGCAGATATAGAACGCGGTATATTGATAGTGAATACAGGTGATGGTAAGGGTAAGTCATCGTCCGCGTTTGGCACTGCTATACGCGCTGCAGGCCATGGCCAGAGTGTTGGCATAATGCAATTTATTAAAGGTACCTGGAAAACGGGGGAGGCAGAAGCCTTTAAACGCTTTCCGGAAATTGACCACAAAGTGAGTGGTGACGGTTTTACCTGGAATACACAGGATCTTGATGAAGACACCGCCAGCGCCCGGCACGGCTGGCAGAAAACAGTTGAGATGATCGAAAGTTGTCGAGCTGATAAGCCGGTGTATGACTTGATCATTCTCGATGAGCTGAACATTGCACTACGATACGACTATCTGGATATTGAAGATGTCGTGCGAGTACTGGCCGCCAGGCCAGAGAAATTAAACATTATCGTTACCGGCAGGGATGCAAAGCCTGAACTGATAGAAATCGCTGACACAGTGACAGATATGTTCATGGTAAAGCATGCTTTTGAAGCGGGAATTCGTGCTCAGAAGGGGGTGGAGTTTTAAGTTGCGCAGGCTTAATAATTAGCCATGGGTGCTGTCAGTCGATATTCAATTCCGGCTTTAAGATGTTGTCAAACCGGAGCGTGCCTTTAATGGTGTTACAATTGAGTGGTCTTGGTCATTGAGAGATTTCATGCCTATCGAGCGCACTGGCATGTATCTGCCGCTCAGCGAGAATACCTTACACCATCTACTGGATAATGCGAGTGATCTGGTAACGGAACTCCAAACTTTGTCCTTAGCGCAATACACCGCGCTTTTGTTAATAGCACGTTTACCTGAACTGCATGAAAAGGAGACTTTCCACCCCGAGCAGTTTTTTGCCCAGGCGTTAGACATTGGTCAGGCTCAGGTTCAGCAGACAGACTTGCAATCATATATTGAAGGCACTCATTCCTTAATTGGTAAGTCGCAAATTGCGGAAGGACTTAATCGTCTTATAGATTTCAGAATCGTGCTGCTTGATGATAAAGCGATAGTGCCCGGTGAGTATCTGCTGCCAGATGGTAGCTGGGACTTTGAATTTAAAGACCGGCACAGAAGCGCTTTGAATGAACGGGCCGTAAAAATCCAGCTTCGTGCGCGTAATGTATCGTATTTAACCACTGAGCAAAGTCGCTTATATCGTGAGTTCGAAGCACAAAGCGATGAGCAAATACATGTTCAGGGCTACGCGGGTACTGGCAAATCAACTTTCATTGTCGCTATTTTGAAGTTGCTGGAGCGATCTAACGCGCAGGTGTTGTTGCTTGCCCATACCAAAAAACAGCTGGATGCCCTGTCTGCCAAAGCCGACTTAAACCCCAGCGTACACAAAAAAACCTTCATCGGCCTGGCGCAACAAATATTGCCCAACGATCTGACGGTAAGTTCACATAAGAATTTCCGTCGTATCGATGTGTCCAGAGCGACAATGCCGGATTCGCAATTGATTCAATTGCTGGGTGTACACGATAGTGGTGATTTTAGTGCTTTGGAAATAATCGCAGCTGTGCGGGGAGCGCTGTACCGTTTTTGTCAGAGTGATAATGATGAGATATCAGAAGAGCACATTCCTCGACGTTTTAAAGCCACCTTTGATGTTACCACTACTGCAATAACCTGCCAGCATGCCAGGGCATTGTGGAGGCAATTTCAAACACCCGGGCCTGAACATTTGAAACCTCAGGTGCGCGGCTTTCATGTTATAAAATGGGCGGCATTAAATCGCTGTTATGTACCACCCGGTTATACGCACATTTTGCTTGATGAATGTCATAGCTTGTCAGAGTCTATGTTACAAATCTTGAATAACAGTCCTCAGGCGCTACTCACCCTGGGGGATGAATATCAGAGTGTAAACGGTGCCGTTGCCATGTTGCCGGAAAGTATGCGTAAACGTGAGCTTTCACATTCGGTTCGCTCAAGTAGTCAAATAGAGAGCATTGTCAATCCGATTATCGCAGTGCACCCGGGTAAATCTAAATCGCCCTTCCATGGAAATACTGATCACCGGATTGAAATCGAATACTACAAAGTGGCTAAAGTCCCCGATCAATCCTTCGTGATTCTGGTAAATGAAATGTGGGGGTTGTTTGAATGGGCGCAGAGGATTGCTGCAGAGAATGCAGACATAAAATTGCTAAGCAGTGCTAAAGATCTGGATATGTTTGTTCAGGACTGCATTGAGTTATACAACACTGGTTCCAGGGCGCGACACCCGGAATTGTTCCGGTTTAATTCATGGGCGGACGTTGAAAAACATAATCGCAATATTCCAGGGTTTCAGCGTATCAACAGAATGTTGGAAAAGGGATTTGGCTATAAGGACTGGCAGCAGACCTACAGTAAATTCAATAACAATGGCCACTTTAGTGTGGCGCTTGATTTCATTAAAAACACATTGAATCACGAGTTTAACAATGTGATGCTTACACCGGGTATTTTCCGCGGATCTATGTCTGATAATCGTGCCGAGTTCTGCTCTATATTGTATGTTGGGGTGACCAGAGCGAAGAAAAAGCTGGTAGTGCCAGAAGCCCTTAGACATTGGATTGAAGAGGTATCGGTGAATTGACAATAATAATGCTGAGTGCAAGTCTGAGGCTTATCTCAGGGTGAATTATTGATATAGCGCAGAGAGCAGTGGAAGGCGCTTCAAATTTTCTGACTCATCGTCAAAGTCCCACTCTGTTCCCAGTGTGTCAGACTGGTCTGCGCTCGGCGTATCAGGCATTTCTTTTGACGTTTTTTGTTCGTAAAGGCTGGAAGCCACATATCCGAACATTTCATTCTCTATTTCGATATCATCTCCAAGCGTTGCAAGAGAGTCCGGATTGGTTATCGCTTTTTGGTAGATATCACGCCCTTTAGAAATCAGGCCGTATCTAAAATCAATAAAGCCGTCATCAGAGCAACCGCCACCTATAAGATAAGCTGCTCCCCAAAGGTCCCAAGTGTCGGCCGCATCGAAACGCCGATCGAAATGCTCTTGAAATGAGATGAGCTCATCCGGGGTGAGCGCAGCGAGTTTGTTTTTAAGTACTTCTTCTGGTTCGTCTGAATGACACCCGTATTCGATTAATTCCCAAAAAGTATTGATGTCCATATTTGACTTCTCCGTATATTGCCAGCTGAATGAGATGATGCAAAAAAGCTATAACGACCTTACTGCCATGGTGCGGTCAGGTCAATATCGTGTGGGTGGTATTAGCGGTTGCCTTGCTATTTTTCAGCTCCGGTTAACGAATGGAATTTCTTCGGCAGTCACAGCTGAAACAGGCATTGATTGAGGGAAATTGGATTTCGAACTTTAGTTTGCTATGGTTAATAACGTATGCGGTGGGCGGAATCAGGTTGTGTAGTCGTGCCAGTGATTGCAATCACGCTTTGCCAGTTATCATTAACTTAGGTGTTGACAAAGAAGGTGTTCTGCTTATAATTCCGCTCCCGCGCCTGCTAAGCATTAACAGGTCATTTAAAAAATTACTGCGTGCAATGTGACTTAATAGCGCGCTGAATCATTGAGAATGAAAATGCAACATCACAATATCATGCGATATACAGAAATAACGTAGCGCGGCTTTGTTGCTGGCTACACTGCCAGCAAAGACTTTCTAATAAGCCTCGGTTGGTATTCAATCGGGGCTTTTTTGTGCCCGGGAATAAAGTGACGCTCTGACCATCGTTGCTAAGCGTTTTTCTTTCGGGCACAGCTGCGTGTGTTTCTATAGAGCGGCGATAAGCCACTGCATTCGAATCGTATCTAGTAACTTAGGAAGACACTCCCCCAATGTGGAGGAGGCTATAATTATTTGAAAAAGGATTAGGCCAATGCCAATTCAAAAAAGAATCACAAAGGGTAAAGTTCCGGTAAATATTTACACTAATGATATTGATCATGGTGCTTATGAACAGTTGTTAAAAATATCTCAACTGCCGTTTATCCATAGTCACATTGCAGCAATGCCTGATGTCCATCTTGGTATGGGCGCTACTGTCGGATCGGTGATTCCTACGCGAGGGGCTATTATCCCCGCTGCTGTGGGGGTTGATATTGGTTGTGGTATGAATGCAGTACGTTTGTCATTGCCTTCAGATCAACTGCCGGATAATCTCAAGGCTGTCCGGCATGCCATTGAAGATGCGGTACCGGTTGGGTTTGCGATGCATAAATCCGTGAAAGCAAGACGATCGACGCTTCAAGCTTTGGATCCCGGGCTGGAACGAATTCTCGCGAGGCATCCGACTGTCGGAAAAATGGTGAAGAATCTGTCTCGCACATGGTCACAACAAGTCGGGACCCTCGGAGGCGGAAATCATTTCATTGAGATCTGTCTTGATGAAAATGATGATGTCTGGATTATGCTGCACTCAGGGAGTCGTGGTATTGGCAATGTTATTGGCCGATACTTTATACAGCAGGCAAAAAAGGATATTGAACGATTGCAGCGTAATTTGCCGGATAAGGATCTCGCCTACTTTGATGAGGGTACAAAGCACTTTGATGATTATGTTTTCGCAGTCCACTGGGCTCAGGATTACGCTATGTGGAACCGGCGTGAAATGATGCGCATGGTGGTTGAGGCTATGAAAGGTGTACTGCCTGAATTTTCGGTCACCAGGGAGGCGATAAACTGTCATCACAATTATGTATCGGTGGAGCAGCACTTTGGTGCCAATGTGTTTCTGACACGTAAAGGTGCAATTAGCGCTCGCGAGGGTGAGCTGGGCATCATCCCCGGTAGTATGGGGGCGAAGTCCTACATAGTAAGCGGCAAGGGGGATGCAAGCTCATTCTGTTCATGCTCTCACGGTGCCGGGCGTACTATGAGCCGCACTGCAGCAAAAAAAGCGTTTACGTCAAGCGATTTAGAGCTGCAGACAGAAGGTGTTGAGTGTCGTAAGGACATCGGTGTTGTTGATGAAATACCGGGTGCATACAAAGACATTGATGTGGTAATGGAAAACCAGAGGGATCTTGTAGATATAGTACATACCTTAAAGCAGGTGGTATGTGTGAAGGGTTAGCTCATGATGTACTCGCGCGCCTGGTGCTATTATGGCCGAAACAGAATAATCTGTTTCGGCTAAATTAGGTTAGCTTATCGGTGTGTATTCGAATAAGTGTTAAGCGAATTAAACCTTCTTAGGACGGCTGAGAAGAGCATAAGTAACATTATCAGGGATAACGCGCCAGAGCCTGTTCTTTGTTGTTCTGTGGTGTCATAAGTGACGAGGGTATCAGCGGCGCTCCAGTTAAGCATTTGTTGGATAGAGTCCGCAGTTGCTGCAGCGCTTGCCGGTGAGCCGGCAAAACAAAGTTCATCGGAAATGCAAAGATCAAGCGTGTGTTCGCCCTCTGCAATCAGGTGTAGCTGACTGCCTCGATCATCACATGCAAATGTGCGCCGCGTAGACACGGTATTAAAGTTATAGGGTGCCGGACCGGCTTCAACATTTCCAGCCAAAGCGTTGCACATACGAACAGATTGTCTCGATGGCAATAGGGTGTCTGATTCGCCGTGCAGTATAAACATTGGAGGGTAATTGTTCGGTTGGGCTTCGACAATGGATGGAAACGAATTTTTTCTGACTAGCTCACTCTGCAGGTTGAATGTGTCAGTGCTGGTGCCGGTAACGCGTTGCATGATCTTTACGCCGACTTCATTGGTATATTCACCGCGCTGTATTTGACTGCCGAAATCCTCAAAGTCCGTAGGTGCGTAAAAAAGCACAGCACGTTCTATTTGTGAGGGGCGATTAATACTCAGGTGAGCTGCCAGGTGGCCACCAGCTGACTGACCAAACACAACCGGTTTCCCAGTTGCACCGTATAAATCCATGTTTTGCTGAACCCAGGTGAGCGCGTCATCTACATCAGTGAGTAATTCACTGAGCGTTGCGTTGTGGCATTCCGGGCTGCCGTCGGAATCATGTACCAGGCGATAGAACGGGGAGAACACGACGAACCCTCTGTCAGCAAGGTGCGTTGCCATATTCTCGATGCCCAAAAAACCGGTGCCACGGTTTTGCCAGCTACCACCGTGCAACGCTATCAATGGTTTTTGGTTTCTGCCAGAAGGATCATTTGTATAGATACGCATTTCCAGTGAGCAGTTGCCCCGCTCGGTCGTCACGTTCTTGTAGTTTACTCGCGTTATAAACGGCTGTGCTTTGCCCTCTATGGGCAATGCGCCCAGTTCAAAAAGGCTGCCGGGAGAAGTGCTCCAGCGCTGTAGTTCAGTCACATTGCTTTGTGCGTTACCCAATCTATTTGAATCGAGTGCGGTGGCACAGAAGGCTGCAAAATCTGTTGGGTAATAGTCGAATGGTTCGGCGCAGTTAGCGTCACCGTATAACAATCCCTCACGTCTGGTGTCTGATGCGACGCAGTTGCCGTTGTCTATTTCAAACACCGGGTGGGGTGAAGGTTCTACTTGTAACTGTTCGGTCAGTTGGCAAAACGCTGCATCCTCTAATATTTCTACTATTCGTTCCTGATCATCGAAAATCAATGCTGCCAGTATCTCCAGCCTGTATTGTTGTAGAAACTCCACCGTAAGCGGGAATCGTGCTTGTGGAGTGAGAAGCTCATACATGGCTATGATCTGTTCGTCGTCCGACTCGGGCAACTGAATGTCGAACGAAGCGTCAGAGCCATTAACTGAAATTTGTTCGTTCAGGGAGTTTTGCAGATCAGACAACTCGGTTCTTAGGCTGCCAGTGTTGAACAGGTCGTCTACTTCTGATTGTAAAAATCGTTCAAGCAGGCCGCGCAACAGTGAATCATCTACGTCTACTACGATATTACTTTCCCGCAGTTCCCCATCGATTGTGATCTGAGGGGTAATACGTAGCGTGTCGTCAGTTATCCATTCCGGATTAAGTGCAATCTCAAGGTCAAGCGTAATGCCCAGTGGGCCAGTGGCCTCGAAGTTGAAACTGTCGCTGGCTAATTGACGACAACTCCCGAGACGGACACCGAATACTTGACGTGCGCGGCCACGAGTGTTGACCGTCGCAGACAAGGACAGTGAGAGTTCTATCGGATCAAATAGAGAATCAATTGTCAGAGATATCCCGGTATCTGCAGATAACAAGACTTCAGTCGTCATGTTCTGAATGTTTGTGCTGGTGCAGCCGTCTTCCACTAGCGCATCAGTCAGCTCGTCCTGCAATAGTAATTCGTTATTGCTCAACTGCAAATCGAGCTCATTCAATCGGCGCTGAATTTTATCAAGCACCAGGCGTTGAACTGCGTCTTGTTCACTGCGGTTGGAAGAAAGTGCTGATCCAAGATCGGCAAGGTTGACTGTCAGGGTTTCTGCATTGATGCCAAATGGCAAAAATAGTAGAGCCCAGAATATTGAAGTACGGCTGATAATGGTTACGCCTCGACACGGTCTAAAGCAAAACTCGATTATCTCAGCTAGTCGTGTTACACACAGAAAATACTATCGGTAAGGCGGACCTATCATACTGATTTGTTGGTATGGTGCGTTTTTTGATGTTGTCGTGGGCGATTATTTGCGTGGAGCAGGCAACCATCTAGCTGAAAATACGGCGTAAAGTGATTAGCGTGATTTTTCAGGTGTGAGCAGCAGAAAAAGAGAAGGCATCGCTCATTGAGTAGTGGAGGGTGTTAGATGCCGGTGTTATGTACCCAGCCAGCGTATGTTCTTTATTCTTGCAAGAGTGTTGCAGTGGGCGCAACTCAAAATGGCTCTGCTGTTACGAGCTGTTCGATGCGCTTTTCACTAATCTGGTTTTATTAGCACCTAATTCACTTGCTCGCACCAAAACCTTTCGATTGATAGTTGGTTGTATGTTGAGAATTGAATGATGCTGTGCTGCCTCATCCATAAGAGTACTGTGTATATCGGCGGCAACATCGACCCATATGTGCATGACACAGAGTGTATTTTACAGAATTATGCAGTGTGGTGAGTAGGTAATATTATGCTCTGCAAGCATTTGCTCTGTGGCATTATAAAGTCATAATTTAATCGAAAAATATGACTATGAATTCAGTCAAGCAGCACAACATAATTATTGTAGGCGGTGGCGCTGCCGGGTTGGCATTGGCATCACAACTCGGTCGTCGGTTCAAGCGCACAAAAGCGGTAATTGTTACCCTTATTGATCAGCAACTGACGCATATCTGGAAACCGCTTTTGCATGAGGTTGCGGCCGGATCATTTGATCCAAACGTCAATGAGATATCGTTCCTGGCACAGGCCAGGCGTTGTGGCTTCAGATTCCGGTTAGGTGCTCTCAGCGCCATTGATCGGAAGAAAAAGCAGATTATTCTGGCACCGATATTTGATGATAAAGAAGAGTTACTCAGTAAAGAGCGCCACATAAGTTACGATACTTTGGTGATTGCCGTTGGCAGTGTCAGTAATGATTTTGGGGTTCCCGGTGTTAGTGATCATTGCCTGTATCTCGATACAACACAACAGGCAGAGAACTTTCACAAGCGCCTGGTGCAAACCTACACGCAAATATTTTCGTCGGATAATTCTATCGAGGAACGCAAGCTTGACATAGCTATTATCGGAGCGGGTGCTACAGGCGTTGAACTGGCGGCGCAGCTCAGGCAGATTGCCGACTTACTGGATTCGTATATGGATATAAGCGAACAATCAGTGAGTATAAGTGTTCGAATTATAGAAGGAGCTGATCGAATATTGCCGGCGCTGCCCGAGTATCTGTCTAGCGCCACCACTAAGCAACTTAAAAAGTTGGAAATTGAAATATACACAGGTGAAACGGTTACTGAAGTGACTCCTGATACGGTGCATACCAAAAGTGGCAAACAATTTCCGAGTAATATTTCTGTCTGGGCGGCTGGTATTAAGGCACCGGATCTATTGCAAAATAGCGATGGCCTTGAGCAGAATAGAATCAATCAATTGAGTGTGACGAGCACTTTGCAAACAACACTTGATGAAAATATATTTGCCATCGGTGACTGTGCCTCATGTGAGTGGGAAGACGGTAAATTTATTCCCCCACGCGCGCAGTCCGCTCATCAGCAGGCTACGCTTTTAGCGCGCAGCATTCGATTAAAAATAAAGGGGGAGCCTCTGTTGGAATTTAAATACCGTGACTATGGTTCATTGGTGTCGCTGGGTAGCTATTCTACTGTGGGTAATCTGATGGGCAATGCAATAAAAAATGTTCGAATTGAGGGGGTAGTCGCACGGATCGTTTATCTGTCTCTATACAAGATGCATCAGGTGTCGTTGTTCGGATACATGAGAACAGCGTTGTTCACACTGTCTAATATATTCAGGCGGTCTGTGCATCCTGAAATAAAGTTGCATTAACTGAGTTCGGGTTAACGAATCAGCGAATGTGTAGTCCTAAGCCTGGCTTCGCCAAATAGTGGGTCTATGAGTGGGTTGAGATTCTGGTAGTACGGCCTTTTTGAAGCGGGAGGAGGTGTGACCGGTTAACTGATCTATATTGGTTCCTTTGAGTCGCTGTGATTGAGTAGATAAGTTTCGATCGATTAGAAGTTGGCTCCGACTAGTTATTACCTCTTAACAAAATGAGAGCAGGATAACAGTTTAATTTTTATATAGTTGCTGAAATAATATTTCGAGGTAATTGAGTAGTTGTTGTAATGCAGTTGTCTTATCGTTTGTTGCCCGCAGTAATCGCCCTTTCCCTTTCTGCTGTCACAGTCTCTCCGGTTTTTGCGCTGGAGGCGGGTCCGCCTATTGTGTTGGCAGAGCGCTATCATGCTGACATTGAATTGAGTCGCTACTGGGTCAGTGAAAAGTACGACGGGGCGAGAGCCTGGTGGGATGGTGAAAAATTTGTCTCTCGCGGCGGGGGTGTTTATCGGGCGCCGGACTGGTTTGTGGCCAACCTCCCAAACGAGGTTCTTGACGGTGAGTTATGGATTGGTCGCAATCAATTTCAGCAATTGATGCAGGCTATTCGCGATCAGGTGCCTGACGATGCTGCGTGGCGAACTGTCAAATTTATGGTGTTTGATGCACCGAAGGCTACCGGTGGTTTCAGCGATCGCCAGGCCCATATTGAGACTCTCCTTCACAGTGTGTCGGATCCCTGGGTGGAGCAGGTATCGCAAACACGTGTAACGTCACATGATGACCTTCTTATACAATTAGACCGTATAACAAAACAAGGCGGAGAAGGGCTGATGCTGCGGCGGGAAGACGCGGGCTACATCGGTGGCAGACATTATGGTCTGTTGAAGTTGAAGCTTCACACTGACGCAGAGGCT
Source organism: uncultured Granulosicoccaceae bacterium (assembly GCA_938041955.1). Taxonomy (GTDB): domain Bacteria; phylum Pseudomonadota; class Gammaproteobacteria; order Granulosicoccales; family Granulosicoccaceae. The sequence goes on along the minus strand of CALISD010000164.1, from coordinate 4,321 downwards.
CGAGTGCTGGCTCATCTCCCGGGTAAGGGGAAATATGTCAACATGATGGGAAGTATTCTGGTTGAAGATAGCGCCGGTGTTAGATTCAAAATTGGCTCTGGGTTTACAGACGATGATCGGCAAAATCCACCAGCGGTCGGTAGTCTGGTAACTTACCGCTATCAGGGGACAACCCGGAGTGGAAAACCGCGGTTCGCAAGGTATCTTCGAATTCGTCCGGAGGAGTGATGATCCTGTCGGGCTTTCGGGCTTTCACAAATGTCATTGCGAAACTACTGGTGTAGAGATTGCGGCCGTATGGTGCTGCAATTTACCTGTAGTGACGTGTGGGTGTGATTGGCGCTAATAAAATAGCGTCATGCATGAGTCAGCGGATATTTCCTGTTAATGGAATCATCATCACACTATTTTACGGGATATATCAACCTGCTTTCGCCGTGATGGCATTTCCTGCCAGTGGTTTGTGCCGAGTCGGCTCTAAACCAATGTATGACTTCAGCTTTATATGATGTCGCCGTTTAATTTATTTGTTGTAATAGAACGGTTAATTGAGAAACATGGAACGAATTAAGAGTGTTTGGATAGTTCTATGCCTGGTTATATTTGTCTTTGGTTGTGGTAGCGAGCCGCTTTCAGTGGGCGGCAGTGTTTCGTCCGCATCTGCTTTGGCCCAGATGCCGATGGAAGACCGTCGAATTGCGATCGTGCATTCTGAAGCTTCCAAGGCAAACTTCTACGACCAGTTCGCCTACAATCAGCTTTATGCCGCGATGCAGAATCAGGCAACAATGGCAGGTATACCCTTCGACCTGTTGAGTGAAGAAAGCCTTGTCGATCCGACTGCGCTGCTGAAATACGACGTATTGCTGCTGCCGGCATTCTCCCACGTGCAGCAGCAGAACCGTACCGCCATTCGAAGCGCCTTGCTACAGGCTCAACAAGCGGGGGTGGCAATTGTGACGTCTGGCGAATTTATGATGGCGAGTGCCACTGATCAGTCTTTCAGTGATGGCGGTGCAGTCATGGCAGAAGTGCTTGGCGTCAGGATCGTAGAATATGTTAGCGGTGAAGCGGCAACGGTAAGTGTGACGAGCGTTGATCATCCGGCCACCCGGGGTTATTCACCTGGAGAGGAGCTGGTTTCATACGATCAAATCTGGTTCGGGTCTTTTGCGCCTGCGAACGGCGAGCAGTCAACAGTGCTTACCAGCGTAGACGCCGCTGGTGCCGTTCACTCCGGCTTGCAGGTGATCGATAGGGCGGGGCGTGTGATACATTTTGCCAACGATCAGATAATGGCTGATAACAATTTGCTCTGGAGCGTTCTACAGTGGGCCGTGTTTGGAGATGTGGCTCCGGTATCGTTGCAAATATCCAGAAACGATAGTGTGTTTATTGCTCGCAACGACATGGATCAGGCGATGATCGCTGCGGAACTACCCAATACCGAAATACCGTTGCTTGATTTGATCAAGGATTGGAAAAGGGACTACAATTTTGTTGGCTCATACTATATAGATATCGGCAATGATCCTGCCAGCGGGCAGTATACTGATTGGGGGGTATCTGCGCCTTTGTACCAACAGTATATTGATCTGGGTAACGAACTCGGTACGCACTCATGGTCGCATCCTCATTACACAAGTAATTTGACAGATGCCCAACTTGAATTTGAATTCAATCAGAGTAAAAACGAAATAGGCTCCCGGTTAGGAATTGAAGTCGTGGGCGGCGCGGTACCCGGAAATGCTGAAAACCTCAATGTTGTTGAAAATCTGAATCAGTGGTTTCAGTACTTTAGTGGCAGGACAGGGGCGGTCGGATCTGGATATCAAGGGGCTATCGGCTTTCTGGAACCGCAGCATGACATGCTGTATTTCAGTTTAAATATGTCACCGGATTTCACTCTTATTGATGTTCTCAACTACAACCCGGCCCAGGCGGGTGATATATGGCGAGCTGAGATCGATCATCTGTTGACGCACGGGCAAAAGCCAATCCTTCACTGGTTGTGGCATGACTATGGACCGACCACACAGGCGGCTGCCGGAGTCTATTCGAAAGCTATGTTCGCAGACACAATAGCGTACGCGAAATCGAAGGGCACTGAATTCACAACGCTCGACGATCTACACAATAGAATTAAATCATTCCAGTCGGCTAACGTGTCAATAGGCTCTGGAGACACTATTGACGTTAGTGTGGACTCTGCAGATTTAGGGCAGTTTGCATTAAAGCTCGGTGGTTCAAATAGAATCAAGAGTGTTGCAAACTGGTACGCTTACGACGACACGCAAGTGTTCCTGCCTGATACGGCGGGTAGTTATTCGATCAGCACCGGCACCACTGCAGATGCGGTAACCCGTATTACAAATTTACCCATGCGTGCACGTCTATTGTCACTTACAGGTGATGGTAATGCATTGGATTTTGTGTTTGAAGGAGAAGGAGAGGTCACTGTTGTTCTAAGTCCCGGAATGATCAACAATTTGTCAGTCAGTGGGGTCAGCTCGTTTGCTGTGGATCAAGGAACACTGACCCTCACTTTTAACAATGCAGCGACACATAGCGTAGCGATAAGCCCGGTGCTGCCAATTAACAGAGCGCCTGTGGCGACACCAATAACGGTACCGGCAAAGACACTGGAAGCTACCTCCGTGGTTCTCAACGGAGTAGATCCGGATGATGATGCACTTTCATTTATAGTTCAGACTCAACCGCAACATGGCGTACTCACCGGCACACCACCAGATCTGACTTATGTGTCTAATGTGGGCTTCAGTGGCATTGATTCGTTTACGTTTATTGCTACGGATGGTGTGCTTGACAGTTCTGTGGCGGTTGCTGAAATTAACGTTCAATTACCAAGACCTGCCAACAGTGCCCCGATTGCTAACCGGCAAGTGCTGGCCACAGTGATCGATCAGCCGTTATCTTTTCTCCTGAGTGGCAGTGACAACGAGGGGCAGACTCTGTCTTTTACGGGAGTCACTACACCGGTGAATGGTGTGATAACGGGTGTTACACCTAACCTGGTTTATACGCCCGCAAGCGGATTCACAGGGGTTGATCAGATCGAATTTAGCGTCAGTGATGGCGTAAAAGTGAGTGAGCCGGCCGCGATTGTGTTTAACGTTGAGCCACAACTTTCTGTTGGTGGTGGCACTCTGTCAAATGCGTTGGCCAATGTATCGATCGATGGCTCCTTCAGTGAATGGCCAAACGCCGGGTCCTTCGGTAGTGATCCGGACGACGTCACCGGTAACGACAATCGAATAAACTGGAAAGAAGCATGGATGGGGCATGATGAGAATAATTTCTATATTGCCTACGATCAGTTTGGACCGGTTAGTTTGTCCTGGGGCCACTCAATCTACCTGGACGCCGATACCAATGACAGTACCGGCTTCAAAGGGTTCAGCAATGAATACTCCATTGGTATTGACTATGCGATAGAAGGCAACGTCTTGTTTCGCTACACCGGCTCGACACAGAATCAATGGGCATGGCAATCGATAGGAACGCTTACATCAAGTGTGGTTGCCGAAAGAGTGGAGCTATCGCTGTCTCGTAGTCTGATCGGCAATCCAACCAATCTGCGACTATTCTTCATTGGTGATAGTGCCGCTAGTGGTGGCACAGCGCTGGATTACTATCCGGATGATGTGACGAATTCACTGGCGGTCGACAGGTCGAGACGCTTTAGCTACTCAATAGATCCTAATGCAAATGTAGAGAATGTGGCGCCGATTGCGAACGCACAGGAAATTAATATCAGCAACAATGCTGCGTTGGAGATTGTTCTAACAGGATCTGACTTAAACAATGATTCGTTGACTTACCAGATCACCAATAGTGCACAGAATGGTACCGTCACTGGTACTGCGCCGAATCTTTTATATAAGCCGAGCCCTGGGTATTTAGGGATCGATTCTCTGATATTCACTACCAGCGACGGGGCACTGAATAGTAATCCGGCAACAGTAGTTTTTAATGTGGTGGCGCCCGCTCAGGTGAACAGTACCCCTGTTGCCAATCAGCAGTTGTTGTCAACTGATACAATAACGCCGCTTGCACTGCAATTAAGTGGCAGTGACGCAGACGGTGGCGTTTTGAGCTACCGGGTCATTGCGGCGCCTTCGAATGGTACTTTGACGGGTACGGCGCCTAATCTGACTTATACTCCCAATAGCTTTTTTTCTGGCGCAGATAGCTTCACATTCAAAGTAAACGATGGCACGGATGACAGTGCTGTTGCGAGTATTGATATCACTGTAGAGCCAGCTTCAGTGAACGTGAAGCCTGTTGCTAATGCGCAGAA
>CALISD010000163.1 GCA_938041955.1 uncultured Granulosicoccaceae bacterium | reverse complement strand
TTCGATCCGTGTTACCGAACTTTCCAAACAGCCCACTAGCTATTTGCTGATGCTGGTTTTAGGGATCTTCTGTTTTTCATCCTCGTTACTTTATGCGCAAGCGACAGATCTTCCTACCGACCGGTTGTCTTATACAGACTCCCTTAATAACGAATGCATACCCAATTCACCTGCAGATGGCTGGGGATGGAACGGAGTGTGTTCATGTAGAGTAGATCAGAGTGTCGAGAACTTTGGTAAGCACATCTACTCTAGAGACGACTTAATAGTTATTACAGCGACACAAGTCCCCGGAAGCTGTTTTGAATCTGGGTCCGCCTCTGTTTACGAGTTGGCCGATAGCGGCTCGCTTGCAAAAGTTGCCGAGTTAGTTTCAAGCGATCGAGTACGGGAAGATAATTTCGCAGATCGAGAAGCACGCAGAAATTTCGCAGTAAGCCCCATTACCGTATCTGACGACTACGTTGTTGTTGGTGGGACGACTGGCACTGTAACTGTTTTTAGTCGAGACAACTGGCAGGAAGTCACGACCATTGAAACGAACACCTTCCTAACGAATAGCACTAAAGCAATGTTTTTTGTAGATTCTCTGGTGGTTATACAAGCGGGAGGAGTTGCAGTATATGACACCACAGACTGGAGCCTTAAACAGGAAATTACTGGCATTAGTAGTTTTGTAGGCTTTGCTGAAGCTGACGCTGGGTACAACAGCGGGCGATTCGCAACGGGGAATACAATCTATGAACAAAACGCACAGGGAATATTTGAACCTGTTTTCAACTACTCGTTAGTAGAAAGGGCGCCAGGAGTTAGAGTGAATGTCGGCCAACGCCTGTTTGATGGCAATATCCTCGTGCATGTTGAACGTAGTGGCCTGCGCACGACTTTACAAACCTGGTACAAAAATGAAAGCGGTGATTGGGTTGGAGCTCCGCTGGCAGACGTCAGCGATCTCACTCGAAAGTTCTATCATTATGAGAGCATTTGGTCTTTGGTCGATGGTCAGCTTGCAGTCTTCTCTCAAGAACAGATGGAATCCAGCCTTCCTTATTTTCCATCAGCGGTGCCCCGCACATCGGGATTTGATTTTTATGCACTTAGCGATAACGGCAGCTGGACACTCTTTCAATCGATTGTCATGGCAGACATTGAAGCGATGCGTGGTGTTCGGCCACCACAAGTGATTGGAAACCGGATAGCGTGGGAGGGAATCCAGCAGACGCTTGATACTGAGAACGTTACCGGGGAATTGCGAAGCCAGAATGAGGTTGGATTATTGGTATTTGAGCGAGATGATCAACTTCTTTGGTCACTGCGGACTTATAAACCACCGGTTGAGGTGTCGGAATGGAACGAATTCAATTGTCAGGTGTCGAACCCCTACCTCTGCCGCAGCAGCTCATCCACCCACTTAACCCATCTTGGCCCGATGTTTAGGACCGGCGGTGGTGCGGAATTGTTGGTTCCGGTTTCAAACACGCCAAGCGTCACTACAGGGTGTGATTATAGCGATGCCCATCTGTACGGCGGCTGGGGTTGGAACGCAACAACCAGTGAGAGCTGTTCACCGCTTTTAAGCATAGAACCAGAGGCCCAATGCATTGATTCAGATGGTGATGGATATGGTTGGAACGGTACGGCCACATGCATACCTGAGTCAAATACTGTTGTTACCAACCCAAGTGTAGATAGTAACTGTGATTACAGCGATGCTGATCTCTATGGTGGCTGGGGCTGGAATGCGACTGCAAGCCAAAGTTGTGCACCGTTAGAAAATATAATTGAATCGCAACCGACAACCCAGTGTGTAGATACAGATGGTGATGGTTGGGGTTGGAATGGTTCAGCGAGCTGTATTCCATAACTCTCGATTGGCTAGTTCTGAATTTGTATCCGAACAGCTTACAGAACAGGTTTACAAGGCAATTCACTGTCTCCTTTGGGCACAGGCTGTGTGAAAATTCTGAGACTGGAAACATTGCCGATATTTATCAGCTCGACAGTGTTGTAGATTGCATTTTTTAATGATCGAAAGCAAAGTATCGAATTGTCCTGCGATGCGTTCGAACTTTACACACAGCCTCGGCACTTTGCTGTCTATTGGACAGGCTTGTAAGGTAAGTCCTAGAAGAGTAAACATCAGCTACTCGTTATACTTCAATCTGACCTGTGGCAAAATGCTGTAGTACAGCATCCTTAAGTAGCTGGCTGCTTTCTCAAATTGTAGTGTTAACCAGATAGGAACTGTTGTGAAGCATCTCCAGTCATATTACTCAAGAGAAGTCCTTATGCTACCAACTGCAGAAGCAAACGGTTGGCAACTGAAACGATATGGAATTCTTGCAAAGGATCGGAAATTTGATTCAACTGCGGCCGTATCAGCTCTGGACTCTGCCATTGAACGATTACCAATCGCAGGTCAGCTAGATGACCCGGAGGGGAATCATGGTGTAGGGTTTCAGATAGTTCATTTTGCTGAGGTGGCAATAGTTTCACCAGTTTTCTACTGGATCTGGGGCAGCGTGTTAGCAAATACCAACCAGATGAGAGCTCAATGGGGAAGTACAAATACTTTCAAAACTGGCGTGAAAGAGGTGGTAGGTTGTGTTTGGGAAATGGAGATAATTTGCTTCGAAACCAATTCATGGAAAGAGACGATGCTGGGAGGGATAGGCGAACCCGCTGATAACCTAGCTCGCCATATCGAACGTATTATTCCTCCCGCTGAACCACATTTTTAAGGAATAATTTCTACTACTGCCATTCAAGCATAGAAGTTTGACGGTCAGCATGGGCAACTCCTCCGCCGGACAATCATTGCTTGAAGTAACTCGTGGAAATTGATGCTGAGTGAACAGCCTCATCCGTTGCTGAACGCAAAAGCCTACATGTAAAATTTGATAGTGCCATCAGAGTTCACAAAATCTTGTTAAGAAATGAGTCACTCAGTCAAACTCACGTTGTTTTATTGCGTCATGACTCGTAGGCTTGAAATTTTGTGGCTCAAACTGAGGCAAACCCGATGATCGCTTTACGCATTGTTGCAATGTTCATTTGCAGTTTTTTGCTAGTTAAACCAGCGTTAAGTCAGGCGCTCCCGTCAAGTATTTCGATAACCTCCGACGCGGATGGCGACGGCTACGGCTGGAGAACGACGCCTCACGTGTTATCAGCAACTGCGATTATGCCAACGCTACTCAGTTTAATGGATGGGGTGGGACCCAATTGCAGGGGAATCATGCGCACCAACTAATTCCAGCGCGATTGGCAACTGTGATTACAGCAACGCTGACCAGTACGATGGATGGGGATGGAAGGCCGTTACTGGCCAGTCATGCGAACCATTAACCTCTACAAGCCAATGTATAGACTCTAACGGTGATGGCTGGGGATGGGACGGTACAGCCAGTTGTCGAGTCGGCGATTTGGACAACATACCCCCACTTAATGCAATCGGACCCAATATCGGCTCTTTATTAAACCTGCCTTCGATACTCCCCGTCATCAACAGGTGCCCCGCTATTCGCGCATCGTAAGTTGAAGCGACCTTTAACCTGTTAGTGATCGACAGGTTGAATCCAACGCCGATATGGTTACACCGTTTCGGCAATAGGCTCACAGCGTAATTAGTTCCAGCTTCATTAACTGGCTACATCTACCAGATTAATATAAAACGTTTATCAAACAGCCTGCCTGACATCAAGTGCATCACGTAACCAGTCACCAATGAAGTTAATTGATAACACCACCAACATGATTGCCAACCCGGGAAACACCCCCAGCCACCAGGCCTGAGTAATGAAACCGCGCCCATCAGCCAGAATCAGGCCCCAGGTGGGTGTGTCCGCATCGACGCCCAAACCTAAAAATGAAAGGCTCGCTTCGCCAAGAATGGCATACGACACACTGACTGTGGCCTGCACAATAATTGGAGGCATGGCGTTTGGTAGTATATGGCCAAGCATGATCCGCTTGTCCGAAAAGCCTAACGTTCTTGCTGCATCAATATATTGCTCTTCACGAATACCAAGTGTCATGGCCCGGGCTACACGGGCAAAATCATCAATGAAGGCAAGTGAAATCGCAGCGATAATATTAAACAGGCCAGTGCCAAACACAGCCACAAGATACACAGCAATAATGAAGTTCGGGAATGCCCACTGAAGATCTATATATCGCATTATAAAAAAATCGAGCCGCCCGCCATAGTATCCGGCAGCAATGCCCAGAGTGACACCAATAAGCAATGCAATTAATACAGTGCTCACGCCGATGAACAAAGAAATGCGTGTGCCGTGCAGAATTCTGCTGAGCAGGTCACGTCCCAGATCATCGGTACCCAGAGGATGGGCGATGGACATCTTGTTCATCATGTCCATCGTCATTTCATTGGGATCGTTTGGTGCGATCCACGGCGCAAAGATAGCGCCGATCACAAACAGACAAAGAACAATCAAACCAAACTGCGCTTTACGATCTTTGGCTAATGTAGCGAGCAGCCGGTTCTCACGTGTACGATGAACCACCGGGTCTTCCAGTACGTTTGCATTCTGCACCATCAGGATAACCGGATACGTGGATCAATCACGCCGTATAGAATGTCGACCAACAGATTGGAAAAAACGAAGAATGCTGAAACGACCAGTACGGCGCCCTGCACTACCGGATAGTCGCGATTCAAGATACCTCCAATCAGCACCCTGCCAAGCCCTTTGATGGCAAAAACGTTTTCCACCACTACTGCACCAGAGATAAGCAGTGCGAAAGCAATACCGATAACGGTGATCACAGGAATCATGGCATTCGGAAACGCATGGTTTAGCATAAGTGCTCTTACCGGCAATCCCTTGGATGCCGCGGTACGCATATAGTCAGCACGTAAGACTTCCAGCAGCGACGATCGGATCATACGGGCAATGATTGCCGAAAACGCCGTGCCTACCGCAATGGATGGCAATATGAGGTGACTGAACCACGCCCACAACCCTTCACTCATCGGCACATAGCCGATGGCTGGTAGCCATTGCAAGTTTGCTGCGAAAACAATAATAAGCAGAATAGCCAGCCAGAAGTCCGGCATGGATAAACCCAGAAACGCAAACAGCGATACCGCTGTATCGGTCGGCGTATTGCGCTTCATGGCAGAGATAATGCCTGCTGGAACCCCAATAGCAATCGCGATAACAAACCCGATAAGTGCAAGCGACAAGGTGCGCGGTAGTGCTTCAAGTAATATTTGTGTAACGGGTTGCCGGCTTCCGTAAATCGATGAGCCAAGGTCACCTTGCGCCATGTTGGCGAACCATTTGAAATACTGCACAATCACCGGCTGATCTAAACCCATCTTGCGTTTCATCGCCGCTATTTCATCGGGTCCTCCGGCGTCCGCAAGCATGGCAGCGATGGGGTCGCCTGGCACGATGCGCAGCATAAAGAACACCAGCGTTGCCACGGCAAACATGACAAGTACAGCACCGAACAAGCGGCGTAGCAGAAATATTCCCATAGATGGCTTGTAATTTTATCCAGTCAAAGGTAAGAACAATCGATCTAGCGGGCAAACGCCCGCCAGACTTTCAGTACTTCATCGGTTCTATTTTTAACTCAAGGTAACACGATCAAAATCGTGCAATCCCGGTATACGACTTTCCGCCGGATAGTTAACCGAGTTGTTATACACCTGAACATCAACCGGATGATAAAGAAACGCACAGGCCACCTTGTTGCTGGAAATTAAGTTGGCTTTTTGTACCAGTGCTTTGCGCGCCTCCGGGTCTGCGGTGACAGTCTCTTCAGTGATAGCAGCATCCACTTCTGATTCAGAGAAGAAACCAAACGGATGTTTCGCTTTATCACGTGTAGGACCATTGAACTTCGAATCAGTGATCATCCAGTCAACCAGTCCGTCATCCGGATCATAGTCACCACCAGAACCACCCAGACGCAGATCAAAGTCCATCTTATTGAAGTTTTCAATCTGCACCGAGAATTCCATTGTCACCACTTTGACCGAAATGCCAAGCACCTGTTTGTAGATATTGGATATCACCAGCCCATAACGTTTTTGTGAAGGAGTGGTGACTAACTCCAACTCTGGAAACCCTTTGCCATCAGGATATCCAGCTGCTGCCAACAATGCTTTAGCGCCTTCGGGATCAAATGCCTGCTCTGACGTATTGCTGATATTTTCGTCATAATAGAAACCCATTGCCGGATTGATCGTGCCATAGGCAGGCACACCATTACCGAACAATGCTTGCGCTACAAAGAGTTCACGGTCCATTGCCTTTGCCAGTGCAAGTCGCACCATAAAGCCTTTTTCTTTTTTCAACTCCTCAAGGGGCTTGTTGAAATCGGGAACCATCATTACTTCGCGCCACGGATTAATCCATATCGATTGAAAACCCGGTGCCGGTTTAATATCAACCGTCAAGTCAGGATCTTTTTGAAAGCGCTCGACCAGTTGGGCAGGTACGGGATTACCGCCAATGTATTGAATGTCACCCGCCTGAATAGCAGCCGCGAGTGGCTCGGGACCATCAATTGGCTTAATAATGATCTTATCGAGTTTGGGGCGCTCCGGATCAAAGTAGTTGTCAAATTTTTCCAGTACTACACCCTGCCCTAACTGGTGTTCAACCACTTTAAACGGCCCGGTACCCACAGGCGTCAATCCGTATTGAGATACACCCATAGATTCCAGTGCGCCTCTACTGACAATAGTCATGGCACGCCCTGAAGCACGTTCAAGCGCTTTGGGAAGGAACGATGCCTGAGGCTTGTTCAGTGTGAAGCGTACTTCGAAATCATTCAGCTTTTCCAGATTGGCAACGTTGGCTATGACTTTTGAATGAATCGTTTGTTCGGGATCTTTGGAACGATTAAAGGTAAACAGAACATCATCTGCGTTGAATGCATCACCGTTATGAAACGTTACACCCTCACGCAATTTGAAAGTATAGACAGTGCCATCATCAGAAACTTCCCAGCTTTCAGCGAGATCCCCCTGAGACACAAGATCAGCATCGATGTGCATCAATCCGGAGTAGATATTCGACGCGACCTGAAACTGTAGCACCTGATTAATTCTAGCCGGGTCCAAAGTAACAATTTCAGCAACACCGGACCATCCACATCGCAAAGTACCACCGGCTGCGTGTGCAATGCGTGACGCGCCAACACCGGGTATCAGGTGTGCCATCGTCAACGCACCACCAGCCGCCAACAGTCGCAACGTAGCGCGACGCGAAAGACTGGGTCCGGACATCTCACTGCGAGTCAGACCAAACAGTGGATCTTTCGGATCGAAATCGTGAGCTTCTTTCCAGCTGTTTTCAATGCTGTGTTGCTTATCATCAGTATCAGACATTTACGTATTCCTTATTCAGAGAAGAAGAGTTAACGGAAGGTTGAGCCAGCCAGCAAGCGGCTGCCTGGTTGTGAGCAGTGTTTTGCAATCGTGGAACTGAATGGCGGCACTGATCAACGGCCACCGGGCAGCGAGTATGAAAAACACAACCGGGTGGCGGGTTAGAAGGGTTTGGTACCTCACCTTGCAGCGGCTCCACTTCTCTGCCCGCCTCTACTGCGGGATCGGGATTGGGTACCGCATCCAACAAAGCGCGGGTGTAGGGATGACATGGCTCTTTAAAGAGCGGCTCGGCATCGGCTATTTCCATGATGCGCCCGAGGTACATCACTGCAACACGATTGCACAGATGACGAACCACGGATAGATCGTGGCCTATGAACACATAGGTCAGGCCAAGCTCTTTACGCAGTCTTTCCAATAGATTGATGATCTGCGCCTGTATTGACACATCCAGTGCAGACACTGCCTCGTCACACACTATCATTTCAGGCTCCATTGCCAGTGCGCGCGCAATGCCAACACGTTGTCTTTGCCCGCCAGACATTTCATGCGGATAGAGCTCGGCAAATCTTGCCGGCAATTCGCACAGCTCAAGCAGTTCATTTATGCGTTGTTCTATACCCGCACCTTGTGCAAGTTTATGCACTCGCAACGGTTCACCGATGATGTCCTTTGTGGTCTTGCGCGGGTTAAGACTTGAAAACGGGTCCTGGAAAATCGCCTGCACTTTGCGACGAAACGGTGTGAGTTGATGACGATCAAAGGCAGTAATATTTTCGCCGTTATAGCTGATCTCACCTTCGGTCGCATTAACCAGTCTGAGAATCGCTCTGGCAATAGTGGTCTTACCGCAGCCGGACTCACCGACGATACCGAAGGCCTCACCCTTGTTAACTTCAAAGCTCACTCCATTGACAGCTTGCACTTCACCGACTGTGCGTTGCAACAGCCCGGCGCGGATCGGAAACCGCACGTGCAGGTTATCTATCTTTAAAAGTGGAATAGCGCTCATGCACTTTCACTCTCTTGAGGTATAGCTAAACCTTTTGCAACGTCAAACCAGTTCCAGCAGGCGACGGAGTGATCAGCAGCATCTTCAAGCACAGGCGACTCTGCGCGACACTGATCGCTTACATATCGACAGCGCGGATTAAAGCGGCATCCGCCGATCACATCAAACGGGTCTGGCGGCGCACCAGCGATTGGTTGTAGTTCGGTTTCTCTGTTGCTGTCCATTCGCGGTACTGACGCTAATAGCCCCTGTGTATAGGGGTGTCGCGGCTCCCGGTATAGTTGAATGGCATCTGCCTCTTCAACCACCCTGCCGCCATACATCACCACCACACGACGCGCGTGACGAGCCACTATGCCAAGGTTATGAGTAATCAACACCAGCCCCACGCCATGCTCGCGACACAGGCGAGACATTAGCGTCAGTATTTGCGCCTGTATGGTCACATCAAGTGCGGTGGTTGGCTCATCAGCCAGTATTAGTTTGGGCTTGCAGGCAAGGGCAATAGCTATCATCACACGCTGACGCATACCCCCGGATAGTTGATGCGGGTATTGCTTTAATCGCTGTGTGGCATCTGAGATACCCACTTGATCAAGTAGTTCCAGCGCACGCGCCTTAGCTTGTTTGGCACTGTAACCAAGGTGATGCCGTACCCCCTCAGTCAGTTGATAGCCAATGGTTTTAACCGGATTAAGTGACGTCATTGGCTCTTGAAAAACCATTGCCATCTGAGGGCCGCGCAATGCGCGCAGTTCATCCTGCGTCGCCTGCAGAAGATCTACACCATCAAGAAGAATCTCGCCTTCGGCTGCGGCGAGTTCATCTGCAAGGAGCCCCATGACAGCAAGTGCCGTCAGCGATTTCCCCGAACCACTCTCGCCAACTATTGCCAGCGTTTCACCGGCGTCCAGTTGCCATGACGCATCACTGACAAGGCGGTGTTTATCCGTACCGCGCGCAAGATCGATAGCGAGATTTTTAACACTAAGTAGCGTCATCTACTATGTATCACGATAAATTTTTCCCCTCGTGGCCAACCTCGGCCCTTGTTTCATTGTGATAATTCGGTTTTACTATCACGTATTATCGATATCGATAATACACGGCCACAACAAAATTGGAACAGATTTTACGTATGCCCGCTGAAACCTTAAATAGTCACGATGTGTCAGGTCAACCTATCCGGCTAGGCGGTAAGAAGTCAGATCTGGCTTATGACGCACTTAAACGGGCTATTGTGCTGCGACAGTATCAGCCCGGACAGAAAATCAGAGAACAATCTATCGCCGGTGAGTTTCAATGCAGCCAGAGTACCGTACGGGAAGCGCTCATCAATCTTTCGCAAGATGGTTTGGTCACACGAAGCGGCTATCACGGTA
>CALISD010000162.1 GCA_938041955.1 uncultured Granulosicoccaceae bacterium | reverse complement strand
ATTGATAGGAACGGCGATATTTCTGTCTTCCCTTTATATATTGGGTAAATCAATCGAAGTTAAAATCAACAAAGATTCCTGGGTGCTTTACACACGAGAGAGCTGGTGTAAGGTGGTTTATGCTCATCGACAGGGCGATGTCATCGATCCAGATCAGTTTGGAGTTAAGATGACTTCAAGCAGTAGCACCGGTGATAAGCTCACTGAATATTATGCTGTGTATTTTGTATCTAGCGGAAAGACTATAAGGATCGCGGACGGTATCGAGGGGAAGAAAGAGGCGGTTGCTCTGAAAGATGCGATCATTGAATGCTGCTTCAGTGACGAGCAGTTGGCGATAGCCGCTTAAAATGATTCTGGAAACAATTCTTACTTGAAAATCATCGGGCGGCACACGTGATACATGGCGCTTGCCCGTTGAAGCGTGAGGAACTCGCACGTTACGTAGCACTCACCTTTTCAATGAAACCAGAATTGATCGTATGAGTCCAATCGCTTCTCGGAATACAGCCTTATCTATTCGACTACACGCCGCTGCCAGTAGTGACTTTCTTCAGTCACTGACTTGGGTGACACTCAATACCGATCTAGCTTTTGCTCGGTTTAAGGTGTGCAGTGTGGTTTTGAGTGTGGCATGTCAGGGGAGGTGCTTTCTCCGTGAAATACCTGTGGGACAGAGAAAATGATCAAGTTGTGCTTTCTTGAGAGTTAACGAAATCATGCCGCATCAGAATCATCCAGGAACAGATCTGAATCACTGTCGACTGTGGGTAGTGTCTTTACAAGTGCGTTAAGCGAATCGAGTTGTTGCTCAGATAGCTGAATGAATTTAAATATGACACCGCTATCCATATTCTGGTGCTTTTCACCCAGAAGCTTTATTTCGACGTTTTTAAACAGGCCAACTGTCTCTCCTTCGGCTTTCAACTTAAGTTCTCCCAGCCGTGAAGTTTCACCGTCTTTAAAGATCTGCGACTTGACGTTTAGAGTGAATCCTTTCTTTATAAAAAAGCAGCCACCGCGTGCGTTGAAAACCAGCGTGCCACTAAATTTGTCGACTACAGTGATCCACTGACTTTTCTTTGCGAGCTCCATGTAGAATTGAGCTACTACTCTGTTTCCACCGACGGCCCGTTTATTTATGGTATTGCTGCTCAATGTGCTTAGTCCATTTATAAGTTCTGGTTGGTGTAATGCATGGTGCTATCGGCGCTTTGAAGAGGGTATTTAAAAGCCCACGAGCAGGTGTACGGCTGTATTTGGTAATCTATTAGAGTATTTGACTAGTAAACGCTGTTAGTGAGAATCGTGTCTCTTTTGAGATCGGTGGATCAGAAAATGGGAATGAACTGAAAGATTTCACTGTCGAGCTTTATCACCGAAATATCGGCAAAGTGAGCACGCGATTCTTGGGATTTCTTGTCGGGGGTTTAAAAAGAAAAGAGCGAGGTTCAGCGCATTTTGATGCTCGATAAAGTAAGAGGCTGAAAAAACGCGTAGTGGGGACTGCTGAGAAATTGTATTAATATACTTTTTGGTAAAAAGCGCGGCATTTCTTCCTGCAGGGTTCCGCCATCTGGAATGGCTTTTTGCAGTACCTTGATAGAATTGAGAGTGTGGTGTCAATATTTTTAATCAGGAGACGTTTTTGAAGATTCGAGATTTTTTTATACTGATGGCCGGGGTGCTGTCGTTGTCAGCACCGGTAGTTGCTAACGCCGCCTTGCCAACCTGCCAGTCTGCAAGCTCCGATCTGGATGGTGATGGTTTTGGGTGGGAGAACAACGCATCGTGTCGGGTTGCCTCGGGTTCCGGGAGTACAGAAAAGCCAGTGTGTACCGATTCCTTATCCGATCCGGATGGTGACGGCTTCGGTTGGGAGAATAATACAAGCTGCGTGGTGGAAGTGAGCGGCGCAGGTGGTGTTTCTAATGGGGCCATTCCGTCGTGTAGCGACGCGTCTTTTGATCCGGACGGTGATGGCTATGGCTGGGAAAACAATGCTTCCTGTATCGTAAACACCACTACACCGACTACCCCAAATACAGTAGAGCGCCCAATCTGTGTTGGTGCTGCGTCTGACCCCGATGGCGATGGCTTTGGTTGGGAGAATAACACTACCTGTGTGGTAGCTGAAACGGGTGGCCCGGCACAACCAGACTACAGGCCTCTCAGCGCGGCTTACCCTTTCAGAACTAACAGCCCCTATGCAGGAACGCTAAAAAGGTGTGCTCTAGTTGAGAGTATCGATGACTCGTGCAAGCTGCATGAACTTTCATTTATCGGACAAGTAAACTCCAACCCGACGGTCAATGACATTATGAGTCGGGTTATTGTGACGCATGATTGGATGGGAAGACGATTCGAGCGATTACTTAACAGTGTTCCTGATACGATGCTGCGAATGTTTCAATCAGTTGCGGTTATCGCTATCGGTAGTGATGTTCGTCCTTCTTCGTATAGCACGCTAAATGGTTTGATTAAAATTGACCCGTATTTTCTTTGGATGTCAGTTGACGAGAAACG
>CALISD010000161.1 GCA_938041955.1 uncultured Granulosicoccaceae bacterium | reverse complement strand
TCAACAGTCTAAGCGCATGACAATAACCGCACCCCAGAACGCAAAAAGGCGCCTGGAAAACCAGGCGCCTCAATACACAATCAAAAACTTAGGACTACAGCTGCGGTCCGGCAGCAACCAACGACTTACCTTCAGCCGTATCGGTATAACGCTCAAAGTTATCAATAAACTGCTTTGCCAGATCATGGGCTTTTCTATCCCACTCCGACGGATCGCTGTATGTCTGGCGCGGATCAAGAATCCCATCAGACACACCACTCAACGATACCGGCACCGCGAGGTTAAACACCGGCACTTCGTGCGTATCTGCCTGGTCGAGTTCACCATTTAAAATCGCATCAATAATCGCACGTGTATCTTTAATCGAAATACGCTCACCTGAACCGTTCCAGCCGGTATTGACCAGATAAGCCGTCGCTCCAGAGGCTTCCATTCGCTTCACAAGCTCTTCGCCATAACGAGTAGGATGAAGTGTTAAGAACGCTGCACCAAAGCACGCAGAGAAAGTTGGTGTTGGCTCAGTGACGCCCCGCTCAGTACCGGCAAGTTTGGCTGTGAAGCCTGACAGGAAGTGATACTTCGTCTGCTCAGGTGTTAAGCGCGACACCGGTGGTAAAACCCCGAACGCATCTGCCGAAAGAAAGATCACTTTATTCGCGTGACCGCCTTTAGAGACCGGCTTAACAATATTCTTGATATGGTCGATCGGGTATGACACCCGCGCATTTTCAGTCTTTGACGCATCGTCAAAATCTATTGATCCGTCTTCACGCACAACCACGTTTTCAAGTAGCGCATCGCGCTTGATTGCATGGTAAATATCTGGCTCGGCCTCAGCACTCAACCTGATAGTTTTTGCGTAACATCCGCCTTCATAGTTGAATACGCCATCATCATCCCAACCATGCTCATCATCACCAAGCAATTGACGCTTGGGGTCTGCTGACAATGTCGTTTTACCGGTACCGGACAGGCCGAAAAATACAGCTACATCACCATCGCTACCCATATTGGCTGAACAGTGCATTGATGCAACACCCTGTTGCGGCAGCAGGTAGTTCATTAGCGCAAACATCCCCTTTTTCATTTCGCCACCGTACCAGGTGCCGCCGATAATCTGCATTTTTTCGGTCAGATTGAAGGCCACGAAATTCTCGGAATTGAGCCCATGCTGCTGCCATTTCTCGTTGGTCGTTTTAGAGCCGTTTAACACCACGAAATCCGGCTCGTATGAAGCGAGTTCGGCGTCGGTAGGCTGGATGAACATATTCTTTACAAAGTGGGCCTGCCAGGCGACTTCCATCACGAAGCGCACAGCAAGGCGCGTATCTTTGTTGGCACCGCAAAAGGTATCGACCACAAACAACCTTTTGCCGGAGAGCTGTTCAGTCACCGCTCCGCGAAGATCATTCCAGACAGACTGATCGATGGATTTGTTATCGTTTCGACCCTGGTCAGACCACCACAGGGTGTCGCGAGTGACATCGTCTTTGACAATGTACTTGTCTTTCGGGGACCGACCAGTAAATTCACCGGTATCAACCGCAACGGCCCCGAGATCGGTGACCACTGCACGCTCGAATCCTTTCAGATCGTCGCGGGTTTCCTCTGCGAATAAAACTTCGAATGAAGGGTTATGGACAATGTCCGTCACACCATTGATGCCATAAATGGACAAATCAATGGCCTCACCTAGCTGACGCGCGGTGCTGCTTGACATTTAGCTCTCCTGCAAGATTACTAAAAAATGAAATTGTGTAGTAGCGCACATTAGCGTTTTTCAACTGCCAAAACAACAAGGCAAACTCAAAGACCGGCGAAACATTGTGAAATGAAACTGCGCTTGGTATGTAGATCGACCGAAGCAGCGTAATCTATAGAAACCGCTTGAATTTACGTTAAAACTGTTTTCTGCTAGAGGTACGTAAGCGTACCCACCTGTCACCTACCAGCCTGTAACTAGCCCCGCCACAGCTTCAAAATAGATACTGTTTACATAAAGTGCTCAAAACTGCGCAAATAGGACCTGAAACAATGAATTTGAAACACCTCGCCATTCTCGCCTGGCTATTTACCCTCACCGGTTGTACTTTTTTCGACCAGCCGTTAGATGAATTCGGTGCCGGGACAGAAACCGGACTACCAGCGCCCGACACTAATCCAGCCACACCTCCTCCCACCGTTTCATCGTCGGAATCTGCGCCAAAGACCACTATCGAAGGGCAGTCTGCCGACACATCCACGACCGACGGCAACGCTGAAGGCACCTACTTCACCGTGGTGACCTTATTCGACATGCCGGAGAACGCGACCAATATATCGTTTGTGCACTTCACCAGCAGCCCAAGCAACAGAGACACTCGCCGGGAACTCGGCCTTTGTAAAGCCCTGCTGGATACCTACAGCGTGACAAACCCTGCTGACGTACCCGCTAACGCAGAACACCTGATAGTCTGGCCCGTACGCAGTGATGCAAGCGGAGCAAATTGTATAGAAATGCTGACCGACTACGAACCAATTGATATCAGCAACGAGACCGCAAAACAAATTAAAAGTGATGCAGACGGGCCCTTCATGCTAAGCCGAAACACGCCATCAAGAAAGCGGCTGATTTACGATTTGTCTTTCATTCGGCCCAAGTCATTAAGCACGGCACTGAACGAGTGGCAGCTTGTAATTAACAATCCGGCTCAAGACTGGCCTCCATACCAGAGCGCCAGATAGATTGCCTATAAACTACTTGCCGCCGGGCACTCCATGCGCCGGCGTTGTGACATTCAGACGTGCCAAACCGTATGCTACGCTGCGCGTTTAAAGCCATCCTCTTCAGGATGATCATCATCTATTCTTTGCTGCAGTTGCCGCAGCACCTCTTTATGCGCTTGTAAATCGGTCACGAGTTGTTCCTGCTGCGCATCAAGGCTAACCCGCTTCTGCATGGCTCTGGAATACTTCTGCTCCAGCAGCCTCAGCGCCACGGTGAAATTAAGGTAGCTTTCCTGCAGCATAGATAAGTGCGTTGTACCTGGTTCCGGTACCGACTCATTGTTTAGCATCAGCCGTTCAAGTGCCAACTCTCTGTGGGCATGCGCCCTGTTAACATTGGCAGAGATTAAACTCAGTTTCTCAGTACATCGCGTCTGCGCAGCTTGGATTTCAAGCCGCTGTTGACGCAACTGTCCAATAAGTCCACGGCATCTGGCAAACTCGATTTGCACTGGTTCTTGTTGTAGCAGCACAGGTGAGCTACCTGCCGCACGCCCCGCAATCTCATCATAGCCGGAGGCGTCCCGAAAAGGGGATGCCCAGTTTGACAACCATCGACTGATCGCTGGACGGATTACCTGACCTTTCACATCATCAAGTTTTACCGATGGTGAGTTTTTCATACTATTCCAACTGGCCTTGGACATACTGACTTCACTTAGATTACTGCTGAACCGACCAACTGACTTGCAAATTCAGGCGTCTGCTACCCTGTTTGCACGGCACGGTTACTTCGCGACGCCGGTATATCGGCAATCACAACAAGAGCTTGAGTGATTGTCACAGCGAAGTTGATATACTCTACTCACGGCACAACCATACGTCAGCCGTCTCTGATACCCCAGGAAACCGCAACCCGATGCTGCTTGCCACTTTTTTGTTGATATTCATCATTGTGGTTTTTTATGTAGCCGGCCCAAAAGTCTCTGTGGACACATCGTTTGTCACACCAGATTTACCGCATGATCTTGACGACTACCTACTTCGATCAGAGGCACTCTTTCACGACATCACCCCCGGCGCCGAAAAAGTTATTCACTGGGCCAACCCTGAGACAAAAGAAAGAACCCCGCTCGCGTTCGTCTACTTTCACGGCTTCTCAGCCACCAGACAGGAATCAATGCCGGTTCCACAGCTCGTCGCCGATCATTTTGAAAGCAATATTTTCTATACCCGATTAACCGGTAATGGCCGCAGCGACGCCGCGATGGCAGAGGGCACAGTGAATACTTGGGTTCACGATGCCAGTGAAGCAATGGCAATCGCCGCAGAGCTCGGTGAACGCACAATCATCATTGGCTGCTCTACTGGTGCCTCGCTTGGTTGGTGGGCATGTCATCAGGAAGAATTTAATGCACAAACTGCCGCATTGGTTTTTTTCTCACCTAATTTCGGTTTGGCCGATCCACGAGCAAACCTGCTCACCATTCGTTGGGGTCGGCAACTTGCCGAAGCCATATTGGGCGACTGCAGAGACAGCGAGCCCAGATCGGAAATCCATGATCGATATTGGTCCCACCGGTACCCCACAAAGGCCTTATTGCCAATGATGGGCATGGTCAAAGTTGCTCGAAGAATTGCACCGAGACTATGCAACAAACCCGTGTTCATTCTGTATTCACCGTACGACGACACGGTCGACGCCAACAAGATCCAAAAGCTCTATCAAAAGCTCCAGAGCCCAAAGAGAATCATTTGCTTCGACAACCCGGACGCGACCAGTCAGCATGTCATCGTTGGCGATATACTAGCGCCACAAAATAACGATAGAGCAGTTTACGAGATTATCGATTTTTTAAACGAAAACGTTTCTAATTAGCACACGAACCGTCACGGCTAACACCTCAACCTACTAGCCGCCATTGGTAAACGAAGTTAGCCTATCGCCCTGCTCACTATGAATCACCAACGTATCAAACCCTTTGCGCGGCATGACATACACATAACAAGGATGCGTCACCATCTGGATGCGCTTTTTGTCTTTCGATTGTGCTTTGTTTTGTTTGATCTTAAAAATAGCTTCACTGCCACTTTTCACAAGGCGATCGCTAAGCATTTCAACACCGGCACCCGATGAAGCAGCAACGCCAAAATCGACCAGTAACGCACCCTGGCTGGAAAAATCGACTTGCGATCTTACCTGCTTTACTAACGCAGGGCCGAGTGGAGACAACCAGTCATTCAGCACCACCTCGTCGGTGAACCAGATAAAACCACCACGGGATAGATCATTACAACGATCCGTCTGAAAAATCTGTTTGATCGATTCGCCACCAATTGGCGTTCCGATTGAACTATCAGATTGTATAGTTCGCTTGCCAACATCATTCGATGAGGTAAACAACGGTTCCTGCCTGTTCGACGCAGAGGAATCAGTATTCCATTCAAGAACACCACAAGCAGAGAGCAATGTGGTGACAGCAACAATAGGAATTAACTTGGATAGGCAGTTCATGATCACACCATTTGCTCTGATACTCACAATTCTATCGTGAAAAACCTCGCCTGTGTATTGCTGCTTTTAAAACCCTGTAAAACCTGGCCTGCATTATTCACAAAGCGACCGCTCAACTAGGCTTCGGTCACCGCTTTAAGTACATCGTGCTGAGTGATAATCCGCATTTTTTCACCACCATCCGGCACCAGCACAGCTGGATTATCGCGATTAATGAGTGAAGCCAGGACGTCAAGCGTTGTATCTTTCGGCACGATTTGAAACGCCGCCCCCATGACTTCGGAAACAGGTGTCTCTCTTACCGACGGATTATCGATGATCATGGCGAGCAATTTTGAGTCAATCAGGCTGCCAACGAAGCTACCTTTATCCGTCACCGGCGCCTGCGACACATTTGCCTGGGTCATCTGCAATACGGCCTCACTTACTGTGGTGGAGACGTCGATGTGTAGCATGCTTCTGTCGCTATCAAAGGTACTTATTATATCCCGCGCCGTCGCGTAGTCACGCTCCTCAAGAAAGCCATGATCTTTCATCCAGCTGTCGTTATACACTTTACCCAGATAACGAGTTCCATGATCAGGCAATATCACCACCATCACGTCACCTTCTTTCATATTATCTTTGGCCCAATCAATGGCACCTGCAACAGCAGAGCCACAAGACCAACCGCAGAATAAGCCTTCTTCACGGGCAAGACGACGCGTCATGATGGCAGCATCTTTATCGGTCACTTTGACAAAATAATCGATCAAATCAAAATCGACATTTTTCGGCAGAATATCCTCCCCGATCCCTTCCGTCATATATGGGTAGATCTCTGACTCGTCGAAGACGCCTGTTTCTTTATACTTTTTAAACACTGAGCCATAGGTGTCTATGCCAACAGTAACAACGTTACTATTTTGTTCTTTAAGGAATTTTGAAACACCACACATACTCCCACCAGTACCTACACCGGCTGCATAGTGAGTGATCTTTCCATCCGTATCACTCCATATTTCAGGCCCGGTGGATTCATAATGCGCCAGCGAGTTAGAAAGGTTGTCATATTGATTCGGGTAAATGGAATTCGGTATATCTTTATGAAGCTGCTGTGCTACCGAATAATAGGATCGTGGATCGTCGGCAGCAACACTTGTCGGGCAAACAATGACTTCAGCGCCAACGGCACGCAGAATATCCATTTTCTCCTGTGACTGTTTGTCTGCAAGAGTAAATATGCACTTATAGCCTTTGGTAATTGCTGCGAGCGCCAAGCCCATACCGGTGTTGCCGGAAGTACCTTCGATAATCGTGCCGCCCGGCTTTAGCGTGCCATCCTTTTCAGCATCCTCAATCATCTTGACCGCCATGCGATCTTTCATTGAGTTACCGGGGTTAAAATACTCTACTTTCACAAGCAGCTGGCCCGGTAGATCTGCACCGATTTTATTGAGCTTCACCATCGGGGTATTGCCAATAGTGTCAATAATCGAGTCGTACACTTTCATTTTTATTGCTCGGTGTGAGTTAAGATCGCCGCACTAAGGCTGCAGCAACTGGGTAAGTGCATCTAACAGATGGTCAACATCTTGTGTTTCGGTGAAGTAGCCCGGTGCGATTCGTATTGCACCACCATCCGCTACCGTTCCAAACGCATTGTGAATTTCGGGCGCGCAGTGTAAGCCTGCCCGCACACAGATATGATAGTCAGCATCGAGCATCTCTGCCATCTGTGTTGCCGGAATGTCGTCAACGGAAAAGCTCAGTGTGGCAACGTAGTCACGTCCTTCAACTCGCTCGCCCATCAAGCGCACTTTTTCAATCTGCTGAAGGTGATCCCATATTCTATTCGCGTGGCCCATCTCGGTTTGATGGATATGTTCCACCGCGGCCTTGCAACAGATGGCGTGGTCTTTTTTATCAAGCTCGCGCGATGTGACCAGCAGGCCTTTCTCTGCAAACCATTTTTGCGCCGCGTGCAGCCCTGCGATTCCCGGAATGGAAACCGTTCCGGCTTCCAGACGGTGTGGATAGGATTCCGGTTGAAATGCAGAAATCGAATCAACACCAGTGCCACCAAATCGAGTTGAGCTAAGCTCGACCCCTTCAGCAACAACAAGCCCGCCTATCCCCATAGGACCGAACAGCCCTTTGTGGCCGGTAAAAGTCAGAACATCAATTCCCCAGCTCATATCAATATTCAATACACCCGCTGTTTGGGCACTATCGACAATTAATATAACGCCATGCTTTTTGGTGATGGATGCAATCGCTTTAAGATCTTGCACAACACCTATGACATTAGACGCATGATTGATCACAACTGCTTTGGTTTTTTTTGTGATCGATGTTTCCAGTACATTGAGATCAAGCAGGCCCTGAGCATCGGGTTTAAGAAAAGTGGCATCTACACCGCCATCGCGCTGCAAGTGGTTAATCGGGCGTAACACTGCGTTGTGATCAAGCTGTGAAATAATCACGTGATCACCGCGTTGTAAAAGCCCGTTCAACGCCATGTTGAGGGAATCCGTGGCGTTCTGGGTAAACACCACTCTATTGGGATCACCGTCGAATGCAAAAAACTGCGCCAGCATCTTTCTGGTGGATACAATCATCTGCTCAGCTTCAATCGCAAGCGTATGCCCTGAGCGCCCCGGGTTTACGCCATGCGACCGGAAAAAGCTATCCATGAAGGCATACACCGGCTCCGGCTTGGGCCAGGTTGTTGCGGCATTGTCGAAGTAGTAATTGTCTTTCACGATATGTTTTGTCTTAAGAGCCGCATGCAGCGCCGTCACTGCGAGGGTCACTCGCACCTTCTATTAATCCGTTCGGGTGTTTGACTAAAGCGCCGGCGTGGCCCATCACTTCATCAAAGTCTCCGACCATTTCAACATCATGACCCGCTGCTTTCAGTTGGTCATACACTTCAGGAGCAAAGCGATTTTCTATTCGCAGGCTGGTCACATCACTGCCCCACGTCTTACCCAACAACCATCGCGGCGCGGTGATGGATTGCTGTAAATCCTGACCACCCATCGCATAACGTGAAAATACCATCGCCTGCGTTTGCGGCTGCCCTTCCCCCCCCATGGTGCCATACGGCATCACCCGTCCATCGCTTAACAGCGCAAGTGCAGGCTGAATTGTATGAAATGGTCGTCGTCCCGGCTTAAGACAATTGTGGTGTTTTTCATCCAGACTGAAACTGGTGCCACGGTTCTGCCACGTCACGCCGGTAGAAGGCAATACCAGCCCTGATCCAAACTCCCAGTAAATACTCTGTATAAAACTCACCGACCGGCCCTCACTGTCAATCGCACCAAGCCAGACCGTATCACCACCCACCGCGGCATCAGGCCATGGCTGTGCTGTGGTCTTATCTATACCGTTTGCAAGTTCATCAAGAAATGCAGCTTTAAGAAAATCTTCCGCAGGCGTTTGCATATAAGCCGGATCACTCACGTGCGCGTCACGCACTCTAAAGGCCTGCTTGGTCGACTCAATAAGCCCGTGCACGTAGTCAAAGTCATCGAGAGACTCGATCCCCAGTCTTGAATAGATGCCCAACAACATCAACGATGCGAGACCCTGAGTGGGAGGAGGCATGTTATAAAGTTTGTGGCCATTCACTTCGAGCGCCAACGGCGCGAGTTCAAGCGCACGATGCGCTGCCAGATCAGCCGCCACAATCGGGGACCCTGCGGCACTCAATTCATCGATAATCAAGCGCGACAAATCACCCGTGTAGAAACTTTCCAGCCCCTTGTCTGCCAGCGTGCGCAATGTGTCTGCCAGCGCGGCCTGTTTGTGCAACTGCCCGATCACCGGTGGCGCACCGTTTTGCAGGTAAGCCTCAGCAAACCCCGGCTGATCTAGAAGTTCCGGTAATTTTGCTTTCGCGTTGTTGGCAAGCGTGGCTGCCACCGGCACACCGTTCTGTGCATGATGCACCGCATCTTCAAACAGGCGCTGCAGAGGCAAACTGCCGTTCCACTTAGCACTGTGGTTCATCGCCGCCTGCCAACCAGACACCGCACCCGCAACAGTAAGCGCTGCATCCGCGCCTCGCCCGGGTATCGCATCAAGTCCGCGAGTACGGTAGTACTCCAAATCCACCTGGCTGCCAACGCCACCGCAGGCATCAATGGCCACCGGATCGCTGCCGGGTTCATGAATTATCCAGAAGTTATCACCGCCCAGACTGTTCATATGCGGGTACACCACCGCAATGGTGCTGGCCGCCGCGATCATAGCCTCAATTGCGTTGCCGCCCTCTGCCAGTACCCGACTGCCTGCCTCAGCAGCCAGATGATGGGGCGCGACCACCATACCGTTGTACGATTTGCGTGTGTGAAGCATTAATTTGTCACCGAAATAGATGAAGTATGCCCGACTGGGAAACACCTGCAAGCCCAAATAGCAACAAGCTCCAATCGTCAGTTCCAGCGTTTTTGAGACTGGCAACCATTTAATCGAAGTATTTCTATACTTACGGTTTAGCAAAAGCACACTTCTGCGCCGGAATTAACGGGCATGATGCTCGCACTGAATACCCTGTGCAGTAATAAGATTGGTTGGTGGAAAATGAGTCTCATAAAACAACGCCGCTTTGCCCCCTACTTTTTGACCCAGTTTCTCGGGGCATTTAACGACAACGTTTTCAAGAATGCGCTGGTGATCCTGCTGACCTACAAAATCGTCTCTGCGCACAGCAATATTCTGGTTAATCTGGCGGCAGTGATCTTCATTCTGCCATTTTTTCTGTTTTCGCCTCTGGCTGGGCAAATTGCCGATAAATTCGAAAAAAGCGCCCTGATCAGAAAGATCAAATGGGTAGAAATCGGCATCATGTGCCTCGGCGTTCTTGGCTTGTACCTGAATTCCATACCGATGCTGTTAGGGGTGCTGTTTTTAATGGGCACCCAATCAGCGTTTTTCGGGCCGATCAAATACAGCATCCTGCCACAACATTTGGAATCAGACGAGTTGATGGGCGGCAACGCACTGGTTGAGGCCGGCACTTTTTTGGCGATACTGTTCGGCACCATTCTCGGCGGCATTCTCGCAAGTTTTGACCAATACGTACTGCCGGTATCAGTTGCAGTGTTAACCTTTTCAATAATGGGCCGCCTGGTCAGCCAGTTTATCCCTGAGGCACAGGCAGAGCAGCCAGACCTGGTGATAGACCACAATCCAATCCGGGCAGGCAAGAGCATCTTTAAAACTCTGGCATCTGACACGGCGATTTTTTACACCGTGTTTGGCATATCGTGGTTTTGGTTTTTCGGCGCCACCTTCCTTACGCAGCTGCCTAACTTTTCACGTGAATACCTCCAGGGCGACCCATACGTTGCCACTGTTTTGATGGCGATGTTCTCGATAGGTATCGGCCTGGGATCATTTATTTCCTCAAAGCTGTCCCGAGGAAAAGTAGAAATTGGCCTCGTGCCGATCGGTGCCTTTGGACTGACCATATTCGGCGCCTACCTGGGACTAATGGACATACCGTTCAGCGCACAGGGAAATACCGTGGCGTCCATCTTCACCAAATGGGTATACATCAAAGCGTTGCTTGCATTGCTACTGCTGTCGATATCTGGTGGTTTGTTCATTGTGCCGCTGTACGCCTTTGTACAACATAAAACGCCCATAGAATACTTGTCGCGAAATATCGCAGCAAACAATATTCTCAATGCGCTATTTATGGTTATTGCAGGAATTTTCGCCATCATCTGCTTTAAATTTGGCAATTCCATTCAAAGTTTGTTCGCAATCGTCGCACTGATGAACGCTGCGGTTGCTATATTTATCTTCAGACGCGTACCCGAGTTCACCATGCAATTGGGCGCGTGGCTATTAATGCACTCGATCTACCGAATTGGTAAACACGACCTGGACAACATACCGGAGGAAGGCGCTGCCATTCTTGCCTGCAACCACGTTGCTTTCGTTGACCCGATAGTGATAGGCGCCGTCAGCCCCCGGCCCATGCGTTTCGTTATGTACCATAAAATCTACAACCTGCCATTGGTACACCATTTCTTCAAGCATGCCGGCGCAATTCCTGTTGCACCAATGAAAGAAGACCCGGAGCTACTTAACAAAGCGTATGACAGCATTGCAGAAGCACTTAAAAACGGTGAATTAGTATGTATTTTTCCAGAGGGTGGTTTAACACCCGACGGCACTTTACAAGACCTTAAACCGGGAATAGAGCGAATGCTGGAGCGCACACCGGTGCCAGTGATACCTATGGCAATCAGCGGATTGTGGGGCACATGGTTCTCACGCCACAAGGGGCGAGCAATGAAAGGCTGGCCTCGTGACTGGTTAAAGCAGATCAATGTCTATACGGGCAAATCGATTCCGCCAGAGCAGGTTAATGTGGCGAATCTTAAAGAAGAAATTCTGAAGTTACGTGGCGCAGAACTGTAAAACGAATAAGCAAAATGCACAGACCCGGCCTTCACTGCTGTACAGGCGTAATTTCCTAACACACAGTATTAATTTACCAAGCCACCATGATAAGCCAGCAACCCGGTACGCATGAGTCCGGCATCTTGGATTTCAGTGGCGCCGTCACAACTCAGGTGGCTGCAGGAGCAGTTGCTTCGTGTATCTCTTGCATCAACGTTGCAACGTGCATGCTGGCGTGCGAAGGGAATGCATGATCTGCGTTACCAGTATTTAGCTGATCGACTATATACGCGTAAGGATCCTTGGCCGGGTAATTGGGGGCGATAAGTTTTTCACGTACTTTACGGATAAGGTTATTACCCACCTTAGATTTAAATTCAGGTGCGTAGATCGGTGTGAAGTAGTCATCACCGACTTTAATATATTGACTGGTCGTATTGAACCCTGACTTGATCCTGGCGGTCTTTCCATTTTTGTGGGTCGTGGTAAGTTCAAGCTCACTGACGATGCCATGCTCTACTTTGTGATTGTCTATGGTATAGCGCTCTACATCCCCAAAGAAGTACACTGCCCACGCCAGAGGGTAGATACCCAGATCGTAGAGACAACCACCGGCTTCACGATGCCACTGCCTTGAATCCGCTGCATAGGGAATCGTTGCGCAAAAAGTGAGTTCAATGGCCTGGTTATTTTGCGATTGATAATTCAGCGCAGCCTCTTTGATTTTAGAGGCCGATGGTACAAACAAACTCCACAAATTTTCCTGCAATTGCAGGTTCTTCTCTGCCGCTATTTTGTAAAGTTCTTTGGTTTGTGCAAGCTGCATGGTGAGTGGCTTTTCGCATAGTACGTCGTACCCTTTGTCTAAAAGGTTTCGAACCTGATCATAGTGGTTCACGTTTATCGAGGCCACATAGGCAATCGTTTTCGTTGTCGCGTGCGGAATCTCCTCAAGAGATGTGTAGCACTCTTCAGCGTTAAAACGTTCAACAAGAGATTGAGCACGCTCTGCCTGCACTGAAAACACACCTTTGATCGGGTAGCCGTTGCGAGCCAAACATTCACCCATGTTGCTAGCCATGTTACCTGTACCGAGAATTATCCATGGATGTTGATCACGACTTATTGATTCGCCATTCATTTCAAGTACCAATTCGTTGATTTTTAACAGTGCCGCCATTTTCTCGTGGTCAGGGCCGGTGAGTTGGGCGAGTTGACGTATTCCGCGACAGAAGTCCATTTGCGCATTTGATGTTTTCGGTGCCTTTGGGTAAGCACTTGTTACTGGTTTAAGGGTACGCTTCAGCGGATTTAACATGGTCTTGCGACGTATAGTGATCATGTTTTGCCACTTGACCGGTGCATCGTAACGCCACACATCCCCTACCGTCAGAACGCCGGTTTCGCCAAAGAATTTTATCTGCCTGTCTTCTTTTGCAACAATACTACATGTGATACGCGCAATAATGTTATCCGGATATTCAACCACAGCACATGAAAAATCAGCTGTCTTTTTGTGCAATGGAATAACCTTGTCAGGTATACAAACATGTTGAGTAACGCATTTGACTGTAGCAGTGCCAAACCAACGCTGTAGCAGGCACATTAAATAACCGGCGTGCTCAATGGTGCTGCCAGATTCAAATTCATTTTTCGCAGGCCACAACACGCCAAGCCCGTTCTTCCATTTCTCATACGGCTTTTGCGAAAGCATGCCGTCATCCATCTCTGCGTATACTGCGTACACTTTGCCAATGATGTTTTCAGATAGATGGTGTGCAACCGTCTCCGCCATCTCACTAAGATGCCCGCATGGTGCGCCAAGTATATTCGTATTGTTGGCGACCGCCATCTCAACCAACGCTCTGGCATCATCCTGCGAGGTGGTCATGGGTTTTTCGGTATACACCGGTTTACCCTGCGATAGGACGTAAGCCGAGACCAGGTAATGCTCTTTCGGCGGGGTCAGGTTAACGATGAGATCAGCATCAGCAGTCAGTGACTCGAGTGACTCATATGCCGTTGTTTTAAAGTGATTACAGAACTGATTGCGCCTTGGTACGTTGATATCGTAAGCGCCAACAAGCATCAGGTCGTCGTACCTCGGCAGACTTTCCATATAGAGTGTCGACACGAAGCCGCACCCTACTATTCCAACGCGCGTCACAGTTGACCCGAAACAAGTAACCGTTGGCAATAACTTTGGGTGTTATTCAAGCGAACGTCGTCCATGAACTACTGGTGCAATAGCTAACATACTTACCATTGTAATTGTAGTTCATCAATATTTCTGTTCTTAATCGACTTTGGCCAATCAAGTTGCTGGGACTCATCAATCACAGTCCTGGATCACCAAAAAAACGGAGACTGGTCAGCGGCATTCAGACGCTAAAAACCCCCGGACAATCACGCTTCTTCTCATTATCCAGTCAATGCTCTACGCTGATCAATCGGTCAGATGCGCGAAACCGGTGACAAAAATGTAGTTTCCAGCCCTACAGTATTTCCTAATTCGGTCCGATTTTTCACAGTGACCTTCCCGAAACAGACTTGAACCTGGCTGGCATACCGCCACAAGCATGGCTCTATGGAGTAACAGTTGCAATAGAAACAGCACATGAAGAGCTAATACGCTTTGATAGTTTGCGCTTATCGGCTGAAACTACTGCCCCACTATTGGAGAGAATACACCAGCAGAAATCCTTTCACAGGGATCTATTCATTCGGAATAAGGAATACTCACCTGCACCTTACAAGGTTCTCACTGCCGTACTCAGCAGCATGATCGGTACTTATTATCCTATTTGCGGATTCAAAGCACCCATTGACCGCAACACTGCTCTGGTTGCATCCACCACCGGCTGATGCGTTTCTTTTAAAATTGATACGCGATCAAATCGCTCAGCATCCTGGTTCACAGCAATGCGCAAGGCATTTCCGAAAGCCATGCGCAATTCTGTACCGATATTGTATTTACAAATATTGGTTTCCAACGCAAGCTCTCTGCGTTGCAAAGCGGGAACACCAGAACCGCCGTGAATTACCAGCGGCACACTCGTCTGCTCTTGTATCTTCAAGATACGGGTCCGATCCAGTCCCTGTGATTTTTCCTGCTGTAAATGCACGTTACCCACAGAGATTGCCATCGCATCAACACCGGTTTGCCTTGCAAACACAGCGGCCTGATCAGGATCAGTTCCGGCTGACGCTTCACCCTCTGCATAACCCACAAACCCAATCTCCCCCTCACACGAGATCGACGCGGCGTGTGCAAGTTCAGCCACAGCGGCAGTTTCATCAATATTCTGGTTCAACGGCTTACGAGACCCGTCATACATCAAAGACGTAAATCCGCTATCAAGCGCTTCCCTGCACTCGTCCATCGCATAGCCATGATCCAGATGAGCGACCACAGGCACGCTCGCCTGCTCGGCAAGATGCAAAAACATTTTACCGAGAATTGGCAATGGCGTATGCGCACGACAACCGGGGCCGGCTTGTAAGATGATCGGCACACCTTCTGCCTCCGCCGCTTCTACATAGGCGCGAGTATCTTCCCAACCCAGGCACACCACCCCTGCAACTGCGTATCCGTGCTGCAGTGCAGGCTGAAGCACATCAACAAGTGTGGCTACCGTCATTTGAACTTGGCAATCATGTCCTTGATGCCCGGGATGGTCTCTATCTGATACGCATGAGTTGGTTGAAAGTACTGCACAAGTGAACGCTGGCTTAGACCACCGAGAATAGTGAAGTAATACATTTGATAACCCGGCAGCACAGCACATGGGTGATAACCATTATCAAGACAAATGGTTGATCCATCGACAATGTGGTACGCATCACCCGGCTCATTATCTACGCGCTGAAGCATTTGCACACCGGATCCATGATTCGGCTTAAAACGGAAATTATAGGTTTCATCATGACGAGTTTCAGTCGGCACGCGATCGGTATCATGCTTATGCGAAGGAAAGCCGGACCAGCCACCCTCACCCACAGTGAACAACTCACTCACCAGTAAACGGCCGACTTTATCGTGATGCTTCTGACCGAGTATGTGCTTAATCTTACGATGAGTTTTTGTATCATCAGAGCCGTATTGCACCAAATCAAGACCATCGGCGCGAACATCAAACGGCTCTAGTACTTTGTCATACTTAGCACCTGCAACAAATGTCTCTGTCGCCTCACTAATGCAAGAGATCGTCACTTTGGCACCGGAAGGTATGTATACGCCCTCTGGCTCACCATCCCAAACGTCTTCACCTCTATTACCAACAGCATCATACTTTAGACCTTCAACTTCAATATCTACTGAGCCGGTAGCAGGCACAATGCAGGTTTCATAGCCACCGACTTGATATTCAAACGCTTGGTCTTTTTTAAGCTTAACGATATTGAAGTAGTTGAGCGGAACCTTAGCGTGGTCGACGTCAACAATAGGTTTGTTCTGATTGTCGTACGGTGCGATATGCATTGTTTAATATCCTTAAGTGACCGCGGTATGACCGGGGTGAGAAGTGAGAAATTGTTCTAGCTCTGCTGTATCAGGCATAGCGGGTGCGCAACCTGGTTTGGCTACCACAATGGCAGCACAAGCCGAGCCGCGTAATACCGATTCGTGTAATGTTTTACCGGCAGCAAGCGATGCCATTAATCCAGCCATAAAGCTGTCCCCAGCGCCGGTGGGCTTAACGGCTTCAACGGGGTAGATGCCAGTGCGAATGTCTTCGTCACCGGTTAAAGTGATTGCGCCTTCGCCGCCCATTTTATAAATGATTAGTGCTGCAGTACTGGATGCAAGCTCACGCGCTTTGGCTAAGCCTCTATCAATACCGCCTGCCATAAATCCAAACTCTTCATCGTTGCCAACGATAACATCGCTAAGTTCACCGGCACGGCTCAACACCGTGGCCGCTTCTTCAGCGGTTGGCCAAGAGTAGGGTCGGTAGTCAATATCAAAGATAATTGGAATACCGGCTTCCCTGGCTAATTCGAACGCACGAAAGGTGGCACTCCGAGAAGGCTCGGCCGCAAACACAGTGCCCGCGGTTATCAGTGCGCCGTACTTGGAGTAATCAATGTTTTCCACATCGTCAATGCTCATCTGAAAATCGGCGGCACCGTTACGGTAGATCACGCTCTGATGGCCTTCAACGCGAGTTTCATACAAGGCTAATGAGTTACGGTATTCCGATGCGCCGG
>CALISD010000160.1 GCA_938041955.1 uncultured Granulosicoccaceae bacterium | reverse complement strand
AACTGTCGTTGGAGGGCCACTATGAAAATAACAGTGTGTCTATTCGCCATCAGACGAAAATATCGCGTCACATCTCGCATGATTAAGCTCGGCACGTGGCGGGCCACGTTTCTCACTCGATCATGCGACCTGTTTAGCGCTATTTCCGCTGAGTGACGAACCTCATGAATAATGCAGGCTAGTGGGCTGTTTGGAAATTTCGGTAACACTTTATCTTCGCCACAGTAGCCTGTGCTGCGTTGGAAAAATTCGACGTAGGCCCTGCTATGCCTGCATTTTTCCGCCTTGCTCTGACGACCGTGGCTGTGAAAAGTTTGTTACCGACCTTCCCGCACAGCTCACTAGTTCGCCTTAGAGAAAAAATCTTCAAGCTTGTCATCCGCTTCGGACACTTCTTCGTCACTTTCTCGCTTGCGGACTACTTTGAGCGGATCGATGCTATTCCAGAGTGGTGTTGACGCCATAGCGCTGGCAAACAATGCACCGCCCCGGAGTACCCAGCCCAAAATACCTGCCGTAATACTTAGCGATATGCCGAGTCCTGCATCGGTTCCTATTTTATAGTTGCGAGCATTTTGTTCTTCGGATTGATCAAGATCGTTTCCAAATCTTGACAAGCCATCCAGGAAGTTGGCGTTGGACGTGACGTCACCCATAAGTGTAGATTTCAACTCCAGCAGCACTTCGAATCCGGATACGCTAAGTGTTGTTGAGTCGATGAACAGCTTGGCATCTTTGGCCTGGTTGTGCTGTTTAACATCCAGTGCTTCAAGGCTAGAGATCAGTGCTACACGTGATTCGACCGGCGCAACGTATAGGTTGGTAATTATTTCGTTGGTATCAGCACGTGCACGTTCCACTTGTGGTATCGGTGCGAAGTGATCCGGCTCCAGAAACTCTGCCTGCCCACCCTCGGTGGGAGTTTCCTCTGTGTTGCCTACTGCTTCCTGTTCAACTTCCGGAATGTCAGGCTGCTCGAAGCCTGACGCGGTAAAAGCAGCAGCTAGTGGAGGGGCAATGCTGATATCCACCTGCGCCAGGGTTGACACACCGTCTTCGTTAGTGACCCGGTAGGTGAAAAAATCAGTTAGCACAGCGGAGCCATCATGCTGGTACGAGAAGGTGCCATTCGAATTGAGCTCTATTGTTCCGTGTGCCGGTGCTTGTACTAATTCCACCAGCAGAACGGTATTTGACGCAAGTGCTGCGTTGCTTAGTTCGCTATAGCCCGACTCAAGTAAGTCTCCATCAAGGGAGTCGAATGGCTGACCAAACGCCAAATTGAGTTGATCGCCTTTTACGTCCGGGGCAGGATCAATTACCTCTGTGATAGAGATTGAAAATCGACCGCTTGAAGGAATCGATCCGTCCTCTCCACCATCTTGTACAGAGACATCGAAAAAATCGCTGCTGGTTTCCGAGCCGTCGTGTGTGTAGATGAGTTGGTCGGCTTCCAGTGCGGCAAGGGTAAAAGTGTTCCCTGGCGAAAGAGTATTTCCATTTAGTGTGAGCTTGCCGTGCAGGGGTACACTGCCAAGGCTAAACGTAAGTTCGTTTGAGAGTAAGTCATCCGCGTCCGTGGCGGTGAGTACCGCGGTAGTTAATGTATTTTCGCTGCCTTCATCGACTGTGGCGTTTTCAGTAATGAGCAGTGGTGGATCGTTAACTCCGGGTAAATCAAAGCTTATAAAATTATCTGTCGGATCAGTGAACTCGCCGCCGTTGATGTTGCTGCCACTGTCTTGCACACGATACCCGAAGCCATGGTAGCCACGACCGGTATCGTTCGACGGCGGAGTGTAGATTAACAGTCCACTATCAATGTCTGCTGTATCGATCACACTGCCTGCGGTTACGGCTTCATCGCCAATTTTCAAAATTCCGGTGTTCGGCAGAGAGGTAATTACAATACTTATAAAGGTATCATTGTCCAGTGGGTCGGTGAACTGAAAGTCCTCCTTGCTGAAGATATAATCTATATCTTCAGGCGTAGAAACTGTGTTGTCTTCACCAGACGGTGCATCGGATACGCTGGTGACATCGAAAGTGATGATTCGCTGTTGCGGGTCACTGGAGTTTCCACCATGGGCATTGCCGCCATCATCTTGCACATTGAAACCAAAGTGGTCATAGGCAATGCCGTTTGCATCCGGCTGAGGCGAGAACACCAGCAGATTGGCATCAATATCACTGATATTGATTTTTTGTCCCGCAACAAGAGGAATGCCGTTAAGAATCAGCTGTCCGTTGACGGGTAGCTCGGTGATGTCTACTGCAGAAAAATTGTTGTTATCGAGAACGTCTGAGAACCCGAAGTCTGTGCGAGACAAGATGTAGTTGTTATCTTCCAGAAACGTGAGTGTAGCTTCAGCGCCTGTCGGGGCGTCGTTAACACTGGTTACTGTAATTGTTCGGGTGATCGAATTTGACAGAAGCTCGCCGTCGAAAACCCGAAAATCAAGTGTGCGTATGTCAGGTGCCGGTTGTTCGCTGCTGTTTTCATACTGCACTGAGCGCAGGGCTGTCTGATAGGCGATCAGTGTATCTGCGCCGCTTAGAGTCAAGGTGCCAGCTATGCTGTCCCAACTGCCGGTGATGTTCGATGTGTTGTTGAATAGCAGTGTGTCTTCAGCAGGATGGAAGCCGTTGGAAATAGCCACTGTTGCAGCATCAAGTACAGCGTTATCGATATCATCCACACCTAAAGTCGATGTGATTGTAATGCCGCCCGCGTTCTCTATGTAGTCGAGAGTCGCTGATTCTATGTTTGTTGTTGCGGGTGCATTGTTGATTGGTACGATGACAAGTTGGCGTGCCGAAAGATTAGAATCTGCGTTGCCGTCATTTATAGAGAACGTAATGGTTCGCGGCTCAAGGCTCGGGTTGGCATCGGTGTTTTCGTAAACGACAGACCGCAGTGCTGATTGATAGGCAGCAAGAGTATCTGTGCCTGCGAGTGTGAGTTGCGCTCTGGCGGGATTCCACGTTGCTGTGATAGTGCTTGTGTTGTTGGCGACTGACAGGCGGTCCTGAACACTGTTGTAACCATCAACAATTGAGATTATTGCTGATTCGATCATCTGATCGTCAAGGTCAGCTAACGCCAGCGTGCTTGTAATAGCAATGGGACCAGCGTTTTCGGTAAAAACTACATCAGAGATTTCTATATTTAGTTGTACTGGTGCGTCATTCACAGCGGTGAGTACAATATTGCGTTGCGTGATATTGCTGCTACTGCTGCCGTCGTTGACGCTAAACGAGAGCGTTCTGATGGAGTTGTCAGGGTTGTCGTTTATATTTTCGTAGGTGACTGATCGCAATGCAGTCTGATACGCCATTACACTATGGCTGCCACTGAGAGTGAGCTGTCCGATCAGCGGGTTCCAGCTTGCAGTGATATTGCCGGTGCCGGCGTAATTTAGCCGATCTTCGACAGGCCGGTAGTTGCCGGTGATCTGGACTGTGGCGGACTCGAGATTGATATCATCCAGTTCGTTTAAGGCTAAGGTAGTGCTGACGGGTACCTGACCGGCGTTTTCTGTGTATGGCAAT
Source organism: uncultured Granulosicoccaceae bacterium (assembly GCA_938041955.1). Taxonomy (GTDB): domain Bacteria; phylum Pseudomonadota; class Gammaproteobacteria; order Granulosicoccales; family Granulosicoccaceae. The sequence goes on along the minus strand of CALISD010000160.1, from coordinate 30,207 downwards.
GCAAGGGAATCAATAGAAGTTGCGACCGGTGCGTCGTTAACCGGCACGATCTCAACGGCACGAGTCATCTGGTTGCTATTGAGATCGCCGTCATTAATGCTGTATGTGATCTGCCGGGTCAGTGGGTTGGGGTCATCACTGATATTAGTGTAGGTGACATTCCTTAATGCTTGCTGGTATTCAGCAACGGTGGCAGTGCCGCTCAGAGTTAACAGACCGTTTTGGTATAGCCCGGTAATTCCGGCTTGATCAACGAAAACAAGCTCGTCTTCTGTGGCGGTGTAGTTATCACTGATAGACACGGTAGCGGATTCGATGTTTGTATTATCGATATCTGCCAGCGCCAGAGTGGCCGTGATCCCGATAGGCGCACTGTTTTCGATATAGACCGCTGGAGTATTCTCAATGTCGGATAACGCTGGTGAATCATTGACAGCGGTGAGCACAATATTCCGGAACAGCGGGTTGCTGTTGAAGTTTCCGTCAAAGACCGTGACAGAAATCAAGCGGTCGAGGGTGGACGGATTATCACTGGTGTTTTGGTAAGTGACGGAGCGAATCGCTATTTGATATTCATCTAATGTGGCAGTGCCGGTGAGTGACAATATTCCAGTCACTGGACTATAGCTTCCAGTGATACCGGACTGATCAGTAAACAGCAGTTTATCTTCTCCAATAGTAAAATTATCAGTGATAGATATGGTTGCTAGTTCGATGTTGGTGTCGTCAAGATCACTAATGGTCAGGCTGTTGGTAAAGTTTATGGCCTGGCTATTCTCGGTATAAGGCACAGGAACGGTCTCTGTGCCGGATAACACAGGTGAGTCATTGACCGCAGTGAATGCAATGTCGCGTGTGATTGTATTGCTGGTGCCATCGCCGTCATTGGTTGATATAGAGACTGTGCGGGTCAAGTCTGTTGGATTATCACTGCTGTTCTCGTAGCGAATAGATTGGAGTGCAGTCTGGTAGTCTGAAATACTGGAGGAGCCACTCAGTGTCAAAATACCTGTTGTTGCATCATAGTTGCCTGTGATGCCCGCCTGATCGTTAAATAGCAGTAGATCTTCACCCGCAGTGAAGTTTCCGATGACAGCCACTGTTGCTGTTTCCAGCTGTATGTCATCGCTGTCGCTGAGTGCCAGACTGTTTGATAGTAGTGTGGGTACGTCGTTCTCGGTGTAACTAACAGGCAGTTGTTCGATGTTAGTGATAGAAGGTGTATCGTTAACAGGAACCACCTCGATACTGCGGAACAATACATTGCTGTCTACGTCCCCATCGTTAACGACAAAAGTAACAACCCGCGTCGCATCAGATGGATTGTCGCTCGTATTGTTATATCTCACTGAGTGAATGGCAGTTTTGTAGTCTGCAATCGATGCAGAACCACTCAGGAACATCTCACCGGTGGCGGCGTTGAAGACTCCTGTGATGCCAGACTGGTCAGTAAATATCAGCTCATCTTCACTGTTGATAAAATTGGTGGTGATTGAAACGGTCGCCGATTCAATGTTGGTGTCGTCGATATCACTGATATTCAGGTTGCCGGTGATGCCAACGGGGATTGCGTTTTCGGTGTAAATGGCTGGAGCAGCTTCGATATTTATCAATACCGGTGAGTCGTTGACTGATGTAAAAACAATGTTGCGAGACAATTGATTGCTACTGTCGTCGCCATCATTGACCTGAAACGATACTGTGCGATCCAAAACTGAGGGGTTGTCACTGGTGTTTTCATAGCCGATTGAGCGGCTTGCGGTTTCATAGTCAGCGAGTGTCGCAGAGCCCGACAAGGTTAAAACCCCGGTTGCTGAGTTGTAGTTACCGGTAATGCCGGATTGATCAACAAATGTCAGCACATCTTCATCAGCGGCGAAGTTCCCGGTAATAGAAACGCTAGCGGATTCGATATGGGTGTCGTCAACATCGCTGAACATCAAATTACCGGTCACCGCGATGGCAGCCGCATTCTCTGTGTAGAGTGCCGGGGCGGTTTCTATAGTAGAGAGTACTGGCGAATCGTTAGTCGCACTGATTGTTATGTCGCGCGACAATAGGTTGCTGTTGTCGTCGTTGTCGCGGACAACGAATGAGACAGTGCGATCCAGTGTTGAAGGCTTGTCGCTGGTGTTTTGATAAGTCACTGAGTGAATGGCAGTTTCATAGTCAGCCAGGGTGGCCGAACCGTTCAGCATCATGATGCCGTTACTGGCATCGTAGTTCCCGGTGATGACCGGTTGGTCGGTGAACATCAAAACGTCTTCACCGGCAGCAAAGTTTCCAGTGATAGAAATAGTGGCGGATTCAATGTTGGTGTCGTCGATATCGCTGACAGACAGGTTTCCCGTGATTAGGATTGGAACGCCATTCTCACTAAAGTGCGCGGCGGCTGTTTCTATTGTAGAGACCTCGGGCGAATCGTTGACCGCGGTAAGTAAAATGCCGCGGGACAATAAATTGCTGTCGATATCTCCATCGTTTACAACGATGCTAACGGTGCGGTTCAGAGCAGACGGATTGTCACTGGTATTCTGGTAACGGATAGAGTGAATTGCAGTTTCATACTCAGTAAGCGGTGCGGCGCCAGTGAGGGTCAGTTCACCGCTCATTGCATCGTAGCTACCAGTAATGCCGGATTGGTCAGTGAAAATCAGTTCGTCTTCACCTTGAACGAAGTTGCCAACGATAGATACGGTGGCAGATTCAATTTCTGTGTCATCGATATCGCTGACCGCCAGGTTGCCTGTAATAGCAATTGGAGACCCATTCTCTGTGTAAAGTGCTGGTGCGATTTCAATATTGGTTAATACCGGGAGATCATTGACAGCAGTAAAGGCAACATCGCGAGACAGCAGGTTGCTGGTGTCATCGCCATCGCTGACAACGAATGAGACAGTGCGATCCGGAGTAGAGGGATTGTCGCTGGTGTTTTGATAAGTAACCGAATGAAGAGCGGCTTCGTAGTCAGCTCGAGTGGCGGAACCGGTCAGAGTCAAGACGCCATTGCTGGCATCGTAGTTGCCGCTGATGCCAGGCCGATCAGTGAATGCCAGTATATCTTCGCCGCTGGCGAAGTTTCCAATGATAGAAACGCTGGCGGACTCAATGTTTGTGTCATCGACGTCAGCAACTGTGAGATTGCCGGTGATACCAACGGGTACGCCGTTCTCGGTATAGAGTGCCGGTGAAATTTCGATGGTTGATAGAACAGGTGCGTCATTGGCAGGCGTGAGTTCAATATCTCTTGAAGCCAGGTTACTGATGCTGTCACCGTCGTTGACGATAAACGAAACTGTACGGATCGCAGTAGAAGGATCGTCACTGTTATTTTGATACGCTACCGAGTGAAGTGCGATTTCGTAGTCTGCCAGTGTGGCAGAACCTGTCAGGGTTAGTACGCCGTTGATAGCATCGTAGTTGCCGGTGATATCAGTTTGATCAGTGAATGACAGTACGTCTTCACCGGCGGTAAAGTTACCGGTGATAGAAACGGTGGCAGATTCAATGTTGCTGTCATCGACGTCAGCAACTGCGAGGTTGCCGGTGATGCCAATAGGTATGCTGTTCTCGGTATAGAGTGCCGGTGCGATTTCTATAGTTGAGAGCACCGGAGCATCATTGACAGATGTGAACTGAATATTTCGAGACAGCAGGTTGCTGGTGTCGTCACCATCGTTGACAACGAATGATATCGTACGATCCAGAGCTGAGGGATTGTCACTGGTGTTTTGATACGTGATCAGGTGAAGGGCAGTTTCGTAGTTAGCCAGTGTAGTGGAGCCGGTCAGGCTAAGAACGCCATTTATAGCATCGTAGCTGCCGGTGATACCAAGTTGATCAGTGAATGTCAGTATATCTTCACCGGCGGCGAAGTTATCGGTAATAGAGACTGTAGCAGACTCAATAGTGGTGTCATCGACGTCAGCAGCAGCGAGGTTGCCGGTGATACCAATGGGTGTGCTGTTCTCAGTATAGAGTGCCGTTGTGGTTTCTATAGTTGACAGCACAGGTGCGTCATTGACGGCTGTGAACTGAATATTGCGCGACAGCAGGTTGCTGTTGTCAGCCCCATCGTTAACAACGAATGAGACAGTGCGATCCAGGGTAGAGGGATTGTCGCTGGTGTTTTGAAAGGTAACCGTGCGGATAGCGATCTCATAGTCAGCTAACGTAGCGGAACCTGTCAGGGTTAATACCCCGTTAATAGCGTCGTAACTGCCGGTGATGCCCGGTTGATCAGTGAACGCCAGTACATCTTCACCAGCGGCGAAGTTACCGGTGATAAAAACGGTGGCAGATTCGATGTTGGTGTCATCGACGTCGGATACGGCGAGATTACCGGTGACACTAAGAGGTGCGTCGTTCTCGGTATAGAGAGCCGGTGCCGCTTCAATACTCGTTAGTGTCGGTGAATCATTGACAGCAGTGAACGAAACGTTGCGAGACAACGTATTGCTGAAGTCATCGCCATCGTTGACAACGAATGAGACAGTTCTATCCAGAGTAGAAGGATTATCGCTGGTATTCTGAAAGGTAACCGTGCGAATAGCGGTCTCATAGTCGGCCAACGTAGCGGAACCTGTCAGGGTTAATACCCCGTTAATAGCGTCGTAACTTCCGGTGATACCCGGTTGATCAGTGAACGCCAGTACATCCTCACCAGCGGCGAAGTTAGCGGTGATAGAAACCGTGGCGTATTTAATGGTGGTATTGTCGACGTCAGCAATGGCAATGTTTGCAGTGATACCAATGGGTGTGCTGTTCTCGGTATAGGGTGCCGGTGCGGTTTCTATAGTTGAGAGCACTGGTGCATCATTGACGGCGGTGAACTGAATATTGCGCGACAGCAGGTTGCTGGTGTCGTCGCCATCGTTAACAACGAATGATATCGTGCGATCCAGGGTAGATGGATTGTCACCGGTGTTGTGATACGTCACTGAGTGAAGGACGTTTTCGTAGTCGTCTAGCGTTGCCGAACCGGTCAGGGTCAAAACGCCGTTAACCGCATCGAAGCTGCCGGTGATGCCGGGTTGATCTGTGAATGCCAGTACATCTTCACCTGCGGCGAAGTTACTGCTGATAGAAATGGTGGCGGATTCAATAGCGGTGTCGTCGACGTCAGCAACGGCAAGATTGCCGGTGATACCAACGGGTGCGCCGTTTTCTGTATAGAGTGCCGGTGCGGCTTCTATGGTTGATAATAGTGGTGCATCATTGACGGCGGTGAACTGAATATTGCGCGACAGCAGGTTGCTGGTGTCGCCATCGTTAACAACGAATGAGACAATACGATCCAGAGTAGAGGGGTTGTCACTGGTGTTGTGATACGTCACTGAGTGAAGTACGGTTTCGTAGTCAGCAAGCGTAGCCGAACCGGTCAGGGACAAAACACCGTTAACCGCATCGAAGCTGCCGGTGATGCCCGGTTGATCTGTGAATGCCAGTACATCTTCACCTGCCGCGAAGTTACTGCTGATAGAAATGGTGGCGGATTCAATGTTGCTGTCATCGACGTCAGCAACGGCGAGGTTGCCGGTGATACCAATAGGCGTGCTGTTCTCGGTATAGAGTGCCGGTACGATTTCTATAGTTGAGAGCACCGGTGCATCATTGACAGCGGTGAACTGAATATTGCGCAACAGCAGGTTGCTGGTGTCGTTGCCATCGTTAACAACGAATGATATCGTGCGATCCAAAGTAGAGGGATTGTCACTGGTGTTGTGATACGTCACTGAGTGAAGTACAGTTTCGTAGTCAGCGAGCGTGCCTGAACCGGTCAGGTTCAATACGCCGTTAACCGCATCGAAGCTGCCGGTGATGCCGGGTTGATCTGTGAATGCCAGTACATCTTCACCTGCAGCGAAGTTACTGCTGATAGAAATGGTGGCGGATTCAATAGCGGTGTCGTCGACGTCAGCAATGGCAAGATTGCCGGTGATACTAACGGGGGCGCCGTTTTCTGTATAGAGTGCCGGTGCGGCTTCTATGGTTGATAATAGCGGTGCATCATTGACGGCGGCGAACTGAATATTGCGCGACAGCAGGTTGCTGGTGTCGTCGCCATCGTTAACAACGAATGAGACAATACGATCCAGAGTAGAGGGGTTGTCACTGGTGTTGTGATACGTCACTGAGTGAAGTACGGTTTCGTAGTCGTCTAGCGTAGCCGAACCGGTCAGGGTCAAAACACCGTTAACCGCATCGAAGCTGCCGGTGATGCCCGGTTGATCTGTGAATGCCAGTACATCTTCACCTGCCGCGAAGTTACTGCTGATAGAAATGGTGGCGGATTCAATACTGGTATCATCGATGTCAGCAACGGCAAGTTTGCCGGTGATAACTACGGGTACACCATTCTCAGTATAGAGTGCCGGTAAAGTTTCTATGGTTGATAATACCGGTGCGTCATTGACAGCGGTGAACTGAATATTACGCGACAGGGGGTTGCTGGTGTCGTTGCCATCGTTAACAACGAATGATATTGTGCGGTCCAAGGTAGAGGGATCGTCACTGGTGTTGTGATACGTCACTGAGTGAAGTACGGTTTCGTAGTCAGCAAGCGTGGCTGAACCGGTCAGGGTCAATACGCCGTTAACCGCATCGAAGCTGCCGGTGATACCCGGTTGATCTGCGAATGCCAGTACATCTTCGCCTGCGGCGAAGTTACTGCTGATAGAAATGGTGGCGGATTCAATAGCGGTGTCGTCGACGTCATCAACGGCAAGATTGCCGGTGATACCAACGGGTGCGCTGTTTTCTGTATAGAGTGCCGTTGCGGCTTCTATGGTTGATAATAGTGGTGCATCATTGACGGCGGTGAACTGAATATTGCGCGACAGCAGGTTGCTGGTGTCGTCGCCATCGTTAACAATGAATGAGACAGTACGACCCAGAGTAGAGGGGTTGTCACTGGTGTTGTGATAGGTAACCAGGTGAATAGCAGCCTGGTAGTTTGCCAGTGTGCTGGGCCCGGTCAGGGTCAATACCCCGTTGGCAGCATCGTAGTTACCAGTGATGCCTGGTTGATCAGTGAACGCCAGTACATCTTCACCAACAGTGAAGTTAGCGGTGATAGAAACGGTGGCAGATTCAATGTTGGTATCATCGACGTCAGCAACGGCAAGGTTGCCGGTGAGACCAATAGGTGCGCCATTCTCTGTGTAGAGTGCCGGTGCGGCTTCTATGGTTGATAGTACCGGTGCATCATTGACAGCGGTGAACTGAATATTGCGTGACATCAGGTTGCTGTTGACGGCGCCATCGTTAACAACGAACGAGACAGTGCGATCCGGAGTAGAAGGATTGTCACTGGCGTTGTGGTACGTCACTGAGTGAAGTGCAGTTTCGTAGTCAGTTAGCGTGGCCGAACCGGTCAGGGTCAGTATCCCGTTGTTAGCATCGTAGTTGCCGGTGATACCTGGCTGGTCAGAGAATGACAGTACATCTTCACCTGTGGCGAAGTTCGCGGTGATGGAAACGGTGGCTGATTCAATGTTGAGATCATCGGCGTCGGTAAGGGCGAGGTTCGCTGTGATACCGATGGGTGATCCGTTTTCGGTATAGACGGCAGGCGCTAGTTCAATGGCGGACAATACGGGGGCATCATTGACGGCAGTGAATGCAATATCGCGGGACACAGGGTTACTGTTAACATCGCCATCGTTGGCCACAAAGGTAATCGTGCGGTCGAGAGCAGAAGGATTGTCGCTGGTGTTGTGATAGGTGATTAAATGGGTGGCAGATTCAAAGTCAGCCAGAGTGGCCGGGCCGGTCAGGGTAAGTTCGCCGTTAGCAGCATCGTAGTTACCCGTGATACCGGGTTGATCAGTGAATGCAAGGACGTCTTCACCGGTGGAAAAATTACCGGTGATAGAGACTATCATTGATTCAATGCTCGTGTCATCGACATCGGCCACTGACAGACTGGCGCTGACAATAGTCGGTGAAGCCCCTTCGCTATAGGAGACAGGAAAATTCTCAATGTTAGACAATAGCGGGGGGTCATTGATCGGAGTAAAGGTGATATTGCGTGCTACGGGAATACTATTGGTATCACCATCGTTAACCACAATTGAGACAGTACGTGTCAGCGTTGAAGGATTGTCACTGGTGTTCTCATAGGTGATCGACCGGATAGCGGTCTGGTAGTCAGCGAGTGTGGCAGAGCCGGATAGTGTTAGTTCCCCGTTGGTCGAGTTATAGGAGCCTGTGATACCAGGCTGTGCGCTGAAGTTGAGGACATCTTCGCCAATTGCAAAGTTGCTAGTGATCGAGACTATGGCATTTTCAATATTGGTGTCATCGTCGTCTGCCACAGCCACATTGCCGGTGATAATAACCGGTAGCCCACCCTCAGTGTAGGAAGCAGGTAGAGCTTCAATGCCGGACAATTGCGGAGGATCATTGATAGCGGTGAGCGAAATAGTGCGAGACAACTGGTTGCTGTTGTCGTCGCCATCATTAGCGAGGAACGAAACCGTACGATCCAGAGTAGAGGGATTGTCGCTGATGTTTTCATAGGTAACCAGGTGCAGGGCAGTCTCGTAGTCTGCCAGCGTCGCGGAACCGGTCAAGGTCAGTACGCCGTTTATGGCATCGTAGCTGCCGGTGATGCCGGGCTGGTCAGTGAATGCCAGAATATCTTCGCTGGTTGCGAAGTTACCAATGATAGACACAGTGGCGGTTTCAATGTTGCTGTCATCAATATCGCTGACTGCAAGATTGCCAGTAATACCGATAGGTGTACCGTTCTCGGTATAAAGTACCGGAGCAACTTCAATATTAGTCAGCGCAGGTGCATCATTAACTGCACTGGGTAAAATGGTACGAGATAACTGGTTGCTGTCGCTGTTACCATCATTGACAAAGAATGAGACCGTTCGCACTTGAGTGGATGGATTGTCACTGGTGTTGTGATAGGTGATTGAATGGATCGCGGTTTCATAGTCAGCAAGAGTGGCGGAGCCAGCCAGAGTCATGATGCCGGTAGTAGTATCAAAGTTCCCCGTGATGCCGGGCTGGTCGGTAAACTCGAGCACGTCCTGACCGAAGGTGAAGTTTCCGCTGATTGAAACCGTGGCTGATTGAACAGTGGTGTCATCGTCGTCATCAATTGCAAGGCTGCCGGTGACTCCGATTGAGGGGCTATTCTCTGTATAGGAAACCGGAGTAGTCTCGATAGCAGATAATACAGGTGGGTCGTTAACTTCACTGATCACAATATCACGTGACTGCAGGTTACTGCTTGCCACGCCATCATTGATCTTAAATGTGACTGTTCTGGTTAAGGTTGATGGCGTGTCGCTTGTGTTCCCGTAAGTGATGGATCGGAGTGCGGTCTGGTAGTTAGCGACGCTGGACAGACCAGACAGAGTGAGTATCCCGCTGCTGGAGTTAAAGGTGCCGCTAATACCTGACTGACTGGCAACGGAAAGCGTGTCCTGGCCTGATACGAAGTTTCCAGTGATAGAAACCGTTGCTGAGTTTATAGGCTCGGCATCGACGTCTGTCACTTCAAGAGTTGAAGTGATAATGGTCGCGGGGTCGTTTTCGGTATAGGGTAGCGCTGCGCTTTCTATAGCTGACTGTACTGGTATGTCGTTGACACCATTGATGGTGATAGTGACCGTAGCCAGGTCAGTGTTTCCGTATCCGTCGTTGTAGGTATAGTCAAAGGTGTCAGTGGTTGATTGGCCGGCTGCCAAGTATTCAAATTGGCCATTGGGGTCATAATTAAAACTACCAGCCGCAAACACGCCGTTGATATTCCCAACAGCGGTAGTCGGATTGTAGGATGCAACATAAGGCGTGGCGGAGCCCGCACCCGGGTTTGTCGCATGGTAGGAGATTGTCGCCGCATCAAGTGTCTGATCGTGTATGCGAAAGTGTGCTATCTGTCCAGTCAGGTCGCCGCTATAACCGCCGACGGTTGAACCGTTGGTTGTCCCAAGGCCGAAAGGGCCTGGCGCCCAGTTTGATAGTGGCCAGATCATACCCGTGGCTAATACACCGTCTACGTAGAGGTTTATTTGGTCTGAGCCTGCCTGTAATTCAACGGTGAGTGCAATGTGATGCCAGCTGCCAGCCGTCGGGGCATTGGTGGTCGATATGTTGAGGCTGCCACTGTCTGCGACAGCGAGAACCAATTGACCATCGGAGGCAAGTAGGCTGATACCGGTGTTTCCGGTGTTGCCGGTATCAAAAATCATGTTGTTTCCGCTGAGGGAATCTATGAATATCCATGCTTCCAACGTCGCAGATTGAGCCCCGTTGATTTCCGGCAAGGAATCGAGGGCGGGTGCGGTGGCTCCGCTGGCGATGCCACTCAGATCAAACGCAGATGTGATGCCCGGCAGGGGATTATCCGGGCTTGTGGTATAGGTGGCGCCAGTGAGGGTCAGATTGACTGTGCCTACGTTGCTTGTCCATAAAGCGTTGCCATCAGTATCCGTGCGCGCGTCAAAATTCAAGACAGGGTTGCCCCCAAGCATCAGGCCGCCTTTGCCGTCGTTTGCCAGCGCGCCTGTTGCAGTTCCTACACTGAGCGGTGTGTCTTCGTCTGTTGAGTAGCTATCTGCAATCGCACCACTTATGAAGATAGAGAATGATCCGTTGTAGGGTGTTGCACCATCTTCCCCACCGTCAACAAGGGTGTAGTTAAAGTTTCCGTTTGACCCGGAGAGCCCATCGTGGACGAAAGTTATCTGATTGGTGTCGATATCTGCCTGGGTAAAATTTGAGATCGCTACACCCGGGTTTGATGTTCTTTCCAATAACCCGTGTGAAGTGCCGGTAACGTTGTAAGTCAATTCAGTGCCGAAATCATCAGGGTCAGACTCATTCAGCATGTCTGTGGTGATGGTTACACTTCCGCCAACTCTTGTACCCGCACCTGTGTTAGTTCCCACCAGAGGTGAGTCATTTATAGCCGCTACGGTGATTGCGACTGTGTCTACCAGTGTATGATTGTCCGTTGCCAGTGCCATTACTTCCTCGGCACTTATGGGGCTTGTATAAATACGTACCTCATCTACCAATCCGTTAAGTAAATGACCGCCACTGGGCGGGTGAACTCCTATGTATGAGTTAGTTGCACCTGCCCAGTAAATCGGGCCGCCGATAGCGGATGATGCGACTTCAACACCATCGATATAAAGACGATGCATGTCATTGGTAGTGTTGACAGAGTAAGCGATGTGACGCCAGCCGGTACCGGCAACGAATATATTTGAATCCAGATCTACCCATGAGGAAGCACCAACCTGTACAGAGCCTTTTACCCCGCTGCCGTTCTCGTCAAGTGCAATATGAACTCGGTCATCTATAGAGATAAATTCAGAACGACTCGCTCCTGCGCTGAGATTAACCCAGCCACCAATCGCAATAGAGTTAGGTTGGCCGAAGTCGCTGGAGATAGAAACATAGCCCGCGCCGTCAAGATTTAAGACATTGCCACGTGCAGGGTCAGATATAATTGCTGCGTCACCGACTAAGGTACCGTTTCGCGGTGGTCCGATGCTCGTATCGGTGGCGTCGGATTCAAATTTGTATTCGCCGTTCGAATAAGCACTTAGCATCAGTTGAACAGTAAGGGAGGTTGATCCGCTATATTCCGCATCGGGAGTGAAAACCATTCCGTTTAACGCGGCATTAATATTACTTTCTCTGCCCTGAAGGACCATGCTTTCTGTTGCATCACTACCATCACGAAACGACACCCCGGTAGTGCCCGAAAGTGTCAGCGTGCCATTGTCCACAGCGAGGAGCACCTGAATTTCCTGGTCGGTGCTTATGCCGTCATCGACCTGAATTATCTCAGCGCCGTTAAAAGTGATGGCTGTGTCTTCACTGATAAATATTGTGCTTGTCGGCGCTGTGATATCAAGAATGGGTGGGATAGTGAAATTAATCGTGCTACTGCCGGCACTTTGTAGTGCGCCACCGGCACCCTGGTCACCCGTGTTGCCATCGTCAATGCCCCAGTTAACCGTGACGCTGGCGGGGGGTGTTGCTGTGTTATTGGAATAGCGGATGAGAATATTGTTTACGTCTGCAGAGCTGGGGACTTCACCAAATGCCTCTGTAAATACAACGCTTAGGAGACCGGGGGTTGACGTGGTGTCGATGCTTGCGATCGGGCTACCGTTTTTAATCAGATTGGTGCCGCTAATTGCCAGTCCACCACTTGCTGTAACGGTAAAAATATCGTCAGTATTGGCTCCGGTGTCGCGAGCGAGTGTCAGTGTGGCACCAGCGTAATTTCCCAGGCCATTATTTCTGGCATCAAGCTCTGTATCAGTGAACAATACGTTATTGTCCAGAATCGCAGGTGGAGTACCTGCTATGTAGTTAATGATTCCGTCAAGTTGATTAAAAGCAGGAGCTTCGTTGATGCTATTAACAGCGACAGGCATTGTTTTGCTGAACGTTGTATTGTCTGCGCCTGTGACTGCCACGGTGATATCGTATGATTGCAGTTCAAGAAGAGATCCATTGGCAACGGTAATTTCACCCGTGTGTGAGTCTATTGCAAACCTGCCATCTGCGTCGTCAGTCAGTGCGAAATTGTAGTTGGTAAGCACTTCATTGGCGTCCCACTCGATAATTGAGCTGTGTACATCGACAGCGTTCGTATCTGTCCAACTACGATCCCCCATCAATATAGACAACTGATCCTCGTCGCCGCTTAAGCTGTCCGGCTCTGGTGTTTTGAAAGCCGAGTAACTTCCTGTAGCTGTCGCTCCCGCTGTATAAAAGGTGTCGGTTTCGGTACCGTTATCTACCCAGTTCCATGTTCCTTCCGAAGTGGCATCAGTGCCGCCAATGTGTAACTTGGTTGTCGAGCCTGCTGCGGCGACTGGTATTACAGTGTTTTCATAAGGCGTGCGGATATTGACCAATTGTCCGGCTACACCGTTTAATAGATTATTTGATGCGGCAGTCTGTGCATTATCCCAATTCGTGAGGGCGGCAGATACCTGATAGAACTTATTTGTTGCGGCGTTGTAGCTAATAGTGGGATCACTAGACAGTATGGCAGTGACAGCTGTCGGCAACTTGGTGACTTGTACGTTTGTAATTATCGGATGAAACTGTGCAGTTTCTAACGACTCAAATGACAGAATCGTAGATGACGAAGTGGCGCTAAAGGTTATTGTTCTATGTTCCCATAACGGATTAGAGTTGCTCCAACCTTCTGGTTGCTTGATCTCCAGGGAGGTTGTAGCCACACCAAAGCTGGTTTCGAAATACTTTGTCAGGTTGCCGCTGCTAAAGTCACCTGTAAGTGCGAACGTTACCTGGTAGGACTGACCCACTTCCGTCGTCAGTGTTTGCGAGATTTTTCCGGCGGCAGTTGTTCCGAGCTCTATAGGTACACCGCCCAGCGGACCCGCACCAATCCAACCACCATGAGACTCGATATTTCCGTTAGCTACTGTCCACCCGCCTATGGTAGCGCCGGTGCCATAAGTGTTATTTGTGGCAATTGTTGCGCCCTCCCGGAAAAGGCCGTCAAAGACTATGTCGTTAGTGACTTCCGGGTTATGGGGAATAACGAATCCGACAGAGGTACCAGCAGCGGCATCTTCGATTGCTGTGAGATCTCCTGAAGGTGTGCTCGGAGTAAACCCGGTAACATGTCCGACTAAAAGATTGTTTCCACCTGCAGCATCAAGCACTCTGTCGTTTGTTACACCGGTCAATTCGGTCATTTGCCAGTTGGAGATCAACCCTGGCGGGTTGCTCAACAGGTCAAGTTTTTGATTGTACTGCGGACTGATCTCGGCTTCTGTTCGTACTTGGTTCCAGAGTCTGATGTCGTAAATGGTTCCGCTAAAAATATGATCTGGATCAAAGCCACCCGCAATATCCTGCTCTTGCCCTATGATCATCGTGCCACCGGCAACAATGCTGTGCCCTGTAGCCAGGCCAGTTCCTGAGTCCGTCAGTTGACCATCCACATACAACTGCCAGTCGCCGATGGTGTTATCCCAGGTAACAGAAACTGAATGAATATTTCCATCTTTCAGTACGCTATAGTCGATAGCAGTGGAGATGTGTTGGGTTCCGCCAATCCAGATAAGAAACTGGTTTGAAGTATCAATAAAAAAACTTATCTCTTCTCCACCAGCGAAGTAGTTGAGTAATCCAGTGGTTACACCAATGTCGGGAGCCGAGAAAATTATCTCGTAGGTGAATTGTGTGGCTCCAGTCAGTATGCTGCCACCGTTTGAAATCAAAAAATATGCGTCATTTCCACCGTCTGTATTTAACTCGATACCGCTTGAAATATCAGTGGTTGATAATGCGGCATCCCACGAACTCTGGGCCTCGCTTGAGATTGCGACAGCCGTACTGATATCCCCTTGTTCGTATTCCAGTTCCCAGTCTCCACCGAGTTGGCTGTGACCCGTTACATCAGTACTCGCTGCTACGTCGCTGTTAGTCGCATCGGAAATCGTATCTATCAGGGCGCGACCACTGGCTGTGCTGGCGAGGTCACATCCGTAGATAAGCAGGTCGGCATCATGTGTAAGTGACAAGCTCCATTTAGATAGATCTTCTTTGTAGTTGCTGGCAGTGTTGATGTCCAGTGAGCTGCTGCCTAGCTGAAATCCCTGGCTGTCTCCGTGACTTATGATATGTATGGCATCGACTTCCACCACGCCATCAAGGAGCTCTGTTATCTGTTTTACACCATCGTGTTCCGGATCGAGCCATATCCACTGGCGTTCAATTTGATCAGATTGTGTTGTATTTAGATCAGAAAGCAGTTTATCGGAATTCTCTACACCGCTATCCACGATGACCAACTCAAATTTTGTTTCTGATTTTTCGTTTGAATCTATCGGGTCAGCTTCCGATTGATAGTGTTCCGGCTTTTTTGAGTTTTCAATTTGTTGGGTGTCGGGTAAGAAAAGCTTTGTTGCAGGCAGGGGCGGGTCGCCGGCTGGAATCGCCGATATATCGATGTGGTCCTTAAGCTGAGGCTCTATCGAGCCAGGCTCGTGAACACTGTTTAAACCGGAGGTGAGAAAGTCAATTGAGTATAAGACGCGCTGTTCAAGCGTCTCTAGTACAACGGTTTTCTGTCCGGCAGTATTTTTCTTCGTCGCTTGGGTCATGTCGGGGTGCGAGAAAGCCAGGTAGAGTTCTTTATGTGTGACTACTCCGGTACCCGTATCCTGTTTGCTTTATTTTCGCTGTCGCATAGTGAATCTCGTTGATGGGAAATATGAAACTGCGAGTGGAGCGTGTTGTGGCACAATTTGAATGTTCTCTGGAGGCACATCATTGATTTCTTCCGTTGAGAGTAACCACGATGCCAGCGTCAGCGTAGCTAACTGCATTATTGACCTCGTGCTAGTCAAGCCAGGAATAGGTGCCGTATTCGTGCCATAACTTCGAGTGGCGTGGGCGTTAATCAACAAAGAAGAGTCAAGCGTGACGCCTGGGCAGTGTTGAGGTACTGAATCCAGGGAATTGGGTCCAAATAAAAGATCAATCAATCACTGTGGCCGTAATATGTGATGTAGCGCACACTACCTGTGATTGGATCTCACGCGTATTTCACGCCTTTTCTTTTGCTGGCTTTGGTCTTTCTGATCGTGAAGGGGCCAGGCCTGACCAGCATTGCTCTTTAGAGTCTCCGTCTTGACCAACCAGGACAGGGTCGTCAATAGTTTGCCGCTAAGTATATGGCGATAGAAGATCCGCAACTGACGGCATCATTGTGTGGTTGCTCCGGTGGTCGTGCTGCTATACATTGACGTGTGGTGACTTCTCACCCGATCACATGATCGATACTGTATTGACGCCGACCCAAAGCACCAGATTAAACGCACAGATTCTCTACCATCAGTTTCTGATACACCCTCTGCTATTTCCGATAATCGACGGATAGCGCCCGGAATCGCTGCCTCGGACAATGCCATTTTGTTTGAGGATATGTCGCGTAATATTTGCAAAGACGGATATAGCATCCATACCAATGCGTTACCCGAAATACTGGGGCAAAATTTGTGGGCGAAATCGCACAGTGAGGCGCAAACAGTCTTGAAGCCCGCGGGCATTGGTCGCACTGACGGGCTGCAGATAAAGCAGTCGGTACGGTCGGATAAAATTTCATGGATAGATGATACTGACGCCACCGGCGCAGAGTGGATCAAATGGGCTGCTGAGTTACAGTCAGGTTTTAACTCCAGTTTGTTCCTTGGACTTTTTTCATTCGAAAGTCACTACGCATTGTATAACCCGGGTTGTTTTTACAGAACGCATGTTGATGCATTTCAGGGGCAGAAAAACCGCATACTCTCAATAATTATCTACCTTAATCATGACTGGTTAAAGGAAGACGGTGGCGAGTTGGTTTTGTACGCTGATGCCAGAGTACCGTTGAAGGTCCGGCCGGAGTTCGGCACAGTGGTGGCATTTCTCAGTGAAGAAGTCCCGCATGAGGTGCTGGTCACTCATCGTCACCGGTATTCTATTGCCGGGTGGTTTTGTGCCAATCGTAGCAACCCGATGATTTAGTAGCCAAAGGCTAATAAACCTCTGAGTCGATATGCTAAGCGGGGTGAGTTAACGAGTCTTATCTGGCTGAAAGTTTATTGTCTTTGTCTTCCTGTGAATTCCGTCTGCGACTTAAAAATCGACATTAAATAACAGAGTT
Organism: uncultured Granulosicoccaceae bacterium; assembly: GCA_938041955.1. Classification (GTDB taxonomy): domain Bacteria; phylum Pseudomonadota; class Gammaproteobacteria; order Granulosicoccales; family Granulosicoccaceae. Next base: position 13,532 of record CALISD010000160.1, on the reverse strand, counting down.
CACAATTACCTTCCCGTTGTATCAATGTTTTACAGACACCGCCGTTATCCTGCACGCAGGAAGAAAATAAAAATAATAAATTGTGTCTATAGGGACGTAAAGATGAAGAAAGTACTGCTAGCACTTCCACTGGTTGCCGGAGCTTCGTGGGCTGGATCCACCTATTATTCCGGAACTCAAGCGCAACCCGCTTATGAGAAATTCGTTTCAGAGCTTAATGCTGCCACGGTCGAGTCGTTTGTTCTTGATGTGGCCGAATATGATGCGGGTTTTACAACCAGTACTGCTGTTACCAATGTCAGATTGTATGGTGAACCTGATGCTGTGTTGTTTCAACTGAAACACGACATTCAACATTCACCGATTGGTTCCGATTCGCAGGGAGCGCGATTCAGTGCCTCTAGTATTACTACCACTCTTGTAAAAGACAAAATTGAATCGAATGAAGTGTTGCAAATAATCGCAAGCTTTGATTCGGGTGAACCGTTTGTGCTGTATACCGATGTTGAATTCACAGGTGATCTTGTCAGTGACTTGCAGTTGCATTCTTTGGACTGGAGGTCAGATGATGACGGCGCGATATCCTTTGAAGGCGGTCGCTTTAAGGCCACCAGCGCGGGAGGCAAAATAGACATCAGTGGAGTGCTTGGTGCAATTGACGTTAGTGATGATGCGGGTAATGTGCTCACCGTAGCAGAATCAACATCAAAATTCGATCTATTACAGGTCGCCAATGGTGTGTTTACCGGTGATCAGAGCATAGTGTTTCCATCTGTGGAATTTAAGGGTGAGATGGGTATTGAGTTTAGTCTCATAGATGCTGTGCTTGATTCTGTTGCGGCGCTTGACGGCGATAAAGTCAATACCAGTATGGGGCTGTCGGTAGCGAAAATATCCTCTCCTTTGCCACTGAACTCTGTTGACTGGGAAATTGATGTTAATGGGCTTTCAGTCAAAGGTCTGGAAAACTATGTCACTGCCGTGAATGATATTGTCAATACAACTGATACTGGTGATATTTCTGCGCAACTCAAAGAGGCCTACACCGGGTTGATTACACCGGGTGTAGATGTGATAAACAAGCTCATACTAACTAACGACGGTGGTGATATTGTCGGAGATATTAACTTATCTTTTCTCGGTGATGGAACCGCTAGTGGTATGGATTCTATTGCAACGGTCGGTGATTTATTAGAATCAATGAAGTTCAGCGTAACGCTTGATGCTGACCAGCCGGCAATTGAACTGACACCAGCAGCGATGTTTATGATGCACCCGATGGCGCAACAGTACATTGTGAACGAAGGCGATAAATATACCGCTGACATACACATTGCCAACCTGATGCTTGATGTCAATGGCAACATACAGCCGCTTAGTCAGTTGATTGGTGATCAGCTAAATACGCCGCTGGATTTTTTGTCAGCGATGGCTGACTACTAAAATCTGTTTTAACTAGCAATTTGTCACTGCTGAAATAGCCGGGTGACTCTCGATGCCCGGCTAATTTCCTCATGGCTCACAGTCACCTGAGAAGTTGTGACATCAAAAAACAAACTATCCGTGGAAAAAAATAGACAGATCGTATTACCGTTCAAGGTAGGTTCTACCGTTTGCGAATGCAGTGAGTCGATCTGGAAGGAGTAGTACATGTCAGTTTCAGAAACGAACTATCAATTCGCAATTCCTCACAAGATTCTGCCCAGACCGGATTGGGTGCACGATATTAGTGCAGAAGATGTAGAAGTGGCTGATTATGAATCGCCGTTTGTCTACACGCTTGTGGACTACCAGATCAGAGCGTTAGAGGGCTCTGTCACTTCGTTTCAACGTACCAAAGTTAGGATAAGCGATGAGTCCGCTATCGAGAGTATGTCGCAGCATCTATACGATGTGGTGCCGGGCTCGCAGACAATCGAGTTTCATCGGTGTGAAATAACTCGAAATGGCAAAACCATTGATTGCCTTGATGCGGACAATATACGGTGCATGCAGCGTGAGACTGCGCTGGAGAGCCATGTCTCAACTGAGAACCTGACTGTCGAACTAATTGTTGATGATCTCCGTGTTGGTGACACGCTGCATCTGGAAACATCTTTTGTTGAAACCGAAAACGAACATCCCTTATACGGAAAGTATTTTCGGGATTCATATCGTCTGTCGTGGAGTTGTTTCGTAGCCTTACAGTCGATACGTGTGAGCAATGAATCCACAAAAGAGATTGCGATTCAGCATATTGATAGCGCGAAAAAGATCGATAAAACTGACTTTCTGGCCCCCGGTGCCTCATTTGAGGATCAGTGGCATAATCTGCTTCCCAAAAAACAAGGCCATAGCATGCCGGCTCATTATTGGCCGCCTTATGTAATGGTCTCCAGCAAAGCAGAGTGGCAAACCATCTCTAGCTATATGCATTCATATTACAGTAATGTGGGCGCTACCAATGAAAAGCTGGAACTGTCGAATATTGATGATCTTAACATTGCCGGAGCCAGTGATGAGTCGATCATAAGCTGTATTCGCTTCGTCCAAGATAACATTCGCTACAGAAGTGAGTCGGGTGGAATATTTTCACATACACCAAAGACCGCAGCAAAGACGCTTAAAAGGCGAACAGGGGACTGCAAAGATAAATCAAACCTGCTGGTCACTATGTTATCCGGCCTGGGGGTTCAAGCGAATCTTGCGTTGGTCAATACATCTTTGCGTGATGGTGTTGAGTCGCTACAGCCCAGCCCGTTCCTGTTCAATCATATGATTGTGCAGTTTATGTGGAAAGATAAAATCTACTTCGTTGATGCCACGATCCAGAAGCAAGCGGGCGGCCTGGAACAACTGTCGGTGCTTAACTTCAAGAAAGCGCTTCCGATAACTGCCAGTGGCAGTGGTCTTGCAGATCTCTATTTTGATAACACGAAGGAAGTGTTTTCACTGATACACACGGTTGACTTTCGATCCTCTGAAAATGAAAAGCCCACGGTGGAAATTTTGAGGAAGTATTCTCGTCAGCGTGCCAATAACATGCGTTACTTCTTTGCATCATCGCAAATGTCATTGCTTGAAGAATCGTATTTAGACAGTACCGCAAGCGAGTTGGATGTGAAACTTACTTCTGTGTCTTCTCTTAGTATTGTTGAAGATGATTTGATAAGCAATACTCTTTCTACACGGGAGGTTTATCAAATAGAGACGCCGTTAGACGACATCAAAAATGGTAGATTGGCCGTTGAGACGAACTTTCACGAAGATCTGCATATACCGGATACTAATCGTAATCCGGTTGAGATCGAACTGGACGGCATACTCAACCACCAGATAAATGTACGCTATGATAATAAGCCTGACGCGGATGGTGAGAAATTTGAGTGCACAACTGATTGGTACCTTTATAAAGACAAAGTAACCAGAACCGGTAATGATCTCCATTTTGAAATGACTCTTCACCCTGGGTCAAAGGAAATAGTTCAGCTGGCGCAGATGGACGCTCTCAGGGTTAAGACCGACTCGATCAGTGCAAGGTCAATGAGTGGATTTCCGGTGCAACTGCTCCCTACTAGCACTTTGCTTTATTATCTTGCGCTACCTGCACTCGTGCTATTTTTAGGTGTGGCCATTATGAGTCAAAGGTATTTTCTTGCCGCAACACTCGGGCTGAGCTCTTTATACTTACTGAAAGACTTTATCGGAACTAAAAAGTAGTGATGAGAATTAGCTGATATGACTGTCGTCAAAATGATGGCGGTTGCACTGTGAAAAAATATTGGCGAATGGTGCAGGCGATTTCGAAGGCACTTTGCGGGTATTAGATTCCGTTTACGCTGAGGTAGGCGGAGTAGAGCGATGTTGTCCCGCAGATAAACAAGCGATTACGCTTTGCACCGCCAAAGCATACATTTGCAACAAACTCCGGAATATGAATTTTACCGATCAAGGTGCCATCACTATCCAGACAATGCACTCCATCTGCAGCAGAAGTCCAAAGGCGTCCAGCGGTGTCTACTCTGAAGCCGTCAAACAAACCATTGCCGCACTCGGCAAAAACTTCACCTGTTCCAAGTGTGCCGTCGCGTTGTACTGAATGTTTTCTTATATGTGCCGGGCCGTTTGTGCTGTGTGATCTTCCGGTATCTGAGATATACAGATAATTCTCATCCGGTGAAAATGCCAATCCATTCGGTTTTATGTAGTCATCAGCGACTACGGTGACACTTCCGTCATCGGGGTTTACGCGATAGACATGGCAGGCATTTATCTCACTATTGGCCTGCTCACCTTCGTAGTCCGTTAATATCCCATAGTCAGGGTCTGTGAACCAAATAGTATTGTCTGCCTTGACCACAACATCGTTGGGTGAGTTGAAGCGCTTGCCGTTTGATACTGCAGCGAGTGTGGTGAGTGTACCGTTATGTTCAGTGCGAGTGACGCAGCGAGTCAGATGTTCACATGTGATGAGTCTGCCTTGGCTGTCAATGGTATTACCGTTGCTGTTGTTTGATGGGCTGCGAAATTCTGAGACCGATCCGTCCGTCTCATCCCAACGCATCATACGGTTGTTCGGAATATCGGACCACACAAGGTATCGACCGGCAGCAAACCAGACAGGACCTTCGCACCAACGTGCCCCGGTCCATAATCTTTCAACCCTTGCATGGCCAATAACACACCCTTCGAATGCCGGAGATATCACCTCAAAACCTGTGCCTTCAATTTCACCAAACATGTCGAGTCCTGTTTTATAATATTTGATTAGCGGGTCAGTAGTTTTCCGGCCAAATAGCCTGTGCAAACAAACCGCCATCCACACCAAGTGTCTGCCCACTGATAAAGCTCGCAGAGTCATCTGCCAATAGCAGTACGGCCGCAGCGACGTCAGATGGCTGGCCGATTCTGCGCAGCGGGGTGAGGCTGCTCCAGCTTGCCTGGTAGTCGCCCGCTTCACCTTGTGTTCGTGGAGTTTCAATAGCACCGGGGGCAATACAGTTAACGCGAATATTATGCATACCTAGTTCCAATGCTGCAGACTTGGTTAGCATCTCAATACCCCCTTTTGACGCGTTGTAATCTACCAGGTTAGGGAACGCAAGCTTGTTGCAACCGGAACCGATATTAATGATTACTCCACTTTGCTTGTTTTTAACTGCGTGCTGAGCAAAGCAGCGGGTATTTAAAAAGCAACCGGTCAGGTTGGTTGCCAAAGTGCGTTCCCACTCTTGCAGACTGAGCTCCAGCAGCGGTTTCCAGGTTTGTATTCCCGCATTGTTTACTAACAGATCAGGTACTCTGTTGAATCGATCGTTAATGGCTTCGAATACTAACTCTACGTCTTCTTCCTTCGAAACATCACCAGAAAGCGCTTCGATCTGTGTGCCTGCTTTAGTTAGTCCACCGCTGCTTAGTTCCTCTTTTAGGGAAGTAACAGATGCGCTATTGAGATCGTTTAGTGCAACATCCCATCCACTCTGGATTAGCGTCCGTGCAATGCCTGATCCGATGCCGCCGGCAGCGCCGGTGACGAGGGCTAGTCTATTTTCTGTTTTCATGAAAGAAGATTCATTAAGGCAGTGTATACGTAGAGTGATGTCAGCTACTTCAAATTGTACACAACATAAGCCGGTGTATTGTTGCTTAACCGATTTATTTACGCGAACTCTTCTGTCAGGTACTCAGCCAATTTACCAGTCAGTTCTCCATTGGATCCCTTGCGACGATACATCACGATTGAGTGTTCGGGAAGCATGGGTAGTTCCTCGTTGTGATCAATAATTTCCCGTTCTGGTGTTGGGCCACTACTTTGACGTACCGCGTGCTCCAATTCAGCGGTAACGGCAAGATCGGCGGATACCAGCGCAAGTCCGGCAAGGTCATCATCAGTTTCGATCATGCTCTGCCAGGTGATTCCTGCGGCACTCAGTTGTTCGGTAACCTGGGCGCGGAAAAAACAATTTTTCGACATACTGATGGGCAGAGGTCGTTGACGCCACGCTTCACCATTCACGGCCCCCGTCCACATCACTCTTTGCTTTGATAATACCTCGCCATGCTCACCGGGGTGTACTTCGGTGGTTAACACTATGTCGTGAAGGCCCTGTTGAAATTCATTTAGCAATTCAATCGTTCGTGATGACTTCAGGTTTACCCTGACTCTGGGAAAGCTGCGATTGAACGCACAAAGTACCTTCGGTATATACGGCGTAATGATATCGACCGGTACGCCGAGAGTTATCTGCCCTTCGTATTCCGGTGCTGTGAGTTTGTTCCAGGCCTCATCATTCAATGACAATATCTGGTTTGCGTAGCGTAGCAGTTGATCACCGGAGGCGGTTGGTGCCATTCCTTTTGTATTGCGTTCGAACAGAGTCATATCGAGAATATCTTCCAGTCGCTTTATTTGCATGCTGATCGCAGACTGGGTTTTGTGTAGTCGATTGGCAGCGCGCGTCATGCTACCGACTTCTGCGATAGTCACAAAGCTTCGAAGTGCTCCCAGATCCAGGTCGCGGCGAGCTGTCATATCGGTGTCCAGTGAGTAGGTATCAATAAAATTGAGGTGGGGTATCAAAAAGATTCGTTTCATTTGTAGCGCCATTAACCACTAGAGTCAATGCATCAATTAGGTTTGTACGAACATCAAAAGCATTGATAGGGGGCATCATGAAAATTGATAGTAACAAAGACATCGCATTGCATGGCGATTGGATTGCTTTATTCGTAGGCTTAGTCATGGAGCAGCCAACGAATGTGAAATTAGTTGTTCGCCAGTGTTGGAAGATGCATCTGTTGCGACGGCAAATAAAATCAGAGCGCATGGTGCTTGCCACGCTTGGTGAAAGGGAGTTGAAAGATGTAGGCATAGAGCGCGCTGAAGCGCTCATAGAAAGCAAAAGGAATTACGGCGATGTGCCGAGCAATCGCTTGAATTAGAGGCGTTACTCTGAGGCATTCGCACTAGATTGATGCTTGTTTCTCACCTTTAATTACCGTTGCTTTTTTAGGATGGTTTGTGGAGTGCTCTCATAGTGTTTTATTGGTCTGGAAATAGTTCGTGGTGTTGAAGTGGGGGATTAGGTTCACGGTTTTATCCGGGTGCTTTTTTGAGCATGAAGCGAACTTATTTCATTTGCAGTTAAAAACCTACTTCAGCCATTGGGAAATTTGACTGATGGTTTCTTTCCATTTCTTCGGATTAGCGGAGGCATATGATTCATGTCCCAGTTCATCAAAGATTGCAATTTTCTTATCTGTGTTTAACTGTGCGTAGACGGCCCTCCCTTGTTTAAGGGTAGCTCTTGTGTCCTGTGCGCCGTGCAGCAGGAGGGTTGGGCACTTAATCTGACGAGCATAGTCAATTGGATTGTGATCAAACCCCCAGTACCCGCTGATGACACTGGCCCAGAATATCAGTATGTGTGATGCCGGAAATGAGGGCAGGCCCATTGCATCGAATCGGTTGGCCACCGTGCCGGTCATCGTATCGAAGACGGCTTCAATGACAATGCCCTTTGGCTTTACTTCCAGCTGTGCAACAGCGCGCAATATAGCCACACCACCCATCGATTGGCCGTACAGGATGACATCCTTCTGGCGTAGTGTATTTTTAACATAGTCAACGCTGGTCTTAACATCTTCTGCTTCATAGTAACCAATGCTGGTGGTGTTCTGATTTGAACCTCCACTGCCGCGAAAATCCACCAAAAAAGTACTGAACCCCAGTTCGTTGAACGCCTGGGCCTCTGTAAGGAGGCTCGATTTTGAGGAAGCATATCCATGAAACATAATGATGGTTGCTACGGAATTTTTGTGTGGCAGATACCAGGCTTCTAACTTGATGTCTTTATTGGCTAATTGATAGGTTTTATACGGCAACTTATGTTCTTCAGGTGTGTCTGTAATCTGCGGCTTCGGATTGATTACCCCGGTAACCAGGACTGACATCCGCCGCCAGATCGATAAGTTTTCCGGTTTTCCGGTTCGCGTACCAGATTGAGAATAGTTAAGCATTGAAGAGGCTTGATTAAAAGCGACCAGATTGAAACCAAGAATGCCAAGTAACAGCAGCACAGCACTGCGTAACAAAAACTGCTTTGGCATAACTCTTTTTCTACATGGCTAAGCGTGCCGTCCAGTATAACGGAATCTATTGACGGTAAGGCTAACCCGCATTAGATACGAGGCGACGAGGTTAGCTAAGGCAAGCACCTGTGAACCTAGGTCTACACTGTCATTGGAGGGCTACTTTGAAAAGAGCAGCGTGTCTATTCACCTTCAGACAAAAATGCCGCGTCACATCTTGCATGATCAAGCGCTGCACGTGGCGGGCCACGGTTTCTCACTCGATCATACGACCTGTTTAGCGCTATTTCCGCTGAGTGACGAATCCTCATGAATAATGCAGGCCAAAGGCCCGTTATGGATTCGTGAAGACTTGCAGCTCAGCGCCGCTTCTCTGCATCGGTTCCCAGGCTGTTTTGTTCTGGCCCGGAATGCGATTGTTCTGACAATTGCTTGTTATACTGAGAGCACCTCCCCGATTTTTACGTTGTTGTGTACTGGTGACAATTGACATTTTAAATAAGGATTCGCTCCGGTGATTGAATACCTGGTGACTTTATCAACAGGTTTTTCGGTTGTGGCGGCGATTCTACTGCTGTGCATCTATGTGTGGCTGTATCGGCTCTGGAATAAGCCATGGAGATCTATTGCTGCAGCGGCCGTATTGCTGCTTAGCTTTGCTGTTCTGCAAACTTTGCATTGGTTCTGGTTTGAACAGTCTGCTGACCTATATGCATCTAAATGGTATTCAAGCCTGGTACTTCTTACCGCGCCGGCGTTTTACTTTTTTGTTCGAGACTACATACTTTCAGAGCCAGAGAGTATTTACCGAATTCCCGTCCACGTAGTGCCGTTGGTTGTTAATCTATTTATCCCAAATCGTTGGAGTATTCCGTTGTCGTTCCTTATCGGGGCTGTCTACGCTGGATTATGCCTGTTCTGGCTCATGCAACTTCAAGGTCAACGGAAGCGCTTTAAAATCGAGATTGCCGCCATTGCCAGTTTTCTGCTTCTGGCCATTATTATTGGGCTACTCGCATTGTTGGCGCCGCTCGAGACAATCTGGTTTGTCACAGGCTACACCTTCCTTATCGGGCTTTCGTTTCTTGCCATTGTGGCGCTGCTGCTGCTTGTGCCTGAGACCGCTCAGAATATCAATGAGGCGGCCGAAAACCGTTATGCACGAAGTACGCTGACACAGGTGGACCGGGCAGGCGCAGTGTCACGGCTGGAGATATTGATGCAGCAGGATGGGCTTTACCGGAATGAGGGTTTAAGCCTTGCCGATGTGGCAGAGCAACTAAAGCTCACGACGCATCAGTTGTCTGAGCTGATCAACGCTGAATTTGGCCATGGTTTTTCGCAATACATCCGCGAGCACCGTATTAATCACGCCAAACGTCAGTTGCTGGCCGAGCCACAAGCGAGCGTACTCTCCATAGGGCTGGACTCCGGCTTTACATCGCAATCGAGCTTTTATACCGCATTTGGCAAGATCGTTGGCCAGTCTCCGGGCAAATACCGAAGCAGCCATCTCAAATAACTGAAAATGCACCGTAGATCGATTTTTCCATACAAGGACCCCCTTACGCGTCGGGGTCCTGGACGAGCGGGACTTGATCCGCTCGCTGATACGCTGCGAGTGGATTAAGTCCCACTCGTCCAGGAAACCCGACGCGTAAGCAAGTAGATAAGGCCCGGTACGTCCCCCACGCAGTTCCAAAATGATCATTCAGGTAATACCTAAGCAAATGATAAATATAACTATTCAATCTAATTGCTCCTAAACGAGCATTCTGGAGGATAGCCAGTCCAACAAAGCCGATAGTCGACCTCAGTTACTTAAAACCTAAGGAGTATTTCAATGACTGCAGCAACCTATATTGCCTATATCGGCCTCGTTATCGCGATCACTGTTCTGGTCGCGCGGACCCTGAGCAAGAACGGGGTGTTATTTCTGATTGATGGATTTGACGGTAATGAGCCGCTTGCCAGGTCGGTCAACCATCTGTTGGTGGTCGGTTTCTACCTGATTAATCTGGGGTTTGCATTAATACGCATGGAGACCCGTCAAAGCATTGAAACGGTCGAGGCTGCCATATTGTTTCTGACGCAAAATATCGGTCTTGTTCTATTGGTCGTCGGCGTAATGCACATGTTCAACCTGTTTCTTATCGGACGATACAGGCAAGTGCAGATCAATCGTACTGACAATCGGAAGCCGCAGGTAAGTGCACAAGAAGCGCCGCAGAAAATATAGCAGCTTTCTCGCATTCGAGCCCTGTCTCAATCATCGTTGTTGGCACGTATGAGATTAGGGCTCGTTCACTCCATTTTTTGACATAGATCAGCACAGTGATGCGCTGCGCAGCGTCATTCCGGATAAAAAATAATGGTGGGGCCTAACAAATGACTATTGAGCTTGGTAATTGGGAAAGTGCTGTACGAAAGAGCATTTTGATTTTTGGCGGATGCTCGGTAATTCTCTGCTTGTTTGTGAACGGCGGGCCTCTATTTATTTTTGTGCTCGGTCCGTTCTACCTCTTCTTTTCCTTGTTAGGTTGGTACTTTATAGGGGTTCCTTGTCACTGGGTGATTTCAAAATACACCAACGGACACGTTCTATATTACCTTGCCGCTGTAGTAGTTTTTGCAAGTGTACTGGTGTTCTCAGTCGGGGGATATATCGGGGGATTTTTCGGCACAGCGGCATTGCTCCAGTCTCTGATATTTTTATTTTATCTCAAGAAATGGAACGTAAAGATATTCTATATATTAAGCACAGGAAGCATATAGAGAGCGATGGTGTTTTGGTATATATTGGTGTTTAAAAACCGCTTGGCGCCAGGTTCATAAGGGCACATCAGTATTTGCAGAAGCTGGCCGCTCTTTCTGCTGCAGAATTTACCGTTCGCGTTTATCATTCAAGGGCAAAACAAAAACTCAGTTGAATTTATGCATCGTAAACCAATAGTAAAATTACTTACAGACTACGCTTTAGTATATCCGGAAGAAAAGGTAGTGGTAGATCAGTATCTGGATTTCGTACAGTCTCATGAAAATTGCTTTTCACGAACTGAACTTAGCGGCCATGTTACCGGATCGGCCTGGGTGGTTAATCGTGCGGGTACGCATGTGCTGCTAACCCACCACCGCAAGTTGAATATATGGGTGCAGCTCGGTGGCCATGCTGACGGGCAGGCAGATATTCTCCTGGCAGCCAGACGCGAAGCCATTGAAGAATCAGGTATCGAAAGTCTGATCGCGCTTGATGATGCACTTTTTAATATCGATATACACCCAATCCCCGAGAGGGGGGATGAGCCCGCACACCTGCACTACGATGCCACGTTTATTTTTCAGACCACAGTCTCTGACGACTTCGTGGTGAGTGAAGAATCACATGCGTTGGAGTGGGTTGATATATCACACGTATCGCAAAAATCCTCTGAGGCATGCATGTTGCGAATGGCATCGAAGTGGCAGAGCAGATGACAGGCGTTTTCGTGTTGCAGTCTGAGGTTTGTGACAGGTTGATATAGGTAAGACAGGTTAAGCTATCGGGAATCTCAGTCTTGTGAATTTGGTAGAGGCATAAGCGCCGGGTACATCCAGCGTGTTTTCGATTTCAGCGCATCATTCAGGAATTCCTTTTTTTAGTAGAAGCGCTTGGTGCTCATGTCCTTCTGCGTAGAATGTGATTTTACCTTACCATCGTATTTAGGTTTTAGTAATCGATAATAGATACGGCTAGGCTCAGCCATCAGCAGCAAGGTCTTTCATAAGGCGTTTGAATTCCGGGTGCTGGAACAACGTTGTTTCGCCTGCGGCAATGAGCCGATCAACTTCCTCATCGGACAGCGTGAAGGTTGTGGGAATGTTGTTTAGGTAATAGACGTCTTCCGGGTTCTCCATTTGATTAAAATCCAGAGAAATATAGTAGTACTCCACTTGTTTCTCTTCAGTGGATAATTCATTGGACCAGGTCGTTAGCATCTCATTGATCAAAACTTTGGTTGATGCGTTGTATCGGTGGATTTGAATGTTGCTCAGAACGTCAACTGTGGGCGCTGCTGGTGGATGGCCAGGAGATTTACCGATATTGGTGTTGGGGTCGTTGCTGGCGTCCAGTGAAATGACGACGATTCGTTCCGGCGTATCGTGTTTGAGTACGCGCAGGAAATTTTTTGCCCCGCCGATCATCTCAACAAAATCATAGATTGACCTCAAGCCCAGATTATCAGTGATGCCACCGTCAACGAGATGCAGATATCTATTGTTCTCTTTGTCGAAGAATTTGCTGATCCCGTCCAGTGTAACTTCAAGCTCGGGATGATCCTTGGCTCGCCTGCGAGCACGTTTAATCCACCTCGGTAACTCGTTGTCACAATCACTTCTGTTCTCAACCACAATAGGGTTAAAGATTAGTGGCACGGCTGAAGAGGCGGTCACAGCGGCAGATATCGGAAAGCTGCCAAGATCAGAGCACAACATATCAAAGTACTCTTGTATGAAGCTGAATCGGACACCGGTGGAAATGTCAGTCGCATTTAACAGAATCAATGGCCCGTCAAGGCGATTTAAATCCGAAAATCTGGCGTCTTTAAAAATGTATCTGTCATATAACGACATCGCGTCTTCTGTACGCCCCCGGTTGTCAAACCATCCTAACGGGCTCAGTACTTTTCGAATAAGAGATTTTTCAAGATCGCGTCGTAGGAAGTCAGATTCAAAGGTTTTAAATATTCGATCACCATGCAGCCCGTAGTAGGCAGCGGTGAAGCTCCCACCTGAGACAGAGCTAATGGTGTCAAGTTCATCCAGAAGTCGAGTATGACGGGTATGTGTAATCGGTGTGTCGCGAAGTGCTCCCAGTACGCCATAGGCAAACGCCGCGGCACGGGTGCCACCACCGGAAAGTGCCAATGTAAAATTCGTGCGGCTATCGCGATCCCGGGATTGTGCCTGAATCAATGAGTAGCTGGAATCGCGGGTATCGGGATCAAGCCGGTCATTTCTTATCATGCCCTGCGAAGCACAACTGCTGGTGAGCAGAATTATTCCGGTTAATAGAAAAAGTTTGAAACAAGCAGCGCACTTTCGCACAGATAGACCTATAGATGGGTTTATAGAGCGGCGCAGGATAACACAGTGGGTCGCTCCTCCCGGCGCTTCACGGTATATAGTTTACGTGAATGCTGAAGGTTATCGCTATGAGAGAGCATCGTTAACCTGTGAGCAATCGTCCGCTAATAATATCGAACGTCGAAACATGCGCGAACATCGTTATTGTTAATTGGGTATCTACCTGAGATCAATCCACGGCTGCCTGCTGCTTCTTGCCAGGCTTCGCACGCTACGGAGTGTTCAAAAGTACTGCGATCGTTAAGTTATAGCGATGAAGGTAACCCGCCGCGTGAGCAAGGCCCGATACCGCTCGTCCAATATATCAAGAGCGTAAGTGCAGATCCTTGCTCACACAG
>CALISD010000159.1 GCA_938041955.1 uncultured Granulosicoccaceae bacterium | reverse complement strand
CATGAATAGCATGACGCTCACGTTGAACGCAGCGAATGCAACATAAACCAGACAGATCAAGTAGCCTCAGCAACCGCCCCCAAAGCAGTCCAGACACACCCGTCACTACCGACCTCTTCAAGCTTTTTAAGATACTCGCTGTGCGCTTTAAGCGCATCTGCATCAGCCTGCACCACACGCAATGGTGGATGGCTTCCGGCATCAAACAGTGGCCCATCGTAGCGGCTCTTTGAACTGTCACCGTCGGCAGATTCAAAACCGAGGTCGGACTGCCCGCCCGTCATGGTTAAATAAACTTCGGCGAGAATCTCGGAATCAAGCAGCGCTCCGTGCAGCTTACGACGAGAGTTATCTATACCAAGACGTCTACACAATGCATCAAGGCTGTTGCGTTGACCCGGGTATTCCTTACGAGCGAGGATAAGCGAATCTACAACAGCCGCACAAATGATATCCATGCGTGTGTTTGCTTTACACAAACGAAATTCATAATCGAGAAAAGCCACATCAAACGCAGCGTTGTGAATAATGACTTCTGCGCCCTCAACATAGCTTAGAAACTCATCGGCAACATCAACGAAGCGCGGCTTATCAGCCAGAAACTCTTCAGTAATTCCATGTACTTCCATCGCACCTGCATCAATGGCACGATCAGGCTGTAAGTACTGATGGTAGTGATTACCGGTTAAACGACGATCGACAATTTCGACCGCACCGATCTCAATGATCCGATGGTTCTGGGTAACTTCGAGACCGGTAGTCTCTGTATCAAGAACTATCTGTCGCATATGCGTTGTGTCACCCGTTAACTGACCAGATCAGCGCTGGAATTCCACCGTCGCTGCAAGAGCCGGGCATTCTGTCACGTAGGGTCGTTGTTGTCACTATCGCGGTTGGCGGCTGTGCGACCGGAACGCTGTGCAAATGCACCGGTTACCAGGCGCCCACGCGGCTTGAGCCATTGTTGGCGCGAAAGTGTCATCGGTATCGATTGCTTGCGTGCATGAATCAGGTAAACACCGCCTGCAAACCCCAGCAGCTTTTGCATCTTTTCAAGGTGCCGGGTCTTGCGCAATAGTCCAACGCGGTTGACAGGCGGTCGCAAAAATACCGTTTCTGTCGCCACTATGCGAAAGCCCAAAACAGACAACCAATCCTGCACACGGGCTCGCCCGTAGTTTCTGCCACTCCACGGAACGGAGCGACCAAACATACCGCGCACACCGAAAGCACTGTACGGGTTAAACCCCATCACCAGTAGATGACCATCGGCAGTAAGAATACGATCAGCCTCTCGCAAGGCGGCGTGCGGGCTCTCGCAAAACTCAAGCGCATGTGGATAGAACACCAAATTCACACAATCAGAGCTGATGGGCAAATGTTCAACATCCGCGGAAATATGGGAATTAGACTCGCGGGCAAAACTGTCAATGACCAGACGCCTGTGCAGCCCGGCGCTGGCAAGCAGCTCTCGGCCGGGTGCAATCTGGCCCACCTGCACCCCTTGATAGCCAAATATGCCTGGCAAAATATCATCGAACTTAGCCGCTACGGTGTCGAGCACCGCCTCACCAAGTGGCGTCTCATACCATGTACGCAAATCCGGCTGAGCAGCACCCCACTGAGGAGAAGTTTTACTGAATTTTTTCATAAACCCAATATACTCTTTTTAATGGACGGTTTTTCGTAACAGACCAGCACAACAATGATCCCGCAGGTACCGGGGGTCGTAAAAATAACCCACTGCAATACTCTTGAGAAACAATAAGTTGTCCAACTCTTCCGTGACATTAACACAGCTAACCTTAATCGCTGCCCTTGCCGGGATCAGCTTTCCAGGCAGTACTCTGGCAACCGAGGCCTCTGAAAGCCGGGCTAACGGGAGCCCGAATCAACCGGAAACGGCTATTGCGGTTGCCAAATCCAATTCTCTAGTAAAAAATTCCGAATTCCTGCCGTTGTCGCTACTTCACGAAAGCATGTGGGAAAGGCTGCGAGCGGAGTTCGAATTTTCTCATATTGATAATAAGCGCGTCGACAAACAAGTCAAATTCCTGCGATCCGGTCTCAGATCGCTGCGCAGCAACTTGATTGACGCCGGCCCCTACCTGTTTCATATCGTTGAACAACTGGAGCGAGCAGATGTGCCACTTGATATCGCGCTGCTCCCGTTAATTGAAAGCGCGTTTAATCCAATGGCACTTTCCAGCCAAAGTGCCGTTGGTATCTGGCAATTTATACCATCCACCGCCAACCACTACGGACTATCCACCGGTAAACACTACGATCAGCGAAAAGATGTCATGGCGTCCACGACCGCCGCGATCCGCTATCTAAAAGATCTTCACAGCATGTTTGATGGCGACTGGCTGCTTGCACTTGCCGCCTACAACACCGGCCCGGGTAACGTTCGCTCAGCAATGCGGAAAGCCCTTAAGCGCGGCAGAGATCCGGTGTATTGGAATTTAAAACTATCACGCGAAACGTCTAATTACGTGCCGCGCCTGATCGCCGCGACAAAAATGATTAGCCAACCGCAAAAATATGGCCTGACACTGCCAGCGCTTGCCAATCGCAAACAAATTGAGTCGGTAGCGATTGGCCGAAGAATATCGCTCACACAAATCGCTGACCTCACCGATGTATCGATTGAAAAAATTACCGCACTTAACATCGGACTGCATCAAGGGCTGACACCACCTGACGGCCCCCACACACTGACGCTTCCTGTAGAGGCAACTCAACCATTACTTCGCGAACTTAAAAAGCTCAAACGCCAACCTCTAGTGAGCAACCAAACTCACCTGGCCATGGTCAGTCGAGAGGTCAGTGATGCATTCGTTATCGACAGCGACCTTCATGACACAGTGGCCGACAGTGATGGTAATTCCTACAGACCTTTCAAGACCTACGAGTATAAAACCCACGTCGTACAGCCAGGTGACAGTTTGTGGAAAATCTCACGCCAACTCAACGTAGACGTAGAAACTCTGCGCGCATGGAACAACCTTCACGAGGGCCAAAAGAGCATTCAGGCGGGAGACAAGCTTCGAGTTGCCACATTGGACGTCGAAAACATCAATCCCGACGATGTGAAGCTGATGAACTACCGCGTCCAGGCAACTGACACGCTAATCACCATCGCTGACAAATTCGAGCTGCATATCGGTGAGATCAAAAAGTGGAATAAATCACTCTGGCAAAAAGACTATGTTCAGGCGGGCCAAACACTCCGGATCCCAACCAAAATTCCGTAGCTCGCGGGGGGCAACACTGTGTTGCTCATGAATAACTCATTGCGACCCATCTTTTGCCAGGCAAGCGTCGTTGTTACAAAACCGATCCAGAATCGTCGTGCGTGAGGCCGACAGAGTTAGCCTTCGTTCATGGAAACTAGCCAGCAAATTAACGTGCGGTAAAGGCTACTGAATCGAAATCTGCGAGATCTTCTATCAGCGTGGCAATCTTGCTACCCTTTATGCTCGCTGATTCTGGCGATTTACCCTCAGTCTTTGGTGGAAGCCGACTAGCCATGCCTCAACTTCTAATACATAGCGAATCTGGTGACACCAGCTCTCTGTCGATCAATGATGACACCATTACCATTGGCAGACGCAGAAGCAATGCGTTGTGCTTGCCGCATCTGTCGGTCAGCGGGCACCACGCACGCATCATTCAGGAAAATGGCTGCTTATTAATAGAAGACTTGCAAAGTACCAACGGGACACTGGTAAATGGTGAAAAGGTAAAGCGCCAGGTACTGGTGCACCTCGATGACATCACCATCGGTAGTTACCGGGTCTCCTACTCCGAAACCTACACCAAACCAACGCGGAGCATCGGTGCCGAGAATGTCATGCCACTCACTTCAATTATGCCCATCATCGATCCGGCACTTGCCGTAAAGGCGGATGACATGGCCATTATTAGAGTCACCTCAGGCAACAAAGCCGGCAGTGTTGTGGCGCTGGAAAAGCCTGTCACCACTGTGGGTAAAGCAGGCGGTGGTCTGGGCGCGATTTCAAAAAAATCCACCGGCTATTATTTTTTACCGATGGTCGACTTCGACACCCCGATTAAGCACAATGGCAAAGGCTTGATGCCACAAGTAGAAATCAAACTAGTCGGTGGTGACTTACTAGAGATTAGCGGTGAACACCTCGAGTTCGTGCATCCCTATAGTTCCTGAAGACCGCTACGTCACAGGAAACCCGACGCGTCACCAAATAGCAATCCCTGCACATCACAGGAAACCCGACGCGTCAGCGAGTGGCAAACCCGCACGTCACAGGAAACCCGAAGTGTCACCAAATGGCAAGCCCCGCACATCACAGGAAACCCGACGCGTCAGCGAGTGGCAAACCCGCACGTCACAGGAATCCCGAAGTGTCACCAAATGGCAAGCCCCGCACATCACAGGAAACCCGACGCGTCAGCGAGTGGCAAACCCCTCACGCCATAGAAACCGACTCGCAAGCAGCAAACTCGCCAACGATCAGCTTTCAAAAACACCGGTAGACAGGTAACGATCACCGCGGTCACAAACAATAGACACTATCAAACTGTTTTCAGCTTGCTCTGATACTTTTAATGCCGCCGCCAGTGCTCCACCCGAAGAGACACCACAAAATATTCCTTCCACCGCGGCCAGTTCACGAGCGTAGTGCTCAGCCTCTTCCTGACTGATGTCGATAATTTTATCTACCCGATCCGGCTCATAGATTTTCGGCAGATAAGCCGCAGGCCAGCGACGTATACCCGGGATATTCGAATTCTCAGTCGGCTGTGCCCCGACAATAGTGATTTCATGGTTTTGCTCTTTCAAATAGCGCGAACACCCCATAATGGTTCCGGTAGTTCCCATCGATGATACAAAGTGTGTGATCTGCTGGTCCGTGCCATTCCATAACTCAGGCCCGGTAGTCACATAGTGAGCTGCAGGGTTGTCCGGGTTGGCAAACTGATCAAGCACCACGCCTTCACCATCATCAGCCATTTGCTGCGCCAAATCACGGGCGTACTCCATGCCCTGCTCCTCAGTCACAGAAATCAATTCTGCCCCATAGACAGACATAGTCAGGCGTCTTTCCGCACTCATGTTAGCCGGCATAATAAGACGCATTTTATAGCCACGCATTGCTGCCGCCATGGCCAACGCAATACCGGTATTTCCACTGGTCGCTTCTATCAGTGTGTCACCGGGCTTGATATCGCCTCTCTGCTCAGCAGCGGTAATCATGTTAATTGCCGGCCGATCTTTCACAGAACCCGCTGGATTATCACCCTCAAGCTTCACTGCCAAACGGTTGCCACGATTGTTTTGACCAATACGCTGTAGCTCAGCCAGACGCGTGTTACCCACCTGGCACGCTAACGATTTAAGTTTTGGTGACTTATTGTTCAATGCCTTTAGCATGGTTTTGATCTATTGAACCTTAGTGATGCAATTCAGGTACAGAGTGAAAATTCACTTACTTCGTAGTCGATAATTGCGTTAATTGATCGAGCCCGCTGTTGATCCAATCAACCAGGCCTTCGTCTTCTAACATAACAGATTCGGTAAACGGATCCAGCATATGACAGTTTTCCATGCCACGCAGCCAGGTGATTTGACGCTTGGCCAATTGCCGGGTGGCGGCAACCGCACGATCAGTCATGGTCGGCTTATCGCATTCATCGGTTAGATACTGCCACATTTGCCGATAACCGACGCAACGCATAGAAGGTAAATCACTATGCATCTGCGGAAGCGCTTTAAGCGTTAGTACCTCTTCTTCAAAACCATCGCTCAGCATTAACGTAAATCGCCCCGCTATTCGGGCGTGCAGCTGTTTGCGATCTTGCGGAAAAAGACCAATATTATAGAAGTGATAATGTCGCGGCTGAGAACGCTGATTTTGCAAACTGCTCAGCGTCGCACCTGAAATATCAAACACCTCAAGCGCGCGCATTATACGCTGCGGGTCATTACTATGTATGCGATCAGCACTGTCAGGGTCGACTTCCTGCAACCGCTTATATAAGCCTTGCTGTCCATGCAGCTCTGCATACTGAACCAGGCGCTGACGAATTATCGGGTCTGAAGAAGGCAGGTTTGACAAGCCATGCCATAAGCTTCGAAAGTACAACATCGTACCGCCGGCCAAAAGCGGTATTTTATTTAACGAATGAATTCGTCTGATTTCAGCACCTGCATCTTCAAGAAACTTCGCTACCGAATATTGCTCCCACGGATCTACCAAATCAATTAGCGCATGAGGTGCTCGTTGCAACGTTGCCGCATCTGGTTTGGCGGTGCCGATGTTCATCTGCCGGTACACCTGAGCACTATCAACACTGATAATTTCCAGCGGATAGCGATCTATCAATTCAATAGCTATATCTGTTTTACCGGCAGCCGTTGGCCCCAGCAAACAAAGAACAGGTAGAGTAGAATTTTCGTTCACATTTAAGATAACTGTTTAACCCGGATTATTCATGATGTGGCGAGCATATCGCGTAGAGATTTGATTTCACAGTGGATTTCCTTCTTGCGTCGAATACTTATTGATATTCGCAAAAGAAAAAATTCACTGTGGAATCAAAGATCAAGTGAGATGCCGTCATCATCATGAATAATCCGGGTTTAACGCCCACGTAGGAAAAAATCATCGAGTTGCTTCACGCTGAATTCTACCCACGTGGGCCTGCCGTGATTACATTGACCACTGTTGGGGGTTCGCTCCATTGAACGCAACAGTGCATTCATTTCTGTAGTAGTTAATTTTCGATTCGCTCTTACAGAGCCGTGACATGCCATGAGCGACAACAACTTATAGATCTCTTCGCGCACGCGCTCACTGCTTCCATGTTCTACCAGATCAGACAACACATCGCGCAAAAGTTGCTCCGCATCTGCAGATTGCAGCTCAACCGGAATGGTACGAATTAACAATTGTGCCGGACCACGGTTATCTACCTGCAGGCCAATACTATTTAGCATATCTGAATGTTTCTCTGCCATCACCGCCTCCTGCTCACTTACGTGCACGGTAAGCGGCAACAACAACGGCTGTGATCTTACCGATCCCTGCTCGTACTGATCTTTTAAACGCTCATAGGTGATCCGCTCGTGAGCTGCATGTGCATCGACCATCACCAGACCGCTATGACTTTGAGCCAGAATAAAAGCGCCATGTAAATGCGCAACTGCAAAACCTAACGGTGGAAACTCTTCCACCGCCAATCCATCGGCATTGGAACCATCCGATTGAGCACCACCGCCAGCGGTTACCAGATCACGATAGATTTCACCATGCTCTTTAACAGGCAATGCCATATTGCCTTGCTGTGGAAACTGCGTGTATCCCGACACAGGTGCCCGCCGTTGATCAGACCCGGCTGCAGCAGTCCCTGCAGTAAAACCCTGCAAGGATGGTGCGCCGGCCATCGCGCCCTCTGGTGAAGCATAGTCATCCGGAGCGCCCGCCTTTTGTACGGGTGTACCGGATGTCACTGTTGCCAGCGCCTCTTTTACACTGGCAGATACAAAACCATGTAACCGCCTGCTATCACGAAAGCGAACTTCCAGCTTACCCGGGTGCACATTGACATCCACTTCACGCGGATTCATTTCAAGGTAAACCACATACGCTGGTTGACGACTATGGTAAAGCAAATCGCTATAAGCGTGCTTTATTGCATGAGATATCGTCTTGTCTCTAATCATCCGTTGATTAACATAAAAATATTGCATGTCTGCCTGACTGCGGGAAAACGTTGGCTGCGCCAACCATCCATGCAGACACAGATCGTCTGACTCTCTATAAAAGTACAACGCGTTTTGCATAAACTCCTGACCAAGAACGCCTTGTAGTCTTTCGGCGCTTGCCTGTTCCATGCTTTCTATTTTATCGCTGGCGCTTTGACTTTCATCGCCCCCTTTGCTGTCAGAGTTATCAGCAATAGCCGGCCAGCGCAGCAATTGCTTTTGATTGTGGGTAAGCGTAAAGCCAACATGCCAGGCACCCAGTGCAATTCGCCTAATTGCGTTTTCAATATGGTTAAGCTCTGTTTTATCAGTACGTAAAAACTTGCGTCGCGCAGGTACATTAAAAAACAGATCCGCCACCTTAACGGTGGTGCCCTTCTGATGAGACGCAGGCTTCTTTGTGGTTTTGCCAGTGGTGCTGTCAAAGTGGACTTCAAGACCATGCTCAGCACCCTCAGTTCTAGACGTGAGCGTTAACCTGGACACTGCCGCTATACTGGATAATGCCTCACCACGAAACCCCATCGTTCGCACATCAGTTAGATCATCGAGAGAGGCAATCTTACTGGTGGCATGGCGGCACAGAGCCAGTGGCATCTCTTCAGACACAATCCCACTGCCGTTGTCACGAATCTTTATCAGCCGCACACCACCGTTCTCGAGGTCAATATCGATCTGGGTAGCACCCGCATCAATACTGTTTTCAAGGAGTTCTTTTACGATCGACGACGGTCGGTCAATGACTTCACCTGCAGCAATCTGATTGATCAGATGGTCAGGTAATTGTTGAATCGGCATGGCAGCATCCGGAGGTGATGTGGCATTTTACGCGGTTATTTGGTTTCTTGCATTGGCAACGGGGTGGTTTTTTGTGCTTGCTCGAACCACTTGTCCTTGACCCATTCGCGGCACTTAACGTAAGTGGCGTGCCGACCCTGGCGTATTTCGAATACTATCCATAGTACCAGGCAAACCAGAGGAGGCTTTTTTCACACATACCATTGCCCTTCAAATGCCTGCGACATTTTTTTGAAATCATCTTCCGCCGAGCCTCGTTGATGGCGCATCCATGTGTCCACAGCGCTCATGCTGCCACGACACTTTTGCCCCAACGCCAGATGACTTCAAAAAATCCAGACGCTCAAGGACGCAAGAATTACTTAAAACTTCGCATGCGTATTTTTTGAAATACGCCAGGTTTCACTGTCAGTTAAGCGCACCAAGCAGCTGACTTATTCCACTATTCCCGCAATGCTGTAAACTCTTGCATTACCGGTTTGTTCTGTAAAACGGCCGGTAGAACCAGTGACAATGAAACAGAATTTGTCTTCAACTGTAAGATTTGCAATCAAAGGTAGCTAGCTTTTGCCAACTACAGATAGTTTAATCAATGCGTTCATCACACTTTTCGTCACGGCAGATCCTATTGGCAATGCGCCACTTTTTTTGGGCTTAACTATTGGACTGTCGGCCTCTGTCAGACGCTCTATAGCGATTAGAGGCTCTTTTATTTCATTTGTTATTCTTACGTTATTTGCGATCACAGGCACAAAAATTCTTGATGCTATTGGCATTACGATTGACGCCTTTCGTATTGCAGGCGGGCTACTTTTGTTTATTACCGCATTTGAAATGATTTATGGCCAACGTCAAGAACGACGTGAAGAGACAACCAGTGCAGCCTCTGAACATGCAGCTAATTTAGCAGTATTTCCATTAGCTATTCCCTTACTCGCTGGACCTGGGACAATCTCTGCAACTATCCTGCTTTCCTCTCAGCTCTCAGCTAACAACGTGAGCAATAGTTGGACGGCAACCCTCGCACTAATAGCAGTTATTGCAGCCCTAATGATACTAACTGCCGGCGTGCTCATAACCGCTGAACTATTAGACAAGTACATAAGCAACACAGGCAAGTTAGTCGTAACCAGATTGCTTGGTGTCCTACTGGCAGCCTTATCGGTGCAGTACATCGCCGATGGTGTACTGGCTTTTGCCAGACATTAAATTCACCAGCGCGTGCAGACTACAGGTAAGTTAACTTTGTACATAAACAGGAAATATCTGCGTGACAAGCCACTCGCTCACGCATCGGGTTTCCACCCGGAGTCTGAATTCATCCTGCTGGTCTATTGATTGCCTCACAACGAGCACAAGCGAGTTACCCGAGCGTCTGATTCGTTTTTTGAAATTATCCGGAGTCGGGGCAAAGCGGCATGGATGCCACGTGAGCTCTGTGCACATGGATGTGCATTTAGCGCGACCCGACAGAGGATGATTAAAAAAAATGCCGCAGGCACCCGAACGGCAATGAAGCCGCGAAAACACCTTTGGTTACTTTTGTGTGTTTGCAAAGTGACTCGTAGTACCAGGGACTGGTATCGATACCGCAATAGATGGCATGCGACGCTCGTTGAGCATAGCAATGCCTACCAAGGCAACCCACTTACGTTGAGCGCAGCGAATGCAAGATCAAAGAAGAAAGAAAACACACCACCGCAGCGCGAAAAACCTACCCCCGCTGCTTAACTACCAAACTGGCAATAACAGAATCCGGCGGTGCATTGGCCATAAAGTAGTCAACCACACCGTCCGCCATCGCCTTTGCCATTTTTTTCTGGTAGCGCCGTGACCGCAGCTTGCGTTCTTCACGCGGGTTAGAGATGAATGCAGTTTCGACTAGCAAAGACGGCACATCAGGCGCACGTAAGACAGCGAAGCCCCCCTGCTCAACCGTAGACTTGTGAAGAGTGGTTACTTTACCAAGATGACTCAGGATCACATCACCACACTCGATACTTGATTCCAGTACCGCATTTTGCGCCAGATCAAGCAGCGTTTTACTGAGGTGCTTTTCAGAACCGGTGACTGCAATTTCACCGAAGAGTTTGTCTGCCTGATTTTCTGTTCGAGCCAGAAGCTCGGCCGCTCTTGAACTAGGTTTTTTAGTCGACAGCGCATAAACCGATGAACCATGCGCCGCCTTATCCGGAAATGCATCAGCATGTATAGAGATCAGCAAATCAGCGCGGCTCTTGCGAGCCATCTGCACACGCTCTGTCAGTGACAAATATTGATCGGCATCTCTTATAAGCACCGGCTTAAACCCTTTACGGCGCTTAAGCTTTTTATACAGCTCCTTTGCGATCTTCAGCGTGATTTCTTTTTCCTGCGTCTTGCGATGACCAAGCGCACCCGGATCTTTTCCACCGTGGCCTGCGTCAATGACAACAACTATGTCTCTCAGGTCTGCCGCGTCAACCGGCTTGTCTTGCTCGACAGCCGTGATAGGTGCCATACCTAGATCGACCACCAGACGTTTTTTGTTTGTACCTTTAAACTGATAGACCCGGCTACTGACCACACCCGGCTTGCCATTGACGTCAAGCACGATCCGTAGATCATCAAAGTTTCGCTTGCCATAACGGATACGCCTGACCGTGCCACGTGCCTTGAGTTCTTTTGATAATAAAGTTGAAACCCGGCTCGACGGCAGATCGATCACGATCCGGTGCGGTTTTTCCAACGTGAAAATATTATGCGTATCCGGCAATTTGTCGAGATCAAGGTGCAGCTTCATGCGCCCGCGATCTTCATGGAATCTAACGCCAGTTACCTGAACCTGCGTCTCCTGCCCTTTGGCAACAACATTCGCGCACACAGCGATAGGTGCCGCACAAAGGGCACGTCCTGCAATATTTATAAATTGCCGGCGACTGTGAATGACAGGTGACTCCGTGAGCGAAATTAAGTCAGATACTGAAAACTTTTAGCTGTAATACTTTCATTACAGTTCATTTTTCTGGTTTCAGCAACACTTCTTAATAAATTTAACAATATAGCGCACTAAGTTAAAGTAATTTTACGGTATTCCAGCAAGTAGTAACCACAGCGTAACACTGTGTGTGCTGAGAATTAATTGGGTCGAAAGTAGTATTTCATCTTATGCCTGTTTGCTCGACAACAGCTTAAGAGACCTGGAGTCTGGATCACGGCGATCGATAACCACTTTTATACTGGCGAGATCTGAAATTGCCTGCACCCGTTCAGGCCATTCAATTAGTAGCGCGCTCTCAGCCTCCAGCAAATCTCTGAAGCCGATGTATTCAAGCTCTTCAGCATCTTCGAGCCGATAAAGATCGAGATGGCAAATTTCAGCAAAGTCAGTGGTATATCTTTCAATTAGTGTGTAAGTGGGACTCTTCACCGGCCCCTGATGCCCACACGCTTGAATAAAGCCACGACAGAAGGTTGTCTTGCCGGCACCGAGCTCACCGCTCAAGGTAATGACCGCACCCGCCAGCCGCTGCTCGCTTTGCAACTGCTCAGCGAGCTGGCGCCCGGCGGCCTGCATTTCATCATCGCCGTATAGAATTGTTTCGTATTGCACCAACAAATTCGTCTCGACCTGAAAAGGCTAGTGTACGAAAGTTAGCCAATTCATTTCCAGCTTTGTCTGATCTCAGCGTGAGAGGATTAATACCCGAGCTTCGGTGTGGCAAACAAGCTCATGATGCGATTCGCCAGGCTTACACCAACGCCATTGGTGAGTTGGCTTAACAAACCATCCGTTGGTGTGAAGTTAACCAACTTCTCTGCAGCAAAAATATCACGCGCCACAGACATCTCACTACCAAGCCCATCAATCAATCCATTGCCAACTGCCTGATCACCCGTCCAGATCAATCCACTGAAGATTTCCTCACTTTCGCTAAGTGCATCACCACGACCTTCTCGGACTGCAGTCTTAAATTGTTCGTGGATATCAGCCAGCAACGTTTGCATGTGAGCCACTTCTTCAGGCTTGACCGGCAGGAAGGGATCAAGAAAAGCTTTATTGTTGCCTGACGTGATCACACGTCTTTCAACACCTAACTTTTCCATCGTGTCTACAAAACCAAAGCCACCACTACGTACACCAATGCTGCCTACAAGACTTCCTTTGTCAGCGTAAATTTTGTCTGCAGCCGCTGCAATGTAATAACCCCCCGATGCACAGATATCCTTTATCACGGCGTAGAGCGGTACGTCTTCGTGTTCTGCCCGCAAGCGACGAATTTCATCAAACACCTGACCGGACTGCACCGGACTGCCACCGGGACTGTTGATGCGCAGGATAATGCCTGCCGTGTTCTTGTCTTCAAAAGCGGCTTTTACCCCTGCAATGATGCGCGAAGCACTAGCAGATTCATCGGCTGCGATTGGACCACTGACATCGACCACGGCAGTGTGAGTGGCTGGTTGGCTGAAAGAGAAGTTAAACCCACCATTTCGTCCCGCCAACAAGAGCGCTATAGCAACATAAGCAAAACCCAGAGTTTTGAAAAACACACCCCAGCGACGGGCTCGACGCCGTTCAGTGATTGATTCAGTAGCAATTTTTTCTATCACGCTACGCTCCCAGCCCGGGCCGCCACGGTCTGATCCACCACGGCGAGGCCCATCGCGCCCGGGCGTAACTCGCTCGCCTGTAGTCCATCGATCGTTGTTCATAGTAAAAACCTTATTAATTGCCGGAGCTGGATAAATTGTGTGTGAATTCAGGAGGGTTGGAGGAGTGCAAACCACATGTGAATGCAACTGCCATACCTTGTGCTAAGTGCCGTAAGGAACGACTAGTACGTGACAATTTCTGACCACTTGGGGTCAAACGGTACGGTAAATGTCAGCTTTTCCGCTTTGGTTTCAGACTCACTCGCAAGATCGGGAAATGAAATTTCGTGCGCATGCAAAAACATGCGCTTGTGCGGCCGCAGCTTGACATCGTTGTTGATCTTTTCCCGCCCATAACGCTCATCACCAAGCACCGGGTGCCCAATAGACGCCGCATGTACCCTTATTTGATGGGTACGACCGGTCTCAATTTCAACATCAACCAATGAGAAACGGCGTCCGGATACCCTGCAGGAAAAACGGGAAAGCGCTTCCTTACCACCAGCAGGATCAACGATCACCTGATTTTCATTCGGGGTTGGATGAGTTTTTCGCAGTCGCGCCGTGACCGTTTGGGGATTACGCAGCACGCCACAAAGCAGCGCGACGTAATTCTTGTCAACCCGACCGCCGACCAGTGCCTGCTGAAAATGTACTGACGCCTGGCGGTGCCTGGCAAGCACCATCACCCCACTGGTCGCCCTATCCAAACGATGCACCAAACTGATGGATTGATCATCAAAAAGCGCTTTCATGGCGTCAATCACGCCGAAAGTTACGCTTGTTCCGCCATGAACCGCCATTCCGGCAGGCTTATTGATAACAATCCAGTCAGATCCATCGGCAATGATCGACTTTGACAGTGTCTCTATAGCCCCTTTCGGCACCCGAATCTCTTGTTGAGGGGTGATGGTGACGGGAGGAATTCGAACACTGTCTCCCAATGACAATTTGTGACTAGGCTTGATACGGCCCTTATTTACCCGTACCTGTCCGGTCCGCAACAAACGATAAACCAGACTGCGAGGAATGGTTTTAAGTGTTGAAATAAGAAAGTTATCAATCCGCTGGCCGGCATTTTCTGCACCTATTTCTACATGCCTAACGCTCGACCTATGGCCTTCAGCAGAATTTTCTGCCGGCAATTGATTTGGTTCTTTAGGGGACTGGCTCAACGAAATAGTGCCTTGACGGGCGGAGCGCGGGAGAGAATGTCGGCACTCTGGATTGAAGGTATGGTTATTGACTGCTATATTACCTTACACGGGCGGCCATTGATTCAACTAAACAAAAACGCTTCCCGGCAGACGTACCAGCTGTAACTGATTTCAAAACGAATTTTTAACTACTCGGGAACAATTCCCCGGGTATCTTCCGCCCCAGGAAGAACTCAAGTCCCCAGCCAAACAGCTGAAGACCCATTCCAAAGTTCAAACCAAAGCGCAACGAGCGCGGTCGAGACTTTGACATGCAAATAAATGCTAGCGCGCAAATAATGCTGCCGGGCAAATAAATGCAATCGGGGCGGCCTGCAGTACCCAACATATGTACGGCACGAATAGCCAAAGACACTGCTGACTCAGCAACCTAATACTAAGAAAGGATCAACTCTCCTAGACGTATAAAAAAGCGAGAAGACAAAACTGTTTCAGCAGTTTCTGTTGACGTGCCGTCCCAAACCGGACGAAAACCTCAATGAAACGAATGCTTGTAAACGCTACCCAGCCCGAAGAACTTCGGGTTGCCATAGTGGATGGGCAAAAGCTTGATAACCTCGATATAGAGCATAAGACACGAGAACAAAAAAAATCCAATATATACAAGGCTAAAATCACACGTATTGAACCCAGCCTTGAAGCGCTGTTCGTAGACTATGGCGCAGACCGCCATGGCTTCCTGCCATTCAAAGAAGTGGCAAAAGAGTATATTGCCGAATCTGCGCGCAAAGATGGTGGCCGACCCAATGTCAAAGCCGGTATCAAAGAAGGCCAGGAAATCCTGGTTCAGATTGAAAAGGAAGAGCGTGGAAACAAAGGCGCGGCGCTCACCACGTTTGCCAGTTTAGCGGGCCGTTTTCTGGTTCTTATGCCGAACAACCCGCGCGCAGGTGGAGTCTCCAGACGCATTGAAGGAGAAGAGCGTTCAGAATTAAAAGCTGCCATGAATGAGCTTGAGATTCCTGAAGGCATGGGCATTATCATCCGCACCGCGGGTGTCGGTCGCACCGCTGAAGAACTGCAATGGGATCTCGACTACCAGGTAAAAATCTGGGAAGCGATTCAGAGCGCCGGCAAGGACGCAAAACCCTCGACTCTTATTTATCAGGAAAGCAACGTCATCGTACGTGCCCTGCGTGACTATTTCCGCAGTGATATCGGCGAAATACTTGTTGATGAACCTGACGTGTTTGAGCAGGCAAAGACCTTCATGTCTCAGTACATGCCGCAGAATATTCGCAAACTTAAGCTGTACACCGATGATGTGCCACTATTCAACCGGTACCAGATTGAAGGCCAGATTGAATCGGCATTTCAACGCGAAGTTCGCCTGCCCTCGGGCGGCGCGATTGTTATTGATCACACTGAAGCGCTGATCTCTATTGATATCAACTCAGCTCGCGCCACGAAAGGCAGCGACATCGAAGAGACAGCCACCAACACCAACCTTGAAGCCTGTGATGAAATCGGCCGGCAACTAAGATTGCGCGACCTCGGTGGCCTGGTGGTTATCGACTACATCGACATGATGGTTCCAAAGAACCAGAGACAAGTTGAAAACAGGCTGCGTGACGTGGCAAAGATTGACCGGGCTCGAGTACAGATCGGCCGCATTTCACGTTTCGGACTTATGGAAATGTCTCGCCAACGATTGCGCCCCTCACTCGGAGAGAGCAGTGAAATCGTCTGCCCTCGTTGTGTCGGCCAGGGCACAATCAGAACAGTCGAATCTTTAGCGCTGCAGCTGGTTCGCCTGTTTGAAGAAGAATCTCTGAAAGAAAATACCAGTCGTGTGTTAATTAAGATGCCAGTGCCAGTGGCAACCTATTTATTGAACGAAAAGCGTGAAGCGATTCGTGAGATCGAATTGCGTAACAACGCCATTGCGCTACTGGTTCCGGATACCAACCTGGACACGCCGCACTACGAAATCGAACGCATTAAAACCAATGAAACCGATCACGAAACCAGCCACGTGGGCAGTCATGAGCTGACAAGCACCACTGCAACCACTTACACACCTGCGGCTGACAAAGTCGAAATAGTCGAATCAGAAGTTGCAGCGGTTCAAACCGTAGCACCTCTATCGCCCATTCCACAACCGGCAGCAGCTGCATCCACAGCTATTGCCACCAGCGCCCCTAAGACCGGATTCATCAGCCGGCTACTGTCTGTGTTTTCGTCCAATGATGGAGCAACCGAAGAAGTCGAAAAACCTGCTGCCAAACCAGCTCAGCAAACCCGCAATAACAATCGGAACCAGAGACCACGACGGGGACGAAACCCACGCAACAATAATCAAGATGATAAGCGCCGTAACAACAACGCAGATAAAAGCGCTGATACGACTGACGCTACTGAGTCAAAGCCTGCCAACAGCCGTAGCGCGAATCCGCGCAACACTCGTCGCAACAACAACAGAAATCAAAACAACAACCAGACAGGGCAAAACAATCAGACTGAAAAGACTGATCAAGCTGTCGCGCAAACCAACAATACCAACCAAAACAGCGACGCCGCTAAGCCTGACAATCGCAATCAGAAGCCTGCTCAAAACAGCAATCGCAATCAGCAAAGACGTGGCAGAAACAACCAACGAGACACTGCTAATAAAGACCAGGTAACAGAGAATACTCAAAGCAATGAGAGTGGCCAAAGTACCGAAGCCGCACCTCGTGACAATTCACGTAACAACAACACACGTAATCGCCCGCCACAGCGCAACCGCAACAATGGAGCGTCTGGTGAGACTACAAAACCTGCTGCAACGGAGGAAACTCCAAACACAAACAGCGACACGCCGGCAGCTGCAACAGAGCAATCAAACGCACCGGTAAACAGAAACACCCGACAGCGCTCAGCCCCACGGGAGACAGCACCAAGGGAAGCCGCACAAAGAGAGACTGCGCCACGTGATAGTGCTCCGCAAAAAACAGCCCCGATCAATGCAGAGTCTACTCAAACGTCAACCGCTGCTCAGGCGCCATCAAGCACGAATGAGAAGCCGCCTCAACGCAGCGCGCCGGAATCTGTAAAGCCGCCAGTGCAAAGCGATCAGAAGCCAACGTCCACTACCGCATCAACTGAACAGCCGGCAGGTGCGAACGCTGATCAGACAGCTGAAAAAGCCGGTGATGCTTCTCAGCCGGCTGGTAACCGTGCACCACGTAGCCGATACAATCGACGCGGCAGACGCAATCAGAAGAATCATACTGAAGGCAATCAGGACGCTCAAAGCAATGACTCAGCTGCAAAGCCATCTACAGCACCGCAAATGACGGTCGTGCCAAATGACGGGGGTGGATCACAAAGCAACAACGACACTGGCGCAAATAAACCTTCAGCTGCACCGACGAATGTGCGATCTACAGACTCTAGAGAGCGTCCCGTTCAGACTGCGGATGCAAAGCCTGCTGCAAATTCAGGCGTATCTAAAACAACCCATGTAGAGCCGAAATCACAACCATCATCACCACCACCACAGCGACCTAGACCGGTAGCGCCGGCAAGCGCAGACTCAAACGCTAAATCTGATGGTAACCGCAATGGCGGCTCCGGCCAGCAGCCAAACCAACAGTCCGCCAACAATGCCGGCAGTCGCCCGCCTCGACCGCAAAGAAGCGGTGCAGGCCTGAAGCAGGTTGAAACATCGGCTCAAGCTAAAGCCGCAGCAGCGGCCGCAGCGGTCAGTCGTCCCGCAGAAACAAAGAACCCTGTGTCTGCAATGCAGCCAAGTCAACTCAAAAGCTCGGTTCGATCATTAGCCTCTAACAAGGACCAGGCAGCGGACTCAAAGCCAAAAGCTGATAACGCTCCCAAGCTTCAGAAGATAGAAACTAAAGATCACGATAAAGATCACAGCTAGTTAAAAATACTGGTTGGAAAATACGGCAGCCCGCTTAATATAAGCGGGCTTTTTTTTTGCATGTTATAAAATTAATTAAGCAATAAACTAAAGCGCGAATAGCAAGTTCGGTAATCCACTGATATCTGGTAAAACAAAATCGGCGTAACCAGATAGCGCTGACTCATCTGCCGGGCCTGTGAGCACGCCAATGTTTAACCCAACGCCAGCAGCTCTTCCGGCACTTAGATCATGCACACTGTCACCGATCATTGCCACCTCAGATGCCTTAAGTCCTGTAGCAGAACAAAACGCCTGCAGCATACCTGCTGCAGGCTTACTACCAAAACCTGAGTCGTAACCACACACAAAATTAAAATGTTGGCTCACTTCGCATTGCTGCAATTGCGAAATGGCTGATGCTTCAGAGTCATTAGTCGCCACCCCCAACGTCAAACCTGCAGACTTAAGTGTCGACAGCAGGCCATCCAACTCTGTAACAGGCACCAGCGGTAAGTTGACTAAGTGCCTGTTGCCCACCTCATTAATTTGTTCGAAGCTATAGTCAGGCAGGCGGTCAGACAAAACCTTCACACTATCATCCGCCGCACCACTGACAACCAGTGATCCTGGAACAAAAGCGCGGTTGATCTTGTCGTAACCGATCAATGCCGCCAACTCAATTTCCAATGCCTGATCGCCATCGCTTAACTCACGAACAAAGCGATCACACCACTCACTCCAGCTGGCGTTAAAATCGAACAAGGTGCCATCTTTATCGAACACCAGCCCCTTTATGTTTTTGTACTGATATTGCATTCAGCCACCCTGAATTATCGAACTGCCTATGGTACAAACTGACGATCGCTACAATGACCTAATAACCCAACGCACAGCCATCCTTGCGCGGATCAGACCCACCTGTAAGCACACCCTCCTGCCAGTCAACCCAGATGGCTTGAGATCCACCAATCGGGTTGGGCGCTGCAACCATTTGATGACCCATCGCCCGCAATTCATCAACTGTTGTTTGCGGCATCGAGCTTTCGTATTCCACGTACTGCTCACCCGGCACAGGAAAAATACGCGGCATATCCTGCGCCTCTTGTATGTCTTTACCAAAATCAATCATGCGAGTTAAAAACTGCATATGGCCGTACGATTGATAGTGACCACCCATCACACCGTAGGGCATCACCACTTTGCCCTCTTTTGCCAGCAGCCCAGGAATAATCGTATGCATCGGACGCTTACCTGGCCCGATACAATTCGGGTGACCGGGATCCACCACAAAACTCTCACCCCGATTGTGCAGCATTACACCCGACTGCGGCGCCATCTGCACACTTCCAAAACTGTGAAAGATAGAATTAATAAAGCTACAACAGTTACGATCCTTATCAACCACGCTGATAGTGACCGTGCTCTGATGCGGCTTGGCAGTAAACTGTGGCAATTGATCCATGGCTGTATGCGGGTCAATACTATTTAGAAGCTCCAGGGTATGTTCGTCAGATAACATCCAATCCACTGGAACATGGCTATGCTTCATATCTGCGACATAGAGATTCCTGTCTTGATAGGCCAGACGCCCTGCTTCGATTTCCATATGCAAGCGCGACGCGGACATTGGATCAACGCCATCTAGCGCAAAACTTTTAGCAATATTCAACAACTGTAAAGCGATCATGCCCTGACCATTGGGCGGTATCTGATGGGCCTGATAACCTTTATAGTCGGTCGTTACCGGAGTCACATAGTCACCGCTGACGGCAGCAAAATCATCAAGCGTGTGCAAGCCTCCAAGACTTTGCAAATAACCCACAATGTCTTCAGCAATTTCTCCAGTGTAAAAAACATCTTTTCCACCAGCGGCAATTTTCTTTAACGTTTCAGACAACTTAGGCTGCCGGTGCATCTGACCACAGGCCAGGGTTTTGCCATCGCGTAAAAACACCGCGGCAGCATTCGCATCGCGCTGCAGTAAATCAAGCTGCTTGGCATGATCAAAACTGACTCTGGACGAGATCGGATATCCATCAGCAGCATATCGAATGGCAGCTTGCAGAATTTCATCAAGCGACAAATTTCCGTGATCACTATTTAGCTCACACCACGCGTTAACCGCACCAGGCACGGTGACCGAATGTGGCGACTGTCGCTCTATACTTTTAATACCCCGTGAAACATACCAATCAGCATGCGCTGCAGCCGGCGCCTGTCCCGAGCCGTTGTACGCCACAAGGTTTTTGGTATCACCCGCCGGTGCGTAGAAGCAAAAACAATCACCACCGATACCCGTTGAATGCGGCTCAACTACGCACTGCACTGAACATGCTGCAATTGCTGCATCAAGTGCGTTGCCGCCTTTCTTTAAGATTTCAATTGCCGCTTGCGTCGCAAGGGGATGTGAAGTTGCTGCCATACCATGCGGCGACAACACCGGAGAGCGACCGGGGAATTCCAGATTTCGCATACACAACCTATTGGGTTATTCGCAAACAGCGAGGCTTAAAAGACAATGAATACTACCATCACCATAACCTTTCTCATAACCCATCGCCCTGCGCCGGTATACCGCATGGGGCCCTGGCGCCGGCACAGGATGAGGTTGCGTTACCGTTCGATCGTATAGATCAGATCACCACTCGAGGCTTGTTTTTCAGTCGATACTTTAGACGACGCAACCAACGCCAGAGTATCTGTCACTCGATAGCGTAAATTGTAGGTATAAATTTTGTCGAACAGGTCAATTCCATAACTTACATACAAATCGGGGGTGATAAATCTACCTAATGTATAGCTAATGCCTGTGCCCACAGGCTTGCCAAACAATATATAGGATATTGTGTTTGCGTCCGTTTGCTGTGGTTCAGATTTAAGTTCAAGTGTTGGTGCCTGTGCTGTACCGCGAACCTGCGCCCCCGCCTTAACCCCATACGTGACTACATCACGTGCTACATCTATGTCGAGTGCCGGATTATCCAAAGGACCTCCACCAAACAAAATGCGCCCCCGCTCCATGGTTAGCTTTTGACCGTAAACAAGAAAATCGCCGCTTACTACTTCAATGGCACCGGAACCCGTCGGTACTTTACCCGGCAACTGTTCAATAGTGATTCCGCCACCCAAAGCACCGTCAAATTGACCGGCCTTCACCCGAACGTCGTCTCCAAGTACTACTTTTATACCCAGGCGAACCTGACTATTTTCCGGTTTCTCTTTGCTCTCGTCAGCGCTCTCAATGACGGTTACATCTGGCGACTCCACTACCACGCCACTATCACCACCGGCTTGAATGAATGCCGAGGGAATACCCAGCTCTCCGAGCACAGAGATTGTCTCACCATCTATTTTAATTTCAAGGTCAGGTGATATCACTGCCTTTTGTCGCTCTGCATTGGCCACCTGGAATTCATCACCCTTTAAGGCCAATTCCATTTGACCCGTCTCAGGGTTAAAGAACCCGCTAACACCCAAATCACCCTCGCCCGATTTCACATTACCTTGAATATTCAGTCGGCCATTGCCATCACTGATCGCTTTAATATTTCCCTCTTTAAACTTGAGAGATAGCGAAGGTACTTCGGCGGCAAAACCCTGCAAATTCACATCACCTGTCAACTGGGGTGCGGCCAGCGTACCACCAAGCTTTAAGTCAGAAAAAAATGCACCATCAATACTTTGCAACTGAGAAGCACCAATCCCTGCAAGAGAGATATCCTGCACTTCGCTCTTTACCACACCAGTTAGATTCTGATTGCCATAAAGATCACTGATGACAGCGTCTGCTTTGATAGTACCTATTTCACCAAGAGCAAGATCGACATTGGTAATCACTCGATCATCTTCAAGCTCAGCATTTATCTGACTTTCACCTAGCACCGCCGTAATCACATCACCACTACTTTCAAACTGTATTTTTCCTGCTGGAATATCAAAACGTGCTGTGGCATTCGGCTTACCATCGGTTTTCATGGAAAAATCAATGGTGCCCGATAACGGCGCATCCACGGCTATATCCGGTGGCATTAAATCACTGAACAGCTCCGAGTTAAAACTCTCCACTGCCACTCTGGCATTTACACCCGTACTTGATTGCCAGGTACCATCAGCACAAAATACAGCAGGGAAATTGGTTAAACATAACACTTGGGTTTTCAGTGATTCGCGTGAGGCATCTATTGCCACAGGTTCGTGCAGCTTCCAGTCACCAATAGGCGTCTGCAGTAGCTCCAACTTATCAACCGAGCCTGCCCAGCGCTCGTTTTTAACACCACCTTTCATCTCTAAAGCCACATCAGGTGCATCACCTGTTAACGCTACTGTGAGCTGATGCTGTTCTGGCCGACCAGCACCTTCTATCTTGACGTTCTGCCACTGATAGCCAGAAACGATCAATGTATCACCGCTAATTTCGATTTCTGAAAGCTTTTTACCCGTAAGATCTACTACACCGCTCCCAACCAATGACGCCATCTGTACGGAACCGGAGTCAAAATCACTGGCAGCGAGATCAAATTCAAGCTGCGGCGCTGCTTGTGAGCCAGTCACTTTGCCGTTAACTTCGATGTCACCCTTTAGCCCGGGGACTAAATGCGCAATATCTGCCGCATCAAGCTGTAAAGACAGATCGAGCTCTTCACCCATCGCACCATTGAGGTCAATGACAGCAGAACCCACCTTGACCTTCATACCGTCAGCAGACATTTCGCCGTTAACAAAAGCGATCTGTCCCGAACCTGCAATCGGTTGCCCACGATAGGTTCCGGATAAGTCGTTGAGGTTGGCGATTAAATCAGGCCCGCTATCAGTGATATTGCCTGTTGTGGTAGTTGAAAATGAAACCTTACCCTGATGCTCCTGCCACTGCACACCCGGGTTAATTTCCTTCGCTGTCACTGATAAATCCCATTCAGGGATTGGACTAAACACGACATCTCCACTGGCCGCTATGTGCCCTTCCAATACTTTACCTTCAAGGCTTAAATCACTCAGAGACTCACTATTACCACGAGTGCTTAACGTCCAATCGCCCGCCGGTATGTCTTTACCAGATACATCAAAAGCCGCATCTACCTGGTAGTCATCAAGTGATCCGGCAACGCTGAATTCCGCTTTAGAACTTCTCAGCAACTCTTCTTCACCGACAAGCGGCCAGCGCACGTCTTTCCAATTTCCCTTGATATCAACTTCACGGGTTTTCAGATCAATGACACCCACCGAATTAATCGATGTCGGCGGACCGTCTACTGAAAAGGTATTAACAGAAATTTTATCCGCCGTACCAGACACCGCCGCTACCACATTCAGCAGACCGGTCTGTTCGTGCTGAACTGAAGACTTCATCTGCACGTCGTATGCTTCAGCGTTGCCGGTAAATCTAAGGGAGCCGTCCGGGCTCAACACCAGGGCGGGTTCCGTGACCAGTGGATAGACAAGTTCTTTCCAGTCAACGGTCAGATCTGCCTCCAGCGAGTTTAAATCAATCGTGCCGTTAAGCCCAAGCTTCGTTGGGGCATCCTGAAACTCCACAGAGGTGTCAGTTAACTCAATTTGTTGTAGGTTACCACTTAAGTTAAATGCTGTTTCAAATGGGCCGGTCTGCTCATGCTCCGTTGCGAGCGTACCGTTGGCGTAATATTTTTCGAGTGAGCCTTTGGTGTCCGCATCCAATTGAAAAGGTATACCGCTTAAACCTTCAGAGATCTGCCCCAGATCATCACTGTTAGCCTTTATATTGCCGTCCCAGGAAAACTTACCCGTCACATCTTTTACTTCGGCAATAACTGTAGCATTCACCAAACCTTCCACTTCGTGCACAATGTTTAGTGTTTGCAGGTCACCGACAATAGAACCATCGCCTGTGAAGGGTCCGAATTGCTGATGATCAAAGTTCCACTCGCCCTCTAAGGCCAGAGGCCAGTCACCACTGGTATTAAGGGTACCACCTAGCTGCAGCTTACCCTGCGGAGCTGATGCACTGAACTCAACGAGTTTTAATGCGTCTTTTTCACCAGCTGCACGCAACAGCAGTTCATCTATGATAAACGGTTCGTCCGCACCC
This sequence comes from uncultured Granulosicoccaceae bacterium, assembly GCA_938041955.1. Taxonomy (GTDB): domain Bacteria; phylum Pseudomonadota; class Gammaproteobacteria; order Granulosicoccales; family Granulosicoccaceae. Next base: position 17,540 of record CALISD010000159.1, on the reverse strand, counting down.
GGTTGATAGATACTGATATCCCTGACCGACAGTTCTTCAAACTCAACAGCCAGTGGTATTTTCAAATCACTGAGCTGAAAAGGCTCACTGACTTCATCGCCAGTTGCTGATTCACTGATCGGTAAACGCACAGTAACGCCACTTACATTGAGCCGATCGACGTTGAGTTTTCTTGAGAACAGTTGCTTAGGTTGCCAGTCATAACTCACCGAATCTATTTGTACATCAATGCCAGCTGCATTATTGAATTGTATTTCAGAAAAACTGCCCGGCCCGACCAGTTTCCCGTCAACTTCACCTATCGTCAACTCTTCGGTTACATAGCTCTGACCAAGTGAAAACACCCGTTGCATACCACCATTGGTCATCGTCACATAACCGATAATTGCCACAATTAAAAACAGCAGCAATAGCAACAACAAACCCATTCGCTTAAACAGGATCATAGGTCCGGTCCTATGCCTAAATGCAAATGCCAGTTACCCTTACTTGGATCATCCAAACGCCGCCCGGCATCTATTCGAACCGGTCCAATCGGTGAGCGCCATCGCAGCCCTAAACCGATACCATTACGTAAATTAGGCTTGTCATCAAAGGCATCACCAAGGTCCGAAAATACCGCCCAACTAAAGTTCGGCCTGAAAGGCACTTCATACTCAAGGCTCACCTCAGCCAAATGCTTACCGCCCTGAACTTGATTATCAGCATCTACCGGTGCAACGACATTATAACTATAACCTCGAAGGGTACGATCTCCACCCGTATAGAAGCGTAGAGATGATGGTAGTTTGGAATAATCTGTCACCCGGGTGGTACCGGCACTGGCCCGCGCAATCAATCGATTGCCGTTCCCATAGGAAATGATTTTCTTAGCAGACACTTTTGCTTGAATAAATGAGGTATCAGATAAAAGATCACTACTGGCACCTCGTAATTCCAACTGCAACCAGTTACCACGTGTGACGTTAATACGTTTTTCAAGCTCTGCAGGCGATGTTCGCACCCACTCAAGGCTTGGGATAAGTAATGCCGATGTAGACTCATCCTCGATATCTTCTTCAAGCTGATAATTCAACGAATAGGTTTTAAACCACAGTCCGTCACGATACCGGTAGTTTCCACCAATACCAATATTGCGAAACTTTCGAACCGAATCTTCCTCTTCTATATTAAATTCAAAACCATAGCTATCGGTACGCGGATCGCGAGTAGGTATGGTGTATCCCACGCCCAGACCGTAACCAATCTCAGACAAATTGACCTGCGCCTGATAGTGATGGCCTGACTTATTTAAACGCCTGCGCGTAACGCCGAATCGAATTCTCGCACCTGTGTCGGTGCCATAACCCACACCGTAAACGTATTGCTTTGGATTCATGTGCGTCAGATCTACACTGACCGGTATTACCCGATCAACCGCATCGTCAGCCGATGCACGCACCTCAACATTTCGATAGTACGATGTATTGCTTAGATCACTCTGCACTTCCTGAACTCTGCTGGCATTGAAGTATTCCTGCTCTTCAAGCTCTACATACTTGGCCAACAGCTCTTCGGATAACCATTTAACATCTTGAGTCATCGTCAACTTACCCAGGCGATATCGCTCACCGGTTTGAAAGTGCAGCGTTACATTGGCGGTATAGGAATCCAGGTCAACCACTATCTCGTTAGCCAGAAATTCAGATTCGAAATACCCTAGTTGGGCAGCGGTGTTCAAAATGCTCTGTTTAATCCCACCGTAAGTCTGCTGGTCAAGCTCAACACCACTTCGGATATTCTCTTCAGCAAATTGCTGCAATTGCTTGAACTCAGGATCGTCAGCTCCTGCGCCGGTGATTTTTAGCGAGGCCGTTTTAACAGCGACACGATCACCCGGTTTTATTCGATACACTGCCTGCCACTTAGAACCGAGGTCAGACAATCGCGCCTCGACTGTCGATCGATAATAACCGTATGGCCGCAGGGCCGCGGCAATCTGATCTGGTGCTTGTCGATGCATAAACCGCATGCGTGCCACTGACGGTATTTCCTTCTCGTGGAATTGCCAGATATCCAGAAGCTTTTCAATATTGCTACGCAGTATTTTCTCAACGCCGCTCATCACGACGCTCATGTCCTTGACCTCTTCCTTTCGCAACTCTTGTTTGTCAGACGGCGGCGCTAAAGCCGCAATCTCTCTCGCACGAATCTCAGGGGTGGTATTGATCCCGGATTGCGCGAGGCTCACTGAAGCCGTCATCACGGCAGTGAGCGCACAGACCATCGGCCAGGTACAACGGTCGGTCAGGTCGACTTCAAATTTGGAGAGCCATCGCCTCATAGGGGAATAGGTAAGCCCGTGACTGTTTTTATTATTTTTGTCAGGCATTTGACTGCCACTTCACCATAGTATAGTCGACTATCGGAAAGTGGCCGAATATTCCTTCGAATACCCAGTTTTTATCAATCTACAGATTATCGGGCAAATCGGGCATATCAGCGAAGCTCAATACCCTTGTCTGATGATATTGCCCGGCGCGCACTACTATCAGCGAGACTCCACAAACGCAAAGTAGTACCCGTTCGGATCTTTAATCGCGAATTCACGCTTGCCATAGGGCATCACTGCCGGACCCCACACAAAGCGAACAATCCGGCTATACTCGTCAATCAGCGTATCAAGGTTTTCGGGATACAGATAAAAGGTGCCACTGCATGTAGGCAGCTGCGGGGTACCGTGCGGTGGCTCAGAGTAAAACATCAAGGTCACGCCATCCCGTGTTAGAGCGATCCAGGTGGGTGCAGATGCATTCGGATAAGCATCATCGAGCCTGAATCCCAGGTTGCTGAAAAATTCGATTGTTCGCTGCATATCACTGGCAAGCAGCGATGGCACCATTTTATTTCCAATACCTGATATCACGCGTATTCCACTCATCGGCAATAGCTCGCTATCGCGTATAGACAACCTCACCCATCAGATGGGTAGCACGTGTACAGCGGTCATCACCAAGCACGATGAGCGCGAACAACACTTCTTCAATGGTGTTGGCAAGATCAATTCTTTGCTCAAGAACTGCTGTGGCTTTCGGATCAAGCACCACAAAGTCAGCCTCTTTACCTTGAGAAAAGTTTCCGACCTGATGATCAATGGTGAGTGCCTTCGCCCCCCCCATGGTCATTTCATAAAACAGCTGAAGAGGTGTCACAGTGTTTCCAGCCAACTGCGTGACTTTATAGGCTTCATCAGCAGTGCGAAGCATACTGAAACTTGTACCACCGCCCACATCTGTTGCCAGTACAGTGTTAATTCCCCTTTCACGGGCACCCATCAGATCAAAGAGGCCACTGCCCAAAAACAAATTAGATGTGGGACAGAAAGCGGCAACACTATTGGAACTGCTGAGTCTTTGCAGATCTGTATCATCCAGGTAAATACAATGCCCATAGACGGCGCGCTCGCCGAGCATGCCGAAATGATCATACACATCAAGATAACTTCTGGACCAGGGGAACAGCTCTGCCACCCAGGCAATTTCTGCTTTATTCTCAGCCACATGACTTTGCAGGTACACGCCTTCGTTGTCATTAAACAACTGACCTGCAAGTTTTAATTGCTCATCGGTCGAGGTGGGCGCAAAACGCGGCGTGACCGCATAGGTGAGTCGATTCTTTCCATGCCATCGTTCAATCAGACGTTGACTGGATTCATACCCGGACGCTGCAGTATCACGCAGATTCTCAGGACAATGTCGATCCATCATTACCTTGCCTGATGCAAGGCGCATGTTTACCTCAGATGCAGCATTAAATATGGCATCAACTGACTGCTCATGCACCGTGGCATATACCAGCGCAGATGTGGTGCCGTTGCGCAGCAGCTCTTTAACAAAGAAATTCGCAGCATTTTGTGCATAGGCCTGGTCACTGAACTTTGCCTCCGCTGGAAACGTGTACTTCTCCAGCCACTCAAGCAATTGCGAACCAAAACTGGCCATCATTTCGGTTTGCGGGTAGTGCAAATGACCGTCGATAAAACCAGGCACGATATAATTGCCACGATAGTCAATCTGCTTGCAATCACAAAGCTCGCTTGTCTGCAATGTACTTGCATCACCCACTGCGGTGACAAGCCCGTTGCTTACTGCAAGGTAGCCGTTATCTATCACCTGTATGGCTGCAGCACCGGTATCCCAGGGATCACCAATACAATGTACAACCGTACCTAAAAAAAGCGTTGTTTCAGACAATGCTTAGCCTCTGTATCTTAAAATTCAACTATCAGGTAATTCTACATCGCCCTGCCATCGCGACGCCAATTCGGCAGCCAGATTCAAAGCGATGACAGAAGGCAGCGAAGATCGCAAAGGCAAACTTCCGATCGGGCAACTGACCTGTTCAATTAAGCCTTTACTGATCCCACGCTGCTCCAGCCGTTTGGCAAAGGTCTTAAACTTAGTCTCAGACCCGATTAAACCCAGCCAGGCAAACCGTTCGCGTCGCAATACTGCATAGCAAATATCAAAGTCGACGGCGTGACTGTGGGTCATCACAACAAAGTAGGTTTTTGCAGTGGCATTGTCGACGTCATCCGCAGGTGTGTCGCTTAAGACCCGCTTGATATCAAGTTCAGACCTATAAGACAGCCAGTCCTGCCTGTGATCAATCCAGGTTATCTGACAAGGCAGGAGATTGAGTTGCTCCACCACCGCTTGACCCACGTGCCCCGCTCCGAAAATCCAAATATCAGGCAAATTTTGCTTTAACGGCAGGCAGAACCAACGCCTACCATTATCTGTAGACTGAGTGATGCCCGCACCGGATTGCAGATCACTACTGAGCGCCACGCCATCAGCCGGCAATGCTACAAAAGACTCCGGACTCTCCAGACACCTGAACAGCCACCTGTCATCTGAGACTGCATCAATTGGGTGCTCTGTTAATGTTCTAAGCCAATCGGTCTGCAACGAAACCCGCTCATAAAGCAGCTCAACCCGACCGCCACAACATTGACCCAGACTCGGGCCAAGCGCTACGCGCTGGCATTCAATCGTATGATCCTGAGCAAGTAGTTCCCTTGCACGCGCAATAGCGCCGTACTCCAGATTACCGCCGCCAATTGTGCCTGTTTCCTGATCACGGCTGACGATCATTGTGGCACCAATTTCGCGCGGCACAGACCCGTCGACCGCAGTCACCGTCACCAATACCGCTGCCGGATGCTGAGCCAGTATTTCTTGTAAAGGTTTGAGCCAGTCGATCATGGGTGAAGGATAACCGATCTCGTGCTTACAGCGCCTTAGACCTGACGGCACCCGCCATAAGCACGAGGCATGGAACAGATCGTGCTCCACTCTCTGCCGGTTTCTGTGACGCAGCTGTCACTTAGGCCGTGCACTGCGTCACGACGGCAGTGCGTCACGGTGTGATGCAACAGCAGACACCATGGAAAACCTGTTGTTTTTCAACCTAACTATGGATTTGAACCGGACTTAAACATGCGCCTTAAAATTCTAGCCAGCGTACTTGTTCTCTCAAGCATCTTGCTCTCTGCATGCGAAACGATGACGTCATCTAATCGCGTGATCGTAAGCTCTGCCGAAAAATGGGCACTTTTACCCATAGTGAATCTTTCTAAAACACCATTGGCAGGCAATCGAGCCAGCGCATTGGTGGAAACACACCTGCGTTCACGCGGCGTCAATCAATTGGAGGCATATAAAGCCACCAGCAGCGATTCTGTGATTGCATTGCTCGACGATGCGGGCCAACTGACGAAGGCCAAAGCGTGGGCCAGACAAAACGGATTCCGTTACGGCATCACAGGTGATGTTCAGGAGTGGCAGTACAAGAACGGACTCGATAACGAACCATCGGTAGGAATGACACTGAAATTTGTCGACCTTCAGACGGATGAAGTGATGTGGGTGGCATCTGCCACACGCACAGGCTGGGGTTACAGCAACCTATCCAGCACGGCGAGTAAAACGATTGACGAACTTCTGACACAGGTCAGATTTAAATCCGACTCTCGTGGTCGGCCAACCATGGCGGCGGCAAGCCCTGCCCCTTCCACGGGCGCGGCACCGGCACGCAATCAACCCACGGCGCCAATTCGACCCGCCATCATCAATCAACCATAAGCGGGAGCGACCATATGCTCAGTTTCAATCTGCCAGCTTCGGCGGTACAGAAACACAAGAAGGGGTTTTCCTGGCTTGATACGGGACCAAATAAAAAATGGTCTCACAAAGTGATCGAGCTTGTTGTGTTTGCCTTGATTGTACCGGTAGTGGGTCATCTGTTTTTCCGCAATGATCCAGTAGGTATGAATTCAGGCTTCCCATGGATCATTATACCCGCGGTAGTATTCGCCGCCCGTTATGGCGGGGTGTGGGGATTCATTTGTGCCACTGTGACCGCAGCAACTCTTGCCTACCCATGGGCGGCATATGCAGGTCAAACCAGTTCATTAATTGCGCTGGGTGTCGGCACAATTATATTGAGCATCCTGGTCGGCGACTACGCATCAGCAGGCAAAAAACAAAGCGCACAGGAATTCGCCGAAAACCAATACCTTCGTCATCGCTTAAAAGAATTCTCTAAGGACTACCACATTCTAAAAGTCTCTCACGGGCAGCTTGAAGAATTCATGGCTGGCAACCGTCTGAGCGTTCGTCAGGCACTTCAGCAATTAAAGCCAATGCTATCAACTACCACCAGCGACGAACTCAAAGCCGGCAGTGAATTAATGGCAGTCTTCGCACAGTTTGGCGCTGTTCAAGTCGCCGGTTTATATGGCGTCAAAGGTAAGGACAGAATTGATCCAAAACCGGTCTCAACTCACGGCGCAATGCCGGAACTGAACTTGTTTGATCCACTCATTAAACTTGCTGTAGAGAGTCGCCAACTGGTAAGCGTCAAGCTTGAAGCCCAAGCCAATGAAACTGTTGAAAGCGAACTACTGGCTGTGGTCCCAATCATCGACTCGCACAACCATCTACACGGGGTCATCGCGATCAAAGACATGCACTTCATGGCTTTTCAGCAGGAAAACCTCAACGTACTTGCACTGCTGGGCAGCTACGTCGGCGATATGCTGACGCGCTCTCAGAGTGCGGGTGAATCACAAGGCGGCTGGTTCATGGCCGAACTCAGTAACGCTGTTCGATTTGCACAAGGCAACGGTGTGCAGTCATCACTGTTGGCACTACGGCTTAAACCTACAGAGCAAACGCAGTTTGTTATCGACTTTCTGAGCGAAAACGTCAGAAGTCTGGACAGCGCCTGGCAGCCAAACGTTGAAAAAGGCGGCACTTCCGTCGTTATTTTGCTGCCTCTGATGAATGAGGCGCAAGGACAAACGTATCTGCAACGGGTATCCAAGAAGCTGTTCGATGAAGCCGACATCGATCTCTCTGAGGTAACCGAGCTGGTAAGTACCAAGCAAATCAAAAAACGCGACACGGCCGAAACTTGCATGGCATTCATCGACAAAGTATCGGGTACCGGCAAAGTTCGCGGCACGAAGTCACGCAAAAAACTGTGGGAGAAACGCAAACGTGTTGCGTAACCTGTTCGGGATACCAGTACTGTGCCTTGCACTAGCCATTGAGCTGGTCATTGCTATCATACTTATCGATAGTAACGGCTATTTTGCAAGCCTCACTTTTGATCTAGACAAACAAGTGCTGATTGGCATTCATGTCATCGCCAGCCTGCTTGCAGCTATTTGTATTTCATCTCTGCTAAGAAACCTGGTTCCCGGGCGCAGACTGGCTTTTGTTTTCCTGTTGTTTCTCATGGGCGTGTTCGTGCCATTTCTTGGCGCAGCCGGTACCTACCTATCTATTGCGTTCGGCGCAACAATGGCAAAGTATCGCCACCGGGAAAACGAGTTCTGGCAATTCACAGACAATGTTGATTTACCCTTTGCTGCCCCAATCGGTCGCGCACATCCACGCCTAGACAGCCGCGGATTCATAGAGCAACTGGCATTTGATGGAGACACCGAAACCCTCTACAACAAAGTGGTTGCCTCCAGACACATAAGAGACAGTCAGTCGGGTCCGATTCTCAAAAGCGCAGTGGGTCACTCGAACGAGCGCATACGATTGGTCGCGTATCAAATGCTTGATAAAAAGGTCAACTTGCTCAACAAAGAAATTCAACGTCTGGAAAACGCATCACACAGTGCGAGTGGCTTTGCCAAGTCCAATATCCACCTTCAAATTGCCAACAACTACTGGGAATTGTTAACACTGGAAGGCGATGAGCCGGTGGCACGCGAACAGCTTCTTGGGTTCGCCGCAAGTCACGCTTTTAACGCGGTAGAAATTCAACCACAAAGCGTTAACGCTCACTTTTTGCTTGGGCAAATCTATTTAAAACAAGGTGAGTTAAAAATGGCCACTGATTCGTTCGAACAGTCTCAACAACTCGGTATGCCACAAGACAAAGTCATTCCATATATCGCTGAGGCGGCATATACCTCACGCGATTTTAAGAAGCTTAAATCAGTGTTGGCAAACATTGACCCGGCATTTAAAGCCTACCCTCCTCTTTCACACGTCGCTGAGTTCTGGGCATGAGTGATTCACCAAAATTTAACCCCGATGTTCACGCTGACGTATGCCTGCTACTCGAAGGCACCTACCCGTATGTTCGAGGCGGCGTGTCTACCTGGGTCAAGCAGCTTATCGAGGGCATGCCGGACCTGACATTTTCTATCGTGTTTCTGGGTGCAAGCCCGGATGAATACGATGCGCCGGCTTATGAAATTCCGGACAATGTGGTTCATATAGAAAACCATTACCTGATCGGTTCAGACAGTGAACCTGAAGCGAAGAAAAAATTCTGGGCACGCAAATCCGACAAGTCAGCGCTGTTTGATCGCAATAGCCAACTGCATGACATGCTCAGCGACTCAGAACAACAAAGCGGTGAGGTACCGCAGGAAGTCGTACGAGACTTTACCAGTCTCACCAGCGGCAAAGACGCTATTAGCCGCTCCGACCTATTTCACAGTGATGAATCATGGAACGCGATCAGAGAGAAATACGTCGATGCTCCGGCAGGGCTTGATTTCAACCACTTCTTTTGGACCGTCAGAACAATGCACGGACCGCTATTTACATTGGCAAAGATTGTAGACAACGCCCCGTCAGCCAACATGTACCACTCGGTTTCTACCGGCTATGCAGGCTACCTCGGTGCAATGTTAAAAAGCAAAACCGGCGCACCCTATATTATTTCTGAACACGGCATTTACACCAAGGAACGCGAGATCGATCTTGCGCATGTTGACTGGATTCCTGAAGAAATGGATCCATTCCGCGTAGGTCTGGATGACAGCATGGGGTACCTGAGACAAACATGGATACGGTTTTTCAGATCACTTGGCCGCATGTCTTACAGCGCGGCAGATCATATTTACACGCTGTATAACGGTAATCGCTTAAGGCAAATTGAAGACGGCGCCCCGGATTCGCGTCTAACTATTATTCCCAATGGTGTCTCGGTGCAGAACCTAAAGCAAATCCGACGCGCTGACGATGCACCGGTTCCTCCCGTACTGGCACTGATCGGTCGTATTGTGCCTATTAAAGACATTAAAACTTTTATTCGGGCCATGCGAATCATTCGCGCCAAAGTTCCTGATGCTCAGGGATGGCTGGTGGGCCCTGAAGAAGAAGATCCCGCTTATGTTGAGGAGTGCAAAGCGCTGCTCACTAGTTTTGGTTTAGATGATTCTGTTAAGTTTCTGGGTTTTCAAAAACTCACCGATATCTTTCCACAGCTCGGCTTAACTGTACTGACTTCCGTTTCAGAAGGCCAGCCACTGACAACACTTGAAGGCTTTGCTGCAGGCATTCCCTCAGTCACTACCGATGTGGGTAGCTGCAGTGAATTGATCTACGGAGACACCGAAGAAGATCGCGCTATAGGTGCAGCAGGTGCAATTGTACCAATTGCCAATCCGGCAGCCTTCGCAGAAGCGGTTATCCCGTTATTGACCGATGACAAAAAATGGCGTGCAGCACGCGACGCCGGCATTACTCGAGTTGAAAAATACTACGACGAGAAAGACATGCTGGAGCGCTATCACTCCATCTATCTTGATCAAATAGCTAACGCACAACCGTTGAAACAAGCGGGAGGTCTGTAACCATGGCTGGTATTGGATTTGAGTTACGTAAATACCTGAATGAAGATTCATTCACCGGTTCCCTAAAGGCTTACGGATTTGCTGGACTGATCAGTGCTGGCCCCTGGGTGTTGTCGATCGTCGGCGTAATGCTGATTGGCATTGTCGCAGTTTCGCAAAAAATCGGCGGTCATGAAGTTGAGCAATTCACCACGTCCGTAACATGGATGATGGGAGTGTCACTGATACTTTCAGGCTTATTACAACTGGTGTTTACCCGCTTCATTGCTGATCGTCTGTTTGAAGGAAAGGACAACGAGATCAACCCTAACCTGTTCGGCGCAATGCTACTGACCACTATAGTTAGTGGCGCTATCGGGCTGGCCATACTGATCACCCTGTTCGATGAAAGTTTCAGCTACGAATTCCTGATGCTTGGCAACTTTGTCACACTGAACAACGTGTGGATTGTGGTCATATTCGTAGCCGGGTTAAAAAAATTCAAACTGGTTTTATATGCATTTGCCGCAGGTTATGCGACCACTGTCTGTTTGTCGATCATTCTGATTCCCTATGGTATCAACGGTTTGCTCGGTGGTTTACTCGCAGGTCATGCGATGCTCTTGTTTTCAATGCTTACAGTGGTAATCCCCGAACATCCCGTGACCAATACCAATACCGTCCGTGCCGATTTTCTAAAACGAAAACAGATATTTCCCATACTGATATTCATCGGTTTGTTTTACAACTTTGGCATTTGGATCGATAAGTTTATGTTCTGGTATAACCCCGGAACTTCAGAAGCTGTGATCGGGCCACTGCGCGCGTCACTAATTTACGATCTACCTATATTTCTCGCCTATCTTTCAATCATCCCGGGCATGGCAGTGTTTTTACTTCGCATAGAAACAGACTTTGCTGAAGCCTACGATGGATTCTTCAATGCAGTACGTGGCAACGCCAGCCTGCAGGAAATAGAAACACTCGGCAATGAAATGATTCTTTCGGTGCGTGAAGGTATTTTTCAAATATTAAAGGTGCAAGGCATAACTGTGCTGCTGCTCTATATGTTGGGACCAAAAATCATCGCCTGGCTTGGCATATCAGACAAGTTCATTCATCTTTATTACATCGATTTGGTCGGTGTTGCTGCACAAGTGTTGATGCTCGCGGTGCTTAACGTGTTGTTCTATCTCGATCGCCTGAGCGATGCCTTCTGGCTAACCTTAACATTATTGGTCAGCAACGGCGCGTTCACCTGGATCACGCTGCAGATGGGCCCGCAGTACTACGGCTATGGCTTTGGCCTTTCCATGACGCTTACTGCGTTTGTCGGCATATTTTTATTGTCCAGCGAATTGGAAAACATCGAATTCAGAACGTTCATGCGTCCACGAGATGCTACAGCCTGAAGAGTGCTTTAACTATGTTACTTCTACGTAAAATCAGTCTGCACTTCGTTATCGCACTGTGCATCTCTTTCACCGCACTGAACGTGTCGGTGGCCGGGAACGGCGACCCTGGCAGTGTTGCATTCTTCTATGGCGCTAAACCGCCAGTCAATGCACTTTCCCAGTTTGACAGATTGGTACTTGAATCTGAAAACATTAAACCCGAAGAGTTAAGCCTGCTAAAACAGCACGGCAGCTCGGCCTATGCCTACTTAAGCATGGGGGAAGTCAGCCCACAGCGCAGTTGGGCCAATCTTATAAAACCCGAATGGACCACAGGCACCAATACCAGCTGGAACAGCATGGTAATGGACTTAACCAACAAGGACTGGCAACGCTTTTTATTACAACGTGTTGACGCTTTGGTACAACAGGGTTATGCCGGACTGTTCCTCGATACCATGGACAGCTACCAGATAAGCGCTACCGACGCTGCTTCAAGAAGCGCACAACAAGCGGCCCTTGCAAACCTGCTCTACCGAATCAAGCATCGCCACCCATCGATCCGGTTAATCTCTAACCGCGGCTTTGAAGTGATGGACAAAATTGGTCCATACCTCGAATCAGTTGCTGCAGAGTCACTTTTCTCGCGATGGAACAACGAAACTAAAATCTACGAACAAGTACCTGAACAAGACAGGCTATGGCTCGCCGGTAAACTCTCCGAGGCAAAACGCCAGCACAATATAGATGTTATCGCGATTGACTATGTAGCACCATCCGATAGAAGCGCAGCACGCGACGTAGCAAATAAAATATCTGCATTAGGATTCACTCCGTGGGTCGCCAACCCATCCCTGGATTATATCGGCATCGGCAGCCTTGAGGTGATCCCTCGAGAGGTCATTATGTTCTATGACTCGAGATCCAATGGTGCTATTGATGAGTCAGAAGTGCATAGACTGATGGCAATGCCAATCGAGTACTTCGGTTACGTACCGGTGTACCACGACATAGCGACAAAAGGTTTGCCGCAAGGCATGCTGAAGGGCGCTTACGCAGGCGTTGTTATCTGGAATCGTGAATTCGTAAATCACAAAGAATTCCCCAAGTGGCTAAACAAACAACTCGACGACCAATTGCCTATGGCGATGTTTGGCTCGATAGGCACAGAGTTAACAGGGGAGCTATCAGAAAAATTAGGTATAAGGCCAGTACCCAATGTCCATGCCTTTTCATTAGAGCTGGCCTACACCAGCTCCATGGTTGGCTTTGAAGCGCCAGTTCCGTCACGCATCGATGAATACACTATGTCGATGCGTAACGACAGCCAGCTCAATACCAGCTACCTTCGCTACAAAGACAAACATGGTACAGAGCTGGACACCGTTGTCACCGGCCCATGGGGCGGACTTGCCTTGCACCCGACCGTTATCGATCTGGGTCTGGATGAAATCAAGGATTGGATACTTGATCCATTTGAATTTTTACAAACCGCATTACAACTTCATGACGCCCCGATGCCGGACATCACTTCAGAAAACGGATTGCGGCTTTGGTTTGCGCATATCGACGGAGATGCCATGCCCTCATGGGCGGAGCTACCGGGCCGAAGGCTTGGTTCAGAGGTGATTCGCGACGAGATAATCGAGCCCTACAATCTGCCACATACAATTTCTATTGTTGAGGCAGAAATGTATTCAACTAATGATCGTCGCGAACTAATGGAAAAAACTGCACGCGATCTTTTTGCCATGGACAACGTCGAGATAGCCACCCACACCTTTAGTCATCCGTTTGACTGGCAGGACATCAGTGTCGGAACACCCAGTGGTAAATATAATCTGAAAGTTGAAAATTATTACTTCGATCTGGATCGTGAAATCGGCGGGTCGGCACACTACATTGACACCACGCTGGCTCCGCCCGGGAAAAAAACCAAAGTACTGTTATGGACTGGCACCGCACTTCCCCTTGCAGACGCAATCGCGACCGGAGAGAAATACGGACTAGTAAACATGAATGGCGGCTTCACTACTATTTCAAAGGCTACGCCAACTGTCACAACCATCAGCCCGAATGTCCGCATCGTGGATGGTTTTACCCAGGTGTACGCCCCGATATTAAATGAGAATGTTTATACCAATGACTGGCTTGGTCCGTTCGACGGTTTTCGGCGTGTCATCGAAACCTTTGACATGACTGGCTTTCCACGCCGCATAAAACCGGTAAACGTCTACTACCACTTTTACGCAGGCACCAAAAAAGCATCGCTTCGATCATTGGAAGAGATCTACGATTGGAGTATGCAGCAGGACGTCATGCCTATCTTCTCGAGCGAATATATCGTCAAGGTTCCTGACTTTAGAACCGCAGGTGTTGCACGCTACCTGGATGGCCGTTGGAAAGTGAGTGGACTGGGGTCAATAAAATCACTGCGGACCTTAAAGAAAAACTCGTGGCCAGACTTGTCCAGTAGCAGAGAGTTGATAGGTACTAACAACACACACGATGCCACCTACATTCATACCAACGGCGCAAATGTGGCCACTTTCCGGATGAAATCAACACGTCCGCAAGTACCCCACCTGGTATCAGCCAACGCCAAAGTTAATCACTGGCAGCGGCGTGCAGACAATTCCATCAGCGTCAGCTTTTCAGGCGCTATTCCAGTAGTTGTCGAGTTAAATGGCGACAAAACCTACTGTGACATAACCACGAACCGCAACACCGTTCGTGGACAATTAACGCCAGACGGCAACACCCGATTTAACTTTCCAACAAAGGATACTGGCGATGCCGTTATCGACTGTAAAACGTGAGAGCCTTATACCGCGCTTACACCTTTTAAGTATCGCGTTACTGCTAACGATAGCATTCATCGTACTGATGCCGTCGCGTGAAACCTTTACTTATAAGGCGACGAACAACGCCGGTGAAAAAAATATCGACGATCTCGACTTTGCATATATCAAGGCACGAGATGCATCAGGTGATCTTTCAGACAAAGAAATGCTATCACTGATTCACGATATGGTTCGCGGAAAAAAATGGAAACAAGCACGCATGCTTATGGCACAGCGTCCAAGCCTCGCGCTTGACCCGAAAGACCAATTCCTACTCGACCTTCAAACAGCATCCGCTGGATTCTACGGCGCTAAGAACGAGGCAAGGTCTGCTTCATACAAGGCCAATCTGGTTGGCTTGATGAATGATCTATATGAAACCCCGGTGTTGCACGATGAAGGCACACTCACTCAGGCCGCTGAATTCAGCGCCGATCTTGGCCAACCTGAATTGTCCGCTCGCTATTACAAACTAATGGCGTCAACAGATCCTTTGAAAGATGCTGAGCACTATGAGCAATGTGCACGAGTGCTGGAAAGATCCGGTCTTTATGGCCAATCTGTCGGCTGCTATAAGAGTGCAATCGCAAGCTCGGAGGACCCGGTTCATTCAACCAAGCTTGCCATAAGACTGAGTAGACTTCACTTCTCCCACGGGAAGAAGCTTGCAGCAACATCGACACTGGAATCTCTCATCGCATCTGTTCCGCGAGACAAAAGCTCAATTGAAAGCGCCGCAAACTTTGCACTGGCGAATGAAAGACCAGACCTGGCCTTCCCTCTTTACGCCAGACTGTCAGAAGTCGATGGTAACAGAGCAGTCTTTTGGCTGGAAAAAGCCGTCAAGTGGGCCGAAGGCTCTAACCAGCCGGGAATTGCGGCAGAATACGTACTGACTATTCGAAATCTAAGCGATGACGAATACAAACCGCAACTCAATCGTCGCCGGCAAAACCTGTTGATTGCAGCGGGTCGCAACGAAGAAGCATTGAACACTATGTTTGAACGGATCGCTGCAAATCCAAACAGCGGCGAAGAACTTCTTGAAGGCATTTCACTGGCGACCAGCATGGGTTTAACTCAGCAAGCCATGGAATGGAACGAGGAACTCCTGGCTCTACGCCCGCACGACACCGATGCCATGGGTCGACAGGTTAATTTTGCATTAGCCAGTAAACGTCTTCCGGAAGCGTTGGATTTCAGTAAAAAATTACTTGAGCAAGATCCGCTTGACCCTGCTAACCGGTTGCGTGTTGCCCAACTTGAGGAATGGACTGGCAACGTAGATAACGCCATGAAGCAACGTACGTGGTTAGCCGAAAATAATCCCTCAGTAGATAACGACCGGGAACTATTGCGCCTTGCAGAGCTCAACTGGGACTCACTCACTGCCGCAACCGCCTTACATAGAATCGCGCGTAGTCATCCTTTGAGCACAGAGGAACTTCAAAAGCTCGTAAAACTGTACGAACAGGATGGCTCACCTCAGCTGGCGGTATCTGCACTGGAAGAAATGATGGGTGGCGCTAACGACGCCATGTTGCTTCGTGAGATCGCAACACTACATACCAAGCACTTGAAGTATGATGAAGCACTGGCAAGCTGGGAACAATTTGCCAACCGCTTCGGCCGATCCGCTGAGGAATCACTTAGCCGAATGGAGCTTCTGTGGAGATTAAAACGACCCACTGAAGCTGCAGCGGTTACAGACCAGATCACCCAGTTCAACAGCAACATTGCTAATCAATATCAGCTAGCCTTGCTGACCGAACTCGGTTGGCGCTATCGCAAACCGGAACTCGTGTTTGCAGCAGCACCGTATCTGGACAAACTTGATGCAGATAGATTCGGTGAACTCAGTGGCCGCCGCCTCGTGCAATCTTTAATTGATAAAAATAACTACGAGCAGGCAATTAAGACTGCAGAAAATCTGTGGAAAGACACCGATAACATTTCATTTTTACTCACAGCAATAAACCTTGCACTAAATGAAAACATCTACCCACACTACGAACGTTTTCTGGATGCCACTGGCGATCTCATCAAAGTTCGTGAAGTTCCGGAGTACTGGCTAACCGTTGCAGAACACTACAACCGTAAATCCGATACCCAGGCATCATTAGATACCTATCGCAGCACACTGGATCTATTTCCAGACAACACCGATGCCATGGCAGGGCTCATATGGACATTATTAGGCAACGACACAGACGATGCCACATTGCTTGCAACGCTTGATAAATACGAATCCGTAGCAGCAGAGGTTCCCGCACTGTGGAACCCTTATGCCGTCGGCTATTTAAGAGCTAAAGATGCAAAAACGAGCCTGCGCTGGTTCAGCAAGCTAATGGCTAAAGGCGACCATGATTACAATGTCCTGCTGTCCTTTGCTGCAGCGCTCGAACTGTCTGGCAACAACACGCACGCCTACAAAGTTCGAAAATTCACAATGCAACAGCTGGTACCACAAGTGATGGCGGAGGCAGACGGCAAGATTGACGACCTCGGCAGAGACTATATTTCACTGTTGCGAACCTATGGAAGTGCCGCAGAAAACGAAGCATGGACCCAGCGCCTTGTCGACGGTATTGAACACAGTACGCCGCAGGAAAGCGCATGGCGTCGAGAGCTGGCAACTTCATGGTACCTGGCCACACAGCGGAACGACTACGCACGCCTGGTGATGACCAAAATGCATGAACGCAGACTGGAGACACCGGTATGGCAACGGCTGGCACTGGCACTTGGCGACAACGACCTGCCGGTTATCAAAGAGATTCTGGCCAGTTCGAAAGAATCACTTTCCAGTGGTGACGAATTACTCGCACTCCGCAAGCTTGGATACGAACGTGAAGCCTATATTCTTGCTAAAAACACACTAGCTAACTCAAGCACCGAATCCGAACGCAACGTAGCTCGTGAACACATGATGTCAATCAGGGGCGCCCGACCCGGCTACTACACCGGCTTGATGACACAAAGAGAAGTCGGAGAACTGCAAATAACAGAGGCAGGTCTGTCACTGAGACACACTTTGTCTGCAGCCGATATTGGTATCGAAGTGGACTATCAGCACAATCGACTAAGCTCTGACCTCTACGCCATTGCCAACACAGACGAAGACAACGTAGCAGTATCAGCGCACTTCGGTAATAGTTATCGCGGTGGTAGCCT
>CALISD010000158.1 GCA_938041955.1 uncultured Granulosicoccaceae bacterium | reverse complement strand
TGATTGGTGCCGATAACTTTGTCACCATTGGCGACATTGGTACGTGCACCAAGAAACAAAGCGCCATAACACGTCATGTGATCAAGAAACCAATCGTCACGATCAGTCATTACCTGTACGTGCTCACTGGCTATTTCATCTGCCATTTGCAACATTTCGTCATAGGTGTCACATAAGATCACCTCACCATAGTCGCGCCAACTGACACCAGCGGTTTCTGCCGTGGGCAGTATCTTTAACAGGTTCTCAATCTCTGTAAGCGTGCTCTCTGCCAACGCGCGCGAGTTGGTTAACAACACGGCCGGGGAGTTATAGCCGTGTTCGGCCTGCCCTAGTAAATCCGTGGCGCACAACTCTGCATCAACGGTGTCATCTGCGATCACCAGGGTTTCTGTGGGACCTGCAAACAGATCGATACCTACGCGACCAAACAACTGGCGTTTGGCTTCGGCGACAAAGGCATTACCAGGGCCAATCAGCATATGTACAGGTTTGATGGTTTCAGTGCCCAGTGCCAGCGCGCCTACGCCTTGAATACCGCCTAGCACATAGATTTCATGTGCACCGGCCATATGCATGGCGGCGATCACCGCGGGATTAGGCTGGCCTTGAAATGGCGCGGTGGTGGCAGCTATACGTGGCACCCCGGCAACCGATGCCGTAAGCACTGACATATGTGCAGATGCCACCATGGGAAATTTACCAGCGGGCACATAACAGCCAACTGATTGTACCGGTATGTTCTTGTGGCCGAGTATTACACCCGGCAAGGTTTCGACTTCTATATCGGTCATCGAGGCTCTTTGCGCTTCAGCAAAGCCTCTTACCTGAGCCTGCGCAAACTTGATGTCTTCGATATCGTTCGGCGCCACCTGTGCTATCAGTGCCTGTATCTCATCATCGGTTAGACGATAACTATCACGGGAATCTTTGTCGAATTTTTCAGCCAACTCACGAACCGCGGCATCGCCACGCGCCTCGATATCAGCAAGATGAGTTTCAACCACCTGCCTGACAACGGCGTCATCATCTGCACGTTCGCTTACGGATTTTCCTCGCTTTAAATGCTCAATAGTCATACTGTTTTCTCAAAACTGATTTAGTGTAGGCCGACTCAGAACCGACTCGCTGTGCATCTCGCCAATGTCATTCGCCTGGCCTTTCGTAATCCTACCCTTTGACGGCGCCAGCCGTTAAGCCGGAGACAATCTGACGCTGGAAAAACAACACCATGACAAACAACGGAGCGGTAGCCGATACCACTGCAGCCACCGCAAACATTACGTTGCCCTTGGTTTGGGTTGTACCCAGAAAACTTGAAATTTTCGGTACCATGGTTTGATTCTCTTTGGATAGAATCATGGTTGTTACGGCGAAATCGTTATACGCGAGTAAAAACGAGAACAACCCGGTGGTGATTACCCCTGGCCACATCACAGGCACAATGACATGTCGAAAGGCCTGAAAGCGATTACAGCCATCGACCATGGCGCTTTCGTCCAGATCTTTGGGAATGTTCTTAAAAAACGAGTGCAACATCCATAGCGTGAACGGTTGATTGATAGCCACCAGTACAACAATGGCGGTTGGCAAATGCCCCCACAGGTTCCAGTTAAAAAACACCGGCAAGTAGCCAGACACTAAAGTGATAGGCGGCATAGCACGGAAGATCAGCGCAATGATTAAAAACCAGTACGCATAACGATAAGTAGAGCGTGATAACGCGTAACCACCCAAAGTACCGAATGTAAGTGAAATGGTCACCACAAATAAACAGACAATCACTGTATTCATGGCTGCAAGCCCGAAGGCTTCCTTGATCCATGCACCATGGTAGCCTGCACCGGTGAACGACCCACCTGTCTCTTTTAACGTCAGTGGACCGGCTAATGCGTTGGCCCAATCTGCTTTGGAGAAAAAATCGCCTTCTACCTTAAACGAACCCCACAAAGTCCATATGAACGGGAACGCAGCCAGTATCATCCAGACCACCAGCACAACGATTAACAGCAGGTTTAATGCGTGGGATCTTCTTTGCGTTTTTGCAGCCATTAGATCCGCCTACTTGTGGGTGAAATCACGCCAGGTGCGTACCAGCACCGGCAGTAACAAAATAGAGATACCGAGAATAGTCAACACCGACGTGGCAGCTGCAGAGCTTAGTTGTCGGGTTTCGCCACCTAAGTCGTTATAGATGGCCCACGACAATGATGTGGCGTGCGCTTCGGCGGAAAAGCTGACAATAGGCTCAAAGACGCGGAAGTTATCCATTAACTGCATTAGCGCAATAAAGGTTGTTAGTGGCAGAAGATGCGGAATGATCACATAGCGAATCTGTTCCCAACGACTGGCGCCATCGATCATGGCGGACTCCAGCGTGTCTTTGTTCACTGACTGAAGGCCTGCGTAATAAACAATGAATGCAAACGGTGCTGAGTGCCACACGCCATAAACCATTAACATGACCCATGTCAGCGGCGTTGATGCCTTAACCGACAGGTTTGGATCACTGGCCAGATACTGCAGTGCATTGCCCACTATACCTCGGGCGTCTACCATCCAAAAGAGCGTTAACGCGCCGACCAACGGCGTGACCAACATCGGTAACAATGAGAAAAATATCAGTGGGCCACGTACCCACTTGACAGCACCGTTAACCGCCACAGCAATAATAAAACCAAATATGATAACCAGGGGTGTGACGATAAACGTATAGGCCAGTGTAAAGCTCATTGCCTTATAAAAAGGCAGGTTAACCAACTGGTTGAAAAAATCACCCACGCCGGTAGTGCTTCCCCACGCGGCGTGAACTTCATCCACTGCCAGGTGCCTGCGGTCTAAGTAGGTGGTAAGACCGGCAAAACGACCCAACGGATTTTCACGCTCTAGCGCCTGAGTGGCTTCCTGATCTATAGAGGTAATGGTTTCGCAGCCAAACGGGCCGCAGTTTTTAACTTCTTTGATGACCTGTTCGGTATCAACGTGTACCGATTGAATCAGCACCGATAAAATCGGAAAAAATATAAACAGCAGCATCGCCAAAGACGATGGAAGCACAAACCAGAAAAACGTCTTGTGTTTCATTTGTTGGTATCAGCTGATTTAATCGAGTGAGTGAGTTGAACTAGCAAGTGACGGGGCGATAAAACACCGCCCCGCCTTGACAACGACTAGTTTAAAAAGCCTTTTTCTTTAGCTGCTGTTGTGTAAGCAGCTTCAGTATCAGCTAACGCCTGTTCAGCACTTTCTTTGCCCTGCAGAAAATCTGACAAGTTATCACCGAGTGCAGTGTGTAATAAACCTTGAAACGGTAGCATTGGATAAGGCTTGGAACCTGCTTTTATGGACGCAAACACACCATCGTTAACCGGTGCAGGGGTGTACCCTTCAATCATCCATACCGCTTCACCCATGGTCTCGTCATTAAGGATGCCTGGGCTTGTGCCATTTTTCATTGCTACGAAAGTCGCTACAGCGTCTTCGTCAGATGCATTTTTAGCAACAGTCCAGCCGTCCCACCATAGAGTGGTTGCAGGAGTAGTTCCGCCGCCTACTGTCATAGGGCCACCAACGACGATATTGCTGTACACAGCCTCTTCTGCACCTTCGTCGTCCATCAGTGCACCAATGCGAGAACCCCACATGTTCATCAGAGCTGTGTTACCAGCTTCCATTTCTGCGCCGGTGGCGTTGGAATCGTGCGTTAGATAGTCAGGGTTCATGTACTCAGTTAAAGCTTTCATCATCTCCAGTGTGGCAACGCCTTGCGGGTTGTTGATCGCCACTTCTGCTGTGCCCGGCTTGTAGAACTCACCACCGTGACCGATATACATATTGACGAATTCCTGCGCCAGGTTCCAACCTGATTTATAAGCACCACCTACCGGATTCTCCATGATGCCCTTTTCACGAATCATCTCTGCTGCCGCCAGCAACTCTTCGTATGTTTTGGGAGGCTCGACACCGATCTCTGCTAGCACGTCTTTGCGATAGGCTAAGTGCTGGGCATTGGCCATAAAAGCAACAGCCATTACTTTGCCATCTATGGTAATTAGATTACTTTTCGGAATGTCTGCGCCGTGCGCTGCGATGAGGTCATCCAGTGGACGAATAACGTCGTCGTTCATCAATGCAATAATGGAAGAGTTGGCTATGATTGCAGTGGTGTATTCTGCCGGGTCACCCTGCAAACCGGCCAGGTTTATCTTCTGGTGATCGGCTGTAAGATTTGATGTAACAGTAAGCTTATCAGTCGCACATGCCGCCGCACCTTTGGCAACAGTGTGAATCGCAGGAAATTCGTTACCGACTATGCTGACCTTTCCAGCGATATCTCCACAATTTGCAAACACTACATTCGCAGATAACGCCAATGAAACTGCGAGTGTCATTTTTCTTAAAAGCATGGTCTATCTCCCATCATTAAGTTGAGTGGTGCGACAATATGACCGCACCGTGTGAAATTAAGGTAATACTATAAGCACTATATACGTGCACCTGTCTCGGCATTAAATAAATGACAAAACCGGGGCTCTATGTTGATCGAAACCGGTTCACCGATTTTCGCTCTGAAATTCTTGTCTGCTTTAACCGACACCAACACTCCGTCAATTCGCACAGAAATCATGGTGGCATCGCCTAGTAACTCGAGCGTATACACCGGTGCGTTGATCTGCCCTGATTCATCGCTGGCCAGGGTGGCGTCTTCAGCACGAAAGCCAAGCGTGACCGGGCCGTTCGCGGCACTGATATCAGGCATGGCTGTATGGGCTGCTTTGAACACTCCGTTATCAACATGACCGTTGACCAGGTTCATCGCAGGTGAGCCAATGAAGCTCGCGACAAAGGCATTACCCGGGTTGTCATAAATTTCTGTTGGTGTACCAACCTGCTGCACCACACCTTCTTTCATCACAACGACCCGATCAGCAAGCGTCATGGCTTCTATCTGATCGTGGGTAACATAGATGGTGGTAACCGCTAACTCATGGCACAGGTTTTTAATTTGCGCCCTCGTGGAAACCCGCAGTTTTGCATCGAGGTTAGATAAGGGTTCGTCCATTAAGAAAGCATTGGGCTCACGTACTACCGCGCGTGCAAGCGCCACACGTTGCCGCTGACCACCCGAGAGTTCAGCCGGTTTGCGGTGCAGAAAGTCATCGAGTTCAACCATTCCAGAGGCACGCATTACTCTTTCATTGTGTGTGGCCGGATCAATCTTGCGAACTTTCAACGGGAAGCGAATGTTCTCGTACACATTCATATTGGGGTATAACGCATACGACTGAAACACCATGGCGACATCCCGGTCCTTGGGTTCCAGATCGTTTATCAGTTTGCCGTCAACGCGTATTTCACCGGAACTGACATCCTCTAACCCTGCAATCATCCGCATGGTGGTTGTCTTACCGCAGCCGGATGGTCCTAGCAGGACCAGAAACTCACGATCGGCAATAGTCAGGTTGACGTCATCGACACCGACAAAGTCACCCCATTGTTTGCACAGATTGCGTAGTTCGATTTCAGCCATTGTTAGTCCGCATTCTTTCCACCAAATCTGTTTTTTGCATTCGCATTCAAAATAATACGCCCGTATTACATATAAAATCAATCAATATTTTGCCTATTTTGCATGCCCATGCAAAAATGACAGTCAAGTAAATACAGCCGCCAAACCGAGATTCCCATGAGCCGTTTTCAATCCGCCAAAGATCAGGTACGTCGTTATATGCGTGCAATGGAATACTCCTCTGCGGCAACGGTAGCTCAGGTGTTAGCCGAGCACACAAGCGACGACTACTTTTGGCGAGGTGTATTTCCCTTCCGCCAGCAGGATAACAGCAGCCACGCGGCAGCCGCTTTCTGGCAACCGCTGATGCAATCCTTTTCGCATCTGCAAAGGCGCGAGGACATCTTTATCGCCGGGGAAAACATCTACGACGGCGAAACCTGGGTGATGAGTATGGGCAACTTCATGGGCCTGTTCGACACAGATTTTCTCGGGATTCCTGCAACACGACGCATTGCCAACCTGCGCTACTCGGAATTCAGTTGTGTACGCGATGGCAAGATTATCCAGACCGGGTTGTTCGTGGACCTGATTGGATTGATGGTTCAAGCGGGCGTAAACCCACTGCCGCTATCTACAGGCGCGTATTACAACTACCCCGGTCCGCGATACCATGACGGACTGCTGCATGACGATGCCGCACCTGAAGAAAGCGAAGCTACACTGGCACTGGTGAATACCATGGTACAAGACCTTGCAGACTTAAATGCCAGTGGTTCGATGGATTGTCCTCCCGAGCTTCTGGCCAAAACATGGCATGACGATATGCTCTGGTACGGGCCTGCAGGCATCGGTGCGAGTTATACAATCCCAAGATACCAACAACAACATCAACTGCCATTCAGGGGGCAATTAGGCAATAAACAGTTTGAAGGCCACGTGTGTCGTTTTGCCGAAGGCAATTTTGCGTGTTTTTTCGGCTGGCCGAATTTACGTAATGATCCGCTCGGAGGGTGGCTCGGTTTGCCCGGCGGCTGTAAGGACACACAAATGCAGGTGGTCGATATCTACCGGCGTGACGGTGCCAAGTTGGCAGAGAACTGGGTGTTGATTGACTTACCCTGGTGGCTTAAACAACAGGGGCTCGATGTATTACAACGTAATCGGGAATTACGCGGGGTGGCGGGGGCTTAGTTCAATCCGCGACCGGGTCAGGCACCAGACCGTGAACTTTCGAGCTTTTTATACGCCGCCCTTAACAACGCCCGGCTATACACTTTATGAAAACCGCCAAATAGATGGAAAATAGTTCCGATGAAAATACGGCCGTCCTCTGATACTTTCTTTGGCACAATGACTGAACCGAAGTATAGACGCGTAGCCGGGGTCGCATTGATTGAAATTGCTTCAACCATAAGCCAGGACTTGGTCTTGCCCATATAATCACGTAGTAAAATCTGATTGAGAGTTCTGCCCTCGACAGACCATGCGGCAAACGATTGCGTTTTATTCTGCGCGAGTAAAAGAGCACCTTCATCAGTGGAAGGCTTTCTCACGGTAACAGATAAAATTGCCCTCTCGATCTTAAACAAGCTCGTTGTATAAAAGGCGCTAATGAATTGTTCTAACGTTACATTCCACGGAAGATCTACATAGAAACAATCTGTATGAGCACCTCGCTCACCGTCTTTTGCAGTTAGTGCATTCTCCGGAGCATCACCTTCTGAAATATGCGTCACGATATGTTAACCGTCATTTAGCACCTGCCTTCATTTGTATCCGGATAAAACGAATGCTACTGCCTGTAGTCAACAGACACTCACTCTAATTGTCCTCGCGTAAAATTTCTACCAACACGTGCTTAACCTGCAAAGCATACGGATAAGACTTTTGTGCGAGCCGCGACACTTGACTAGCTCAGATTCATGTACCTCTGCTTCATAACGGATTGAACCATCTTCGCTGTAACAATATGCCAATACCATTTCCCTTCCATCAGGGCTTCTGCTGGCATGGTCTAATTGAACTATATCGCTTTTTTTATGGGGCTCAGATATTTTCGACAAACTCCGATACCGATCATGAGGCGCAGATGTAAGCAGTGTTGCTTTTGAAGCATTATCTAAACTAAAACCACTTGCCTTGCGCTTTCGTACGAGATACCAAACATAAGCTAATAGCAGCACTACCGTTACCAGAACTATTTCTATACCTAATGCCGCTTAGCCGCAGTGTGTTCAAGACGAAAGTTCGATAACAACGCTAAATACTACGATTCGCAAGCATTCTGCATCACGCATTCCGGCGCAATATAGCAGTATTATATACTCTCCGGCTGTGCTTCAGTCTACCGCACCACGCTACTTCCGGATTGGTTTTATTGACGCACAATGAATATCTAGGCTGCTCTGCTAAGGCTTGAAAGCTCGGATAGCTTAAGTGCAATTTCCTCCGCCGCCACCGGCGTACTCAGGTAATAGCCCTGAGCCGAGTGACAGCCGTTTGCTATCAGCCAGTTTAGTTCATCTTGTGTTTCCACCCCTTCACCCACACTGTATAGACCCATGCCACCGGCAATCGCAACAATGCCAGCCACTACCGACTGTTTTCGTTCATCGCTGTCAACACCATCTACGAAAGAACGGTCGATTTTTATGGTATTGATAGGAAGCTGAATTAGATAGCTCAGGGATGCATAGCCGGTTCCGAAATCATCTATAGCTAACTGAATACCTTCGGCACTGAGTCGGGTAATCAGTTCACTCGCGTGTTCCGGGTGAGACAACAAGGCGGTTTCAGTTAGCTCTAGCTCCAATGCATCTGCCGCCAGACCAGACTCACGCAATGCGGTGGTGACCCTTTCAAACAAGTCACTATGACTGGAAAACTCACTGGCACTGACATTCACGGCTACCCGAAGACCTGGTTCGGTGCGGCGAAAGGTTTTTAGAGCAGCCAGGCTCTCAACAATAACCCAGTCCGTCAGCTGCGAAACAATACCGCACTGTTCAGCGATACCGATGAACTCATCAGGGGGAATAAAACCTTCCTGTGGATGGTTCCATCGTAACAACGCTTCAACGGCAATTACGCTTTCAGTAGTGAAATCGAATTGGGGCTGAAAAACCAGAGAAAATTCCCTGTTGGCAATAGCATCTCGCAGTAGTGACTCAAGTTTCACACGCCGACTCACCGAGGCTGCTAGCGCATCGTTAAATACCTGACATTGATTTCTTCCAAGCGCCTTGGCGTGATACATGGCTATATCAGCGTTTTTAATCAACTCTTCGTCATCGTTGCCATCTTGCGGATAACACACAGCGCCGATACTGACGCCCACTTCCATTATACGCTCGGCGATAACCAGCGGCTGGCGAATTGTTTCAATCAGTTGCATGCTGATTTTCTTCAGTTGAGCGTGTGATTCGATATTGGCAATCAAAACCAGAAATTCATCCCCGCCAATTCGCGCCACGGTATCGTCTTCACCAGCCAATTTTTCAAGCCTTCTTGAGATATCACAAAGCAATTGATCTCCAACAGCATGGCCGAGCGTGTCATTAATATTCTTAAACAGATCAAGATCTAAAAACAACACTCCAACGCACACACAATTCTGTTCTGCGCGCGCTAGCTCCACTTGCAAACGACGGTGAAACTCGCTGCGGTTAGGCAAACCTGTGAGCATATCTGTGCGAGCTCGATGCTCAACTTCAGCCATCATTTCTAATGTTTCTTGTTGCGCTTCAAGGCGCTGCAACGTAGAACCAAGAAAACGCGAAAGTGTCGCGATCACGGAAGTCGCATCACCAGAGTCCAGGCTTATGACTTTTGAGCTTATATTCAACACACCAATGATATCGCCTGCACTGACGATAGGCATAGACCACAAATGATTCAACCCACTTCGACCAAGTGACCTTTGCGATTCACTCTCGGATAACAACAAGTCAGTTGCATAGCGTTGCTTACCACCAATAAGAACCTCTGCAAGCCCGGACCTTTCCAATGACAACACCTGACCTCGCTTATCAGAAGTAGCGCCAACCAGCCCCATTATTCTTATGTTTTTCTGATCTGGCTCCAGCACACAGTAGCTAACCCTAACTGCATCCACGAGCTCTTTTGCAAACTCCGAAATCAGGTCAAATGCCTTATGCGTATCGTCTACCAATGAGAGTTCTTCCCCCAGATCATTGAGCAGCTCCAGGTGTTGCGCGTATAAACGCTGCCGACTCGCAGCGGCAGTTTGAATATTGGTGTTTCGGATACGCTCAGCGGCAATGCCGATCAGTTTCGCAATTTGTACCAACAGCGCCAGATTTGCATCTGTAAAGTGCACTAGCTTTGATCCGAGATTTAACGTCCCGACGATGACATCCCGATCATAGACCGGGGCGTTCATAACAGAAACCAGACCTATACCGCGCAGAGAACCCTGGGGATTTCTCGCTCTCGGGCTGCCGTCATTAACTACAGGGCTCCAGATTCCCGGCGTGCTCACATTGGCATGATACTGTTCGTAGGTTTTGTTTATCTGCATGCGTTTGCCAAGCTGCATGCGTTCGTCCGGGTCCACAAGACCATTGAGCGCTACAAATTCGATTTCCTGCGTGTCCGCATGGTAAACAGTGATGCTTGCACGATCAGCATTAAAAAACTTCGGGAGAATTTTTACAATCGAACGGTAGAGTTCTTCACTCGATGCAGCGTGGTACACAGCCTCAATCACAGCACTAACTTGCATTAGTTCGGATTCGGATTGGCTATCCGTAGGCGTCAAAGTGTACTCCTTCAGGCATACTTTCGGCGGGACTTAGCACGCTCGCATCCACAAGATCCATACCACGGGTAAAAAACCGTTATTTGATCAAATATAACAGCCACTATTTCGAACTATCGTGGACTGAAATTTCATTAGCTGTGAATCGGCTAGAGCACTCATAACTTTACATCGAACACCCATTTCTGTCTTCTAACAGATCTTTAATAACCACACGTAGATCAATGCTTGTCCAGACGTCGCTAGCCAGGCAACCGATAGAAGAATATCTTCCTGTTTGTGGCTGCGGTCACTAGCCACCAGCCTGCTGGCAATAATGGCAAAGCAAATATATTTTCCGCATCGTGTGAATTGTCGATTCGTCCCAACGGGACACCGTTGAACCACACCGTCGTAAAGTAACCAGCGTCCGGACGAATAAACTGGATGGATGCTGTGGTATCTGTGAAGACGCGAGTGGCACTTTGATACCACCCGTAGCGCAGACCATTGTCACCGGGAACTGAGAAATAGCTCTCATCTGGACAAAGCCGAGCCGAACCTGCGATCACGTCGTCAGTAATAGTGATGGCGGCTACTACCATCCTATATGCCGGATTCACTTTCGACATCCAGTGGATTTGTACTGGGCTCGACAGCACGGGACAGATGGTCAAACGCATTTCGCTTGTCTCATTCACTCTACGGAACAGTTGGGTGCTCTGGCTCATCACCTATCTCAGCCATTTTCTTGTCCAACTGTGCGGTCATATCAATCACCACCCCTTGATAAGCAGTATCTGCATAGACATTGAATAGCTCCAGCGGATCTTTCTCACAATCAAACAACTCCCACTCGCGATCCTCTCCGCCATGGTTCGCACCTGGTAAATGATAGCCTTCGTTGTACCAGTAAATAAGCTTGTAACGCTGGTTGCGGATACCATAGTGAGAATACGCATTATGATCCCGATCTCGATGCATCCAGTAACGATGATAAGCAACATCGGACCAGTTATCGGGTGTGGTGCCATTGAGAAGCGGCCGGAAACTTTTGCCTTGCATGTAAGTTGGAATGCTCAGTCCTGCTAAATCCAGAAATGTGGCCGCGAAATCCACATTACATATAACATTCTTGCACACCTCCCCTGGTTCAATTTCTCCAGGGTATCTCACCAGAAACGGCATCTGAAAGGACTCCTCGTACATAAACCGCTTGTCAAACCATCCATGCTCTCCAAGGAAGAAGCCCTGATCTGATGTATAGACAACTATGGTGTTGTCGGATAAATTGTGATCATCCAGGTATTCAAGCACTCGCCCTACACTCTCATCGATCGATGCGATGGTACGAAGGTAGCGTTTCAGATAACGCTGATATTTAAAGTGACTCAATTGTTCATTAGTTTTAAACGTATAGACTTCACCTGTGTCTTTATCGATCAATCTCAGGCCTGACACATCAACCGGATTAGGGATCTTGCGCCTTGTGCTGTTTAGCGTCGCTCTTTCACCTACTTCCGAGCCGCCTTCCGGTTGTACCAAACCCAGATCTGCGTATGTCATATCGTCCTTGATTCGCATCTTGGCAACAGCCGCCGCCATTGCACGGTTTTTGTAGTCGTCGTCAAAAGTTTCAGGAATATTTACGTCGTCCTGAAATAGGTTGCGATTCTTCGGATGAGGCTCCCATTCCCGATGGGGTGCTTTATGGTGGCACATCAGGAAAAAGGGTTTTGATTGATCCCGCTCTTCCAGCCACGCAAGACTCTTATCGGTGATGACATCGGTGGCGTAGCCGGGCACTTCGATCTCTTCACCCATTTCTATCATGATCGGGTCGAAATACTCACCCTGCCCGGGTAGCACTGACCAGAAGTCAAACCCGGTGGGTTCGTGATCTTCCCCTTCACCCAGATGCCACTTACCAATGATCGCTGTTTGATAGCCACCAGTGCGAAGGTGTTTCGCAACATTGGGCAATCGGTTGTTGATGTGCGTATCTAAGGTTGAAACACAGTTCACATGGTTATAGGTGCCCGTCAGGATCGCAGCACGGCTTGGCGTACAGATGGAGTTAGTCACATAGCAATGATCGAAGCGCATTCCCTCTTCAGCGAGGCGATCAAGATGCGGGGTTTGATTGATACCACCACCATAGCAACTGATGGCCTTTGACGCGTGATCGTCTGCCATGATGAACACAATGTTAGGTTGCCTACTCATAAGTTTATCTAGTCATTTCTCCGTCAGTCATTCTTCCCGATCCTTTGATTGCCACTTTTCGACATGAGTACTATTCAATCTGAATTAAGACGTTAGATAACTTTTCGGATTTACTGTGATAAGCCGCAATGCAGAGCCCTGACTTCTCACGCACTACCCACGGGTGAGTTTTATACGTATTTTGCGACCACGCCTCTCCCGGGGAGATTGATGTGTACAACTCCTCTACGCCTTCATAGTTTACCCAGAATATATCAAGAGTGTCTTCTCTGGTATTTAGAAATTCGATTATAAATTTCTGCTCTCCAATCTCAGAAGATACTTTTTCTACATCAGCACAACCGATTTCAAAAACCGGCCGCTTCAGAGAATCCATTGCAGATGTTGGCGTTCTTGCAGTCGATACACATCCAATACTGAACACTGAGCATAACGCAGAAATAAATAGTACAAGTGCATTTTTCACAATTTATATTCCTTCCACTTTTCTACAGTCTATAACAAGAAACCATCTGTGATAGTCATTTCCCACCGACAGTTGATTTTATAGCTGTATTCGTGAAGCACCCCGGCGCCGCATAATCTCAGATAATTTTGCAGGCTCAAGCTAGATGATACTGAAAATATGCCTGATTACATGGACCTGACACTGGCCAGCAAAACCTGATCTAATTCACATATTCACTGCATAGGTACAGCCAGAACAACGCAACCATCTGTCATATTGTACTTTATCAATAGCAATTGCTCCCGGTGCCGATGACGCCCACTATCTCCCTATCGCAATTCAATGGAGATAACAATGCTCAAATCATTACTTATATTTTTATGCGTATTACCAGTCGCAGCGACCGCTGATACTTTCTACATAGAAGAAAACTCAAAACTCTCAGCTGTTTCGGCGACTGTTGAAAGCTTAGTGAAAAATGAATTAACACGCAAAGGGCATACTATTATTGAAGACAAAGAAAATTCACAATGGGTGTTAACCCCAGATACGATAAAGCTCGGTAAGACATATATCGTCTCACTCATGAAATCTCAAGAAGGCAAGGTTGTGTATTCCGACAAATTAAAGTCTACTAATCTTGATGACTTGGATACCGTTACGTCACGTTTGGTATCTGGCGCACTGGATAACGTCGCCATTAGCAAAAACATGACGGTAGATACGGTCACAGATAGCGAAACCAAACGCACTACAGTAAAGACCAAGGTAACAAGGCAAACATATCTTGGGTTTGGACCTGCAAAAGCCGCTAATCTGGAAACTAATAATGCCGGTGTAATGTTTTCGGTTGGCTCGCTTTGGGGAATAGACCATCAATTCAGTATAAGGGCAGGATACTCAACGAACAACGTTTCAGATAGCCCCGCTGACATGACCAGTATTTCAATTGGCGGTCAGTACTACTTAAATCTGGAACAGCACTCGCCGTATGCAGTTGGTTTAGTCGGATACACATGGGCAGAATCACATGACCCAGTCTCAGACAGATCTTTTTTCAGACAAGGCGAGGCTGACTCCGGCTGGGGAGTAGAAGCAGGTATTGGCATGCATTTTTATAGAACTTCAACTGTAAATATTGCTGCCGAGGTTACTTATCACCAGGCACTATTTGAAGTAACTGAAGGAGCTCCAGGATCTTTAGGAGCAAAACTAATCGTTCTTTGGTAGTTTGACGGGAGATTTGGTTCAGGCACCTGCAATGCTGCAATGAGCATTGCAGGCCTAACCCTTGAGACTATTTTTGAGCTCAGAACTATGCTTGCATAGATGACGTAAAATAAAGCTAATTAGGCTATAAGGCCGCTGTCAGCGACTACGAATCTTTCGGGGCGCCGAGCAGTGCTAACAGATCGGTTGATCTTGCGATCAGTATAAGAGCCGTCACGGTAACAGTCACAAAAAACATCGATGCTGACGCCACCACGGGTGAATATCCGTAACGTACATTATTGAATATTTTGATAGGCAGAGTTTCTACAATAAACCCTGAAATCATATTGGCGACCAGATACTCGTTAAAGCTGAGAATAGCCACCAATACGAAACCGGTTAACAAATACGGGGTAATCAGTGGCAGTACGATGGTGGTAAAGAGTTGCCACGGAGAAGCACCCATCATAGTGGCTGCCTCAACAACATCATCAGTGAGACTGGCAAAGCCACGTGCGACGACCACCAACGGAAGTGTCACCAAAAATATTCCGTGAGAAATAATGGTTGCCTCGATACGCCCATACCATCCTACCTCTGCCCAGAAAAGGCTTGCACCGAGTGCGAGGATAATCGGTGGCAGCATGAAGGGTCCGAGACCCAAAGCAAATGTAAAACGCGAGAACCGTGTATTTAAACGCCACAATACATAGTTAATGGCCAAAGCGAGAGATACGGAGATTATCGCAGCACCTACAGCTATCAATACCGATATCCCTATCGCTTTTAACCATTCAGACTCTGAAAACAGCACGCCGTACCAACGCAGGGAAAATTCAGTGGGCGGAAACGTTATTGTTTTAGATGCACCAATCGACACCCCTGCAACAACAATAAACGGAAGCACAATTGCAATGAGTAACAAACACAAAAACAACCGACCCTTCATACCCTTCTCTTGCGCGATACGTAAAGAGAAAGCAATAGAAGCGCCCCGGTTATAATTAACATGACAACCGCCAGTGCAGCCCCCAAAGGCAGGTTGGCATCCCCTAGCGCTTTATCGCTAATCATCACCGTCATGGTCCAATCAGAGGGTCGACCTAACATCACAGGCATAACAAAGACACCAAGCAGGTAAACAAACATGGTGAGTGTCAGGGCAATAAGCGTTTGCATAAAGATGGGCAAAGTGACATAGAGAGGAACAAGATACGGCGGTGTGCCAAGGGTTCGAGCCGCCTCTTCCACACTTTTGTCCCGCCCAGCGATTTGCGGATAAAGCACCAACGATACAACAGAGAATCCTAACGTCACCAAACCAATCATCATCGCACCGAAACTCGGTGACAGAGAACGCGGATCGTCCCAGATCCCTAATGCACCAAGCAATCGCGGGATACCGGCACTTTCTGACAAAAGGATTAACCACGCGAAGCCCACGATGACCTCACTGAGACACATCATTGACAACAATAAAATCACCCAGAACAGTTGCCACTTACGAGACAGTTCTACAATGGACAACATGGCCGTAAACGCCAGGCTAACGACTATCACTGCACTTACCGCTGTCGACCACAATGTTCGCAGCGTTACGTTTAGATAGAAACCCGAGAAGTACTTTTGATAGTTTTCAAACGTGAACGCGACCTGATAAAACGCCATCGGGTCAGCCTTATAAAAACTGACAACCACCATATAGGCCAGTGGCAACAAAAAGAAAACGCTCAATATGCCAAACGCACATAGCCCGAGTATGCGTGGTACAAAAAGATTCACTGCGACTCACCGGGTAAGCACCACAGCCCGGACCAATCCCAACTAAGACTAACAGCGTCACCAATTGATACTTCGGGCCCGGAGTTTTGCAGCGCCGTATACTTCAGCACCTGACCATCTACATCAATGTCACACTCGACAAGAGCACCAACAGTGCGCTGCATCGTTACCGTGCCTTGCAAATATTGACTTGTATCGTGTGATGCACGCAATCTTATTGACTCGGGACGTACGACCAACGTTTGTCTACCACGCAGGTTTTCAATAGAGCCCTGAGGTGAGCCAAGATTGTAGCCTTGATACTTAACGGCGGTTTCGTCTATCTCAATATCAAGCAGATTATTATTGCCGATAAATTCGGCTACAAACCGGGTTAACGGACGCTGATAGATTTCTTTAGGTGTACCCGCTTGTTCGATACTGCCGTTGTTGAGAATCACTATACGATCAGCCAGCGACATGGCTTCACTCTGATCATGGGTGACAAAAATTGTGGTCACTGCAAGTTGGCGTTGAAGCTTTTTAACTTCTTGTTGCAAGTGATCACGCAAACCCGCATCGAGCGCAGAAAAAGGCTCATCCATTAAAAACAACCGGGGCTCTAATGCCAACGCGCGGGCGATTGCCACTCGCTGTTTCTGGCCCCCGGAAAGTGACGCCACAGAACGGGTTTCGAAACCGACCAAGCCCGTCAATGCTAATAGTTCAGTGACACGAGCATTTGTGGCCTCGCCAGAGATGCTACGCATTTTCAGTCCGTAGGCTATATTGCGGCTTACGTTTAAGTGGGGAAACAACGCAAGCGATTGAAACACCATACCGATATTACGTTTGTGGCTTGGCAACTTTGATAGTGCTACACGATCCAGATGCAACTCACCCTGATCACATTTCTCCAGACCGGCGATGATACGCAGCAGGGTTGTTTTTCCACAGCCGGAAGAACCGAGCAGACAAATAAACTCACCGCTCTTTATCTGCAATGATACGTCAGCAAGCGCTACGGTTTTCCCGAAGCGCTTTCCAACGCCTGACAATGCTAGTTCAGACATAACGTTATGGTGTTTTATAGCAACGACTATTGCGCAATCATTTCCTGATATTTAGATTCCAGCCAATCCCCCTCACGAAGGTGAATTTCTGTCTGAACTCTCACCGCCTCGATCTCACTGCCCACTGCTGAGAACTCGTCGTCTGTTAAATCCATTGAATCACGCGGTACGATAGGGAATATACCCAGCTTGCGAGCCATTAGTGCTTGAGTTTCCGGCAAGCTCATATAGCTGACAAACTTTTCGGTAGCCGAGATTTTTTTACTATCACGAGGAACAACCCAGTACGCGTTAGAAAGAATACCGCCCTCTTTCGGAAAATTAGAGGCGATTGGCTTACCGTCCCAGATAGAGAGCATGGCCACATCGTGATAATAAAGACCGGCATTCAATTCACCCGCTTCAAGCCCCTGTTGAAACTGGCCTTCATCCCGGTACCACAGACTGACTTGTGGTTTCAGTTCAGCTATTTTGGCAATCACCTTTTCCAGACCCTCCCGGGTCTGCATAATCTCGTAACCACCGAAGAAAGTCTTTGCCGTTGCCTCGAGTAAACCTGAATTTGGAGTCGTCACTATTCCAAGCTTGTTATCCCATTTATCCTCCCATAGATCAGCCCAGCTTGCGGGGGCATCCTTGGAATAATCGGTGTTAGTCACCAAGGTAGTATAAAACGCTAAAGCGCCGACCGCATAAGCCTTGTTATCGTCATCTATTTTTACATAACCCTCTTTCAAGGCTTTGGTGTCAGCCAGGTTGTCAGGATCAAGTTGCGCCCATAGACCAGCGTTTTTGCCACGTATCAAAACCTCATCAGCAACCAGTGACAGATCTGCCGGCGCTTTCTTTGCTCGTGCAGCTGCCATCAATTGCGTCATCCAGGTTGAATCTTCAGGCTGGGCAATAGATTTGACTTCGATGCCTGTTTTTTCCGTAAAGCCCGGATAGATTTCAGCAGCCAGGGTTTCCTCAAAGAACCCTCCCCATACACTGACGGTTATCGACTCAGCAGCATTCGCGGTTGTCGCACCCGCAAATAGTACCGTAGCGAATCCTACTGCTTTCATGGTTTTATACATTGTCTAGATCCTCTTATATAGTTTAGAGAGGCGCTCATTTGGGAAGAGCCTCTGCCTGCTATTGGTTTGGTATCTATTAAGCTAATGCTCAATCACTCCCAAACCGAAATAATAGTTTTCTCTCGACAACCGATAGAAAAAACAGCGTAGTCACAAATCAATTACCCTTAAAGACAACAGGGTGCTTTGCATATCAATAAACCAGTTTTTCTATCGGTGTAAAATCAAAATCAAACCCGAAACACTTTGGCCCCACCACTGCTAGTGCGGCGGGAGTTCTGAAGTGTGGCGGGCAACCGATACCAACAATAGTGACACGCTGCCCGAAACTTAAACGCTCACTGTTAATCGGTTGGCCGGTTTCCGTATCTAACAGCGTTATGAGATCAGGCACAGACGTTAACAATTTATCGCCTTCCCACACAGTCAGGTACTCGTTTTTTATGTCCACCCTGACTTGCTTTTCAGCATTATTATCAGCGCGCAGCAAAGCATAGCCAATGTCGTAGCCGCCAATCACTGACGTCGCAACGTCGGTCACCATACCGGAAAAAAGAACCGTCAATTGTCCGTAGGACGTAGGTTCAAATACAGGTGCCAGCTTTTGGATCAGGTGCAAGGCATTGCCGCGCGCAAGCCTCAACACCTCACCGATAGCGATCGCTAATGAGACAGTGTCTGCCACTATGCACTGTCGTAGTTCACGAACGGTCATCGCGAATTCAACGGTAGTCACTATGCCACCTCGGGCCATGGAAAAATCACGAATTTGCTCCTCGTACTCAAGAACGCTGATATTTTCGAAAACGACACTGTTACCCGCGTAGTCAACAGCTATAGATGGCGTTGGTGATATACCCGCGATTGAATAGGTCATCATTTGCACTTCTGGAAGCGCACGCCCCATTCCGTCACCGTCTATAACAGGAACACCGGCAGCCGCGGCTGCAACAATCGGGATAAGCGAGTTCCCCCCACCGATCTCAAAAGAAACCACCGCGTCAATGGACAGGCCTGTGTGGCGCTCAAACGCCCTGATGGCTATTAGTGGCTCATCAACGGACGGCAATAGTTCAAGACTCGTCGTGGGTGCGCCAACAGACCCAACGGCGACGATCACCGCATCATCTGCAAGTGAATCAATGGAGATCAAATCCGCTGTTTCGTATTGCTTTATAGATTGCTGTGCGCATAGCAGACTCAAATAGGGATCTCCACCACCCCCTGTTGCTAGAAATGACGCACCACTGGCGAGATCCTGTATGTGTTGCTCTTGCAGCTTCATCGAACGGCCGCAGACGTTGGGTAACTATTGAGTGCGGCCACTTCACCGATCACCTTGACTCGCACACGAGTAGCGCCACTGTCCATATAAGGGATGGCGACCTCCTCAATATCATTAACACGCACCGAGTCGGGATCAGCACCGGCTGCGACGGCTTTCATGGTGGCATCCGAACGTACTTGCTCTATAGCTGTTTCTCTGACTATCTCGTTGTAAGATATAAAACGTTCAGCTTCACCTCCTACCTGCGCAATGGCTGCGCCAATCGCATTGGCCACATCACAGTGTTCTGGTCGGACAATCTCGAAGCCGGCATCTAACGTGTTTGGCGCTATGGCGGCACCTCCACCGACTAAAACAACCGGTAAAGCGGTTTTACCAGGATTCATTTTTTGAATACTCGACGCAAGCATCTTCCCCATGGTGTCCAGACAGTTCGAAACGACATCGCTATTGAGCTCTCTGACCCTTGAGCGATCTCCCATTGACGCTTGCCCTGCTGCCACGGCAATATCGCTCGCAGTAAGCACCGCCCCACCAAAAACCAACGCCTGACTGACGAGCTCGTGACCAACCGATGTTGGACCGACGCTTAAACCATTGTTGTTTACCCGACTCCCGCCGCCTAAACCAATTGCTAATATATCCGGCATTCTGAAATTCGTTCGAACGCCACCGACTTCAACCACTAAATTTGATTCACGCGGAAAACCGCCACGTAAAACACCAATGTCTGTGGTGGTACCACCGATATCGATGACAATCGCATCGTTAAGACCGGTAAGTTTTGCAGCCCCTCGCAACGAATTGGTAGGCCCGGATGCGAACGTTAATGCAGGAAACCTGCGTGCAAACGATACATCCATCAACGTACCATCATTTTGACTGATGAATACAGGACACGACAGCCTAACGCTCGCCAGAGCATTCTCTATTCCGTTTATTACGTAATCAGCAAAGTGTAAAAGGGATGCATTTAATATAGCCGCGTTTTCTCTTTCAAGAAGACCGACCCTGCCAATCTCATGCGACATCGTTGTGCGACATTGAGGCAGAACCTGCCGGATACGTTCATTGACGTGCAGTTCAGGTGCTGCATTCATCGGTGCAAATGCCGAGGTAATGGCAACCGCCTCAATATTGAGGCGACCGAGTTGATTAATGGCTGTGTCTAGTTGTGCTGTGTTTAACGGCGCGAGCTCCGAACCGTTGTAGAGATACCCGCCATCAAGTTCAAAAACAGTTCCGCCTATCGCCTCAGCGATATCTTCCGGCCAGCCGACAAACGGTGGCAGGCCGCGACCGGAAGGAGAGCCGAGTCGGATCGCGGCCACCGGTTGTAACGATCGCCGCTCAATGACCGCATTGGTAAACTGCGTGGTGCCGATCATGATGGATTTGGCGGAGTTAGCTAGCGCAGATTTTTCCTGCAATCGGGTGAGCGCCTCAACAATGCCAGACATGACATCGGCCGACGTCAGCACCTTACAGGTCTCAACGACTGAATCCCCGCTGAGCAGCACGGCATCGGTGTGAGTTCCTCCTACATCAATGCCAATGCGCATTTCCTGCACTCGAAAACAATATGAGGACAAATTCTAAGCTAGACTGACAGAAATATCCGATTGAATATGCCCATCGAATTTGTGCTTTTGTAACCGTACGGGGCAATTTTTCGAAAAATATTTAGTTACTTAGGCAGAAGACGGCCGCCTGACCGTTTATCTGAATGTGCAACACAGGTGGGAGATGCAGTGACTGGTAAAACGACAAGCAATGGCGAAATTAAACTCGACTCGATCAACCGGAAGATTCTCACCATCATCCAGTACCAGGCCGATATCACCAATAACAATCTAGCCGAGCAAGTCGGACTCTCCCCGGCCGCCTGCTCTAAACGGGTCGCTTCCCTTCGTCAATCAGGGTTGTTGACCGGGTTTCATGCTGAAGTTGATCTACAACGACTCTGCGAACACGTGCTGGCATATGTTGAATTTACTTTAGAGAAGAATGATCCCAAATCACGTGAACGCTTTTCAGCAGCAATTATGGACATACCCGAGTTCATGGACTGCGTGCGCCTAAGCGGCAGTGTTGATTATATGTCTTTTACCTGTTGTCGAAATATTGAGGCATTAAACACATTGTGTGACCAGGTCTCCGGGGATCCACAGCTCGGGGTACAAAAAATTTCATCGCGAATCATTATTGACAGAACCAAGTGGTACCTGGGGTACCCGATTGACAAATTAAAGTGGTTGTAGTGCTTCTCTGAATCGGCATTCAACACTTAGTGAAGCAGCGCGTAACCATTAAACAACAGCAACCTCAATCCCAACACTGTTAACACCCATTTGAGCAGCGTCTTAAACCGGGTGTCAGTTAACTTCTTCAGCAGATTCGTTCCAACATAAGTGCCCAGCCACGCCCCGGCAAACAACACAACAACGTGCGCTATGTATTGCTGCAGTTGAACACCGGCGACCAGATAGGCAATCACTTTTACCCCGTGCTGAAATGCCATGGCAGCACCGTGGTTACCGACAATCTGCTCCTTACTCCAGTCAGCTTTCGGGTGAGCTGACATTGCCAGAGGGCCGGTTGCACCGAACAGGACACCAAGACCGCTGGTAAGCCCGCCGCTAAGTATGGGATG
Organism: uncultured Granulosicoccaceae bacterium; assembly: GCA_938041955.1. GTDB lineage: Bacteria > Pseudomonadota > Gammaproteobacteria > Granulosicoccales > Granulosicoccaceae. Next base: position 6,937 of record CALISD010000158.1, on the reverse strand, counting down.
CAGGCGCGAGGCATTCAGCCACTTGGGAAACCAGGTCACTAGCAGAATAAAAAGCCCTACCGCCATTGCGCCTATCGTCGGGTTGATAAAAACCACCAGTGGCACGAACGCAAATGCTCCGATAACAGAGCCGAGTACAAAAGGTCTCAGATAAGACCACTGAAGTTTATCTCGATGGATTACGCCGCGATTTGCATTAGAAAAAAACTGCGCGATACCATGAAGCGGTATCAGTATCGCTGGGGCAAGCAACTGTGCCATTAGCGCCAGTAATAACATACCGCCACCGAGACCGGCGACGGCGGTAAGCAATGACGTCAGTGTTGAGAAAAGCCCAAGGGCAAAAAGCTCTGCAATCAAAACTGGTATCGGCGTAAGCCACCATCTACCGGTATCACTGTACCTGTGATGTAACTCGCAATGGGTGATGACAGGAACGCCGCCAGTGCCGCCAGATCTTCGGGCTCACCATAACGTGCCATCGGTATTTCGTTGTCACACTGCCACTGGCGATATTCAGGTGTGTAGTTGCGATAGATCTGTTCTGAATGAATGCGCCCGGGAGGAATGCAATTCACCGTAATGCCATGCTTCCCCACCATGCGGGACAAACCCTTTGCCCAGGAGTGCATACCGGCTTTGGCGCAAAACGCGCCGTTCACGTGATCAGGCTCGCTCTTGCCGGTAATATTGATGATGCGCCCGAACTCACGCTCGATCATCTGGTCAATTAACGCATCCGCCAATTGACGCGGGCGGTGGAAGTTCAGAGTAAACGCCTCTTCCCAGCGCTCTTCATCTACATGCAGATCTACAAACGGGCGAGAGCCGCCGGCATTGTTGATCAGAATATCGATATGCCCAACGGCGCTGAGGGCGTCCTGCGCCAACTGCACAGAGGCGTTTTCGACATATAGATCGCTGACAATGCACACCGGCCGCGGCGCGCCGCTGGCTTGAATTTCATCTGCCAGTTCATTTAACGCGTCTGATCGGCGGGCGGCGATGACAGTGGCGACACCCTCAGCGGCCAGTGCTGTCGCTATGCCCCTGCCGATACCCGCACTGGCACCGGTGATGAGAGCGGTTTTTCCTGTGAGTTGAAGGTCCACGATGCTTCCGTTTGGCATAAAGAATACAAACGTATACAAAAGCGATGGTTGATGCAAGGAACGCGTATTGGCGAGAGGGGAATATCAGTTGCAAAGTTATTCGTCTGGCGCACTATTTCAAACGAAAATAGTGCATTTGAGTCGACCGGGCAAAATGATTCATCCCGAACGTAACACCCTGAACTTGCCGATAATACCTACCGAATTCTAGCCAATAGCACTTTATTCAGCCGGCCCTGCGGGTGTTCGGCATTCCTCCTGTAACAGCAGGCAGATCTTGAATAGGCAGCAACAATTCCTGCCGGCTGACGTTCCGAATTATTGAGAAAGGGCCGAACAAATAGCCATACTATTTGATACAGTACAAGTAACTGTTCAAGGCACACCTGCGGCATCCATGGGCGTTTTCGTGTGGACTCAAATAACCAGTTTGTTGCGCGAACGCTACCCCATAGTTAATGAACCGGCCACGACAGACGTACCCTGAAAGTTATAATAGACTGCAAAGCGGTCGAGAATAAGAATCTAAGACATTTCCTTCTGAATAGTTACCAGTACACAAGTGAACCAAAGGGGTTCTAATGAGTCTGTAAATATTCATCTCACTGACATATGAAGAGACCGATCATGCTTAACAGAAGAACTTTTTTAAAAAATGGAATGCTTACCGGTGCTGCATTAGGGACTGGAATATTAACACCTCAGCTTTTGCTGGCTCAGGCCAGTAAGTCTGATGTTTACGAAACCACTGCAGGCCCGCTATCTGTTCATCCCGTGTCTCATGCATCGTTGGTGCTAAACACACCCGGCGCAGTGATTTACATCGATCCTGTGGGTGGTGCTGAGAAATATGCAGCGTTGCCTGCCGCAGATCTGATCATGATTACTCACGAGCATGGCGATCACCTCAGCACAGATACCCTTGCAGCGTTACTTGGTGACCAGACGCAGCTGGTAACAAACCCCGCAGTACTCGCACAACTTCCAGCTGAATTCAAAGAACGCGCTCAGGCTATCGGCAATGGTGACAGTACGACGGTCGGCGACATTTCTATTGATGCCATCGGTGCGTATAACCTCACAGAAGATCGTCTGAAGTATCATCCTAAAGGTCGTGATAACGGATATGTAATGGGTATCAACGGCAAGCGTGTTTATATCGCCGGTGATACTGAGGCCGTCCCGGAAATGCGTGCACTACAGGCGATTGACATCGCATTTGTTCCAATGAACAACCCGTACACCATGGAAGTTGATCAGGCGGCTGATGGCGTACTGGAGTTTGCACCGAAGGTAGTCTATCCGTACCACCACAAAGGCAGCGACATCGATGTATTTGAAGCGCTCGTTAACAAAGGCGGTAAAGACATTAAAGTACTGCAACGTGCCTGGTACGGATAATGGAAAATTACCGCTAGCTTCAAGCGAACAGAATCCCGGTGCGAAAGCGAGAACGTACGCACCGGTGATTTTCCTGATCGAGCAGTCCGCTCCGTTATCGTTGTACTCTGGACTAATTCCAAATTAGATTACCAATACCCCGCCCAAACACGGTATTTCGAAAACGTGGGTGGAAAGGAATACGGTAAATTCTAGCGAAAATGTGACAATTCAAGCTGAATTTAGTAGTGACTTGCTAATATGATACTCGAATGATTCAAGTCGCTTATACAATAATGCTGTCACAAGCGAATCAAGATTGGTAGATAATGGCGTAAGGCGTGGTTTAATACTTTAGTCTGTGGATAGGCCAAGCAACGCCTCGTGTTAAATGGTGGTATGACATGTTGGTTGATATTGTTCGTTCGATTCTTGTTTTTCTACACTTGATCTTCTTCGCCAGCGCTTTTGCGCTTGTCTTTTGGACTGATTTTTCTATCCTGTACCGCGGTATCAAAAAAACTATATTTCGCAAAACAGCCGCCCTCATTATTTTCATTCTCTCAATGCTATGGTTAACTGGCCTGGGGATTATTTATCTGGATACGCAATTTATACTTGGGTCGTTTGCACAAAAACCCAAATTGCTAATGAAATTGGTTTGCGTAACTATTCTGAGTGCAAATGGAGTATTTTTGCATTTGGTTTGCTTCAAAGTACTTATGCAAATCGACTACCTATGCCAAACAAAAGCAAAGATTATATGTATAGGCGGGGCCATTAGCACAAGCAACTGGTTATTAGCTGCCTATATCGGTAGTGCAACCATGTTAAATCAATTGCCAATGACGATGCTATTGGCTATCTATTTTTTTGTGCTTTTGTGTTCGGTTCTGGTCGGACTGCTTATTGCGCCGCTCGTGCAAGTTAGAATTAACGTGCTTCGCGCGCGGGGTGTGATAAAAGAGCTAGGTATAAAACCGCAGCTTTATAACACTCATAGAACCCATTGGTAATTCGGTGTCCTGATAATTCTCGATCAATCTTCCAGACACTACCCAAGCTAGTGGGTTGTTTGGAAAGTTCAGTAAGATTTCGCTACCATCACTCTTCAGTAACATTGATTTATAAGGCTCGTATCCACCGCATCTGATTAATATTTGATAAAATTAGCCAACGGCGTAAATGAGCTACTGCTTCAGGTAGGTATTAGGGCATATTGTCTTTTATTCATGCATTACGCCGGGGAACTCAATGGAATTCTGCATACAGCTCGCACCCTATATGCCTGACAAAAGCTATAGCGGGCATCAGGTATTTAAAGATGTGCTGGAACAGGCGATTGCCGCTGATTCTGCGGGCTTTGAGTCTGTATCTATCACAGAGCATCATCTAATGAATATTCTGATGATGCCGGCGCCATTGCAGTTTGCTACCCAGATTGCCGCCCATACCAAGCGGGTAAGAATTATCACCTCTGTTGCCGTGCTGCCATTGCACGATATGCGAACCTATGCCGGTGAAGTGGTCTGCGCAGACATCTTTACCAATGGCCGTTTAATGCTCGGCGTGGGTCGCGGTGCGTTTGCCTATGAAATAGAAAGGCTTGGCGTCTCGATGGATCAAACGCAAGCGCGTTTTAATGAATCGTTAGAAGTTTTGCAGGCACTGTTAAGTGAAGAGGAAGTGTCGTGGGACGGCGAGTATTACCAATTTGATCCACTCACCATCATGCCGAGACCACTGACCCCTGGCGGCCCCCGGATGATGATGGCGGTACTGAACCCTGAAGGTATATATCATTGCACCAGGAGAGGCTTTCATATTCAGACAACCCCGCTTGCGGGAAATCACCAACTGTTGCTGGATCAGGTCGCAGGCTTTAATCGAGCCAAAAATGAGATGGGTTCCAGCGGTAGCTCACTAACTCTTTCGCTTTCAAGAATCGGCCTGCCGTGTAGCTCAGAAGCTCAAATATCCAAGCGGCTTATAAGTGCTGAACGATACTACTCACGCTTCGACAATGTTTTCACCGGCCCCGGTATTCTGGATAATGGAATGATAAGAGAGTTACCATGTAAGCAAACTCGCGAACAGTTAGCCGACAGCTTGCTAATCGGTACTTCCAGTGAAATAGTAGATAAGCTCGGTGTGTACCAGACGTTGGGCATTGATCGGTTTATTTTAAGCGTTAACTTCGGTCTTGCGCAAAACGAAGTGTTGGACGGCATTCAGCAGTTTGCCGAGGAGGTTGCACCACACTTCACTAAAATTCAAAATGCTGCTCTCCACACTGCTCAGTAAGTCGACTATTTTCAGAGGATAAAAAATGCCCGCCATTCGAGTTGAATTGTTCAAAAGCCGCACAAGCGAGCAAAAGCGGGAGAAGGTCAGCGAAATCACAGAGGCATTCGTTAGCCCCTGCGCTGTTGATGCCAAAACTGTATTGTAGATGTTGAGAAAGAAGACAGGTGCACAGGCGCTAAGCTGTGTTATGACCTCTTCCCCGACTAAAGGCTTTTTCTATGAGTATACCAACTAAAGAAGCAATTGATTGTAGCTACACCATAGCTGGAGACGGTCCACCACTGTTCCTGATACATGGCATCGGTGCAGCCCGGGATACATGGCGCTTTGTGGCCCCGGAACTTGAAAAGCATTTCACCGTAGTGACATACGATTTGCGCGGACATGGCACATCGCCTAAACCGGCCGGTGAGTTTGGACTTGAAGATCTGGTAGCTGATCTTGAGCGCGTTCGAGTACAAACCGGAATTGAAAAGGCACACTTCGCCGGCCATTCACTCGGGGGCATGATCGGTCCGGCTTATGCTCGAACCTATCCAGAGCGTGTACTTTCATTGGGACTGCTGTCGACCGCAGCATTTCGCACAGAGGATGATAGCGCTAAAGTGTTTGCAGTAGTCAAAGCAATGGAAGACAAAGGAGTTGCGCAAATTCTCCCGACACTTAAAGACCGGTGGTATACCGATGGCTTTATCGAAGCGCATCCTGAAGTCGTAGAACGTCGCATGGGCCAGGTTATCGGCACTAATGAACAGGTATTTCTGAATGTATTTAGAATCTATGCCGGTACTGAGATGGGACCATGGCTAGATGAGGTAACAGCGCCATCATTGGTATTAACCGGTGAAAACGATGGCGGCTGTAACCCGCGCCTTAACAAACAAATAGAATCGGCGCTACCCGATTCAGAGCTTGTCGTTTTGCCTGGCTACAAGCATTCAATTTTATTAGAGGCGGGAGCTGAGGTTGCAACCCATCTCATTCGGTTTATACAATGTGTAGAATCGCGATTAACCACTTAACGATTATGAAAACACAATGAAAGCAGATGTTCAGGTCGCAGTAATCGGCGGCGGAATTGTCGGTGCATCGGTATTGTACTGGCTAGCAAAAATGGGTTGGACTGACAGTGTACTGTTGGAAAGGCGTGAGCTGACATCGGGCTCTACCTGGCACGCAGCAGGCAACACCACTTACTTTGGTCCCTACCCTGAAATGACGCAGTTGTTCGCGGGGTCCATTCGAACCTATTTGCAAGCCGAGGAAGAAAGCGGCCAGTCAATCGGGTTTCATCAAACCGGGAGTCTTCGACTCGCGGCCTCAAAAAGAGAACGGGAGCTCTTTGATGTCTACAAACCCCGCTACGCCGAGATGGGTATACCGTTTTCTATTCGTTCTAACAAGGAAATTGCTGAGCTGCATCCGTTAATTGATACCAGTAATACGTATGGGGCGGCTCATACGCCCACAGATGGCCACGTCGATCCCAACGGTACCACTCATGCGCTCGCCTTAGCCGCGCAGAAACTGGGCGCTTCAATAGAAACGAAGTGCCCCGTCACTGGCATTTCACCTGATGGGGACGAATGGATACTTGAAACAGATAAAGGCTCAGTCAAGGCAGAACATATAGTAGTGGCGAGTTCATTTTGGGCTCGTGAGATGCTCGAGCCACTCGGAATTAACTTGCCGATTTATGCAACGGAACACCATGAGATCATCACCGACAGCATTGATGAAATTGCCGCGCTCGATCATGAATTGCCCGCCATGCGTGATAGCTACGTATCCTGCAGCGTGCGGCAGGAACAAGATGGCTTGCTACTTGGTGTGTATGAAAAAGACCCGATGTTCTGGGCGCTTGATGGAATTCCTAAAGATTTTAAAGAAGAACTTTTTCCGCCTAACCTGGAGCGATTGATGCCCCACCTTGAGCGCTTGATGCAGCGCATGCCGGCCTTTGCTGATGCAGGAATGAAAGGCGTTAACAACGGCCCTATGTGCTGGACGCCTGATGGCTTGCCCATGCTAGGCCCACTGCCTGACCACCAAGGCCTATGGCTTGCAACCGGTTTTAACGTCGGCATTGGAACCGGTGGTGGTTCTGCTGAGTTTCTCGCTCATTGGATGACACAGGG
>CALISD010000157.1 GCA_938041955.1 uncultured Granulosicoccaceae bacterium | reverse complement strand
GTTCGAGACGATGGCGGCACCGCTAACGGCGGCATTGATACTGATACCACTGCCAACACCATCACCTTCGACGTCACCAGCATCAACGATGCACCAGCCGGTGCCGACAACACCATCGTCATTGACGAGGATGCATCTCATTCATTCGCCGAAATAGACTTTGGATTCACTGACGCTGATAACAACACATTCGGTTCTGTCATCATTGATTCCCTGCCTCTCACCGGTTCGCTGACACTTTCGAATGTGGCAGTATCTGCAGGGCAAGCTATTCCAGTCGGCGCTCTTGGCACTCTGAAATTCACCCCTCTGCCCGGTGAAAGCGGAACAGCATATGCCTCTTTCACCTTCTCTGTTCAAGACGATGGCGGCACCGCTAACGGTGGTATAAATACTGATGCTATCGCCAACGTCATCACCTTCGATGTCACAAGCATAAACGATGCTCCAGCAGGTACAGACAATACAGTCTCCACCAACGAAGACACCGCCTACACTTATACCGAGGCAGATTTCGGCTTCACCGATACTGATGGACATACACTGCAGTTCATCACCATTGAATCATTACCTGGTAATGGGCAACTGACACTCGGAGGGGTGGCTGTAACCGTCAACGATACCGTTGCCCGCACTGTCATAGGTGATCTGAAATATCACCCCGCAGGTAATAGCAACGGGATTCCCAACGATACGTTTGAATTCAGTGTTACCGATGATGGAGGCACTTTCAACGGAGGCAGTGATACAGACAACACGCCCAACAAGCTCACCATAGATGTCCAAAGCGTTAACGATGCCCCGCATGGTACTGACAAAGTCATCAGTGTTTTTGAGGACACACCTTTCACCTTCGGTTTGGCCGACTTCGGGTTCTACGATCTTGTTGAAGGTAATGCGCCGCTAAATGTCATTATACATTCACTACCGGTGAATGGTCAGCTGGAATTTAACAGCACACTGGTGACTAACGGGCAAGCTATTCCGGTAGGATCTATAAACTTACTGAAATTCATCCCTGAACAGGATGTCAATCGCACTGGCTACGATTCATTCTCATTTGTAGTACAAGACGACGGTGGCACCACTAATGGTGGTGTTGATACCGACCAGAACCCGAACAACATTAATATCAATGTTATTAGCGTCAATGATCCACCAACACTCACAACGTTTACCAACACAACGCAGCATATTAGTATTATCGATGAAGATGGGGTCGCTGAGATCTCCCTGGTACAACTGCTGTCTAACGGTGATGAGGCAGACGTTGACGGCACTGTAGATGCGATGGTTGTGCAATCCGTATCATCCGGAACACTGCGCATTGGCATTGACCAGGACTCTGCCTCATCATTCATCGCAGGCAGTAACGATACAATAGATTCAGACCGCAACGCTTACTGGGCACCCGCAGCTCACGACAATGGGTCTTTAACTGCTTTCTCGGTAGTCGCCAGAGACAATGACAGCAGCGAGTCATCTACAGTAATTCCGTTGCATGTTTCGGTTAACGATGTAAACGACCAGCCGACGCTTGGCAATCCATCCGCCAACGTTGATTCCATTGACGAAGATGCAGAGGCGGAAATAACGTTTAGCCAATTATCCGATGCTTCCAACCTTGACGCCATCGACATTGACGGTACCGTGGAAGCTATGGTTGTAACATCGGTACACTCCGGCACTTTACGCATCGGGTCTGACTCTACAACTGCGAACGTATTTGATGCAATCAACAACAATACAATCAACCAGACAAAAAACTCTTACTGGACACCCGATTCCAACGCCTTTGGCACTCTAACAGCATTTTCCATTGCTGCAAAAGACGATGACGGCGACACATCCGACACAACATCAAGTGTTGTGCTTTCTGTCAATGACGTCAACGACAAGCCTACTTTAAACAGTTTTATCCCTTACATTGATACAACTGATGAAGATAGACGAGAGGAAGTAGCCCTCTGGGAACTTTTGCAGGACGGTGATTCTAATGACATCGACGGAAATATCGTCGCTATGGTAGTGAAATCCGTGGAGTCTGGGTCCCTGACCATTGGACCCAACGCACTGACCGCTACACCGTATAATCCTTCCAGCAACAGTATCATTGACGGATCTAACACCGCATTCTGGTTACCTGCGCCCAACACTAACGGATTGATTCAGGGCTTCTCCGTTGTCGCAAAAGACGATGACAATGAAACTTCTGATACACCGGTACCACTAACCTTCCTGGTTAATGATATTAACGACCCGCCGGTACTAAGCACCTTCACTACAAATACACCTTACGTAGACACAGTAGATGAAGATAATACGGTATCCATCACTTTCTCCGAGCTTATTGCTGAGGGAGATGAAGCTGACCCAAATGACTCAGACGGCTCCATTGTCGCCATGCGAGTTACTTCAATTGACTCAGGAACCCTAACGATCGGAACCGAAGCAACAAGCGCCGGTGCGTTTGGTCCCGGCAACAATATCATTGATGGCTTCAACCACGCTTTCTGGACCCCCGATCCTGATGCCAACGGTACCCAGCAGGCATTTTCTGTGGTTGCCCGAGATGATGACAGCGCCGATTCGACCACCTCTGTTCCTGTTTCTGTTTTAGTCAATGACATTAATGACCTTCCGACCTTAACCACCTTTGCAACACCTGCAGACAGCGTTGATGAGGACAATAGCGTTGAAATCACACTCAATGAACTGACTCTGGCAGGGGATCAAGCTGACCCTCACGACGCCGATGGTTTCATCGTCGCTATGCGGATTACCTCTGTTAACTCAGGGACACTCAAAATTGGATCCGACGCAGCAAACGCCAGTGTATTCGGATCGGGTAATGACATCGTCGATGACGAAAACCACGCATTCTGGACACCGGATCCTGACAGCAACGGCACCATTCAGGCATTTTCTGCCGTCGCCAGAGATGATGACGGCGCTGACTCCCCTAACGCGGTTGCCGTTTCGGTATTAGTTAATGATGTCAACGACATTCCAACGTTAACTGCCTTCACATCACCGGTGGACAGTGTTGATGAAGACAACACCGCAGAGATCACTTTCGATGAATTAACGGCAATAGGCGATCAGGCTGACGCACAAGATACAGCAGGCTCCATCGTCGCCATGCGAGTAACTTCTGTTAATTCAGGGACACTAAAAATCGGTTCTGACGAAGCCAGCGCCAATGTATTCGGCGCCGGTAATAATGTGATCGATGGCGCTAACCACGCTTTCTGGACCCCGGACCCTGATGCCAACGGCACTATTCAGTCGTTCTCGGTTGTCGCCAGAGACGATGACGGTGCTGACTCAGCCACTGCTGTTCCTGTTTCCGTTTTAGTTAATGACATCAATGACATTCCGACCCTAACCACCTTCGCATCACCAATAGACAACGTAGATGAAGACAACACTGCAGAGATCACCTTCAACCAACTGATTAATGCGGGGGATCAGGCAGATACAAATGACCTGACCGGTTCAGTCGTTGCTATGCGAATCATCTCTGTTGACTCTGGAACGCTTAAAATCGGGACTTCTGCCACAAGCGCTAACGCATTCGGTCCGGGCAACGACATCATTGATGACACCAACAACGCTTTCTGGACCCCTGATCCGGACACCAACGGTTCGATTCAGGCATTCTCCGTGGTTGCCAGAGACGATGATAACGCTGACTCGCGTGTAGCTACTCCTGTAACAGTGCTGGTTAACGACATAAACGACAACCCGACACTGAGTACATTCAGCACCAACAATCTACAAATCGATTCAACAGAGGAAGACACCGTAGTAGAGATTACCCTCAACAAACTCATCGACGAAGGTGATGAGCAAGATATAGATGGCAACGTCGTTGCCATGGTGGTGAATGCAGTAGAATCGGGAACTCTGAGCATCGGATTGGATGCAGGCACAGCAGCAGCATTCGCCCCGGATTCAAACGACACAATTGATATATCCAACAACGCGTACTGGATACCAGATGTTAACACCAACGGCATCATAGCCGCTCTCTCAATAACAGCTAAAGATGATGACAACGCTACATCAGCGGCAGTGACTGCTTCCATACTGGTGAATGCGGTGAACGATCCTCCCGTGATCACTGACATGGGCGTTGGTACTACATTCGAGGACACAACACTCACACTTGATTTGGCCAGAATGCATACATTGGTACAAACAGATGATGTGGACGGCAGTGTAACAGCTTATAAAATCGTAAATGTTGGTAACGGAACCTTAAAAATAGGCAACTCAGAGAGTGAAGCCTCGCCGTATATAACTGATGTTAATGACACTATTGGTAGCAATCAAATAGCCTATTGGACACCTGACGAAAACGCCAACACAATAACCAGCGGTCTACAAGGTGATCTTGCAATAGTTGCTATTGATGACTTGGGAACATCTTCCGTCAACAACGGTTTATTGATGATTGATACGATAAGCATCAATGATCCACCTGATGGTGCAGACACAACCATACCAATACTTGAAGATACCGCCTACACAATACGTGCAGGTGATTTTGGCTACAACGACATAGATAACAATAACTTTGAGTCGGTAATCATTACTGAACTTCCCGCAGGAATGCTCACCTCGTCAGGTATCCAGGTTCAAGTGGGCACCTCCCTTAGTTTCAGTGAAATCGTCAACGGCCAACTGGTCTTTTTACCAGACGCCGACAGCTTTGGAAATACGAATAGCATTGGCTTTAAGGTTCAAGACGATGGAGGCACAGTAGCTGGCGGCATTGCCACCGACCCAGTATCCAACCATATTCTTTTCGATACCTCACCTTTAAACGATTCACCGTTAATTTTCACTGAGCCAGTTCAACTGATTGAAGGTGGATTGATTGAAATTGATGAAAGCTATATACGCGCGCTCGACGTTGATGATGACCCGACAGATCTTGTTCACACAATACAATCACTGCCGCAACACGGGCAATTACTACTGAATGGTCTGTCAGCAGAGATTGGCACTGCATTTACACAACAGCAGATTATCGACCACGAGCTTTCTTATCAACACGACGGGTCTGAATCCCAAAGTGATTCGTTTTCAGTTCAACTCATCGACGGTGGTGAAGACGGGAGCGAAGCTGTTACTGCACTTATTGATATTTTAATAACTGAGGTCAACGACGCGCCAACACTGGGTAGCTACAGACTGCCAGTAGATAACACCGATGAAGACACGCCAGTCGAAATAACACTTGCCGAATTAAATGCACAGGGAAATACAGGCGATATAGACGGTAACGTTGTCGCATTATTGGTGAAGTCTGTTGAAACAGGGTCACTGCGCATCGGCCTGGATGCACAGAACGCAGCTGCCTACCATCCTATCAACAACAACCTTATTAATGCTGCGCACAACGCATATTGGACCCCGGATCTAAACGCCAACACCGATATTAACGATGAACAAAAATCTTTTACGGTAAAAGCCCAAGACGACGACGGCGCATTGTCCCCACACACTGCCAGCGTATCAGTGATTGTCAACGACATTAACGATGCGCCCGTCATCACCAACATAGATGTCGCTAGCACCCTTGAAGACACCCCTCTCACACTTGATCTTGACACACTGCAAAATCTGGTCACGGTAAACGACATTGACGGCAATGTTGTCAGTTATAAAATACTAAGTGTTGGCAACGGCACACTCTCCATTGGCACGACCGTAGAGACAGCGACCCCATTCACAATCGGCAGTAACGATACCATTTCCGTTACTGAAAGTGGCTATTGGAGCCCTGCCACCAACGAAAATAGTGATGTCCATGGCTTACTCGCTGCGCTAACCGTTGCTGCAATTGATAACGATGGCACATCATCTAATCATCACACCCTGCTCGTCAACACAATCAGCGTGAATGATGCGCCAATGGGGGAGGACAACAGCCTGCCATTGATGGAAGACCACACTCATCAATTCGACGTTGAAGACTTTGGATTCAGTGATGTGGACAACGATACTTTTACATCCGTTATTATTACCGAACTGCCAGTTCCAGGGTTATTACTTTTATCAGGTGCGCAGGTACCGGTGGACTCCGAGATACCTTATAGTGATATATATAATGGATTACTCACCTTCACGCCAGCAGCTAACTTCAATGGAAATTTAACCAGTGGAATCGGCTTCCGGGTAGTGGATGACGGCGGCACGTTACACACTGGTACTGCGATTGATCCGTCACCCAATACACTACAAATTAGTACAACACCCGTTAACGACGCCCCGCAATTTTACTCACAGAACCTGCTACTCGATGAAGGTGCTACGGTTAGCGTTGATGCAAGTGTTATGAATGCGCAAGACCCTGACAATAGCCCTGCAGATCTTATTTACACACTAGTCTCACCACCCCAACATGGCGAGCTATTTCTGCACGATGCAGCGCTACAGACTGGCAACCAATTCACGCAACAACATGTAATAGACAAATCACTGACTTTTACTCACGATGGCTCTGAAACTTCAGCCGATGAATTCTCTATTGAATTAGCTGATGGCAGTGACGACAATGCACCGGGTATACAAGGTACAGTCAGCATGGAGATCAGCGAAATCATCGACGCTGCCCCCACCGTTGACGATAGAGACCTTGTCGTCGAGTTCTCCGCCGGCATTGATTCCTCAAAAGACGATCTCGAGCTACCGCTCCTTGAAGGTCAGAATGAAGAAGTTACGATACAGCTTGTCACAGGACCCATGCACGGCACAGTGGCACTTAAAGCGGACGGGAACTTTGCTTATCAGCACGACGGGTCTCTGTTTTTAACAGATCAATTTACCTTCAGAGTGACGAATTCGGACGGCGTATACACAGACGCTACTGTGAATCTAACCATTGAACCGCCAGTTGCTGCCGCTTTTGACACCCCGGTGCCCGAGTTAGTCGATCAAAGCCCGGAAATTGAAGCTCTACCAAAATCAAATACCGAACAAGAAGCACCTGAACGACAAACAGATAATACTCAGGAAGAAACTCTATTTAGTAAAAGTGAAGCAACGCCCGAGGCAATGAAACAGCGTACTCCGGATTCTCCAGTACCGGTAGAGTTTGCCCGCAATGACACGTCAGTTAATTCACTCATCAATTCCTTTGAGGACAGAATACAGCTACATAGAAAGTGGCAACTATCAGACTCATCAACGGACATTCAAAGCGACGTTGTTCAGCTTAACCAGCAAACTGACAGCGAGTTATCACTTGATGCTCTTTTTGGAATCGATTCAGAGTTTCTCTCCCACCGCGGTAATAAAATAGCTGAAAATCTGGACGAACAACGCGAATTACTACAAGACGCGAAATCTGCAGATCTGGAACTTATCAGCAGATCGGTCACCGTCACATCAACCATATCAATCGGCTATATCATCTGGCTCGTTCGCGGCGGCCTGTTACTAGGTAGCGTGCTGTCCTCCCTACCCGCCTGGCGCTCGTTCGATCCACTACCTGTACTGACCAGCCTCGGCGGTGATAATGACGATGACACCGAAACACTCGAGTCCATGGTGAAAGAAGATAAAAACGCCACAGCCGATAAGAGGGTCAAAAAGGGATAATTGCTGGCCACCAGCATTACCCTGTAATTTCCTCACGGTTGCCGGAATGCGACCATCAGCTAAAAGGGTCAATCCAGAAGCAACATCTGCATTTACTTTAGATTATTGCTACATAAATAAATTTCCTGTTAATTTAGTCACTTATCGCATAACCTCATCATTCCCTGCAAGCAAGCATTGATCTCTCCCCATATACTGTATACTTATACAGTATATGGAAAACTTGCCCCAATACGCTGAACTCCACTGCGTTTCTAACTTTACCTTTCTGCGTGGCGCCTCGCGCCCGGAAGAACTGGTTGCCACAGCAGCTGAACTTGGCTATCAGTCCATTGCCATTACCGATGAGTGCTCGATGGCGGGCATTGTACGAGCCCACACGCAAGCTAAAAAGAACGCTATCAAGCTGATTGTCGGCAGCGAGTTCAGGCTTGATTATAACTATCGTTTAATTCTGTTAGCCCGCAACCACCAGGGTTACACCGGTATATGCGAACTAATAAGCGATGCGCGACGCCACGCAGAAAAAGGCAGTTACCTTATAGAGAGCAACCAGTTTGAAAAACTTGACTCGCGACATTGCATTGCGATCTTAAAACCACCGCAACCTGACCCCGCCAATACAAAAGAGACCGAAGAAAAAACACTGCTGTGGTTTAAAAATACTTTTTCTCATCACTGGCTATCAATGACGCTATTGCACAACACCGGCGATCAAAACCATATACGTCATACCTGGTCATTGGCAAAGCAATACCAGATACCGGTTGTAGCAAGCGGAGATGTTCATATGCATGCGAGGCACCGTCGGGCGCTGCAGGATGTTGTGACCTGCATACGTGAAGGCTGTACGCTACAAAATGCCGGACGCAAGCTCATCACCAATGGAGAACAACACCTACGCTCACTCAAAAGCATTGCAGCGCTCTACCCTTCCAGCACAATAAAAGAAAGCATAAAAATAGCGCAACTATGTGACTTCACATTAGACGAACTGAACTACCAGTACCCGAAAGAGTTGGTGCCTGAAGGCATCAAACCAATAAACTATCTTCGCAACCTTACCCATGAAGGCATGCGGAGTCGCTGGCCGTCCGGTCCAAGTGAAGAGGTAATCCAACAGATTGAAGCCGAACTGGTACTAATAGAAGAACTCAACTACGAACACTACTTTCTAACCGTTCAAGATATCGTGCGCTTCGCACGCGAAAAACATATTCTCTGCCAGGGGCGCGGCTCTGCTGCAAATTCCGCCGTATGCTTTTGCCTGGGCATAACGGAAGTTGACCCTATGCGAATGAGCATGCTGTTTGAACGCTTTATCTCAAAGGAGCGCAATGAACCGCCGGATATTGACGTTGACTTCGAACACGAGCGCCGTGAAGAAGTTATTCAGTATATCTATAACAAATACGGTCGTCATCGAACAGCCCTTGCCGCCACTGTGGTCAGTTATAGAAGACGCAGCGCAATACGTGACGTCGGCAAAGTGCTCGGCCTACAGGAAGAGCAAATTGATGCATTGGCAAAATCAATGGCCTGGTGGGACGGCAATGAGCTGATCCCCGAACGGATCGCTGAAATGGGTTTTGCCACAGACAGCCCCTTGATGAAGCGCTTTGCGTGGCTACTGGAACAAATCATGGGCTTTCCGCGTCATTTGTCGCAGCACGTGGGCGGTTTTGTTATTTCTCACCAAACACTGTCTACTCTGGTGCCAACAGAAAACGCTGCCATGCCAGACCGCACGATCATTCAGTGGGATAAAGATGATCTTGAAGAGCTGGGTTTACTAAAAGTAGACGTGCTGGCGCTCGGCATGCTGACTGCCATTCGCAAGTGTTTCTGGTTACTACAGAAACACCGGGGTATCACCTGGAGCATGGCGACCGTACCTGCTGAAGATCAGGCAACCTACCACATGATTCAAAAAGCAGACACTATAGGCGTTTTTCAAATTGAATCACGTGCGCAAATGTCTATGCTGCCAAGGCTTCGACCACGTAACTTTTATGACCTGGTGATTGAGATTGCCATCGTACGCCCTGGCCCGATTCAAGGCGGAATGGTGAACCCCTACCTTAAACGGCGCCAGGGATTGGAACCTGTTACCTACCCCAATGTAGCACTGGAAAAGGTGTTAAAACGCACTTTGGGTGTGCCGGTGTTTCAAGAACAAGTGATGGAACTTGCCATGGTGGCAGCCGGCTTTTCTGCCGGTGAAGCCGATGAGTTGCGTCGTTCAATGGCGGCATGGCGCAGAGTCGGTACGGTTGAACGGTTTCGCGAACGCTTAATGAATGGCATGCACGCCAAGGGCTATGACGATGAGTTTGCCGATGCTGTGTTCAGACAAATACGCGGTTTTGGCGAATACGGTTTTCCTGAATCACATGCGGCAAGTTTTGCGCTGTTGGTTTATGTGTCTGCATGGCTTAAGTGCCATGAGCCAGCAGCCTTTTGTTGCGCCATTATGAATAGCTTGCCTATGGGCTTTTATTCAGCCTCTGATCTTGTAGCCGATGCAAGACGGCACGATGTCAGCGTGCTTGAGGTCGATATTAACCTGAGCATGCGCGACCACACCCTGCAGCCCGATAAAGACAAAAGCGAAGCCCCACAGGAAACCCGGCGCGTAAGCGAGGAATCAAGCCCGGCAAGTCAAGTCTCTCAAAAACAGACTCAGGCTTTCGCAGTACAACTGGGGCTTCGACTGATAAGAAACCTGTCCCGCGGCGCTATTGATCGCATAACAGAGCAGCGTGAACTCTCAGGTCCCTTTCAATCCATACCTGATCTGGTCAATCGCACCCGGCTCAACACCCGCGATCAACAAGCACTGGCAGCCAGCGGCGCTTTAAAATCAATCAGTGGTGATCGCCACAGAGCACACTGGGACCTTCTTGGTGTGGAGCAGTTACCTGGCTTACTCAGCAACGCCTCATCTGAAGATATTCCACAGCAGCTGTCCCTGATCAGTGAAGGCGAGGATATTGTTGCCGACTACCAGAGCGTGGGCTTTACCCTTGGGCGCCACCCGCTTGCACTGTTACGCAAGCAACTGGCCTCAAAACGTATCCTCACTACAAAACAGTGGCTGCAATCCGTTGATGATGGAAAATTTGCCCGATTGGCCGGCCTTGTCAAAGTTCGTCAGCGCCCGGGCAGCGCAAAAGGCGTAATGTTCATGACCACGGAAGATGAAACCGGTCTGGCGAATATTATTATCTGGCAGAACGTCAGTGAGCGCTGTCGTCAGGCGGTTATCGGATCAAGGCTTGTAGTGATATCAGGTACGACGCAACGTGAGGGTGAAGTCGTACATCTGGTGGCACGGCATGTTGAGGACAACTCCTGGATGCTTGGAGATCTCACCACTCGATCAAGAGATTTTCATTAAATTTAAACTGTATCATTTTCTTTACGTTAACCAATCCAATCACTTTCCATTGAGTAATGCTTAACGGAAAAATAAGAAAAAAACAATACGATTTTGGTGTCAAAAATTCGAATTAATTCAAATAAAAGCCTTGACGAAATCAATTGGATTACTGCGCCGGGAACAGGGTTATACACATCCCGGGCATAACGCATGCGCAAACCCTATAAAAACCCTATAATTACAAAAAACACACACCAAAAATACGCTAAGTACTTGTTTATTATAACAATCGAGAAAATGATCAAAAAGTAATCAATTTAAGTTAAGCCGTTGATTATTGGACATTCCAAACGCTATTCCAGATTTTATCCACTAAGTTATCCACAGGAATTGTGGATATTCATTGAACGCCAATTTATTGCCAATCAAGATCATTCAGAGTTGATACATTAAACATCTGATATCACCTCTCTGACATCAACACTGCGCCTTCAAACATCAGCTCTATGAAAAAAACCACTAGTAAATCACACGCAAAAAGCCTGATTACGACACTCCCGCTCATTATGGTTTTGTCGTCCTGCATGACGATGAACAAGCGCGAGTGCCAAAATGGAGAATGGCGAACAGCAGGTTTTGAAGACGCCTCCAGAGGACGAACCAACAGCCGATTTAACGCTCACGCCAAAGCATGTGCGAAGCATGGGATCAACGCTGATAAAGCCCTCTACGACACAGGCTACAACGAGGGGCTGCAAACCTACTGCTCGCAAGCCAATGGCATACAGGTTGGCCGCAAAGCGAATGACTACAATGGCATCTGCCCGGCTGAGTCAGAGCAAGGCTTCCTGCGTGGATATGTGCATGGCCTTGAACTGGCTCTGGATGAGCTGGAACGCAAATACGATGACGCGCGCGATGACTTAAGCAACGCACGATATCGCCGACTCAGAGTGGATTCTGACAAAGATAAATCACACATTGACAATGAAATCGATGATTTACTCAAAGACATACGAGAGTTAAACAACAAGCGTTCTGACGTGAGTTCAACAATCGCGCAGTGGCTGCACCGGCTATAGTCTGCACTACCCCACGGCCCGCGCTTACAGCGCCCGATGTTGTTGGCGTGCCAGCTGAAGCACTAAAGCACGAAGCCCATTAAAAAAAACCAATGAACAGACAGTCGACGAACGGCTGTGCATAAATCCGCACTTAGACTTCGAGCTTTCTGCGAAGGCTACTGAGTCACTTACACACGTGAAGCGAATTTACCCGTCGCAGAGGTGATTTTTATCGTTTCACCAGCGTCTAGATATTCAGGCACTTGAATGATAAATCCAGTGCTTAGTGTCGCAGGCTTGGTTCGACTGGTAGCACTTGCCCCCTTGATTGCAGGGTCGGTTTCTATAATCTCAAGCTCTACAAATTGCGGTAATTCCACACCTGCGATCTCACCATCTATTAACAGCGCATAAATCCCATCGAGCCCCTCTACCAGCAGTTTGCTTTCATCTTCCAATTCACTGACAGGAAGAAAGTACTGATCGAAGTCCTCCATGTTCATAAAACACAAGGCTTCACCATCGTTATATGAATACTGCACCTGCACGCGCTGGCAATCGGCATCACGAAGAAAGTCTTCCCCTTTAAAGGATTCATCTCGCTTCTGCTTCGTTTTAGCGTGTGCAAATCGAATTTTGTACAGGGTAGACGCCCCCCTGGAAGATGGACTCTTGCAGTCCACCTGTTTGACGATCCATGGCTCATCAGCCAACTCAACCACCTGGCCTTTTTTTAGTTCGCTTGCTTTGGGCACAATGACACTCTGCTTTGGTTTACGATAATTCGTTGCACCGATTGTTGCAAAGCCAATGCACTTTGAAAAGCCTACTGGTTATTTTTCTTCTTCTTGTCGTCATCACCATCAGGGATAACCGCCCCGACTGCCGCTGTTGTTCCCTTGACTGCGAGCTTCCCGGCGCCAATTGCGGTACTCGCCGCCGCATCAACCAAGGCTATTGCAGTACAGCCACCCAAACTAAAAGAGGCTGGCAAAAGCACCAAAAGTGAAAGTGTTTTTATATTCATAGTGACTTCTCTGTAAAAATAACAATCGGACCATCAGATATCGGCATGATACCCTCGACCCACACTGTTGCAAGCAACAGGTAATGTTTAGCAATACAGCAACCACATACAGACAATGACTACTGACTTAATTCATCCCGACGTTCGGGAGGTTCTGCACACTCTGTCAATACCGTACCAAGCACTGGATTGTGATCCAGCCCTGGCGGACACGATGGAATTTTGTAAAGCCTACGGTTTCGAACCGGAACAATCTGCTAACACGCTACTACTTGGGTCCAGCAAAGGTGAGCCAAAATTTGCCTGCTGTGTAGTGCTGGCAAACTGCCGTCTTGATGTAAATAAAGTGGTTCGCAAAAAGCTTGGCGTCAGAAGACTTTCATTCGCCACTCCGGAAAAAACTAAAGAACTGACCAATATGGAACTTGGCGGAGTGACACCATTTGGCTTACCAGACAACTTGCCCTTGTGGATTGACAGCCGCGTGATGAATTGCGAAAAAATCATTCTCGGCGGTGGAAACAGAAGCTCCAAAGTACTAATGCCTCCTGCAGGACTGCTCAGTATACCCGGCGTTGAAGTCGTACCTGACCTGGCCTTCCCGATCGAAACAGACAGCTAGCTGAAACCACCGGTGCGCTGGCTAGTACTCCGGACTCTCTGATGAGGTGTACTCAGGACCACTAAGATGGCCGACCAGCGTGAAAGTGAAAATGTCTACCGTTGGACGCCATTTCACAATGGCATTGCGGGCACCGGTACTAATCATTGCCGATTGCTTGATATGCTCAATTGTCTGGGCCGGGCTACGAAATCGATTACGCACGTAGCTTCTTAACCAGGAGGGTGCTGCCCCGCATTGTAAGAAGTCCATAAACAAATCCTGCAGCAGTACATCATCTGCCTGATATCCGTGCGCATCGTAAAACGCGAGACCAAACAGGTCATACTCAGTCATGTCACAACGCGAAGCAAGAACGTTCAGTTCTTCGCAATCCCGGCTAGTTTCACTTTCAATCAATTTCTATCTCTCATACACACCCCGGCTTCGATATCAGCAAGGAGCGTGCAAAACTCATCCGCTATGCGACAATAACGGCGAATTTCTGACTCACTTGACGATAGGTGTCACATGACCAGCAAAAGATCAGGCACACCGTGGATGAACGCAGATGACTATGGCCGCTCGTTAACTGGCCTGGGAGTGAACCTTTTAGTCACCTCCGTAGCCGACAGTGTCCGGTTTGCGACCACAGTGCTGGACGCTAAGGTTGTCTATAGCGACGTTGATTTCGCAGTACTTAGCGCTCAAGACACAGAATGGATGCTGCACGCAGATCACACCTATGACAGCCATCCAATGGCGGGCGTGGTTGACAGCGTGCCGGCAAGAGGATGTGGAATCGAGCTAAGACTGCACCACTGTGATCCAGATCTCGCTTGCGCAAAAGCCCGCGAGCACGACTACATTGTACTGGCTGATGCGTTGGATAAACCGCACGGGGTTCGGGAAGCGTTTATTGTTGCTCCAGATGGTTATATTTGGGTGCTGGATTGTCCTCTTTAAGTTTGTTTTGCTTGAGTGGCTTGATTGAGCGGCTTGATTGAGCGGCTTGCTTGAGCGGCTTGCCATCCATGGCGTTTTTCGATGCCAGTCCCTGGCACTACGAGTCACTTTTGTAACCGCACAAAAGTAACCAAAAAGCGGTTTCACGGCTTCATTGCCCTGCGGGTGCCTCTGGCATTTTTAAAATCATCCTCCGTTGGGTCGCGTTGTATGGCCATCCATGGCCACAACGCTCAAAGCACCATCCATGGCGCTTTGACCCAACTCCAGATGATTTTAAAAAACAAATCAGACGCTCGAAAAACGTTCGCTGCGCTCCCGTTTATACGCAGGAGCGGCCTGTTGGAACGAAGGGATAAAATTGCCGCAGGCACCCGAAGGGCGGATCTAGTAGCAAGAAGAGTTTTTGCTTACTTTTTGCTCTTTCAAAAAGTAAGGCCTCCGGCAGGGAATGCCGCTCAAGCCCCAGCAAGCGACTTAGTCGCCATCCCCAAGACAAGCCTCGCAAGGCAACAAACATTAATCAGAGCCAAACTCAAAAAACACCCCATCACTCCAAACACCTGGCACAGAGTCTCTCTCAACAAGCAAATCAGCCAGCTGATAATACACAGCGCGGGATAATTTGGCAGGCAGGTTTCTACGCACTATTACATAGGGAGAAGGCTGATCATCGTCAGATTGCGACAGCCATAAACGATGTTCGGCATCTGCGTTAAATCGATTACCCGTGTTGTCAGTAAAGTTCAGTAACTGCGTTTCACCTTCACCTGACACTTCCATTAGCACTGCAATAAACGGCACCTCTTCCACTTCAATCTTTAACTTTTCAGCAGGGGTGATCAAATAGTAGGAATCGTCCTCTCGCCACAGGATCGTTGAGAACAGCGACACCATGCGGTTGCGCTCTATCTTTGAGCCATTGTGAAACCACTCACCTTCACGATTGATTCTTATATCAATCGAACCAATCCTTTCGGGCTTCCATTGGTCTACAGGTGGTTTGTTACGAAGGTCAAATTGCGCTACTAATGATTCAAGGCTTGTTGTCATGGCGCTTTGCGCTGCTCACTATAGAGTCGATTAAGATCGATCATTAAATCATCAATAGTGTCTTCAGGTCCATTCACAGGCTTGG
>CALISD010000156.1 GCA_938041955.1 uncultured Granulosicoccaceae bacterium | reverse complement strand
AGTGGGCTGTTTGGAAAGTTCGGTAATATGGACCGAAGCCACCACCGCCATAGCGGCGCTAGAAAAATTCGACGTTGGCCCTGCAATGCCTGCATTTTTCCGCCTTGCTCTGACGACTGTAGCTGTGAACAGTTTTTACCGAACTTCCCGCACAGTCCACTAGCATTTATTAATGTCCGCTTATGTGGTGCGTCCTGATTGGATGATTCTAAAATGCGCTGTGTATTTATAGTAATGTGATGCAAGTGTCTCAATCACAACTGGAGGCTGTGCTCATTTGCTCTACCTGTAGAGTGTGGGAATTCATGCGCTAATATTAATTTGGAATATGGATCCGGACAACAGAGTTGTTCGGTTCAACGGGTATAGATCATTATGCCAAATGCACCGGATTATTGAACAGCTAACAAGCTATTTAACCGGCTAGTTTAAGTGTCCATTTTCTCCAGTGCATCAGTTTAGATAAATGACGTAGCAGGCACCAGTGTGCCGTTACAAGCGTGTTGAAACTGTTGAGTGCTGTGGTCGGAGTGTTGGTTAGAATTTTTATATCATGTACCTATCTAATCGGCCCGAAGGGTACTTTGTATATGATGCTCCAACAATTCCCAGTGACATTTCTAATGGAATGACTCCGCTTACTCAATTATGGGAATATCCTGCCTGCCTGCCTGCCTGCCTGTTTGTGCTGAAATTCTATTGCTTACTTTTTTCTTTTACTCAACCGTTATGATTTGGCGTTGAGCTATCAGGAGGGCTATTGCTCTTCGCCGTTCACGAAACCTGCTGGGTCGGCATTCTGATGCAATCCAGAGAAACAATGCGCGTCCGCTGTAACTGAATTCGCGCAAGGTGACTGTCGACCCATTCCAGCACCAGGTTATCGATGCAGGCAATTCAACCTATGTGTCCGGACTGCTCTAACACGAATCAAATTTGTGCCTTTTAGCGATACAACAGAACTGAAGGACCAAACCGGGGCAGTCATCACCCATATGATCTT
This sequence comes from uncultured Granulosicoccaceae bacterium, assembly GCA_938041955.1. GTDB lineage: Bacteria > Pseudomonadota > Gammaproteobacteria > Granulosicoccales > Granulosicoccaceae. The sequence goes on along the minus strand of CALISD010000156.1, from coordinate 12,709 downwards.
TTGGTAGTGCCTAGCGCTGGAAAATCCGCAGGTGCTGATTCGCTCCCACCCGGCTGGCAGTTAATTTACACCTTAGTGAGGAAAAGCTTATTTATTGTTAATTGAAAATAAACTAAATCAGCTGTTTAAAGGAAGATGTTTAGTTTATGAAATTTGCCGGCTGTATTTAGTTTAGTTCCGCCGCAGAGTTTTTAAGATATTGAAAAATAAAGAGTATATGAGTTTTCAAAGAGAAGATCCAGAGCAATAGGTCCATATTCTGGTTGTTGTTAATGCGACTTAATTAGTATTGTTTAGTAAATGTTATTGACAATAACATTTACTGGGTATAAAAATGCACCACGGTGGCAGAGCGACTCATGCCACCTGCACATCGTTAAGTTAAATTTCAGGAGGATTACATTGAAACCTTTGCAATCAACAACCATGGCTGCACTACTGCTGGCATCTTTATCACCATTTGCGACTGCACAATCAGAAGAAATTACCTTGTGTTGGGCGGCCTGGGATCCGGCAAATGCCTTAGTAGAGCTGTCCAAAGACTTCACGAGCACCACCGGAATTGATGTGAATTTCGAATTTGTTCCGTGGACAAATTTCGCCGACCGGATGCTTAACGAGCTTAACTCTGGCGGTAAACTCTGCGACCTTATGATCGGTGACAGTCAGTGGATCGGAGGCGGTGCTACGTACGGGCACTATGTAAAGCTAAATGATTTCTTTGATGCTGAAGGCATTTCAATGGATGACTTTTTGCCCGCCACGGTGAACGCTTACTCTACCTGGCCAAAAGGCGAGCCAAACTACTATGCGCTGCCAGCCATGGGTGATGCATTGGGTTGGGTGTATCGCAAGGATTGGTTTGCGATGCCTGATATTCAAAAGGCGTTCAAAGAAAAGTACGGGCGCGATCTCGATGTACCGAAAACCCAGAAAGAACTATTGCAAACCGCGCAGTTTTTTCAAGGGCGTGAAATCAATGGGACCACTGTCTATGGCGCGGCAATACCCACGGAACGAGGGTCTGAAGGTATTACTATGGGGTTCACGGGGGCGATGTATGCCCACGGAGTTGAATACACCAATACCGCCGGTGAATATGACATGGCCGGTGCGATCAACTCGCCTAAAGCTGTAGAGGCACTCGAATTTTATAAAGAGTTCTACCAGACGGCAACACCACCAGGCCACTCTGATGCGTATATGGTTGCGAATCTGGATGCCTACAAATCCGGACAGGTCGCGTTTCAGAATAACTGGTTTGCATTTTTTCCTGGAATTGAAAAAGATGAAAACGTCGGCGCCGTATCGGGCTTCTTTGCGAACCCCGCGCAAGATGTAAAAGGATCTGCTCTAGGAGGGCAGGGAATATCGGTTGTTGCATATTCCAATAAGCAGGCAGAGGCACTGCAATACATTAAATGGTTTGCACAGTTGCCTGTGCAGGAAAAATGGTGGGAGCTGGGCGGTTATTCCTGCCATGTCGGTGTTGCCGGTGCGGCAGATTTTGCAGCCTCCACTCCGTTTGCAGGTGAATTTTTGGAAGCCATGGGTTCAGTCAAAGATTTTTGGCAGGAGCCCACTTATGCCGAACTATTGCTATCTATGCAAAAGCGCGTGCACGACTACGTCGTTGCGGATCAGGGTACTGCACAAGAAGCACTCGATAAGTTGCTTGCAGACTGGACAGAAGTCTTCGAAGACGACGGCAAAATTTAGTTTTCTCCAGTGAAGGGCTCCGGCTAATGTTAGCCGGGGTTCCTTGGCCAAACATACTTAGCAGCTACATGTGAATAGATTCTGTTCACCACATTATTGAATAGGCTTATGAGCACTCAAACAATTGAGCATGCTGGAAAGGGCGTGACTGACAAGGCCCATCGCAGTTTAAAAAGCAAAGCCAGAGGGTTTTCTGATCGGGTAATAGCCTGGTGGTTTATCGCGCCAACCATACTGCTTTTGTTGGCCATAAACATTTTTCCGCTCCTCTGGACTGTCTACCTGTCGTTTACCAACTCGCGAGCCAATCAGCCTGGCCGCGCGGTTGAATGGGTCGGCCTGCGCAATTACGAACGTATTCTGGGGAGCGCTGATATTTGGGGCTATATGCAAACGACAGCAAACTTTGTGTTTTGGACAATGCTGATTCAAACCGTTTTGGGCTTGAGCCTGGCGCTGTTGATCAATAAAAACTTTAAAGGCAATGGTGCATGGACCACCGTTATTCTGATTCCAATGATGTTGTCGCCGGCTGTTGTTGGAACCTTCTGGACATATATTTATCAGCCTCAAACAGGAATATTTAGCCACGCCATTAATTTCTTCGTCGACGTGGGTCCAGTGGATATGATCGGATCAGTGCATCTCGCGACCTGGGCGATTGTCATTGTTGATACCTGGATGTGGACGCCGTACATCATGTTGTTGTGTCTTGCCGGTCTTCGTTCGATACCCGGTTCGCTCTATGAGGCTGCTGAAATTGATCGGGCAAATGCCTGGCAGAAGTTTTGGTATATCACTCTTCCGCGAATTATGCCGTTTCTAATGTTGGCAGTGCTGTTTCGAGGGATTGAAAATTTTAAGATGTTTGATTTAGTCGTCGAATTAACGTCGGGCGGGCCCGGGTCAATCACAGAATTGGCTTCAATCAATCTTAAAAGGGAAGCATTTGAGAAATGGAAAACAGGGTACTCGTCAGCTTACGCGGTCATATTGTTTGTGACGGTATTCGGCCTGGGTAATATCTATGTAAAGGCATTGAACAAGGTGAAATCATGATGGTAGATAAACCCGTAATGCTCAAAGTAGGCGAGGCTACACCGCGTGCGCGTACAATGGCCGCCGCGCTGGTGATACTCTACGCGCTGATCACTATGGTGCCGCTGGTTTGGATAGTGGCGACAAGCTTTAAGTCACCGGGCGATTCGATAAGTTATCCGCCTAAAGTGATCTATGATCCGACGCTTGAAGGCTACGTCAATCTGTTCACAACTCGGTCACGCCAAACTGCAGAGTACATTGATGGCCTTGGTGAACCGACATCCTGGGCAGATGAGTTAGTACGCAAACGTAACATGGTGATCACCGGGCCCAGTCGTTTTATTGGCCGCTTCACCAATTCATTGATCATCGGATTCGGCTCGACATTTCTGGCAGTCTTTCTGGGTACCTTAGCGGCCTATGGATTTAGTCGATTTAAAGTACCTTTTAAGGATGATTTATTATTTTTCATATTGTCAACGCGAATGATGCCCCCGATAGCGGTAGCTATTCCGATATTTCTTATGTACAGGAAGCTTGGTTTGTCAGATACGGCGCTGGGTATGATACTCCTTTATACCGCAGTGAACGTATCGTTAGCTGTGTGGCTATTGAAAGGCTTTGTCGATGAAATACCACTTGAGTATGAAGAGTCTGCACGTGTAGATGGCTATTCACGCCTTCAATCCTTCTGGAAAATCGTGCTGCCGCAAATGCGCTCGGGAATAGCGGCAACATCAATATTTTGTTTGATTTTTGCATGGAATGAATATGCCTTTGCTTTGTTGTTAACCTCTGGTGAGGCGCAGACTGCCCCTCCGTTCATTCCTTCTATTATTGGAGAGGGCGGACTGGATTGGCCAGCAGTGGCAGCTGGAACAACAATATTTATGCTGCCGATTGTTTTCTTTACTGTGTTGCTGCGTAATCAACTTTTGCGCGGTATAACCTTTGGAGCTGTACGCAAATGAGTGACTTATCCAGAGCGAAAAATAAACGTCCCTGGCTGTTCAGGCGTGGTCCGGCAGAAGGCATTGCGACAATGCTTATCTGTGTTGGCATTCTTATGTTGGTACAACCGTTTTTAATGTGGCTGTACAGCTATTCTTTTATAACTATCCTGGCTGGAACGGTGAGTTTTATGATCGTTAGCCATTTTCCTGAGTAAGACCATGGCTGAGATAAAGATTCAGAATTTGCGAAAAACGTACGGTGAATTTACTGCAGTCGAGGGTTCCAGCTTTACCATCAATGATGGCGAGTTCTTTGTGATGCTTGGGCCATCGGGTTGTGGTAAGACAACCACGCTTCGTATGATTGCCGGTTTGGAAGTCCCCACGGATGGTCTAATTCACCTTGCCGGTCAGGATGTGACTTATAATCCCGGCTCGCAGCGCGATATTGCTTTCGTTTTTCAGATGTTTGCGCTTTACCCCCATATGACTGTAGAAAAAAACATATCGTTTCCGCTGCGTGTACAAGGTTTATCACGTAAGGTGATTCGGCAGAAGGTGGATGAAGTTTCCACGATGCTGCAAATCAAACACCTGTTGAAATCAGGAGTCGGTGGTCTGTCTTCTGGCGACAGACAAAGAGTCGCTTTGGGTCGAGCACTGATTCGCGAAGCCAAAGCGTTCTTAATGGATGAGCCACTCGGTGCATTGGATGCAGAGTTTCGAGACTTAATGTGTGAAGAATTGCGACTATTACACAACCGCGTTAAAGCAACGACAGTCTATGTGACTCACGATCAAATAGAGGCCATGTCAATGGCAGATCGCATCTGCATTATGGATCAGGCAAATGTGCTTCAGATCGGTTCTCCTGAGGAGGTCTACCAGCGACCCGCGACCAAGTTCGTGGCCGGGTTTGTGGGATCTCCGTCGATGAATTTTATAGAAGGTCAGGGCGGTTTTACAAAAGGAACAGCGCAGGTGTCTGTGAAAGGTGGTGTTATTCCGGTGCCCGTTATGCACGAGGACTCTAGCAGCCAGACATCCATTGTTGGCGCTCGTCCTGAGCATATAGCGCTCAGCGATACTGGAAGTATTCGTGGTGAAGTATTCGGTGTCGAGTATATGGGTGCAAGACAATTGGTTACTGTCGATACTCCGTCGGGCCGGCTGCGAGCACGAGCTGATAATCAACATCGGGTGAATACCGGGGATATTGTGGGTCTTGATTTTGATCCGTCCTCGTTGGTGGTATTTGACGGTGTTAGTGAGCGGGCGATTGATAGCGATCTATTTCGGAGTGCGTCAAATGTCTGAGGTGATTATTGATAACGTCTGTATGGCATTTAATGATGTTCAGGCGGTTAAAGGAGTGCAGCTGACGATTGCGGATGGTGAGTTTGTTGTATTGCTCGGGCCTACCGGTGCCGGAAAAACCTCAACGTTGCGTCTGGTTGCCGGGCTTGAGATGCCTGATAGCGGCAGGGTTTTATTTGATGGCGAGGATGTCACCCATTTAGATGCATCGTTGAGAGATGTGACCTTTGTTTTTCAGCAGTACTCTTTATACCCACACTACACCGTCTACGAGAATATGTCTTTTCCATTGAAAGCGCCTGGAAGAAAAATGAAGACGCATGACATAAAGGCTCGAGTAGGTGAAATCGCAGAGATGTTGCGTATCTCTCACAAGCTACAGAACAAAGCGACCGAATTATCCGGCGGTGAAATGCAACGGGTGTCGATCGGCCGGGCGCTGGTCAGGAGCCCGAAAGTGTTTCTAATGGATGAGCCGTTGTCTTCATTGGATGCCAAGCTTCGGGAAGACCTGCGAGTTGAGTTAAAACGTATTCAGCAAGATCTCGGTGCGACCATTCTGTATGTGACCCATGATCAGCTAGAGGCGATGACACTTGCCGATCGTATCGGTATTCTCGAACAGGGTGAACTTGTCCAGGTGGGTCAGCCGCAGGACGTCTATGAAAAACCGTGGAATATTAATGCCGCAAGACGGTTAGGCAGTCCGCTGATTAATATATTTGATTCAGGCGCACTTGGCATCAATGCCACTACTGAACAAACACGGTCGATCGGGCTTCGGCCTGAAGATGTAGTGATAAATCGTACCGCAGGATCGGCAGCAACCGTAATGACCGTTGAGCATCTCGGTGCGGAATCTGTTGTGCTACTGGAATCTGATGGCCAACATATTCATAGCTTTATGTCTCAAGACATGAGAGTTCATGAGGGGGATCAGGTTTTTGTTACCGGAAATCTCAATAAGATAATCGAGTTTGATCAACACGGTACCGCAGTGGCCAATGGCTAGGCGAATCAAAATAATATTTCGAGGGTTGAATGGTGATGAAAGAAATCGCAGAACAGGTATCGAGCGCTATACGCGCCAACAGAGAAGTTTTGACAGCGCTTGATCAAGCGATAGGCGATGGTGACCATGGAGTCAATATGTGCCGTGGTTTCGATGCTATTGATGAAATCAAGGATGAGTTTTCCAGAATGCCGTTCGGTGATGCCTGTACTCTGGCTGGTAAAACACTAGTCATGAATGTCGGTGGTGCTTCCGGACCACTCTTTGGCTCGTGCCTTATGGGGTTTGGAAAAGTCAGCGCAGATTGCCCGCAAACGCGTGAGGAACTGGTCACAATGCTGCGTGCTGGTGTTGAATCGGTTAAGTCGCGTGGTAAATCAGATGTTGGTGCAAAAACGATGTTGGATGTTCTGGTACCACTGCTTAATGGTGTGGAGTCAGGTGAGATAAACTCGCTGTCAGATGCCCGTCTTGTCAGTGAAAAAGCACTTGAGGAAACAAAACCTCTTCTCGCCACCAAAGGACGTGCCGCATTTTTAGCGAAGCGTTCGATAGGACATATAGATCCCGGTGCGAAGTCTACTGCTTTGATTGTTGATGTTGTGTGTGGCTATATGGAGTCGAAGGCATGAGTGATAATGTTGCGCTGGTAATTGTGTCGCATTCTGAATTAGTAGCGCGTGGTGCGGCTGAGATGGCTCGTCAGATGGTCGGTGAAGAAGTCGTCATCGTTCCCTGTGGAGGGGGTGTAGACGGTGGCCTGGGAACACAGGTTGACGCGATCAAATCAGCTTTGGAGTCAGCCTATACCGACAAAGGTGTACTCGTCATTGTTGATCTGGGCGGGGCAGAGACTAATAGTGAAATGGCTATTGAAATGTTGAGCCAGGAACAACAGGCAAATGTCATTATCTGTGATGCGCCGATTGTCGAGGGTGCCGTAATGGCTGCGACCGAAGCATCCAGCGGTGCGACTCTGGATACGGTGAGACGAACCGCCGAGGAATACCAGTCGTGAGTGATCATTGTATTGAAAGTGCGATCGTTTGCGACCCTCAGGGGATGCACGCACGACCTGCCGTGAAAATATCCAAACTGGCTAAACGCTTTGTCGCTGATGTAGAGCTCTCGTCTACTAATGGCGACGCTTGGATAAATGCAAAATCCACCAACGCTGTGATGAAATTAAAAGCCGTGACCGGAACAGAGTTGATGGTGCGTGCCAAAGGTGAAGATGCAACGGCAGCTGTTTCCACCATCATAGAGCTTGTTAAAAGGGCTTTTGAGGATTGATCAACATGCGTGAACAGATGTTCTCCGGGACAATCGCGTCTCCCGGTCTCGGTGTTGGCCTGGCGCTGTTGACAGGCACAGTCTCAGCCGCCATTGATATAAAACCGGGCACGTCAGACGACGAGAAAGTATTGTTCGACCTGGCTGTTCAGCTGTCGAAGACGGATCTGTCGCAGCTCATTGAGTCGCTGGACGAGACCAGTGCCAACATTATCGAGTTCCAACTGGCTTTACTGGAGGATGATGATTTCTTAGCACCGGTCATAGCATCGATTGATGCAGGGATGAGCGCGTTTTCAGCGTGGATGAGCATGATGGATGCAGAAGTGGTCGACTACGACAATGCCAGTGACCCCTATATGGCTGCACGAGCTGAAGATTACAGGGATCTTCAAGCGCGGATTGGAAGGCGTATTACCGGCGGTGAACCAGAGTTGACCATAGCATCAGAAAACTCACCAGTAGTGATTCTGACGGATCAGATAACACCGTCTCAGATACTTAGTCTTGAGGTGGAAAAAGTCGCTGGTATTGCACTTACCGGTGGTGCGCCTTCGAGTCACGCCTCAATTTTAGCGCGTGCTCGCGGTATACCGATGCTCGTGGGTTGTGACGCTGAAATGTTGATCGGAAAAGACGGTGATTTGGTATTGATTGATGCTTCGGAATCACGGTTGTACGTTAATCCGTCTGAAGACCGGCATCAGACATTCACGAGCAAGCTCGATGCTCAACGCATTGCTGAGCGATCGATGCAAAACCTTGTTGATCATCCTGCATACACGCTTGATGGCGTCAGGATCCAGTTGCTTGCCAATGTCGATAATCCTGTCTTGTTAGATATGGCCAATTCACAAGCCTTTGACGGAATTGGCCTGACTCGCACAGAGTGCATTTATCAAACTAAAACTTTGCCCACTGAAGATGAACAATACGATGTTTACAGGAAGCTACTGCAATGGGCTGATGGTAAGCCCGTCACAATCCGTACGCTTGATGCAGGTGGTGATAAACCGATAAGCGGTGTCACTATCGATGGTGAAGCTAATCCGTTTCTGGGGGTGCGGGGCTACCGATTGTCGCAACGCCGTCCGGGCGTCTTTAATGTGCAGCTTCGGGCGCTTGCAAGGTCGGCTATTCATGGGCCAATGAAAGTCATGATACCTATGGTCACAGTGCCATCAGAGATGCGTGAGTTTCGGCAGCGTTTTCAGGAAGTGGTGTTGGAGCTTGAGTCAGAGGGGGTTGCCTGTGCCGTTCCACAGTTGGGTATGATGATTGAAGTTCCGGCTGCTGCTCTCTGCGCGCGTGAGTTCGATGCAGACTTTTTTTCCATTGGCACCAATGATCTTCTTCAATATACCGTAGCGGTGGCGCGTGATAACACGCAACTCAGCAACTTGCTCAAGGGCGCACAAACGTCGGTATTGAGATTGATCGGGCTGGTTGTTAATGATGCCAGGAACATGTCTATTGATGTCAGTGTCTGCGGTGACATGGCTTCAGATCCCGAATTGGTGCCTCATTTGTTGGATCTCGGTGTTCGCGATCTTTCAGTGGCAATTGCGCAAGTTGCACAGGTAAAGCACATTGTCAGAGGGTGGGGGAAAAGCACAACTCAGGAAAAAAGTGATGATCGACTATGAATGTTGAAATATGCGACAAGGCAACTGTGTGCAACACGATGACAGGGAATCTCTTTTCCAGGCTTATCAGAATCAGAAGTGTTGGTGCCTCATTGATTACGCTGTTACCCGCTTCGGTCGCCGATTACTGCAACACTTGCTTTCCCGATAATGGTTGTCGATAAATCTATGTCCACAGCAACGGTTGATATTTTAATGACTAACCCGAATGCATATTCAAAAGCGTGTTGTGCACTGTACGATGCCGGGAGGTTCTATGAGAGTAGGGATGAGATCAGTATGTCAGGAGTAAAGTGTTTATGACCGATGAAAAAGTAGAGTCCTACGAACTCGTTCAGGAATACAAATCAATACTGGCTACCTATATATCTAAACGACCTTCAGGAATGAAGAAAAAGATTGCGGAAGCAATTGGCACCAAAAGCAGTTTTGTGTCGCAGATTACCAGCCCTTCGTACCGGGTGCCGATACCCTCTCACTGTGTTCACCCGATCATGGATGTTTGCCACCTGTCGCCAGTGGAGCGTACAGAGTTTTTAGCAGCCTATTCACTGGCGCATCCGGGGCAGGCTGAGTTGCTTAATCAGTCAGAATTCAGTGGTGAGGATTCCTATACGGTCGACTTGTCGGCTGTAAAAGACAAAAAAACCAAAGCTATGATTAAGCAGGCGCTGAAGCAACTCGCTGATACATTAATAACCATCTCAAACACCAGAGACGATCAGTCTTCGGGATAGCGAAATAATGAAAAAAATCTTAAACAACCCGGCAGATGCATTGATCGAGGCTCTGCAAGGATTTACTAAAGCGCATGACTCTGTTGTCAGACTGCACGATGGCGGGCGTTTTGTCACTCGTGTAGAGCGGAAGAACAAAGACAAAGTTGCCATAGTCTCTGGAGGCGGCTCTGGCCATGAACCTATGCACCTTGGTTTCATTGGTACCGGTATGTTGGATGCGGCCTGTCCCGGTGAAGTGTTCACCTCACCAACCCCTGCACCCATCGCCGGTGCGATTGAGGCAGTTACAGGGGATGCTGGCTGTTTGATGATTGTTAAGAACTACGCTGGAGATATCATGAATTTCGAAATGGCATCCGAGATGTGTGATCACCAGGTTGAAATAGTTGTCACGGATGATGATGTGGCGTTGCTCGATGTGACCCGCTCGGATGATCAGCCTAATCGTGGTGTTGCAGGCACCTTGATCGTTGAAAAAATAGTAGGTGCTGCCGCCGAAAACGGGCTGAGCCTGAACGAATGTGCAGAGCTTGGACGCCGTGTCAACAACGCAACGGGTTCGATGGCTGCTGCGTTAAGCAGTTGTACTGTTCCGGTTGCGGGTACACCAACCTTTGAACTTGTAGGTAACGAAATCGAGTTGGGTGTTGGTATCCACGGGGAGGCCGGTCGCGAACGTATCGAACTATGTTCAGCAGACGAGCTGGCTGAGTTGTTTATCGCAGCGATACTGGAAAAACTCGATGTGCACACAGGAGATGAGGTTTTGCTTATGTGTAACGGGCTGGGTGCGACACCTCCTATCGAGTTGTACGTATTGTTTAATTCTGCTGTGTTGAATCTTGAGCAGCGCGGCATCTCTGTAGCCCGCAGCCAGGTCGGGACATTTTGCACAGCACTGGATATGGCTGGTGCCTCACTTACCGTCACCAAATTAGATCAACAGGTATTGGCTCTTTGGGACGAACCCGTCAAGACGGTTACCTGGCAATGGGGTTGATATTCGATATGAAAATAGACGTTATAGGAAATCATTGTGCATAGTTTTATCAACGATCGGGAATCGATCGTCAGCGACACTATTGATGGTATCGTTGCAGCTAGTTCGGGACGTTTGTCAAGATACCCCGCCGATCATACTGCGCGTGTTGTTGTACGATCTGATTGGGATAAAAGTAAAGTGGCCATCATATCGGGTGGTGGCTCTGGTCATGAACCCGCACATGCCGGTTTTGTAGGTGCAGGTATGCTGACTGCAGCCGTATGCGGTGACGTATTTGCATCCCCTAGTGTGGATGCGGTGTTGTCGGCAATTGTTACCGTGACGGGCAATGCCGGCTGCTTGTTGATTATTAAAAACTATACCGGTGACCGGTTGAATTTCGGACTTGCTGCGGAGAAGGCGAAAGCGCTGGGATTCAAAGTAGAGATGGTGATCGTCTCTGATGACGTATCTATTCCGGAGGCAGCAAGACCGCGCGGTGTAGCGGGTGTGTTGTTCGTACATAAATTGGCTGGATACCTCTCTGAACTTAACAGGCCTCTTAGTGTTATTCAATCGGAGGCAAGCCGGGTTAGCGATAGTATCGTAAGCCTGGGGGTATCGAGAGATACCTGCACAATGCCGGGTAATACTAAATCCACTCGTCTTAGCGATCTTGAGGTTGAAATTGGTTTAGGCATACACGGAGAGCCCGGTGTCGAAGTTGCCACTTTTGACACCGCAAAAATTCTTGTTGCTGACATCGAGCAGCGACTTACTCTTGCGCTATCTCAATGCGATTCGCGTTATGCTGTTTTGTTGAATAACCTGGGCGGACTTTCACGTCTTGAAATATTTATTCTACTTTCAGAATTTATGCAAACCCCTCTTGGGACTAAGGCGGATATCATTTGTGGTCCTGCTGCTTTGATCACCGCTTTGGACATGCCTGGGTTTTCTATCTCACTGGTGCCACTTGATGAGACAATGATCGATGCATTGCGTTATCAAGTAGGTGCGAAAGCATGGCCGGATGTTACTGATCGCGTATCAAGGTCAACCGTAGCAGTGCCCGAACTACTCAATAAGGAAGTGTTTACACCTTCAAAAAATGACGCTGTTCGTATTGTTATTGAAGCAATGGCCAGGCAATGCATTGCCATGGAGGAAGAAATTAACGCGTTGGATGCATTGGTAGGAGATGGAGACACCGGGTCAACTTTTGCCGGTGCGGCTCGTACAGTACTTGCCGAACTTGACGGATTGCCACTCAACGATAGCGCCGCTCTGTTTCGAGCGTTGAGTGAGATCAAGACTCGGGGAATGGGGGGATCCAGCGGTGTTCTATTCGCCATTCTGTTTGAAGCCGCCGCAAAGGATTTACTGCAGAAATCCAGCTGGCAACACGCACTGCGTGGCGGGCTTTCGGCGATGAAGCGTTACGGTGGTGCAGCGGTAGGTGATCGCACGATGATAGACGCACTTGAGCCGGCATTAGACGTATTAGTGTCAGGAGGATCAATTTCAGAAGCGGCGAGGGCTGCGCGAGCGGGGGCCAAAACCACAGCGTCAATGGACAAAGCCGGCGCAGGGCGATCAGCTTATCTGGATTCACGCAGTCTGCACGGTGTGATCGATCCGGGCGCAGAAGCGGTGACTCGATTAATTGAGGTTGTCGCAGAAGGTTAGAAGCTTTCTTTCAAATAGCCCGGCTACACTGTTAGATATAACCGAACGGATGCGGTGGCGTTTACGCAATGACGTCTGTTTCAGAAGCTCTATTATTCAGTTGCCTATCAAGGTCGCTATATGGTTCTGGTGTTCCGGGTTAGTAGAAACACTAGTGGGCTGTGCGGGCAGTTCGGTAACAAACTTTTCACAGCCACAGTCGTCAGAGCAAGGCGGAAAAATGCAGGCATAGCAGGGCCTACGTCGAATTTTTCCAACGCAGCTATGGCGGCTGTGGCTTCGATCCGTGTTACCGAACTTTCCAAACAGCCCACTAG
>CALISD010000155.1 GCA_938041955.1 uncultured Granulosicoccaceae bacterium | reverse complement strand
GATCTGAAGGTGGTGCGCGCATTGAGTGACGACATTGTTGTTATGCGTGCTGGCAAAGTGGTTGAGTATGGGGATGCTGAGCAGATTGTTACGTCGCCGGTTGAGGCTTATACGCGGACCTTGATGTCGGCGGCGTTTGATCTTCAGCTTTAGCCGGATTATTCATGGTGTGGCGAGCATATCGCGTAGAGATTTGATTTCACAGTGGATTTTCTTCTTGTTATTGCCCAGCGTATTATCGCTCTTATACCGAACGTTTCTCTTACGGGCGGTGATCGACTGCGCGAACGATTACTTGCTGATTTCGACAACACGTCGCCTCTGTTGATTGGGATGCTGGATGCCGGTGTATAGTGGCTGAAAACACATGGAGCGGATAAGTGAAAAAACTCATAAGTGTTCTAGGTTTGTTTTTTTCAGGCGTTGCTTTGGCGGTTGAGTTTCCTTCCGATGCCGGTATTTATCTGGTTGATTCAGATCAGGCGGAAACGAAGATTGGCGAGGTCAGTTTTACGTCTGCTGATAATGACCGGGCTGCTGTGGTGGTGGATATGGATAACAGCGTTTTTACTGAGCACTTTTTATCGATGCGCCCGTTTAGATGTTTGCTGGGTGAAGCAGAGTGGTTTTGTTATCTTGAGTACCCCTATGATCTGCGGTCTGTGGTGACGCCGGACGATCTCAGTGATCTTGAATATCAACTCCTGTTTATCCGCAAGACGCCCTCCGAATTTGGCATTGATGCGTGGAACGGATTGTATTATCGGCTGGAAATTGAGGCGGATGGTTCGATTACCGGCAACTTGCTGGAAGGAGATCTGAATTCGTTGCAGAGTCCACCCGCCGAGAAGTACTCCAAGCCTGTTGATTTAGGTGAGTTTATTCCGGCTGACAAGTCAAAACGGCTTTTCCCGACGCTGCGTATTTATTGAACACTGGATTCTGCAAATAAGCTGAGAAGGGTGGTTTTATTACACACCTGGCCAGTCGTTGCTGCCTGAATGCGGGAGCAGTGTTGTCGCCTGTCTTGCAATCAAAACAACGATGCGTTCGTTGTTCCGGGTATGCACACGAACCTTTTTCAATATGCACTACTCAAAGCTTTTTTGGCCAGTAGAAGCGATTCTCGCGAGTGGTGTTATGCGTAGAGGGAAATCCATAGATATCGATATTCTGAATTCCGGATATCGGTATGCCCTGTCGCTATGTACCGATCGGCAGGATGCGGAAGATATTGTCCACGATGCATGGATTCGACTCGATAAGCGCTATGGCAAATCGCCGGAAAAATCGCTGTTGTACACGACAATTCGAAATCTCTACATTGATCGTTACAGGCGGGCGAGGAAGATTCAATTTAGTGAGTTTGAGGAGCAGGCCTATGTTCCGGCTGATCCAGCAGACTCGCGTCTTACACCGCGTGAGATGAATGCCTTTCTGAGGCAATTGCGCGACGTCGAGCGCGAGGCCCTCTACCTTTCTGTGGTCGAAGGTTATACCGCTGATGAAATTGCAAAAATGACCAAAGTTGCTCGTGGTACCGTGCTGAGTCTGATCCATCGTTCCAAAATTAAGTTGCGCACGTGGATGGCTGGCACAGATCTCAATGACGTTAGCGATGGTAGTACTGATGCCGAAAAGGCTCAGGTAATAGAATTGGTCACAGGGAGTACACCGAAATGACCAAGCAACCCGCAGGTTCCAAGGATACGACGGAAAAGGAATTGATCGATTACTACCAATCGCAGCAGATGAGTAGCGAGCGGCTGCATTCGATTCTTGAAGATACACAATCAATCCGACGTCGCAAAGTATTTGGTTTTGCACTCGCTGCATCGGTTGCGTTGCTGTCGGTTTTCGGTTTCGTGCACCAGAACATTCTTGCTTCACAAAGAACGGACGTTGTGCTGCGGGAGGCTGCATTGAATCATTCAAGTAAGTTGCAGATGGATGCAAAGGGGCACACCCTGGTGGATCTGCAAAGTGGTTTATCGGAGTTACCTTTTAAAATAAGACTGCCTGAGGCAGAAATCTTTCAGAAGCTCGCTCTTGTTGGTGGCAGGTACTGCACCATCAGTGGGAACCTTGCCGCGCATCTTAAGTTTTCGGACCCGAAAACGTCGCAACAATACAGTTTGTTTTTAACGCCTTATGCAGACAACCTGAGTTCGATGGACAAATCGGAGGTTGAGATTTCCGGTGTAGGTGTAAAACTTTGGCGTGAGCAGGATGTTGTCTATGCTTTTGCGGCTGCAACCGACAAATCAATATGAGACATACCACTATTAAGACCTCAATAAAAATGGCCATTGTGGTCGGGGTGTTGTGGCAACTTCCAGCGGTTGCACAGCAACAGAGTGAGCAATCACATAGTACTGCCCCTGTGTTAATGGCAGACATAGATGAAACGCTACAAGCTGAGCTGTTTAAATCTTATCAAGATCAGGGAAGTGAATATAAGCCGCGTACTGAGCATTTCAGGAAAGACGGCACGCCTTTGTACATCAATCGCTTGATCAAAGAAGACTCCCCGTATCTGTTGCAACATGCGCACAACCCGGTCAACTGGCATGCCTGGGGAAAGGAAGCGTTCGACAAGGCCAAAAAGCTCGATAAGCCAGTGTTTTTATCTATTGGCTACGCTACCTGCCATTGGTGTCATGTGATGGAACGGGAGAGTTTTGAAAGTGAAGAGGTCGCAGCGCAACTTAACGAACAGTTTGTTGCAATCAAGGTAGATCGGGAGCAATTACCCGATGTTGATGCAATGTACATGTTGGGTGTTCAGGTCACCACTGGCAGTGGTGGCTGGCCGTTGTCGGGGTTTCTACTACCGGATGGCAAGCTATTTCATGGGGCGACCTACATGCCACCTGATAATTTTAAACAGGTGATGCAGCAGATCGACGGGCTGTGGAAAAACGACCGTGCGAAAATTACCGGATTTGCAGATAGTCTGGCGGTGGCAATAGCTGAAAACAGTACCCTCAGTGGTGAGGCGCGAAAAGTGGGAGAGGCTGAAATTTCCCTGGCGCGTGAAAACTTACTGCTGAGTCACGACAGCTTTCAAGGTGGCTTTGGTCCGGCACCCAAATTCCCTCGCGAAGCAACTCACTTTTTTCTATTGGATCTTGCCCAGCGTAATGATGACGTAGAAGCGCTTGAGGCGGTTGATTTTTCGTTAACCCGCATGAGTGCCGGTGGTATCCATGATCAAGTCGGTGGTGGCTTCCATCGCTACGCGGTAGATAATGATTGGTTGATCCCCCACTTTGAAAAAATGCTGTATACACAAGCCAGCTTGTTGCACATTTATTTACAGGCTTTCGAGTTAACAGGGAATGTTGAACATGCCAGAACGGCGCGGAGAATTGCCGATTACGTTATCAGGGATATGACCTCTGCGGAGGGTGGATTTTATTCCGCAACTGATGCCGACTCGGAAGGTGAAGAGGGGACATACTTCATCTGGACGCCGGAAGAACTGATAGACACTTTAACTGATGCATTTGGAAAAGAAGATGCCGAACTTGCTTACTCGGTATGGGGTGTTACTGAAGAAGGCAACTTTGAAGAGCGTAATATCCTGCGGCTTGAAGACTCTATACAAAGGATGGCTGCTATTCATGGCATCGAAGGGTCAACTCTAGCCAGTAAACTCACAGACTTCTCGTCTGTGTTGCTTGAACAGCGGAACCGGCGAATCCCGCCACTGACTGATCGAAAAATTATCACCGAGTGGAACGCAATGATGAGCACCGCGCTGATTAAAGCGGGCCAGACATTACGTGAGCCACGTTACACGCAAGCGGCTACTCGTTCGATACAGTTTCTGTTGAAAAATAATCGGCGTGAAAACGGGTTTTTATGGCGTGCTAATTTTCAAAATCGCGCCTCTACTCCCGCTTCACAGGCAGACTACGCCTACCTTGCACAGGCACTGCTTGCTTTGTTTGATGACACATCAGTTTCAACCTATTTGGATGTTGCGGTGCAACTTGTTGAAACGATGAATGAGCAATTTTGGGATGTTGAAAATAGCGGCTACTTTATAGGGCAGACAGAAGTGGCAGGTGCAGTGTTACCTACCAGGCCGAAGGCTCTGTTTGATAATGCGGCACCGACCGGGAATTCTGTTGCTCTCAGGGTGCTTGTACAGCTTTGGAATCGGACCGGTGATGACAAATACCGTGTCAGGGCTGAATCTTTAGTGGCTTCGTTCTCTGAGTATTTGTCCAGAGATGGTAGTGGCTTTGCGTACTTTTTAGTGGGTACAAACGATTTGCTCAACGGTGAGACCGGAGCATATCGTTATTCAGCGAAGGGCAAGGTCAAAGCGGCAGTATCGACACCAGATGGACGAACCATTGATGTTCGCATAGAAGTGGCCCCGGGTTGGCATATCAACTCAGACAAACCGTTACAGGATTATCTAATTCCAACGCGCTTAACTCAAAAAAACGAAGTGGCTCTAGCCAGCGTAAGTTATCCGCCAGCGGTAACCAGGCAGTTAGGATTTCAACGCTCTGAGCTCAGCCTTTTTGACGGGAGCGTTCTAATGTCAGGTGTGTTGCCGGAAGCTTCGGCGGATGTGAGCAGCGCAAACATAGAACTCCAGTTACAGGCTTGTAGTGATGAAATATGTCTCGCGCCTGAAACTATTTTGTTCAAAGTGCCACTAACTCAACCAGAATCCCGGTTTTAAAAACTAATAGGAATGTTCATGAGATATCTTATACGGTCTGTTTTTTTATTGTTTAGCTTATCTGCCGTATCCGTCGCGTTTGCGGGTGATGGTTATGAAGAAATAGACAGTCCAAAGAAGCGAGGTGAGACTGATCGAGTTGAAGTGCTCGAGTATTTTTGGTTTGGTTGTCCTCACTGTTTTGCATTTGAGCCAACAATAAATGAGTGGGCTGAGAGTAAGCCTGACTACGTCGATTTTATTCGTGAAGCACCGCCATTGAACCCAAGCTGGACAGCCCATTCGAAGGCTTTCTATGCAGCACAGTTGCTTGGTGTAACTGATCAATTTTTCGAGCCTATGTTTGATGCCATTCACACCGAAAAAAAGCGCTTGAACTCACCGAAGCAGATCGCTAAATTCGCGGGAAGCCTGGGGCTTGATGAAGATAAATTTCTAAAAACCATGAATTCGTTTGCCGTTGATGCAAAAATCCGCCGTGCTATGGAGATGGCGCGCGCAGATGGTATTAGCAGTGTTCCCAGTATTATTGTTAACGGCAAGTACCGCACTTCCGGTTCTGTGGCCGGAAGTAATAAGCAGGTGATCGAAGTGATTCGTAAACTGACAGAGTCAGAACACAGCAGTTGATCACATGCCTGAGGGCTAATCCCTCGGCACGCCGTAGCGTAGGTTGTGGACCGTTCCGTCGGGACGGTTCCCTTATTTTATTAGTCCATTCCATTGCCCGGTGGAGTTCAGTTTGAACATTCCATCCATTGAAATGACTGGCAGACTCACTATTCTCTGCTCCGGTTGTTGCTGGCTCGAAGAGCCGGCTCAATGGCGTCATTTTGCGTATCTGGCACTTGATAACAGCGTCCTGCTGCAATAACCTGCCTTGGTCACTCATATAGAGAGCTGGCGTTTGTGCCGGTGATCGAACTGAGTCTCCAATACACGCATTCGGGATGATTATGAAAACGCTGAAGAATTTGTTAGTTCCAGCCCTTGTAGCCGCGGCAATCGGCGGCAATGCGCAGGCCGCAGACAAGGTATTGACCGTGTCCCATTGGGCAGGTCCCAAACACGCCATGGCGACTGCAGTGTTTCCATGGCTAAACGACCAGCTATCTGAGTGTTCGGGTGGTTCGCTGACTCTGAAAGTTGAAAATGGCCTCGCGCCCCCACCTGCACAATATGACACCGTTCGTGATGGTGTAGCAGACATTGGTTGGATCGTGCATGGTTATACCAAGGGTAAGTTTCTGACCACAAAAATGATTGAGATGCCGGGTTTGCCAGGTAATGCTGAAACAATGTCAGTTGCATTTCAGATGACACATGAGAAATTCTTTGCTGATGCAAAGGAGGCCAAAGGGGTAGAGGTACTATCACACTTCGTTCATGGTCCGGGTGTTGTTAACACGGCTGAAAAAATCACATCTTACAAAGATCTCGAAGGAATGAAGATTCGTGTCGGCGGGGGTGTGGCTAACTCAGTGGGTAAAGCACTTGGTGTGGCGGGTGTAAACATGCCGGCACCAGCGGTTTATGAGGCAATTTCTTCAGGTGTTGCAGAGGGAGTGTTCTTTCCACTCGAAACATTGTACTCATTCAAAATTAATGAACTGACGAAGTATTCTTTCAAAAATCCTGATGGTATGTACACAACATCGTTCGCACTGATATTAAATTCGGACACTTATTCGGATCTATCAGACGACCACCGAGCGTGTGTTGATAAAGTGCGTGGTGTAGAAATGTCTCGCTCCATCGGGCAGTTCTGGGACGAGGCTGACAAAGTCGGTGCAGAAGAATCTGCCAAGACGGGATCAGTGGTCATTGAAGCGAGCGATGAAGAGCGTGCTTACTTCAAAGATAAAACGGCGAGTATTGAAGCTGAAGTACTGAAGGAGATTGAAAGTCGCGGTGTTGATGCTAAAGCGGCGCTTGAATATATGAAGGCGCAATTGAAGTAGTAAAACCAGTGCGAAAATTTCTTGCGAAGGTGGAAAAGCTGACAGATTCTGTCAGCTTTTTTGCAGCCAATATGGCGGCGATTATATTGCTGATCCTGGTACTCATTACCTGTGTAGATGTGATTGGCCGCTATGTATTTAATTCTCCTTTGGTGGGTTCTGTAGAGTTGGTAGAGATCTGCATGGGGGCGATTACCTTCTTTTCGTTTCCTTTAATGTTCATGCGTCACGATCACATCATCGTTGATCTGATCCCGCACTTTCGCCGCGGCTACCTGGGTTGGGTTTGCTCACTTATCATTCTGGCGGTGACTTTCTATATCGCTATAAGATTGGGTGATCGAGTATTCGACTATGCCGTCAGGGCGTTCGAAGATGGCGATGTAACTGAATACTTGGCTATACCGCGCTACCCGATAGTCGGCTTTGTTACCGCTGCAATATTCACTGCGGCCGCTATTACTCTGTTGCGCTTTCTTATCTTGCTTACCAAGCCCGGTCAGAGTGTGGAAGATTATGCTTCCGCTCAGTTGTCGGCACAGGCTGGCAACGACTAAAAAGTAAAATCTATGATTCCTTCTCTGATCGGGTTTGCTGCAGTTCTCGTGCTTGCATTTTTGCGTATGCCTCTGGGTGTTGCGCTTGGCCTGGTCGGCGTTGTTGGTTTTACTTATGAGTCGAGCTTTCGTGCGGCGATGTCCAGCGCGAGCCGTCTGGTGATTGATGCCAGTCAGTCATATGGCTTGTCCGTGGTGCCCTTGTTTATTTTAATGGGCTTGATGGTGGAGCGAGGCGGTATGGCAAAGGAGCTTTATCGTGCGGCATTTGTTTTTCTTGGTCATCGTCGCGGCGGGCTAGCTATGTCTACTATCTGCGCCTGCGGGATGTTTTCGGCAATCTGTGGATCTTCTCTCGCAACAGCCGCGACGATGTCAAAGGTGTCAATGCCTGAAATGCGTCGCTATAAATACAGTGATTCGTTGGCTACCGCATCAATTGCAGCAGGAGGCACCTTAGGCATATTGATTCCCCCGAGTGTAATTCTTGTGATCTACGGGTTAATCACGAATGCATCTGTTGGTAAGCTGTTTATCGCTGGAATATTACCCGGCCTTGTTGGTGTGCTGTTTTATCTGGGCGCTGTTAAATATGTCGTTACCAGAAACCCTGAAGCGGGACCCGCCGGTGAGGTCTGTACCTGGCGCGAACGCCTTGTTGCTTTGAGGGACGTGTGGACAACACTAGGGTTATTTATTTTTGTCATTGGTGGAATCTATGTCGGTGCGTTTACGCCAACAGAGGCAGCGGGTATGGGGGCTGCCGGTGCTATATGTATCGCTGCGTTTCGAAGAGTTTTATCTATAAAGGTGTTAATGGAAGTGAGTCGAGAGACGGCTTTAACGACAGCAAAGCTTTTTATGGTGGTGTTCGGTGCCATGATTTTTTCGAACTTTGTTAATCGTGCCGGGCTGCCCGATGCTTTGATCACTGTTGTGCAAAGTTTTGATGTTCCACCACTGGGTGTGATCTTTGTGATTCTTGCAATCTACCTGGTATTGGGATGTGTTTTTGAATCCCTGTCTATGATTTTACTAACGGTACCTATTTTTGCTCCATTGGTGGAAGGTCTTGGCTTTGACCTTGTGTGGTTCGGCATATTGGTTGTGGTTGCGACTGAAATCAGTTTGATAACTCCGCCGATTGGTTTAAACGTCTTTGTCTTAAAGGGTGTGTTGAAGGACGTGTCGGTGAAGACCATTTTCAAAGGGGTCACGCCTTTTTGGATTGCAGATATCATTCGGCTTATTTTGCTAGCCTTGATTCCTGCAATATCCTTGTTTCTGCCTTCGTTGATGAAGGCTTAGTCACCCCAGAGAAATCCATGGCATCGAGTAAACGAGTGGCGCTAACCGTTGGTGTTGCGTTGATCAAGCTGCTTGAGCGCTACCAGGTTGAACATGTTTTCGGTATTCCCGGTGTTCACACAATAGAGCTCTATCGCGGCTTAGCCGATAGTCACATTCAACATCACGCACCGCGGCACGAGCAAGGTGCGGGATTTATGGCTGACGGCTATGCTCGTGTGAGTAGAAAGCCCGGAGTGTGCTTTGTTATTACCGGGCCTGGCTTAACCAATATTATTACCCCTATGGGCCAGGCACTGGCTGACTCTATCCCCATGTTGGTCATTTCCAGTGTCAACGACAGTCTGGCAACTCAGAATACCCGAGGCATGCTGCACGAGATGCCAAACCAGCTAGCAGCAAGTAGTAGTGTTACGCGTCTAAGTCAGACGATCCATACTGCATCTGAGCTGCCGGAAGCGTTGGCGTTGGCGTTTACTTTGTTTGCGAGTGCTCGACCAGGACCTGTGCATTTACAGCTGCCTGTATCTTTGCTTGGCAGTGAAGCCGATTTGAGCCTGGTGAATATGGTGGGGTCATTGTCTGCTCCTGTAGCCATGGATGCCAGCTGTGTTGATGCAGTCGCGAATCTAATAAATGAAGCGTCTAAGCCGCTAATTTTAACGGGCGGTGGGGCTGTTGATAGTGCGCAGGAGATTGTCGCGCTTGCTGAGAAAATCGATTCACCAGTTCACATGACAATCAATTCACGAGGTTTGCTGTCGCATCAGCATGCCCTTGCGGTACCCGCGTCCTGCACGCTTCAATCGGTACGAGAAAAAGTGAATGAATCCGATGTAATTCTTGCGCTTGGAACTGAGCTTGCAGCCACTGACTATGATCAATACAAAGATGGTGAATTTCATATTGATGGCAAATTAATTCGTTGTGATATCGAAGCGATGCAAATTAACAATAATCAGATTGCTGATGTTGGTGTAATCGGTGATGTGGCCTCGACTGCCAGCGCTTTGCTTGAAAAAGTTAACACTGGTGTGAGCAGGGAAGGGTCATTGCGAGCCGAGCTCACGATGCGTGCTGCATTCGAGGAGCTCGGTACTGAGGCGAGGCGGCATTTGCAGTTGCTGGAGACTATACGAGATAAATTGCCGGGTTGTGTTTTCGTCGGTGATTCTACTCAGCTCGTCTACAGCGGCAATATGATGTTCAATACTGCGCAACCTTTGCAATGGTTCAACTCATCGGTTGGGTTTGGCACGCTAGGTTACGCACTGCCCGCGGCAACAGGTGCGGCCATTGCCGTCAATTCAACCGTTAGCCCTGGTGTTAATCGACAGGAAAATCGACGTCCGGTAGTTTGCTTAATTGGTGATGGTGGATTGCAGTTTGTACTGGGAGAACTTGGTGCTTTGAAGGACACGGGTCTGGCAGTCGCGGTGATAGTGTGGTGTAACAACGGGTATCGTGAAATTAAAACCAGTATGGAGAGCGCTAACGTCACCAGTGTCGGTGTTGAGTTCAGCGTGCCGGACTTTGTAAGTGTGGCAAAGGCTTACGGTATTAAGGGTGTTCGTGTAAATAGTGGCGACGCTCTGTGTACAAAAATCCAGGATTCTTTTGTAGCCAATGAGCCAATATTACTTGAACTGAATGAGTCAGAGATGATGAACAGCTGACAATGGTCTGTCGATTCAAGCAGTGGGGAGAGGTTCAAAACCCTTTGCAAGGTTTGGCTTTATATTACTTGTGTCTTCGCCAATTAAAATAATCTCAAGTTTGGTGTTTTCGTTTTCCCACGAATAGTCTTTTACTACCAATTCGAGTCCCGCCATTTGTATATCACGGTAGCGCTGTCTGTTGTTTAGCAGCTCATCGATAGCTGTCAGGTATTCAGCAGCAGTGTCTGCAACCACCAAATGCTCACCATCAGTACACGAGATTCCGGCAGCTCCGGCGGGTGATGTAATCACCGGTAAACCGCTAGCCATTGCCTGTAGTACTTTATTTTGAATTCCCCTGGCAACCTGGAACGGTGCGACCATGAGGTCAGAATTTTGATAGTACGGTAATATATCGTCTACGAATCCGGTGACTTCAACGCCCTTGTTGTTTGTTAGATCAGATACCTTTTTACTCGGCCGCATGCCAGCGATTATAAACTTCGCACTAGGGTATTTGATAATTATCAGTGGCCATACATTTTCAGTGAACCAGATAACTGCGTCTTCGTTAGGGAAGTAATCCATTACACCTGTAAATAGTAACGTTGGTGAAGTGGCAGAAGGGCGTGTTTGGTTTTTTATGTCCGGGTAATATGCCTCTGCATCGACGCCGTTAGTGACAACGTGTACTTTGTTTTTAAGTAGCGGATTGGTATCGAGTAATGACTTTTCGTCAGCTGAAACGAATACGCTGGCGTCGAAGGTATCTAGTATTTCAGATTCAGTGGTACTTAGAAGGGCTGCTTCCCGTTTGTAGATGCTCGACAGTGGCCAGGGTTTTTGCTCTGCATACTGCTTCCACTTTAAGGAATCCAGGTCCATAAAGTCCATCACTAGCCGAATTCCCCGCTGCTGTATCTTTTTCAGGGTGTATTGGTTGAGAACGTAATCCGCCATGCCGGAGCTGGTACACATTAAGACATCGCAATCGGTCTCACTTATCAGTCTGTCTACTTCGCGTTGTAGTTTTGCATTGTGAAAGTTGGTAACGGTTAGCGGCTTGCCGGTTAGTAGCCCTCGTGCCAGGCGCAAAAAGCGCATAGACAAGGTGGAGTGCACCACTTCGACGTTGAGCTTGGCTTTTAGTGCATCAGCGTGTTGTAGATCCTCTGCTTGCTCAAGCGGAGTTACTACTACCACGTTATGCCCGTGTTTTATGAGTTGAGATAGTTGGTGGTACGTGCGTATTTTCTCTCCCTTATTGGGAGGGAAGGGAACACGATGCGCCAGTAGTAGCACGTTCATATCAGTTGCATGGCCAAAAGCTGAGGAAGAATGAAGTGGTCATTTGCTTGTGTATTTCACAAGCCTGAGCAATTCATTGCGCGAAGTTTGCTGGTTGCCCGCTTGTTGCGGTTTGAAGCGCGGAGATACCAACTTAAGCATTGGAAGAGTATAAAAGACCCGTTGTTTACATGACACCAGCTGTGCCTCGATTTTAACAAATCAGGGTATCGTAGTTTCTGAAAACGTGTGTTGCATCAAGTCTGGATTCTCAGCTGTTTTAGTGGGCGATTAATCAACAACGCAGGCAAGCAAAGAAATTATAGGTTGATTGCCAGTTAAGATGATAGTAGTGAGAGATAGTTCACTTTTTCAGTTTGTTGGAAAAAATCTGTACATTATTCTGATTCGGATGTAGCTGCTGCGCTCGTCAACACCCAATCGGCTCTGGGGAAGTGGCAAGTGTAGCCATGCGGGATACGTTGTAAGTAGTCTTGATGTTCTGGTTCTGCTTCCCAGAATTCCCCCGCAGGCTCTATTTCAGTCACAACTTTGCCTGGCCATAATCCAGACGCATCAACATCTCTGATAGTTTGCTCGGCAATGTGTTTTTGCTCTTCGTTGGTATAGTAAATCGCCGAGCGATAAGACACGCCACGATCATTGCCTTGCTGATTCAGCGTAGTGGGATCGTGTATCTGGAAAAAAAATTCCAGTAAGTTTCTAAAGCTGATTTTCTTTGGATCAAAAACCACTTCAATGCCCTCTGCGTGGGTGCCGTGGTTTCTGTAGGTAGCGTTGGGAACATCACCGCCTGTGTATCCTACTCTTGTCTCCTTCACGCCCGGGAGCTTGCGGATGAGGTCTTGCATGCCCCAAAAACAGCCACCGGCCATAATTGCTTTATCAGTCACTGGGTTGTCCTCATGTTGGGGTTAACAGGCGCTTTAATCGGCAAGCGGTATTGGGTTGAACACTAGGGTGAGTATCGCATACAGCACGTGCTCAGTGAGTGAATGAGTTACCAAGGGTGTCATAGCGCAGGTTTAGGTTTCCTGGCGGCGTCGCAGGCCCCACATTGAATAGATACCGAATATAGGCCCAATGGCGAGTGAAGCCATTAAAAATGGCCAGCCTGTTTTGGCGGCAACTAGCGGCGCGAGCTGCACGGTCAGTGTGGTAAGGGCAAAGCCCAGCGCTGTTTGAAAGGTCATGAGTGAGCCGGCTTTTTCGGGGGGTGAGTGATCCGCCACCAACGCCGAGAATTGTGCTGAATCGGGAATAATTGCAATGCCCCAGATGATTGACACCACCACCGTTAGCCAGATACTGCCACCGAAAGTCAGTGCGAATAAAATAGCACTGAGACCGCTTATTGCCATGGCAACGATAGTCAGCTCGGCTTTTCCGATGCGATCTGCGAGCCATCCTGCAACCGGGCAACTGAGCGCTCCCAGACCAATGATGATAAAGGCCATCAGTTTGGCTAACTCGTTTGCCTCATGTGACGGTATTTGACTGCTGAAACTGACTGACAGCGCAATGCCAATCCAGGCCCACATGGCGAATAATTCCCACATGTGGCCAAGGTAACCGCCGTAGGCCCGTCTGATAGCCGGGTTTGTCCAGGCATCCGAAAGGGCACTGGAATCGAATCTCGCCTGGGTGCTGTGGTGAGGGCCGTTGTGAGTGGCGAGAATGACCAGTGAAGATATTCCAGCCAGCAAGGAGGCAGCAGTGACCGTAATGCGCCAATCAGTGCCGCCAATAAAGGCCAGAAGGTGCGGTGCTGCAGAACCAAGGGTTAAGCCGCCCACCAGTAATCCGACCAGGAATCCGCGATCTTTTTGCCCCCAGCCGACGGCGATCTTCATTCCTACCGGATACACGCCTGCCAGACAAGCACCAGTGAGCCCCCTGAGTGCAATGGCCTCAATGCTGCCTGGCGGAGTGAGTAATAAAAGTGCGTTGGCGATTGCCGCAAGCAGCGCGAAAATTGAAAACACATAACGAGGTTCAAATCGGTCTGCTATACCGAAGACGGCTGAAATTAACGCGCCGATAACAAAGCCTCCCTGTACTGCCGACGACAGTGCCGCTTGTCTGCCAGGGCTCAGGTTTGCCTCCTCGGACATGTCCCCGAGGATGGCTGCAGATACGAACCACAAGCTCATCGCCGCTATCTCAGCGATGATGAGTAGGGTGATGCTTAAAATCTTGCCTGTATATTGATGGCTCGATGGTGTGTTGTGCGCCATCTGGAGGTAATCCGAATAAGACTTAAGAGTATGACAGATCGTCTCGCCATTCGTTTACGCGTGCTGGCATTTAATAGAGGATGCCTGGTGTGCATTGAAGGTAATTTCGGAGTAAGCGCTTTGTGGCAGGGCTTGATGGCGGACCTTGGATGCTGTTTGTCGAAGGGGCTGGTACTAAAATCAATGTGCGCTTCGGTGTATTTTACAGACGCGTAAAAAACGGATATCTAGTGGCTTATGAGCCTACCTGACCAAGCGGAGCTCGACGCTGGCATGAAAGCACTGGTGAACAGCTTTCAGACAGTGTTGTTGTCAACTTGTGATTTAGCTGCAGAGCCGACGATAAGCTATTCACCATTTACTATTGTTGATGGAAAACTGTACGTCCTGCTGAGTGACTTAGCGCTGCACACTGCAAATTTAAAATCGAACCCTCGTGCCAGTTTGCTGTTTATTGAAAATGAAACAGATGCAGAGAGCTTGCATGCGCGCAAACGGGTCACTTACCAGGCTGAGTCGGAGTTGATAGGCAGGGGGTCGCCCACATGGAAAACAGTGCTGGCATCTATGCAAGACCGTTTCGGGGACATCATCCCGCTGCTGGAGTCGCTGCCAGATTTTCACCTGTTTGAAATGAAGACCAGTTGTGCTGTTTTCGTGCGAGGATTCGCAGATGCACATACTGTTGAATGCCAGGGATTTGGTGGGCTGTGATGATACTCGTACTGTACATGTGCGCGACATCAAAGCAGCGGTTTGTGGTATTTGTGGTGCTGGATGTTGACTTTGAACGTGCGCTCCATGAGTATAAAGATGTACCGTTTCAAAGGGTTTGAAATAAGTTTTTGACGATGTAAGCGCTTACACCAAATCAAACCTATGTGCAAAATGTTCTCGAAGGTCTTCAAGGCTTTTGATCTTTTTTTCTTCAAAGAACTTCGTTCGGAGGATTTATGAAATTGAATCGTATAATTAGTGCATTAGCTGTAGGTGCAGCTCTTGCCGTAGGCAGTGTTCAAGCTGCCACCACTATCCGTATCCAATCGGTGCTATCAGATTCGGCGGACGAAGTGTTCATGCTGAAAGAGTTTGCCAAAGACGTTGACGCTCTTACAGGTGGCTCGCTGAAGATCGAAGTGCTGCCAGCCGGTGCTGTTGTCGGCCCACGGGACATCATGGACGCGGTTGACGCGGGCCTTGTCGAAGGCGGTTTTGCATGGACACACTATTGGGGTGGCAAACACGTTGCAGCTAACCTTTTTGGTGCTCCCGTTGCCGGTGCTGGCGTTGGCATGGACAACATCGCGTTCCTCAGCTGGTTCCAGTATGGCGGTGGTAAAGAACTTTACGACCGTCTTTGGACGGAAATGGGCGTGAACGTCAAAGGTTTCATGTTGCAGCCAGTGGGCCCTGAAGCATTGGGCTGGTTCCCGAAGCCTATTAATTCCATGGATGACTTCCGCAAGATGCGCTTCCGCGCGCCTCCGGGCATGGTTGGCGCTGCATACGCAGACATCGGTGTTCCAGCTGTAGCGATGGGCGGTGGTGACATCTTGCCAGCGCTGGAAAAAGGCACAATTGACGCGGCTGAGTGGTGCTGCCCGAAGCCTGACTCTGTGTTTGGCTTTCAGAAAGTTCTTAAGCACTACTATCTGCAGGGCTTGCACCAGGTTGTTGTGAACGCTGACATGTATCTAAACCTTGATGTCTACAACAAACTGACTGCTGTTGAGCAAAAGGCGCTGGAAGTTGCAGCAAACGCGTCTCTGTCCAAGTCTATGTCGTACCGCATCTATGAAAACGGTAAGGCGCTTAAAGATCTGACGGACAACCACGGTGTTATTTTAGAAGACACTCCAGCGGACTATTTCACCGAGTACATGGCGGCTGCAAAGAACGCGTTGCAGAAAGCTGCGGACGAGAACGAGTTCTTCGCAGAAGTCTGGCAGTCTCAGAAAGATTTCGCGGATATCGCGGTTCCATTCTGGGCCGGTGCACAGGCTTCGAATGCAAGTCTGGGTAAGGCACACGCTGACACACTGAAGTAATTTCAGCTGAGCACGGGTGATCTCAATGGAGCCCGTGCGTTCTGAAACTAGTTAGTTTCAACTTAGCACGGGCTCTCATTGGAGCCCGTGCGTTGTTTGCACACTGAAGTAAATTCAATCGGTACGATCCCTGAAGGGAACCTGTGTGTTCTTTTTTTCGAAGCGTCATCTAACACGGACTATTCACGAAATCGACGGCATCTGACTTGATCTTTGATTCCACAGCAATTTTTCTTTGACAGATAACCATTAGGTATTTGGCGCGAGAATAAATGCATTGTGAAACCAGATATCTGCGCGATATGCTCGCTATTTTATGAAACATCCGGATTAATGACATTTCGAAAAAGAGAACGCGGATGTTAAATCCACGTCTAGCGAAGGAAACACCATGGCTGAAGAACCGAATCCAGGCGATCTGGAAATAGCGGACGAGCTTATCGCCGAACGGCGCGCCGAAGCACCTGGTGAAACACCAGAGGACATGACGTCCTGGCAGCGTCCAATCACGGCTGCTATTGATCTTTTAAACTATCGTGTGGGACAGATCATTGCGCTTCTGTTGGTGCCATTGATCGCAGTGGTTGTCTTCGAAGTGATCTCGCGAAACTCCTTTTCAATTCTGCAAAACGCTGGCTTCGAAGACCTGGCGCGATCTCTTAACCTTGGCCCCACGCTATGGGTCTACGACACCAGTCGCATGATTGCCGGTGTGCTATTTATGGCTGCTGCCGGTTACGGGTTAATGCGTGGCGTTCATATTCGCGCAGACTTCCTCTACCGGTTCTGGTCAGACAAGACACAGGCAACTGTGGACGCAACGTTGTACCTGTTGTTCTTTATACCTTCGATGCTGTTCTTCACCATCGTTTCAGCAGAATTCTGGTGGCTGGCTTTTTCAACCGGCGAAACCATGCAGGTCGACAGCGCATGGGGGCCGTTGATATGGCCGGCGCGCCTTGCTATGCCGGTCGGCGCTTTGCTATTGACGCTGCAAGGCATACCCGAGATTTTCCGCGCCTTCCATAAAATGGGTAAGCGCCGCGAACGCTGGTTTGTGCGGGCCCTGCCGATCTATTTGATATTTCTGCTGTGGCTGATTTTGGCTGTCTTCTTACCCGACATCGTGCCGGGCGGCAAATGGTTCACTGGTTTGATGAGCGCGACGCCAAACCTGGACAAGCCCACCATTGGCTTGATCATGCTTGGGGCGATGTTGTTTGTGATCTTCATAGGCTTCCCGATTGCTTTCACTCTGATCTTCCTGGCTTTTGTATTCGGCATCTGGGGGGCGAATTTTAAACTCACCACGCTTCTGATGACGTTGAACACCAACTCAACCATGCTGAACGATCAGCTTATGGCTGTGCCTCTGTTCGTCTTGATGGGCATCGTCATGGAAGCGGCCGGATTGATGGAGCGTCTGTTCGCGTCAATCCAAATGATGATGGCGCGCGTGCGCGGCTCGCTTTTTATTGCGGTTCTGATCGTTTCAACCATCTTTGCTGCCGCCACCGGGATCGTCGGTGCCTCGGTGACACTGCTCGGCATTATGGCGGGCGCGACAATGACCCGATCCGGTTACGACGTGAAACTGGCGGCCGGAACGATCACGGCGGGCGGCACCCTGGGTATTCTGATCCCGCCATCGATTATGTTGATTGTCATGGGCCCCGTGCTGGAAGTCTCGACCCTTGATTTGTTCCGTGGCGCGTTCATCCCCGGCGCACTCCTGGCCTCACTCTACTTAATCTATACGCTGGGCCGATGCTGGCTCAACCCTTCATTGGGGCCCATCCTGAGCGAAGAGGACCAACCTGAAACGTCTAAATTCTATGGTGCCGAAGTTGCCCTGATCTGTCTTGGTATCCTGACTGTGTGCCGCATCTTTGGTCTTGGTGTAGGTGGTGCATTTGCCGGACTGATGCCGTTCGGTGGCCTGGTGGTCTTTCTTGTTGCTATGGCGTTGGCCTATGCTGCCTATCGAAACCTAAGCATTCTGCGGATCGCTGTGCCAATTGCGGTCCTGTTTCACCTTTACATGATTTTTGCGAACATGGGTGATGGCGGTTTGCCGATCTGGTCAATCGTTTTTTGCGCTTTCATTGTCCTGCTGGCGTTTCTTGGCCGCCCGATCTATGACAAGGAAAACGGCAATGACTTCTACTTCTCGGATCTCTGGAACGAATTCTTTGCCGGGCTGATGCCGCCCACGATCCTGATTTCCTTCGCGTTGGGCTCGATCCTTCTTGGTTTTGCGACCCCGGCCGAAGCTGCCGCCATGGGGGCCTTTGGCTCTATCCTGCTATCAATTGGCTACGGCAAATTCAATATTCCCAGCTTTTTTGACAGCCTGGTCAAAGCGCTGGAAATCACGGTACTGATCATGTTCCTGGTTGCGGCTTCCAACTTCTTTGGTGCCGAATTCAGCTTTCTTGGCACTCCGAAGATGATGACGGAGATGCTCCTGGGTCTCGATATGTCGCCGTACCTGATTCTGCTTCTGGTAATGGGGCTTATCTTTCTTTTAGGCTGGCCTTTGGAATGGGTGCCGATCGTTCTGATCGTTGTCCCCATTCTTCTGCCGACGGTTGAGGCACTCTCGGTGCATGGGTTGGAGCGCTATGACCTCATGGTCTGGTTCGGAATTCTTGTGGCGGTGAATTTGCAAACGGCCTGGCTGTCGCCGCCGGTTGCGCTCTCGGCCTATTTCTTAAAAGGCGTGGTGCCTGATTGGGATTTGAAGGACATCTACCTTGGTATGATGCAGTTCATGTTGGTACAACTTGTCGGCCTGATCCTGATCTTCATATTCCCGCAGCTTGTGCTGTGGTTGCCTAAGGTTATGGGGGGTTAGGGGAGCTGTGGCTCGATTGTCTGATTGCTCGTAAGCATTGACCATAAGGCCAGCATCATGTTGGCCTTATGTCATTACACTTCTGTACGTCTCGTGTTTGGCGAGACCCAGTAAACTACGCCTCATCCGTTAAATACCAATGGCATGTACCCATGTTAGAAAACATTCTTGATCTCGGCCAAATCATCATTGCAGATATTGTGTTGTCCGGTGACAACGCCTTAATTATCGGCATGGCTGCGGCCGGTTTAGCTCCAGATCTGCGTAAGAAGGCGATCTTGTTCGGTATGGTGATCGCGGCACTACTGCGAGTAGTGTTTGCTCTGGTCGCTACCAAATTGCTGGGTATTCCCGGCTTGTTGTTAGTCGGTGGTTTGTTGTTGTTCTGGGTGTGCTGGAGTTTGTATAAAGAGATCAGATCGCAAAGCCACTCTCAAGCGATGACTGCAGATGGAGAGATTGTTGGTGATGGCGATGGAAAGCAGCGTACGTTAGGTCAGGCATTAATTGCGATTACCATCGCAGACGTTTCCATGTCACTTGATAACGTATTGGCAGTTGCGGCGATTGCTGACGGTGATACCAATAAACTGATTTTTGGACTGGCGCTGGCGATCATATTGATGGCGTTTGCTGCCACCATGATTATGAAATTGCTCGGCAAGTATCCGTGGATATCATGGGTCGGACTGATTGTTCTTATCTATGTAGCAGCTGAAATGCTTTATCGCGGTATCTTTGATGAGACTAACGGCATCCTCAAGTACTTGCAGTCAGCGGGGATGATCGGTTAGCTGTTCGTATCGGAATCAATCTGAGCGCTGATTGACTTGAATATCTGAATGGACGGACACTGGCGAATAGGGAAGAGAGGTTAACTGAATGCTCACTGGCACCAAAGTGGTGCCAGTGGATGTACTTACAATAGACTCTTAGTCAAGAAGCACGGAATCAATGCCGTGTATCACACCGTTTTGAGCCTGCATGTCAGCATCTATCACTGTCGCAGAACCAATCGTTACCACTCCCTCTACAGCAGTTATCGCTTTAGCTGAGCCATTGGCCATTGCCAGATCGGTGCCGTTAAGTGCTGCTACATCGGCTGATGTAAGCGTGGCGCCGTGAACGTGACCTAAAAGCAGACCGGCAAGGGCTGCCGGATCGCTAGTGAAGCCGGCTTGCAGGGCGGTGTCAGCTGCTGTGATGGCTGCATTGTTTGGAGCAAATACAGTAAAGTTGCTGTCGACATCTTTTAGTGTTTCTGTCAAACCAGCGGTTTGAATCAAAGAGACCAGTGCGCTGTAGTCTGCGTTTGCCGTAAGTGCATCCATAATGGTGTTTGAGTCAGTGGTGACTTCTGGCACCTGGATTACCGCGTCTATCTCATGAATAACACCATTGGTTCCAGCGATGTCGGTACGCACTACGGTAGCGTTGTTGATCATCAAAGCATCACCATTAAGCGATACTGCAAGAGGTGTCGCTGCTGCTGATGTAATTTCTGTACCTGCCGCGGCTGTTGCTGCTGCGGAATCAATCGCTTGACCTTCGACCACGTGATTAAGCAGTACGTCGCGTAGTGTGTCCGGATCTGCGATTAAAGCGTTAACTGTCTCTTCCCCCAATGCTTCAAATGCCGCTTCGTTAGGAGCGAATATGGTGAAAGGACCGTCGCCAGACAGAGTGGCATCAAGGCCAGTTACCTGTAGCGCTGAAACCAGGGTGGTGAACTGAGGGTCGTTGCTCACTAGTTGGGCCAGATTGTCAGCAGGTGCGGGCGCATCGGCAGGTGGCGACAGAACGGTGTCAATTATATGAATAACCCCGTTTGAGGCAACAATGTCAGCCGTAGTGATGGTTGATAAGTTGATTCGTAGTTGATCAACTTCCATCGACACAGCAGCGTCTTTACCGTTGAGCATGGTGACGGTTGATCCTGCCAACGCGGTGACTGCGCTGGCGTCGTTGCTACCGGCCAACACGTGGTAGAGCAAAGTATCATTAAGTGCTGCGGAATCAGCTAACAGAGCAGTAACTGCTTCTGCACCGAGCGCTTCAAAAGCACTGTCAGTCGGTGCGAAAACTGTGTAGATGTTGTTCTCATCAGCTAATTGGTCACGCAAGTTAGCGGCTTCTATAGCTGCAATCAGCGTGGTAAAAGAGCCGGCAGCTTCAGCGGTAGCGATTAGGTCTACTGCATCTGAAGAAATCGGATCTGTTACGGTTGTATTGTCCGTTGCATTTGGATCAATAAGCATGGCACTGTCACATGCGCTTAGTAACAAGCCGACTGAAGCCGCACCTGCCACTAATATTTTTCTCAGCCCGCTGTGGCGGATATCTAGTTTCATTTTTATTTGCCCATTATAAAGTTATTAACTGCAGCACTCGGCTGTTACCAGCTTGTTTTTAGTTCTGGTATGAGAAGAGTGTAGTAGAAGTATTTGCAGATGCAGCCCAAGTGGGGAACATTGGCGTGTTTTTTGACTTTCGGTCTTAGGATGCAGGGTCGGTAAAGGCTATATCATTGTAATTTATAGGAATAAATACAGTTTACGATTCCCGGGATTGGTGGTTTTACGTTACTTTTGGCTACTCTTTGAGCGCTATTACAACGTATTTCAGCATCTGTAGCGCATTAATTATTAGAAAAAGATTACTATGTTTGCTGATTAATATGGAGTAGCGGTTTGAAAAATCCAGCCGACATTTTCAGTTTGAAGGATAAAGTGGCGCTCGTGACCGGGGCGACATCGGGCATTGGGAAGCAGCAAGCTATAGCGCTATCCGGTGCGGGTGCCAGCATTATTGCAGTTGGCCGGGATGCTGCGCGATTAGACGAGTTAATGCAGCAACTTCCGGGGCCCGGGGTGGCTGTGCGCACCGATCTGTCCACTGCCGACTTGGCAGAAACTTTTAAAGAGGCAATTGCTGTCGCTGGCGGGGTGGATATTCTTTGTAATACAGCCGGAATTAACTTACGTGAACCGGCTGACCAGATCACCGCGGAGTCATGGCATAGCACGCTATATTTAAATTTAACGGTGCCGTTTTTTCTTGCCCGTGAATTATTGCCTGTGATGCGCGAACGTGGTGGCGGCAAAGTCATTAATATTGCTTCGCTGCAATCAGAAAGGGCTTTCCCTAATAGTGCAGCGTATGGCGCAAGTAAGGGCGGCGTTGCCCAGTTAACTCGAGCGATGGCAGAAGCCTGGTCTGCGGATGGGATTTGCTGTAATGCAATCGGCCCGGGTTTCTTTCCCACTGCACTGACAGCTGCAGTATTTGAAGATGCAGAAATTGCAGCACGTAATGCCAGCCAGACAGCGATTGGTCGTAATGGTGAAATGAAAGATCTTGATGGTATTACTGTCTTTCTTGCTTCGGCCGCGTCAGATTACATCACAGGGCAGGTGATATACGTTGACGGTGGGTTTACTGCCAAATAGCATTCGAAACTTTGAGCGCAGCCCCCGTTTTTATCGGTAAGTGCACTGCGGTTGGTGTTCTCCGGTTGTTCCCTTGTCGGCAAAAGTCGACATTGGCACTGTTCCCACACCGCATAAGGCATTATTATTCATCAAATTGGTTTTGATTGGAGACATACATGCGCTGGCAGCAAGGTAGAAAAAGTAGAAACATCGAAGATCGACGTGGTAGTCGAGGTGCCGGCGGTGGTAGAGCCCCGAAAAGAGGTGGCTCTGGTATGGGGTTGTTAATGACTGCCGGTTTGGTCGTCGCTGGGCTTATTTTTGGCGTCAACCCGATGCAACTAATCAACATGACCGGTGGTCTTGGTGGTGGTGCATCTGGTGGTGGCTTAGCCGGGAGTTCAGGCGGTGTGCAGTATGACGCCAGTGCAAATCAAGATGATCAGGCGGGTCAATTTGTATCTTCAATTCTGGGCTATACCGAAGACACCTGGACCCAGATTTTCCGAAGCTACGGTTCGACATACCAGCCACCGAAGCTTGTTCTGTTTAAGGGAGCGGTGAGATCCGGGTGCGGCACGCAAAGTTCAGCAGCCGGGCCATTTTATTGCCCGGGTGACAAGCAGGTATACATAGACACAGACTTTTTTAACGAGCTGCAAAAAATGGGTGCCGCGGGTGATTTTGCAATGGCTTATGTTATCGGTCATGAAGTAGCACACCACGTGCAGAATCTTGAAGGTACTTCAATGAAGGTGCAAAGCCGTCAGCGTCAGGTATCCAAGACTGATGCAAATCGACTATCAGTGCTGACTGAGCTGCAAGCCGATTGCTATGCCGGGGTTTGGGCACATCACACTCAGAAGAATACCCGCTTTCTTGAGGAGGGTGATCTCGAGGAAGGATTAAATGCGGCGGCGCAAATCGGAGACGATACCATTATGCGTAAAGCCGGGCACAAGCCCCACCCGAGCATGTATACCCATGGTACTTCTGCTGAGCGCCAGCAATGGTTCACTGAAGGGCTGCGTAATGGAAAAATCGAAAACTGTAATACATTCCGCAAGGCACGGGTAAATTTGTAAGATTCTTGAAGCACAGCGGTCGGGGACAGTCGACCGCTTATTCTCCTCTAAAAGGCCCAGCGGTAGATAAGACTTAGCTGACCATTGCCTTTGAAATTGGCATTCGGAAAGTGGTTCACTCCCCAATTGTTGTACTCGACACTGAGTGATGATGGCGTATAGCGGGTAAATCCAAACCCATACGACCAGTCCAGTCCACCACCGCTTGTTGGTTTAATAAAAGTGGTCCGTACGAACCAGTCAGAAAACGGACTCCAGGACCAACCCCAACTCAACGAGGGTTTTCCGGAGATCGGTGAAGACAGGGCTATAGAGCTACCCAGGTTGTTCTTTTCCAGCCAGCTGCTTTTTATTTTGTAGCTGGTCTCGATCACGGCATTGTCAATATCCAGGCCGTCCCCACTGCTCAATGGACCCCAGTGGTTAAGTTGTATTCCCCATGTTCCTGAGTGCCAGTCATCGTAGCCAATACCCCAGGAGTACGTCACTGGATTGCTTTGGTTTGAGATATTAAATGCTGAGCGAAGGAACCAATAGCTATCTTGTATTGGCTTGTAGGCGAAAGCCAGTTTCAAGCTGGTCTGGTCTGCCTGGAAGGATTTGTTCTCCAGGGTTATAGAACCACTGAAGCCTTTTGAATTGTTGATATTGGTTGAGGCTACCGAGCCACCGTTGGCTGGGCCTATGACGACAACCGCTGCGGGCGGATCAAAATCAACTGTTGTCTTTTCTAATGTTTGGATTGTATTTATTTTGATCGGAATACTGTTTTTAGGCACGGGTGACGAAGTTTGCTTTGTTGTCTCAAAGGGTTTGCTGTCAGTAATTATTACAGAATTAGAGAGGTCATCTGTAACCGGTTTGGCAGCGGCTACCACTGGTTTAGCTGCTTCTTCGATCACATCAGTTCGATCCTTTAGCGGGTCGATTGACTCAACTGGTGCGCTGATTTCCAATGGTGCAGGGCGCTCCGTGATACTAAGAGGAACGGTTTGCTCTTCTGGTTCGACGGCATGTTCACTTTTGTCAGCAGCAGGTGCAGCAGGTGCAGCAGGTGCAGCAGGTGGAGGTGCTACAGGAGTCAACTCTGGCGAAGGAGGTGGGACAGGTGCGGTTTGTAAAGGAGTGCATTCGAATGCCTGTCGACTGGTTGTTATATCTTTCTGCCGTTTTGAAGCCGGAATAAGGCGACTTATAAAGTTTCTTCCAAACGATCTGTAAAGGTGTTCATCGTCAGGGTGTGGAAGGCAGTGTTTTATATAAGTTTCGAGCAGCTTGATGTCAGCTAATGGTCTTATCAGTGAGTCTTTGTATGGAGTAGTAAAGTCAAAGCGATCAGCTGTGTCACTGGTGTTGACCAATCCAAAGGATTTGAATCCTGCCCAGTGTTGTTGTGAGTGAGAAGATGGAGATACTGTTCTTTGGCCAATGGTGTGGTCATAGAGTTGTCCGTTGTCAATAACACTGCAGAAATTCCATTGGATAACAGCCTCTTCTATGAGGTCCTTGTTGGTCGGGTATTTCTGTGAGCTTGCATATAGTGTTGTAAGTAGCCTATCAAGAGTCGCTGCTCGCAATGCCGGATTTTGCGCATCATTTGTTTCGTTCGGCAGGCCGGGTGGAAACAACGTTACCCGCTGAATATTTCTTATGTAATTTGCCGCGGTTTTCGAATCGGGAGCGCAATGCAGATTTTTTATGTGAGATAGAAGCGTCTCGCTACTGGTCGGCCCGGACACAGAAAAAGAGAGTGCCACGCAGCACAGCACGGCAAATAATTTCCGATGATAAGATCTCATGGTCGACGATTAGCCTGAGGCTAATCGGTTTTCTAGCTAGTCATTCTGTGCAATAGTGCAGGTCGAACACTGCTCTTGGCCAGAACCTTTCGCCAGTAGCGGGCTTTTGATCTTCAGTGGTCGACTGCAGTTTTTGCAGTGAGGAATGAGTGCTCCGTATTTCTTGTGCAGCAGCCCCTCCAGGATTACCCCGTTCGTATTGGCGGTGAATGCCTTGTTATAGCCACCACCGTTTTCGTAAATTCCGGAATACCAACCCTTTTCTGGATCATAAGCGTGAGCTACTGCATTGGTTAATACCTGACTGTATT
Organism: uncultured Granulosicoccaceae bacterium; assembly: GCA_938041955.1. Taxonomy (GTDB): domain Bacteria; phylum Pseudomonadota; class Gammaproteobacteria; order Granulosicoccales; family Granulosicoccaceae. The sequence goes on along the minus strand of CALISD010000155.1, from coordinate 30,692 downwards.
CGTCTTCGGGGTAAAGCATAGCCATTGATAGAGCTGCCTTTACAGACACTGTTTTCAGGTTATCGTAACTGGTATTGCTGCTGTTGGTGGTTTGCCAGGCAAGGCCGGAATTGAAGATGGAATTGTATAGAAACCACGGCTCCTGATCGATGTTGTCCTCGGATATGGCTGTGACGATACCTGTCTGTTGCCAGCGTTTCTTCTGTACGTCGAAAATGTTACGTAGTAGCTGGGTATTTTTTTCGTCGAGCCCCAGTTCCATGGCATCCATGGCGTAGGATTCGGTGACCACGTAGTTGTTTGCGCCTAATTGACGTGGGTCACGTGTGTCATGAGCGATTGCCACACCGAGAATGTCTGTGTTGCTTCTAAATTCGTTTTCGTAGTCAGATGCGACTGACAAATCAAAGCCAACGTGTTCCAGGATTTTGCCTGCGTATTGTTCGTAGCCTAGTCTGCCTTCCTGTAGAACTTCAATGGTATCGCCTTCTAGCGCCATACCGTACATGCTACCGTCTTTGATTAACCTCGAGTAATCCCATCGAGAAAGCGTGGCGTTAATGGCGCTGTGGTACTGGGGGTGCATGCAGTTTAGAGTGTTTAGCCACGAGATAAGGCGTGCTAAATCCAAAATAGAAACGCCGATGCCCTGGTCGGTAGCCTGATTTCCATAGTCAACCATCTCAACCGTTTTGGTGTTGTAGACCTTGTTTGGTGCTTCATCATTGAAGAGCTGCATAGTTGAAAGCGTCTTGAACATCGCCATCATGCGTTCGTCAAAGTCCCGGGAATCAATCAGTCCAAGGTTGTATGCAGTAATAGTTGCAGCAAGTGCGGAGCCGGTGTCCCACATGGTGGTCGAATGGTAGTTGTCTACCGCATTTACCAACCCGGTTTCAGGGTTGTAGTTATTTTCAAAGTACTTCCAAGCAGTTTTAGCTACTTCAAGGTCTGCATGGCAAAGTTCTTCGTCTGCGATGGTGCAGCTATTTGCTACGGGTTGAATCAGGCAAGACTGTGAGTTGGAATGCTCTGCGCTGCAGCTGTCATGGTTGTTTGTGTCCTGACTGAATAGCTGATCAATTGCAATCTCTTCGCTACCCTTGGCTGCTGACAACTTCGGTTGTATCAGTGCATTTTCAGAGCTGCCGGATACCACATGTCTCGCGGTGTAACCACTTGTAAAAACTAAAGCAAAAACCAGTGCTCCGCCGGCAATCCATGACCAGGGAGACTTATTCCTATGCATATCATTTGTTTTAGATATAGCTTGATATCTTTTTGTTTTTGAACTGTTTTCCGTTTGCATTTGCGGTCCTAGGGAGCATCTTTCAAGGCGTGCGCTTGTCAGTGCATTGTTGGTGCCGAAGAATTGTTTTATGCAGAGAAAATTTTGAATCAGTTCACATTCGTTAGCTGCGTTGAGTTCACTGTTTGGGCGCCGTGTTTTGGTGCACTGTGCAATGTCATAAAAAGACCCATGAACAGGCTCAAGTGCGCTCGGTGTTAGCCGTTGGAAGAGTACACCGCGTTGTAGCGAAAGGAACCCAGAATGAATTTCGAGCATGAACTATACGAAAAATGCGTTGTTTTTCGACCAGGCATTGCCCGCCTTGACTCGATCGTTGCGCCTGAATTCCGTCAGTGTGTAATTGATCTGTCGCAAGAGCACGAAATAACAATCGTCATTGATTTGGCGAATGTGGAGTTTATGGACAGTAGTGGACTTGGGGCTGTGATTGGTTGCTATAAGGCTGTTCAGAACAGTGGTGGCCTTGCTTTTTGCAACGTTCATGAAAACGTAAAAGAAGTTTTTACACTCACACATATGGATAGAATCTTCGAGATTCACGATGACTTCGATACCTGCTTTAGTAAGCAGGCCGCGTAGCTCGACCTTCTCTTTCCATGGGGCAACCATGAATATTAAAATTGCAATAAACTACGACAGCAGAGAAATTTCCAACGTTGGAAAACTGGTGCGACACCTATGTGTGCTGTCGAGTGAGGACGCTGAGCCTTCCCTGAATCAAGTGGAACTCGCGGTAGTCGAGTTACTGAACAACATAATCAATTATTCGAAAGACGTGCCGGTAGACGGGCTGATCGAACTGAATTGTCGATTTGTGGATCCGGACTTCACGGTAACCGTGTCTGATCGAGGGCAGGAAATTGACAATGTAGTGGCAAATGAATACTCAAAGGATGACATTAGAATGCCGAGTGTGGACATAAGTATTGTTGATCTCCCGGAATCTGGTTGGGGTATTCAATTGATTAAGTCTGCTTGTGACGAGATCAGCTATAGAAGATCAAAAGGTAAAAATATCTACAGGCTAAGTTTCGATCTTTCGCCGGCGACGGTGTGAATGACTTGTGGATGATACAGTTCCCTACTTTCGGAAGTTTGAAGATCGTAAGCCCCCACCACCATTAGAAATCAATCCGGTAGTACATTCTATTGGTCAGATTTGCTTATTGATAGCGGTGTTCACTGGTGCCTGGTATTTGCACTGGAGATGGACCTCCTCATTAAACTTTGAGGCATTGTGGTTTTCTATACCGCTGGTAGTCGCAGAGACCGGGGCGTATATCGGCATGCTGTTCTATGTGTTCAACATTTGGCACGTAGCTGATACCAGGAAGCAATCAGCGCCTGCCTGCATTAGTGAATGCTACTCACCCACTGATGTTTCGTCATCTGTTCAGCGTCCGTTACTAGTGGATGTGTTTTTCCCGACTTACGATGAAGAGGAGTCACTGGTCAGACTTAGCCTTGAAGATGCTAAAAAGATTAGCTACCCGCACAGCATAGATATCCGGATCCATGTGCTGGATGACGGCAACAGGCCGACTATGCGGGCGCTGGCAGACGAGTTGGGCTGCAACTATATTACCCGTGACAATAACATCGGGTTTAAAGCGGGCAATATGCGTAATGCGATGGAACAGACCAGTGGAGACTTCATTGTCATCTGTGATGCTGACACGCGTCCATTCCCAACTATCCTGGAACATACTCTTGGGTATTTCAAAGATCCGAATGTAGCCTGGGTGCAAACACCTCAGTGGTTTTTTGACCTGCCGGAAGGACGACCGCTGTCAGATGTGCTGGCGCGATTCGGTTCAACTGGCAGAGTAGTGGATAAGTTTGTCAGTCGGGTTTTTGGTGAGATTGTTGTTGGGGAAGACCCGTTTGTAAATGATCCGAAAATGTTCTACGACGTAATCCTCAGGCGTCGTAACTGGGCGAATGCATCTTTTTGCTGTGGAGCAGGATCGATCCATCGCAGAGAAGCGACAATGAGTACGGCTTTGGCCAACTTCGGTAGTGCTGTTTTGAGTGAAACGGATAAACGAAGCAGCAAGTTAAAGCAACTCACCGGTGAAGCAGGTACAGACGATTCGGTAGTGCAGCATATCGGCCAGCAAGTGTTTCTGGAGCGGGAATTCACGCCGTATAAATTTCATGTGTCTGAAGATATATACACTTCCATTGAATTGCATTCTGATACCTCCAGACAATGGAAGTCAGTAATGCACCCGGAAGTTGAATCGAAAATGCTGTCTCCACAAGATCTGCTGACCTGGACGATTCAGAGATTCAAATATGCTGGTGGTACACTTGATATTGCAGTGAACGACGATTTCCTGCTTAGAAAGGGTCTGAGTGTGCCGCAGCGCATTTTGTACGGTTCAACCGTATGGTCATACCTTGGTGCTATCTGGAATGTGGTGTTTTTAGCGTCACCGATTATATTTCTCTTATTTGCTATCGCGCCCGTGACGGCTTACTCGCTGGATTTCTATAAACACATCTTCCCGTTTCTTTTTATGACAGAGCTTGGTTCGATGTTAGCGTTGTGGGGGCTTGCGACTACAAAATCAAAATTTAGTTACCTGGCGTTTTTCCCGATTAATTTAAAGGCACTGTGGACCGTTCTCCGTGGCGAGAAAATCAGTTTTCCTGTCACGCCAAAATCCAGACAGGATGGTGTTTTTCTACATTTAGTCTGGCCCCAGATATCTGTCATCGTGTTAACACTTGGAGCACTGATTTATGCATGGGTTCGGCAAATATTCGGTGCAGCGACCTATGGCTTAGATGGTCTTTTGTTAAATACGTTCTGGGGCATGATTAACGTGATAGCAATGAGCGGCGTGGTGTATTCAGCGATGTGGAAACCACGTTCTACAGAAGAGTTGAACAGCGATAGTGCGCAGCCTATCGATGATACGATCATAAGGAAGGCTGCATGAGTCATTTTAAAGAGAATCTTAAGACAGCACGTGGCAGTATAGTATTCCTGATAGGGATTGTACTGGCGTTTGGTACTGTGTTTGGCTTGGAACAATGGACGCCACAGAAGTTGAATAATAATGGTGTAGTGACTGCGACCGGTCTTATCAATCTGACCGATGAAGAGAGTATTCCGTTGCGTGAGCACCGTGAACTGACTGTCACGGAATTAAAAATGGCTGAGATTGCCTGGACCTATTTCGAAAACAACACGAATGCGGAAACGGGTCTTGTTAACTCAGTGGATGGCTACACGGCGGCAACCCTGTGGGACACAGCTTCCTATTTGTTGGCTTTGTTGTCTGCGTACGATTTGGAAATTATTGACAACTCGAAGTTCGACAGTCGTCTTAAGCTGGCCTTGGATACACTGGCTGAGCTGCCTTTATTTGAGGGCAAACTGCCAAATAAGGTGTACAGCACGGCAACAGGATCTATGACCACGTATGAAAATCAAGCCACTGCACGCGGTGTTGGTTGGTCAGCTATTGATATTGGCAGGATTATGGTGCCGTTCAACGTGCTGGTATGGCAGTACCCGGAGTATACGCCGTTGATTGATCGGGTGTTGTCGAACTGGGATATGCGGGCGATAGTGAAAAACGCAGAGATGATGGGGGCTGATGTAAATGCAGATGGTGTTACCTTGTACCTGCAGGAAGGACGCCTTGGGTACGAAGAGTACGCCGCGAAATCACTGGTGTTAGCAGGGCTTGATTTGTCTGAAGCTGTGAATTACGAGCGACATTTTGAATATGTCGACATTGACGGGATACCCGTCGGCACTGATTTGCGTACCCCGGATAAATTTGATGCTTTGAATTTTATTGTCTCTGAGCCCTATGTGTTGGATGGACTGGAATTCGGGTGGGATCGCCATTCAAGATCACTGGCATACGGTGTCTATCAAGCACAACAGTCCCGTTTTGAGAGCACCGGTACTTTGACTGCTGTAAGTGAGGATAATATTGATCAGGCGCCATACTTTGTATACAACACGGTTTTTGCTGACGGCAAGGCCTGGAATGCGGTGACTGAGAAAGGTGAAGATGCTTCCGAGTTCAGAACACTCAGTAGTAAGGCGGCACTCGCCTGGTATGCGCTATACGATACCGAATACACCAGCAAACTTATTGATCACGTTGGTAAAAATTACGATGAAAATAAAGGTTGGTATGCTGGAATATATGAAGCGACAGGTGAGGTAAATAAAGCACTTACGGCGAACACTAATGCGATTGTGCTTGAGTCGCTGCGATATATACAGTTCGGCCCGATCGTCCGAATTGGAAGGGCGGCTTCCTAGATAAGGCTGGAATTACTCTGAAGGTGGGGCAAAGTAGTCGATAAAGAGTATGGTGACATCATCTTCAAACTGGTCGCTTGCATTCCATTTAAGCAAAGCAGTTTGAATGTTGGTAACGCAGTGTTCCGGAGTGGCGCTGCTACTTTGAGCCAGCAGGTCAAACAGCCTCGCTTTGCCAAACATTTCTTTCTCTTTCGAAAAACACTCAACTGCGCCATCTGAATAAAGCACTAAACGATCGTTCGATTGCAAAGTGAAGGAGGAGGCTTGGAAGGCGGGGTCTTCTAGGGTTCCTACGGGAAAACCGCCGTCGCCTATTTCCTTTATTCCGGTGTTTGTGCTGAAAATCGGTGCCGGGTGCCCTGCCTGGCACCAGGTGACCACACCGGTTTTAAGATCGAGGAGTCCGTAAATCATAGTGAAGTACTTGCTGGCGGTATTCTGGCGATAAAATGCGCTATTTAGATCACTCACTGTCTCGCATACGGCTGTCGAGTGGTCACCATGCTCTGCCAGGTTACGCCTGCAGATACCATTGAATTTGGGGTTCAGCTGGCTATGTATGGCGAATGAAGTCATCGCGGACGCGGTTCCATGACCCTCAACATCAATGATGTAGAAAGCGAACACATCGTTTGGCAGCATGAAGTAGTCATAGGCATCACCCGCTACATATTGCGCTGGTTGAAAGTAACCGCGCGCAGCGTGTGTGTCCAGAATGATGGGATCAGGCAGTAGGTCCGCCTGGAGCACAGCAGCGAGTTGCAGATCATTGGTGACTGACGCATAAGCGTTGATCAGTTGAACCAGTTCAGTTTGTTGCTTTTGTAGATCTTCGTGAGTTTTCTCTAGCTGACTATGTGATTTATCAAGCTCTTCATAACTCAAATACAACTCTCTGGACTTTTCTTCCAGAAGTTTTTCAGCCTGTTTGCGGCGCCCACGCTCTCTCTCATAGGCTCGCTGCAGCACTTCTATATCCACAGTGCTAGTTGAGAATTTTTATTTTAAAAGTGCAAAAATCAGCGCCGTCATGCATACATTGTGTGTGATCAAGTTCGTATTTGGTGTTGAAGTGTTCTGCCGATGCGTCGATCAGCCCCTCGGCCAGAAAACACAGTTTTCTTGGCGATGTGTAGTGCATGGTCAATTCAGAATCAGATTCGTCATCATAAGTGAATTCCGGTAACTCAACGCCCGGGTGAAGCTTTCGCACTTCAACGTGTATCACACGATCCACGGATAACAAAAATGATTTTAATTCGGTGTGACCCTCAAAAAACTGAGGGTTCTGCTTTCTGAAGTTTGGCAGCATATAACGACCAAAGGATCGGACGAGTTCTTTTGTTTCGATACCTGTCGCTTCATGTGCCGCGGCGACCAATGCGAATAGTTGATCATCTGAGTACGTTTCGGAGGCTACAAACTGCCCGTCAAGGCCAGTCTTTTGGAGCAAGGAGTCCCAGGCTTCGAGGCCGAACTCTTCTTCAACCATTTCACCCAAATAATTAAATACGATACCTTTCATAGTTGCTCGTGCCTTTGGCTTATCGCTTATGGAATTATCGGAAAGTGTCAGAGTTTCCGAAGAAACAAGGGTTTAGTTTGCATTCGACATTCGCTAATGCAAAAAAGATGACAGCTTGTCTCTTATAACAATCGGGAATCGAATGGTTAGCGTTGCAGGTTGTCCGGTCCAAATGACAGTGGCAGTAAGTCACCCAGGGTAGTTTGATGACGCAAACCACCGCTATCGCAAACGAGAATCACTGTGGATTCATGGGCGAACTCTCGTATTCTTTGCCGGCAACCGCCACAGGGTGTGCACAGTTGCTCTCCAGCACCGACAACCGCTATTGCCGTTATTGATGTTTGCCCGTTAATCACCATGGCGCTAATGGCGCTTGCTTCGGCGCAACAACCCACAGGGTACGCGGCGTTCTCAACGTTGCAGCCGGTGTAAATGTTGCCGTCTTCAGCAAGAATTGCTGCGCCTACCTGAAAATTAGAGTAGGGGGCATAAGCCCTGGACATGGCGCTTTGAGCGGCAGTGATCAGCGCCGAATATTCAGGTTTACCGTTCTTTGGCAAAAGGCACTCCAATCGCTTTGGGCGCTACCGCTTTACCGATGAATCCGGCCAGTAAGACAACTGTCAGTATGTACGGCAGTGCTTGTATGAGTTGAACGGGTACTTCACCGATACCAGGCAGAGGTACGCCCTGCAGGCGAATTGCCACGGCATCGAGAAAGCCGAACATCAAACAGGCGAGAAGGGCCGGGACCGGACGCCATTTGCCGAATATCATTGCAGCCAGCGCGATATATCCCTGACCTGCGGTCATCTCTCGTGCAAAGGCGGCGTTTTGCGCGATGGCGAGGTAGGTCCCTGCAATCCCGCAAAGAACCCCTGCAATTACTACCGCTTTGTAGCGTAGCAGACTGACTGAGATGCCGGCTGTGTCGACCGCTAACGGGTTTTCCCCCACCGCCCGCAGACGCAAGCCGAAGCGGGTTTTATACACCACCCACCAGGTGATGGGGACGGCGATAAGCGCGACATAGACGAGCAGATTGTGGCCACTGATCACTATCTCTAAGAATGGTCCGATGAACGGAATGGTCCCAATCTGTTCGATGAAAGGTAATTCCAATGGCATGAAGCGGGCGTCAGATGCCAGTGCGGGCGTCTGACCGCCTTGTGAAAACCATGCGATGCCGAGCACAATGGTGAGTCCTGATGCGAGTACGTTGATCGCAAGGCCGCTGACAACCTGATCGCCGCGGGTGGTGATGCAGGCGAAGCCATGTAAAAGTGAAAGCACTGTACTGATTAACATACCGGCAACCAAGGCAAGCCATGGAGAGCCGGTAACTGCTGCCACAGCACCGGCAGCGAATGCTGCGAAAAGCATTTTACCTTCAAGGCTGATATCGATGATGCCGGAACGCTCTGAGAACAAGCCGGCCATAGCACAAAGAATAAGTGGTGTTGATACCCGTAGTGTCGCATCAAGCGTCGACAGCACAGTTTGTACATTCAGTAGGCTATCCATGCTGTGCTACTGCCTGTGCGGGTTTTATCGCCAGCCAGATTTTAACCATGGCGGGCCTTAACATCAGTGCCAGTGCACCTGAAAACAGAATGATCAATCCCTGAATCGCTACAACCATCTCGCGAGTGATCTTTGGCATTTCGAAAGCGAGCTCGGCACCGCCCTGATAAAGCACGCCGAACAGTAAACTCGCCAATATAATTCCAACCGGATGATTGCGACCCATTAGAGCGACAGCAATGCCGGTGAAGCCATAGCCTGCGGTAAAGTTAAGTATGACGCGGTGGTGTACTCCCATCACTTCATTGACGGCAACCATTCCAGCCAGTGCACCGGAGATGCACATGGTGATGATGATGATTCTCTTTGGCTTGATGCCAGCGTAGACGGCAGCAGCTTCGCTTTGACCTGCTGTTCTGAGTGCGTAGCCCCAACGGGTTTTCCAGATATAGATCCATACAAGCAGACAGCAAACTAATGCCAGAATGAAAGACAGATTGAGTGGTGTTCGCGTGACATCAATGCCGACGACAGCCAGCATTTCATGCATGAAAGGCATCCATGTTGACTGACTGAATTCACGTGTTTCAGGGGACATGCTGCCAGGCCTTATCAGTACATTCACCAGCAGATAAACCATGACGGCTGAAGCGATAAAGTTGAACATGATGGTGGTGATGACGATATGGCTGCCACGGTATGCCTGCAGCCATGCCGGTATGAATGCCCACGCAGCACCAAATAATGCGGCGGCGATTATTCCAATAGGCAGCAACAGAATAGTAGGCAGATAACCGTCGAGCAATAAGAACACGAGCCCGACCCCGAGGCCGCCTATGTAAGCCTGCCCTTCGCCACCAATGTTAAACAGACGGGCGTGAAAAGCTATCGCGACAGCTAAGCCGGTAAAGATAAAGTTGGTGGTGTAGTAAAGCGTGTAGCCGACCCCCTCATCGTAGCCAAATGCCCCGTTTAGCATGATGCTTACTGCTTCCAGCGGGCTTTCACCAATAGCAAAAATTATTAATCCGGCGAAGAATAGTGCGAGACAGATATTGAGAACAGGGATCAGAACAACTTCGATCCATGCGGGTAGTTCAACATTGCTGGTGCTCACGCTGCATCATCCATGGCATTGGCCATCATTAAGCCCAGTGTGGTTTTATCTGCATCGCTGCCCTTCATGGTGCCGACGATGCGCCCTTCAAACATAACCAGAATCCGGTCGCTGAGTGTCATGATTTCATCAAGCTCTACCGACACCAGTAACACCGCACAATTAGCGTCGCGAATTTCAATGATCTTCTGGTGAATAAGTTCGATAGCACCAATATCAACTCCACGTGTTGGCTGGCCCACCAGCAAAACAGATGGTGATTGATCAAGTTCACGTGCAAGTATCAGTTTTTGTTGATTGCCACCGGAAAAGCTTGATGATTTTAATTTTGGATCAGGTGGTCGTACATCAAAAGCCTGCATTAATTTTTTACAGGCGGTGCGAATGCTTCTTATATTCAGGAACATACGCCAATTGAATTTCTTGCGATTCTGATAGCCCAGTACCGATGATTCTGCCGCGCTGAAAGATTTTATTAATCCGAGTCTGAGGCGATCCTCCGGCACATGCTGAACGCCGATTTCACGCATTTCTTTCGGACTGATTGCTGTAGTAGAGGTGACGTTGTGGCCGTTGATCACAAACTCGCCACTACCTGGAGATTGTATACCGGCAAGCACTTCCAGTAGCGTGCTTTGTCCGTTACCTGCAACACCTGCTATGCCGACGATCTCTCCTCTTTTAACGTTAAAACTAATGTTGTCGATTCGAGTCAGACCGCGATCATCCTTGACTGTCAGATTGTGTACTTCAATTCCGTTTTCACCATCGGGGTTGTCGATTTTTTCAAAATGCTGGGTTTCGAGCTTCCTGCCGACCATCAGTTCTGCCAACGCGGCGGTACTGGTGTCTGCGGTTCGCTGTGTTGAAACGATTTCACCTAACCTAAGTACGGAAACGTTGTCGGTGATATCCATAATCTCACGCAGCTTATGAGTAATGAGAATGATAGTCACGCCCCGGTCTTTAAGTGCCTGCAATACCCGAAACAGTTGATCTGCCTCCTGCGGGGTTAATACACCCGTGGGTTCATCGAGAATAAGAATTTCGGCATTGCGATAAAGCGCTTTGAGAATCTCAGTTCGTTGCTGTTGACCCACCGGTAGTTCGCCGGTGATCGCATCGAGTGGCACGCTCAGTTGGTATTCTGCAGACAGGTGCTCCAATACTTCACGAGCATTGCTTTCGCTTTTATCCAGCATTGCACTTTGTTCGGCACCGAGTAATACGTTTTCGAGCACAGTGAACGTTTCTACCAGCATAAAGTGCTGGTGCACCATGCCGATGCCTGAATCTATGGCATCTCTGGAACTTTTGATTTTTGTGGGTTTCCCATTGATAAGTATCTCACCGCTGTCGGCTTGATAGAAGCCGTACAGGATGCTCATCAGTGTAGATTTGCCAGCGCCGTTTTCACCGACGATACCGTGGATGGTTCCCGGCTGGACTTGTAGGTCTATATTTCGATTAGCCTGTACCTGGCCAAATCGCTTGCAGATTTTTCTGAGCTCAATAGCGAGCGGATCATTGGCAGGGGGAAGATTTCTGTCTTCCCCCTGTGTCTTCTGGTTTTGCATCAGTGAGTGTTACACGTAGCAATAAAAGGGATATTATCCCGCAACTTTACACGTGTTGTCACTGGTGTAGTCGTGCACCGTGATGTCGCCCGATTTGATCATCTCTGATAACTCATCAACTTTGGCTTTCATTTCACCAGTGATCATTGATTCGTTGTGCTCATCAAGCGCCCAGCCAACACCTTCTTCAGCCAAACCCAGCACCTGAATGCCGGCTGTGAACTCGTCATTTTTAGCATCCATAAAAACATTGTATGCAGCGACGTCAACGCGTTTCAGCATAGAGGTCAGCATAGTGCCTGGATGCAAATAGTTTTGGTTCGAATCAACACCAATCGCAAGCTTGCCTGCATCTTTGGCGGCTTGATAAACCCCTACACCTGTGCCACCCGCAGCAGCATAGACAACATCTACACCACGCTCGAATTGGCTTTTGGTTAATTCGCCACCGCGACCTGGATCATTCCATGCGGCAGGTGTTGTGCCTGTCATGTTCTGGATTACATCGGCGTCCGGATTGACGTGTTTGGCACCTTGCTCGTAACCGCACGCAAAACGGCGAATGAGAGGGATGTCCATGCCGCCGACAAAGCCGACTTTGCCGGACTCAGAAGCCAGGGCTGCCAATGCTCCAACCAGGAACGAACCTTCATGCTCTTTAAATACGATGGAACGAACGTTTGGCAGATCGACCACCATATCGATGATAGCAAAGCGAACGTCGGGGAATTCTTTGGCCACTTTCTCAAGCGCAGGCGCTTGAGCAAAGCCTATACCGAGCACAGGGTCAGCGCCGCGCTGTGCCATTCTGCGTAACGCCTGTTCGCGTTGTGCTTCGTTGGTAACTTCAAATTCACGGTATTTCAGGCCGGTTTCGTTTTTGAATCGCTCAACGCCGTCATAGACGCCCTGGTTGAATGATTTGTCGAATTTTCCGCCCATATCAAAAACCACGGCAGGTTCAATATCGGCAGCGGTTGCAGAGGCGGCCAGCACGAGTGAGGCGGTGGCTGCAAGACCAGTACGAAGTAAGCGGGTAGTGAGTTTCATTGTAATCCTCTGTTTGGCAGCAATGATTGTTAGCGCAAGGTACCGCCCGACAGGTGTTGTCAGAAGGCATTGCGGTACCGACAGCATGTGGGAAACGCGCTATGAGATCAAGCAAAACGGTTGTTTAGTGGGGACTAATTGGTGGGATTGGAATTTTGTGTCGTGTGCGGATTAGTTACGGGTCAGTGTTCAGCCGCGGTTAAATTCGGTCGAAAATTGATCCGGCGCTTGGAGTGGACAAACGATGGTAAATTCTGGTCGCAGAGGCATCAGTCAGGGCAGAGATATGGTCCGAAAGAATCCGGTGCGGATTTTCACTTTGCTGTGATTCCTCCCAGACTTGTGTCGGCAATAAGCGCGCGCCGTTGTGCAGGTATATGTCGAAGATTTTCAGTATGACCTGTTGCCCGCGATATTGAAGTGCTTGCAGCTCCGGCCGCAGAATAACGTTTTCCATAACAAAGGTTTTCATTAGCTTGAGCAGAGCGTAGGCATCAGGACTCATAGACGCTTGATATCGCAGCAAGGGGTGTTCAAATTCTTGTATTTCGTCAATAGAGATTTCGTCAATAAACCACCCAACCAGCTTACTGATAGCGTGTTTACGCTTTTTATTGTTCCCGCTGAACAAGTTCTCTGTGTAGAACTCGGGTTTGGCACTGATCGGATTGGAGTCAGCTTCTGGTAATTGCTGCAGGAATTTTTGATCCCACTGGTTTGGTGATATCAAAGACATTGCCACTGCATCTTCAAGGTCGTGAACCCCGTAGGCAATATCGTCAGCCAGTTCCATGATGGAGGTATCAAAGCTCTTGAAACATGTTTTTAGATGACCGCCGTTGGGTGCCGCCTTGGTGCTTACAAATAATTCCCGGTCGGCGCGGCTGAAAGTTTCAAGAGTCCATTCGAGCACATCGCGTTCGTCACTGTAGATGCCTTTGGGTGGGTGCCAGTCATCAAGATTAAGTGGTGCGTTTGATTCTGAGCTCTCTTTGTATTGTGCGAGCTCTGAGCAGAATCCCGGGTACTTAATAATTCCCAAGGTGCTGCGTCTGGTTAAATCAAGCCCGCTGCTTTCGGAGTATTCGCCGAGACGTGCCAGTATTCTTAATGTTTGTCCATTGGCTTCAAATCCACCGTGATCACGCATCATGTAATTCAACGCAACTTCGCCACCGTGGCCGAACGGTGAGTGTCCAATGTCATGCGCAAGGCAGGCCGCATCCATGAGGCTGCTTGGCGCTAACCATTCATTTTGTTCGTCCGTTGCGGTGCGACGCAGATGCTCGCACACACCTGTGCCTATTTGTGCCACCTCAAGAGAGTGCGTCAGGCGAGTGCGATAAAAGTCGCTCTCTCCAAGGCCGAGTACTTGTGTTTTGGATTGCAAGGCGCGGAACCATGCGCTGTGAATTACTCGCGCACGGTCACGTTGAAAGTGGCTCTCGATGGTGCCGGCGTTAAAGCGTGTTTTTGTAGAGGGGCGCGTCTGGGAGCGACGCATGATCCAATCTTTCAATGCATAAGCTCGATTGTTTTAACTAAGTTAGCTTAGCCTAAACTGCTGGTAATTGCTTTGTTCAGTGGTTACCGATGGTTAGGGTAGCGTTAGCCAGAACAATTGGAACGGTTTGGCTGTGAGTCCATTAGCCAGTGCACGGCATCGACAATATCGTAGACTGCAATGCCACTATGCTCTTTTATAGCGTTTTTATAGGGCGATAAATTAGTGCATTCGAGGACGATGGCTTGCAGGTCTGGCCGCAATGTTAACAACCGATCGCACGAGGCAAGTACCTCTTTTTGCGCACTGACCTGGTTGAGTTCTGCGGAATCCTGAATAATGACTTGCCTTAGTGAATCTTGTGGGAGTAATCCTTCGACGCACACCGATGATTCATGGCCCAGATGTTTTTCACTTAATGTTTCACGATTAAAAGTTAATACGCCAAGGTTAACTGAACCGCCGTGAATCGTGGTAAGTAACGGCAACAGGCATAGGGAGGAGCAAATCACCGGTGTGTCACTCAATGCGGATAATTGGCGTTGCATGGTCGTCAGGAAGCCACAGGAAGTGGTAATTATTGAGACGTTTTGATCGATGAGGCGAATGGCGGCCAAGCTGAATTCTTTTTGAAGTGATGCGGGAAGATCTTCTGCAATGGTGATGTTTGCAGGAATGGCGCTGGTCACTGTTTGGTACACGACCGGGTATCTGAAAGAGTCAGGGTTGCCGATATCACCCAATGGGCGGGGAAAGTGAGTGTTGAGTTTGAGTACGCCGATGACTTTAGCGTTATTCATGGCATTGGCATGCTGGGAGGTATAGGGATTTTACAGCATACAACGAGAAACGGGGGCCGTAGCCCCCGTAACTTTTACTTCTTGTGCTAACTACTTAAGGCGGTAGTTAAAGCCAGTTTCGAATTTGATCTCAGGATCATCACCAATTGAACCGGCTTCATTCGGGTCGATATCTGTTTGGTTCAGACGAAGACCGACGAAGTAGTCAAGGCTGTTGCCTAGGTCAAACGCATAACGAGAGCTAAGGATGTGATTGGTAGCTTCTCTCGACACTCCAGCATCATCTTTACCATCAGAGTAAGACATGCTCCAGGTGTTAACCCAATCGATCATGTCAGTTACTTCGTGTGTGTAGCTCATGTCGTTGCGGAACTTAGTCAGAGTTTCGCCACCGAATACAGGCTCGAAGCTGAACAGGTTGATGAACTGGCCTTTGTATCCGTAGGGCTTTGCGTACTCAAATTGAGCCAGCAACTTAGGATCGTTGTCTGCCAGGCCTGAAAGGTCGCTTGCTTGAAAACCAGCACCCAATCGAACAACCCAACCGTGCTTGCGAGTACTGATTGGCTCGTCTTCCAGCACTTTGTCGGCTGTCAGTGCGCCCATCGCACCCAGTTTACCGTCGCGAAGCGCTCCACTTCTGGCAAGTGCTGCTTCGATCGCTGCGTAGTAATCCGGCTTATAGTCGTCTTCACCAAACTTGCTCTTGAACTCCTGAATGCGGTCAATAATCTCAGCTGTTTCAAGTGCCACTGAATCTGGAATTGGACCAGTAAGAAGGCCTTCTTCATTCAGTTCTTCAACAATTCGAATGACCTTTGCTAGTGGAGTGGCGTTGTACACTCGACCATAACCCAGACCGACAGTGGCGGAGATATCGTCGTCTGGCAGGCTGTCTTGATGTTTGAAGGAGCCTTGGCCAAACCAAAATGCCTTGGGGTATTGTGATTCGTGGAAATAGGTATCGACAACGCCTTCTGCAGTTGCCTGCCAATCGTCAGTCGCGTCTGTATCAACCTGGATTTGGTCAATAGGAGCATTGGGAGCCGCAGGGTCTGCAACGAAAGCAGGATCGTCAATAAGTTGTACAGTGCTGCTTTCGCGGTTACCGCCGGCGTTTAAACCGAGGGTGTAGCTCCAGGAGCGTGGCAGTGTGCTGAATGATTTGGAGTAGTCGGCGTCAATGGAGTAGTTGTAGCCAAGCTGCTCGTTTGGTCCGTCGCCCGCCGGCTCAATAGCAGTCAGGCCACCAGAGACATAAGCTTCGTCGTATGAGCTGTTGGCGACTAGATAGTCTTCCAATTGTACGGCGCTGGCCATTAGTGGCGCGGCGGCGATTGCTGCGGCAAGCAGCGTTTTTGTTGCGGATACTTTCATTATGGCGCTCCAATGGGGGTAGGGCAGTTTCTAGATGATGGTTAGAGTGCGTTTCTTTTTAGGTAACTGAAAACGTCACTATGTATGATTTACACAACACCACTATATCGTAAACAGTGGGTGAGCCCGTCAAGTACGGGTTACTGGGTGGCAATACAGCAGTAATTGTTTCGAATTAGCAACGGTGTGTTGGTGGCTGTTGTTTTATATCCACAAAATATCACATTTGCTGATTTAGGATGGCCGCAATAGATCTGGGCGTGTTGTTACTCAGAACAAATACAGCAGTAGAAACAAAAAGAGTAGCCCCATGGTCGCTGCCACCATTCCTGTGGAATCCAGGCTACGTGACAGCCACGCCTTGGGGCCGACCACACGGTCAAGTGCTGCAATTGACACTAACCACATGGCGTGGAGTCCACCGAAAGCAGATTGAGTTAATCTGCTGGTAAGAGTGTTTATCGGTTTCATTATCGCGACAGCGCCTGAACGATATGTCCAATCGGTATCGAGATTGACCGATTTCACTTCCGGCGGGTACAAACCGGTTTTAAACAAGAACACAAACGCCAGCGCTGAAAATAGCAGGAGTTGAAGCTGAGTTATCACATGTGTGGTGGTGTAGGGTGCGTAGTCCACCGGGTACGGCAATATTTGGTACAACGCCTGAGGATATACGCCAATCGCGATGCACATAAATGCTGCAATGCCCATGGCCCATAACATGTGCCTGGGTGCTTCTTCACAACGCTTTCCGCTATCGTGAGCGAAGAATGCAAAAAACGGAATCTTAATGCCTGAATGGTCCATTACACCTGCTGAAGCCAGCAGCAGTATGAGCCAGACAATGGTGTGATGTTCAACGGCCGCAGCTGTCAGGATCATTGATTTAGAGATGAATCCTGAGAACAGTGGAAAGGCGCTGATCGACAGTGATCCGATAATGCAGAATACAGTCGTCCACGGCATGCTCTTGTACAAGCCACCCAGTTCAGATGCCTTGATTGTTTTGACTCTATAGAGCACAGCGCCCATGGCCATGAACAACAGCGCTTTGTAGAGGATGTGACTAAAAGCATGAGCAGCGGTGCCGTTCAGCGCCATCTCAGACCCGATGCCGACACCTACCACCATAAAGCCAAGCTGGTTGTTCAGGCTGTACGACAGTACTCGTCGTAGATCGTTTTCAATGACTGCAAAAAAGATAGGGAAGGCCGTCATGGTCGCGCCGATCCAAATCAAAATCTCTGTGCCTGCATAGCCGCGTGCCAGTGCATAAACCGCCAGTTTGGTGGTAAACGCAGAGAGAATAACGGTGCCCGTTACGGTGGCTTCGGGGTAAGCGTCTTGTAGCCAGTTATGTAATAACGGAAATGCGCACTTGATGCCGAAGGCGATGAAGATCAACCAGGTCGCTACTGATTCGAGTCCTAGATGGTTGAACGCAAGTGACCCGTTGTCTTTGTTATAGAGCAACAGGCCGGTCAGCAGGATAACGCCGGAGCCTATCTGGATGATCAGGTAACGCATGCCCGCACGGTAGGCGCGATCCGTTTTGCGTGCCCAGATTAAAAATACTGATGCAATGGCGGTGATCTCCCACCAGACAAACAGTGTTAATAAATCTCCAGCAAGCACTGCACCGATAGCGGCGCCCTGATAAAACAAGGCGGCTGTTTGTTGTGTGGCGTCCTTCAGGTGAAAGGCATACAAAGCACCAATAAACGCTGCAATATGAAAAATCAGTGCCCAGACAAAAGCGAGTTTGTCCAGTCGGTAAGTCACTAACTGTAGATTGAAAATCTCAATCTGGCCATGATCACCGTGATTTGCCAGCAGCAATAGCGCTAAGCCGATCAATGGCGCTGCCAGCGTGATGTAGCGACGTACATCGACTGCTGCAAACGGCGTGAACAGCCCTGCAAGTAGGAATATTACGGCAGGATTAAGACTGGTCATGATCTTGTTCGTTGTTGATATCTGAGTCTACGGATTCGTAGTAGTCTTCACGGCGACCGATCAACTTTCTCATTTGTTTGGCGGTTAATACAATGGCGCAGTAGCTAAGAAAACCGTACCAGGCATAAAATCCTGGCCACTGCTCAAAATCAAAGTGACCGTGTTTGTGGTAGAAAAAGTCCACAGCGAATAATGCAATGCAACTGAGTACGAGGACTGCAATGATCAAGTTCAGCGTGCCGGGTTTGTCCAGCCAATACGAACGTTCTTGAGGGTCAATTTTTGTATGTTGATTCTGATTCATAGCGTTGCTTATGGAGCGGCCCTTGTGAGTGGAATCAGACCAATTAAATGATCGAGTGCGTCACCGAATATAAATAACAAGATACAGCCGGCAGCGGTCAGGCATAACGGCACAACACAAAAAAGTGGTGCTTCCTCTATAACGGCACGGCCAGGGTTGACTGTCTGCTCAGGGGACATATAGAAAGCACGTGCGGCGACTGGTATCAGATAGGCGATGTTCAATAGCGAACTCAATAGCAGTGCCGCTACGATCACCCACTGTGAGGCATCGATGGAGCCCATCATTAAATGCCATTTAGCCCACGAGCCCGCCATGGGAGGTAGGCCGATTATACTGACAGCGCCGATAAAAAAAGCACCGAAGGTAAAGGGCATTTTATAACCCAGTCCGCGCATGTCGCTGATTTCAGTCTTCTTAGTGGCGACGTAAATTGCGCCAGCGCAAAAGAATAAGGTGATTTTACCCATGGCGTGAGTCGCGATTTGCATTGCTGCGCCTACGATCCCTGCTGCATTGGCGAGCATAGCGCCGACCACGACATAACTCAGTTGGCCCACCGTGGAATAGGCCAGTCGCGCTTTTAAGTTGTCTTTGGTTAATGCGATGATTGAGGCTGCAACCAATGTGAAAGTAGCTACCCACAAGGCGATGTTTCCGGCTCCTGTTTCAGCCACCAGATCAATGCCAAATATATAAATAACCACTTTTAGAATAGTAAAAACGCCAGCCTTAACGACTGCCACCGCGTGCAGTAGTGCGCTTACCGGAGTGGGGGCGACCATCGCTGCAGGCAGCCATCGATGAAACGGCATCAACGCCGCTTTACCTGTACCAAATGCAAACAGCGTCATTAATATTAATGCTACTGTCGGGCTGACATTGCCCTGCAAAATACCACCTGCACGAAAATCCAGTGTGCCTGAGAGCTGGAATGTCCAGAGCACAGCAAATAGCAATAAGCCGATTGATGTGCACATCAAGATACCGAGGTATAACTTGCCACCACGTCGAGCATCTTCGTTGCCTTTGTGAGTAACAAGCGGATACGTTGCCAGAGTGAGCATTTCGTAGAATACAAATAGGGTGAGCAGATTGCCTGCAAACGCAATACCGATGGCTGCCGCTATCGAAATGGCAAAGCATAAAAAGAAGCGCGATTGGTTGGGTTCATTGGCACCACGCATGTAACCGATCGCATAAATGGTGGTGAGTATCCAAAGCCCTGATGCGACCGTTGCAAATAAAAGCCCGAGTGGTTCAACGGTAAAAGTTAAGCCAAGCCCTTTGATGGGTTCCGCTAGTGTGACTGACGGGGTGTTGCCTGCCAGTATGGTGGGATACAAACACAGCACAATACCAAAGAGTGCTGTGGCAGTAATAATGCTGACCGCATCTCGAATGTTTTCATTTTTACGCAGCAACAGGAGTAATGCGCCACCGATGAGGGGGGTAAGAAAGCTGGCGTAAATGAGTGTGTGATTCATTAAGAAGCCCCCAACAAGTTGGCAGCCACACGTCCCGCTAAGCCTGCTGTGATTCGCGTGTCAAGGCCGAAATACAGTGTCAGTAACGCGAAAATCCAACACGGTATTAACATTGACATCGGCGCTTCTCGAACGTTAGAGAATTCTTCCGGCGCGGGTTTGAAATACATGACATCAATCATCTTGCCGATGTACACGATCGCCATCAGTGATGAGATAATTAACAAAACCGCAACAGGAAGCCAGCCTTTATCGAGTGCGCCGGTAATGAGGTACCACTTGCTGATGAAACCTGCAGTAAAAGGGACGCCGATTAGCCCGATGCCGAGCACGGTGAACGCACCAGTAGTCAGTGGCATGGTGCGGCCAATGCCTGCCAGTGAGGTGAGCTGGCTCGACTGAACCCGGTAAATCATCGTGGCGAGTGCTAAAAACAAACCAGCCTTCATCATCGCGTGGTTAAACATATGCGTGATAGAGGCGGTAAGCCCATTGAGGTTTAGCAGGCCGACTCCCAGTGACATGTAACCAAGCTGTGCAACGCTTGACCAGGCAAGTAATCGTTTGGCATCAGATTGAAAGATGGCAGTCAATGAGGCGATGAGTATGCCTGCCAGACTTAATGGTACCAGCAGGGTGCCGAGTTGCATCTGTTGAAAGGAAAACTCAACGCCATAGACATCAAAGACAAAACGTATCATTACATACAAGGAGACCTTGGTCGCCGTTGCTGCAAGAAAAGCGGTCGTTGCCTTTGGTGCATATGTATATGCATTCGGCAACCAGTAGTGCAAAGGAAACAATGCAATTTTGAGCGCAATGCCGACTGTGAAGAAGGCGAATGATGCGTGTAATACACGGCTGTCTCGATGCTCTGGAAGTCGTTCCGCAAGGTCTGCCATGTTGAGCGTACCGGTCAGCATGTACATGAAACCGATGGCGATAAGTATAAACGTTGCCCCGATGGTGCCCATGATCAGGTAGCGGAAGGCTGCTGTCAGTGCGCGACGGTCACGGCCTCGGGCAATCAGCGTGTAGGTGGCAAGTGAGGATATCTCTAAAAATACAAAGACGTTAAACGCATCACCGGTAAGCGTTATGCCAATTAAAGATGCCATGCACAAAAGAAATGATGTGTAGTAAAGGCTCTGGCGTTGATGACGCATGATCGTGCTAAGTGATTCACGCAGTGCGGTCATTACTAAGGCACCAAACAGAGTGACAAGCAGGAGGACGATAGCAGTCAGTTCATCAACCACCACTTCAATGCCCCATGGCGGCGGCCAGCCCCCCATGTGATAGCTGATGTCATTACCACCACCCCACACCTGGTGCAGCAGTGCGCCGGCAATGGCGACAGAAGCCCAGCTGACAATAGTGGCCAGTCGCCATGACTGATCGCCATTGCGAAGCATGGAGCAAATGGGTGCTGCTAATAAAGTAAGCAGTAGTTGAATTGCAGGTAGTTGTTCGATCATTGCTTGTCGAGCACCACCGTGCTGACGGATGTCTCACGTTGTCTGTTTTCTTTGTCCATTTCGCTTATTTCATCTTCTTCTACGGTGCCATAGGCTTCGTAGATTCGCACTGAAATGGCTAATCCGAGTGCGGTGGTGGCTACGCCGACAACAATAGCCGTAAGAATAAGCACATGCGGCAAAGGGTTGCTGAAAACAGATATGCCATCTTTCAAAATGGGCGCGGTACCGCCAGATACTTTTCCCATAGATATAAAGAAAATAAAAACTGATGTTTGAAAAATATTCAAACCAATAATTTTCTTCACGAGGTGACCGCTTGACATGACAATGTACAAACCCGCCATCATCAAAATGACCACTATCCAATAATTAAAAAGACCGGTAAACATTTACAGCGATCTCTCTGATAGCGAAAAGAAGATGTTTATCATAACGGCTGCCACAGTGATGCCTATGCCCAATTCAATAATAAGAATGCCGTAGTGTTGTCCGTCATGGGGGTCAGGCATTAAAACACTGTAGTCTAAAAAGTTTCCACCCATAGCCATGCTGGCCAGGCCGACTGCTGCATAGAGGAGTAAGCCCAGTGCTGGAAAGTACGCCAGCTTTCTTGGTGGGAATAACTGTTGTGCTGGTACGATACCGTAAATTAATGCGTATAGAAAAATAACACTGGCAAAGATTACTCCTGCTTGAAAGCCGCCACCTGGGCCGTAGTCGCCATGCCATTGTACGTAGAGCGAGAAGATGAGGACTGGTGCGATTAATAGATCTGCAACCTCACGCAACACGATTTTCTGACGCATTGATTCTACTTTAGCGTTCGGTGGATCGGGCCGCTCCAAGCCTGATTTTCGAGTCCCGGCTCCTAGCAATAGTAAGACGCCGATAAACGCTGTAAATACTACACCGGCTTCACCAAAGGTATCGTAACCCCGGTAGCTTGCCAATACGGAAGTCACTATATTCGGCGGGCCTACTTCGTCACCCGACTCCTGTAGGTATCGCGGTGCTACGTGTTGATGAATAGGGGCATCAGCAGTACCGAAGTACGGCATGTCAAAGGTTGCGTAGATTAAAACCGCACCGGTGCAAATCACAACAGCCAGTGGCATGAGTGTTTTTTCTTTCTTTCTCTTTTTACTGGTGCGACCAACGATCGCAAGTGCTGCTAGAAAAAAGATGGTTGAGGCACCGGCGCCTACTGCGGCCTCTGTGAAGGCAACGTCTACCGCATCGAGTATCATGAAGATGCAAGAGCTCAATAAACTAAAGAAGCCCATCATCATGACTGCTGTCATCAGTCGATCAAGCTTTACGATGATAAAGACTGTTGCCACGATCATGGTCAACAGTACGCTGTTAATCAGGAATTCGATGGCTATAGACCCTCTGTTTTATCGTCGGATGTGTTTTTGTCCAGTCGTTGAATGATATTGGCAAGACGTGGGTTAATACCAAGAAAAGTTACCGCCTGCGCTAAGGCATGTATGGCTGCAAGGCTTGTAATAAGTAGGAAGAAAAATATAAACATTAGCTTTAGTGCGATTAAGTAGTCAGGTGCCTGCAGCGCTAAGCCAAAAAGTATTAAGCCTGAGCCCATTGAATCGAGAATACTCACTGCATGTGCTCTGGTGAAAAAGTCTGGCATGCGAAGCAAGCCGACACCTGACGTGATGCAAAAAAAACTGCCAAGTATTAACAGCACGAAGCTCACGATGTCTAGCGCAATACTCACGTGGTTGATTCTCCACCTTTGGCTGTTTTACTTTGTGGTTGGTGATCTGCAGGGTCTGCAGTGCCGAGATTGCCGTGTTTAAAGAACTTGAGCACAGCAATAGTGCCAATGAAGTTGATCAGCGCGTAGGCGAGTGCGATATCAAGAAAGTCCGGGCGACCCATTAAAAAGCCAAGAACAGCAATAAAAAGAACGGTAGCGGTGCCTGCGGTGTTGATAGCAAGAATGCGATCATAAAGAGTCGGGCCCATGAAGCTTCTGACCAGTGCCATGACCATGGTCAGGAGTATTGCTATCATTGCGACTGTAAACACTATTTGCCCTCCAGCTTTCTAACGCGGCGGTCCATTTCTCCGTCCAGCAACGGGTCGAGCGTTTCGCGCGCGAGAGCGTGGACTTCAATTTCATCAGCGCCAACATCTATAGAAAGAGTGCCGGGGGTCATGGTGATTGAATTCGCGTGGATGACGAGGCCCAGTGCGGTTTTTTGGCTGGCTGGCACCGTCATAATAGTCGGTGAGATAGGCATGTCCTTTTGCCAGATGCGTTTCGCCACATCTATGTTTGATTTAACAACTTCCCAGGCAATGTAAGGTAGAAAGCCAATCATTCTTATGAATATGAACAGTCTGCGTTCGTTTGGGTCTACGACTTTCACGCGTGAGGTGATCCAGGCGGAAAGCAGGCACGACGCAGCACCGAATGCCAGCATGAGTGGTTCGAAAATGCCGCTCCACAGCAGCCACAGGATGGTGCACACGAGCAGTGTTGGAAAAAATCTCGACATACCGGAAGCAGACAGTTACGTAGGGGTAAAGTGGATACTGGAGGGGCTCACACCCGAGCAAATAGTATACACGGCGAAATGAGAATTAATTAGTGTTTTGCCTACGTATGCCGTGTGATTACTGCCTTAATTTCAGAAATGAAACGCTTGTTTTTCCTCAAAATGGCGGCAATTCGGCTCTTAGTTAACAGTTAGGGTCGAGTTGGTTGGATGCACGGCAACCTTGTGTTACGGTCTGGTTCCGTTCAACAAGCCCGCATTTTCGCGGGACAATCAATGTCACGGACGACTAATGTCATGGAGATTCAATTTATGAATTTAGTTAAATATGCTGTAGCCACCGCTGCTGCGTCGATGTTGTTTGGTGGTTCTGTACAAGCAGGCACGTTGGCTGATGTACAAGCTGCGGGCCACGTAAAGTGTGGTATTTCCACTGGTGTCCCCGGTTTCGCCTTTACAGATGACAAGGGTGACTGGCAGGGTTTTGACCCAGCGGTTTGCAAGGCAGTAGCCGCTGCAATCTTTGGTGATACTTCAGCTGTTAAATACACCACTACCACCGGTAAAACCCGTTTCACCGCATTGGCTTCAGGTGAAGTTGACATGTTGGCTCGAAACACCACCTGGACTTTCAGTCGTGATACCGACCTTAAGCTTGATTTCGTAGGCGTTAACTACTACGACGGGCAGGGCTTTTTGATTCCCGCAGAGCTGGGTGTGTCTAGTGCAAAAGATCTTGATGGTGCTTCTGTATGTATTCAAACAGGAACCACTACTGAGCTAAACCTTGCAGATTTTTTCCGAACTAACGGCATCTCGTACGAAGCTGTTCCAATCGAAACCAATTCTGAAGGTCAAGCTAACTACGAAGCCGGGCGCTGTGATGTTTACACGACTGATGCCTCTGGTCTGGCCGCTACGCGGTCGGCGCTAGAAGATCCTTCTGCGCATGCCTTGATGCCGGAAATCATATCAAAAGAGCCGCTTGGGCCGTTGGTTCGTCATGGTGACAGCGAATGGGCTGACATTATTCGGTGGACTCTGAACGCAATGATCACAGCTGAAGAGTTAGGTGTGACTTCTGCTAACGTTGATAAGATGGCAACTGGCACTGAAAACCCGGAAATTAATCGCCTATTGGGTAGTGAAGGTGACTTGGGCGCAATGATCGGTCTGGATAAAGCATGGGCTTGGCGGGCGATCAAAATGGTCGGTAACTACGGTGAAGTTTTTGAGCAATTCATCGGAAAAGAAACTCCGATCGGTCTTGATCGTGGAATCAACGCCCAGTGGACTGATGGTGGACTTCTGTACTCTCCTCCATTCCGCTAGGCGCTAGTAAAGATAAGGGTGCGCTCAGCGCACCCTTTTTTTTAAGCTAAACTAATTTGCATGACCCTCTCGGATTCATGTGTGTATCCGCGAGAACGCACAGCATTTCGCTAGCTATACAGCTTTTCCAACCCGCTCCCGCAACAGGATCAATCTGTGGCGCAAACGTTAGAACAGACCGGTCTGCCGCCCGTTAGACCACCTCAATCCAGTTTCTCCCCGGGGAAGCTTTGGACCGATAAAAAATCACGCGGCATAATAATTCAAATTATTGCCATGGTGCTTTTCTGTGCTGTGGTGGTTTATTTGGCTGGCAATGTCGTTGAGAACTTCCAGAAGCTGGGCAAGCCATTCGGATTTGGGTTCCTTAAGCAGGAATCAAACTACGATATTAATCAGACACTGATCCAGTACAACTCTCAGAGCTCGCACGCGCGTGCAGCGGTCGTCGGTATCATTAACACCCTGTTGATCGCCGTTTGCGGAATTATTCTGGCTACGGTGCTTGGGTTTATCCTTGGAGTGTTGCGGCTTTCGAAAAATGTATTGGTTAACAAGCTTACTTATTGCTACATCGAGTTTATTCGCAACGTGCCGGTATTGGTGCATATCCTTTTTATGTACGGCCTGATGGTGCATGCCCTGCCGCACCCTAAGCAGGCGATAGTGGTCAAAGAAACATTCTTTCTGTCTAACCGTGGGTTTTATATGCCACAGCCGTTATTTCAGCCGCTGTTCTGGTTGGTGGTGGCGGCGTTTGTTATTGGGCTCGTATTCGCATTTTGGTATCGGAGAAGTGCCCGGATAAAGCAGGCATCCACGGGAGAGCAGTCACCTGTTTTTTGGGTAATGCTCGCGTCTATTATTGGATTGCCGATCCTTGCTTACTTCTTAAGCGGTATGCCAATCAACTGGGAATATCCCACTCAAAGCAGGTTTAATCTTAAGGGTGGCATGGCGATCAAGCCTGAATTTATGGCTTTGTGGTTGGCGCTTTCCATGTACACCGCTGCATTTATTGCGGAGATCGTTCGTGCAGGGATCGTAGCCGTAGACCATGGGCAGTCAGAAGCTGCAATGGCACTCGGGTTGCCGCGCAAGCGCACCATGAATCTGGTGGTTATACCGCAAGCAATGCGAGTGATTATTCCGCCACTTACCAGCCAGTACCTGAATATCACCAAGAATTCCTCGCTGGCGATTGCCATTGGTTACATGGACATAGTAGCGACAATTGGGGGTATATCACTTAACCAAACGGGGCGTGAGATGGAGTGCATGATAATTGTGCTCGCGCTTTATCTGTTTTTCTCGCTAACCATATCGTTCTTCATGAATTGGTATAACAAGCGCATTGCGCTGGTGGAGCGATAGCATGCCAAATACGTCAAACGCTCCGACACAAAGCTATGTGCCAGGAGAGCATCCGGATCTTAAGCCACCGATTGGTCAGACAGGTATCCTGTTGTGGTTGAGGAAAAATCTTTTCTCTTCAACATTCAATGTTGTGCTTACTCTGGTGACGCTTTATTTTCTGTATCTGGTGATCCCGCCACTGGTCAATTGGTTGTTTCTTGATGCTGTTTTTCAAGCGGGGTCTCGTGATGAATGCCGGGCATTGGGTGAAGGGGCGTGTTGGGGCTTTATCGATAAGCGTCTCGGGCAGTTCACCTATGGATTTTATCCCATTGAAGAAAGGTGGCGAGTTAACCTGACGTTCCTGCTGCTTGTGATCGCCGTGTTGCCTGTGCTGTGGGAGAAGATGCCGAAGCGTCGCCTGATGCTGGGTTTTTCCCTTGTATTCCCTTTTGTCTCTGCCTGGTTGTTGCTTGGTGGCTTTGGTTTAGAGTCTGTGAATACCGATCAATTTGGCGGCTTTATGCTGACGATGATTATCGGTGTGACGGGAATTGTGTTTTCGTTGCCAATGGGAATTCTACTGGCGCTGGGAAGGCAGTCGCAATTGCACTTTATTCGATGGCTCTGTACCGGTTTTATTGAGTTTATTCGAGGTGTGCCACTAATTACGCTGTTGTTCGTGGCGTCTACAATGTTGAATTACTTCCTGCCGCCCGGTACCACATTCGATCTCTTGCTTCGAGTGCTGATTATGGTGACGATATTTTCTGCAGCCTATATTGCGGAAGTAGTTCGCGGCGGATTGCAAGCGGTTCCAAAGGGGCAGCACGAAGCGGCAGATGCAATGGGGCTTAAGTATTGGGCTTCAATGCGTTTGATCGTACTTCCTCAGGCATTGAAAATATCGATCCCCGGCATTGTGAATACTTTTATCGGTCTTTTTAAAGACTCTACGCTGGTCGTGATCATCGGTCTGCTTGATCCGCTTGGTATCGGTCGAGCATCTTTGTCTGACTCCAAGTGGCAAGGCCTGGCTACTGAAGTGTATGTATTTATCGCGATATTTTTCTTTATCTGCTGCTTTAGTATGTCGCGCTATTCGATTTACCTTGAAAACAAGCTGCACACCGGGCATCGCATATGAGAATAAATATCTCGCTCTTAATCGCTGATACTCGATTGGAAATTGAAGGAAAGAAAACAAATGACTGATCATGAAGCGCAAGGTGCTGCATCAATGCAGGTAAGTGATCAGGAGATGATCCGCATTAATGATATGCACAAATGGTATGGACAGTTCCACGTGCTTAAAAACATTAATCTCAATGTTAAAGCCGGAGAGAGAATTGTTGTATGTGGTCCTTCCGGATCAGGAAAATCTACCTTAATACGTTGCATGAATCGACTTGAAGAGCATCAGCGTGGTGAGATTTGGGTTGATGGTGTGGAGCTCACCAGTGACCTGAAAAACATTGAGCAGATACGTCGTGAAGTGGGAATGGTGTTTCAGCATTTCAACTTGTTCCCGCATTTAACTGTGCTTGAAAACTGCACGCTTGCACCTATCTGGGTGCGTAAAATGCCTAAGGCGGAAGCGGAAGATGTTGCGCGTGCTTATCTCGAGCGAGTGAAGATTCCAGAGCAGGCTGATAAGTTTCCGGGTCAATTGTCCGGTGGTCAGCAGCAGCGTGTAGCGATTGCGCGTAGCTTGTGTATGAATCCAAAAATTATGCTGTTTGATGAGCCAACTTCAGCGCTTGATCCGGAAATGATTAAGGAAGTGCTGGATGTCATGATCGAGCTTGCACATGATGGCATGACCATGCTCTGCGTGACGCATGAAATGGGCTTTGCAAAAACAGTCGCCAATCGGGTGATTTTTATGGATGGCGGCGAGATAATAGAAGAAAACGAGCCTCAAGAGTTCTTTAATAACCCGCAGTCAGAGCGTACACAGGAATTTTTGAGCCAGATATTGGCGCATTAATCACCGTCAACAGGTGGTTGGGTAAAGCGGATTGCCACTTAAGGCGTATGGCTCCACAGTATGTGTTCGCACAGATGGGTTCGCTGCGTTAAAGATGGTATAAAAATCACACGATGCAGGTCGGTGGCGTCCGGCCGCTTTTCATTGGTGTGGCGATATGTGGATAAGCGAACAAGTTTGTTCTGATGCACAGAAGCATTTTGATTCTGTCTGCTCTGCGATTCTTGCAGCGCGCAGTTCTGTGTTGGTCGAAATGTATATCTTTCGCCAGGATGCCCTCGGGTTGCGGTTGCTTGAGGCAATGCGTAGTGCCGCCCGCCGTGGTGTAGACGTTCGTGTTGTTGTTGACGGGTTTGGTTCGCCCGCCTGGTCTAGTTCGTTTCTGCGCTCGCTGGCGCGGGACAAAATCTCCGCCCGTGTCTATCACCCGGTCTTGCATTTACCTGGCTCGCGAGTTTCTGAATCAAGAGTGCTCGGTGACGCCCGGCATCTGTCGGTGCTTAGCCGATTGCTTGTTTTTGCCAGTCGGCTGAACAAAAGAAATCACCGTAAATTAATCATAGTGGATCAGCTCACGGCTTTTGTCGGTTCATGTAATGTGACCGATCTCCACAAGAGGTGGCGCGAAACTGCTGTTCGTGTGAGTGGTTCAGATGTGTCTGAGCTCTGTAGTTCTTTTGAGGTGATTTGGCGCAGATCGAGTTATCTCGATGGGGCGCTTCCCGGTTTACTGCGTGGCAGGAAGCTTCTTTCCGGGCTGCGCCATGGATCACTTGTGCGCGTGAACTGTACTCGCCGCCTCAGGAGGCGACACAACGCTGAGATTGTAGCCCGCATTGAAAATGCGGTTGATCGGGTGTGGGTAACAACGGCGTATTTTGTTCCGAGCGCGAGTATCGTCGCGGCGTTGATTAACGCGGCGAAAAAAGGCTGTGATGTTCGATTATTGTTGCCAGGTAAGAATGATGTCGGTTTGGTTTCCTGTGTGAGTCGGATGTTTTATTTTGGTTTAATGCGCTACGGTGTGAAGATCTATGAGTATCAGCCTGAGATGTTGCATGCCAAAACCCTGCTAATTGATCATTGGGCATCTGTCGGTACCACGAACCTGAACCATCGCAGCCTCTATCATGATCTTGAAGTGGATATTACTTTGACTGGCCGTGAATCGCTCGATGAGCTGGCAAGGCAATTTTTAATCGATCTTGCCACTTCGTATCGCGTGACCTCTGAGCGTCTGAGAAGCCGGCCGCTGATTGAAAAGTTTAGCGGTTACCTTGTCTATCCGTTTCGGACATTTATCTAGGCTGGCTGGGTGTGCCGGGTCGTTGAAGGCTTAATTCCCCCGAAATACAAAATATGGTCTATAACTACCGCCAAAGTCACTTTCGGGTGGGTAGTATTGGCTGGTTAAGAGAAATCCGTAAACAGTTGCCTTCAAATTGTTGACACTGGCTTGCTGGACTATCATAATTCCGCTCTTGCGCGGAGGGATTCCCGAGCGGTCAAAGGGGGCAGACTGTAAATCTGCTGCATATGCTTCGGAGGTTCGAATCCTCCTCCCTCCACCATTTTGCGCTAACGGAGCTGTTTTTCTACAAGGTAGTTTGCAGTAAATTCAACGCTAACTCGTTGAAAAAGTAAGGCAATAGCAAGTTGAGAGTGTTATCTTGCGGTGTTATTTGCATAGGGCAGGTTTGCATAGCGGGTGTCGTACAGTGGTAGTACTCCAGCCTTCCAAGCTGATAACGTGGGTTCGATTCCCATCACCCGCTCCACTCTTTGCCAGCGTGCGAACGTTGTTGAAGGGTTGAGTATGTAATAACGGGAGGCAGATTAGCCCCCTTGAGTTTTCAGGGCCCATGTAGCTCAGGGGTAGAGCACTCCCTTGGTAAGGGAGAGGTCAGCGGTTCAATTCCGCTCATGGGCTCCAGTTAAGCGGCTTGCCGTTGTTTTGAATATGCTTCATCAGTTGTAGTTTTAACATTTAGAATTCATAAGACCAATCTAACAATTCAGGGTCACTTGTAATGGCGAAGGAAAAATTTGAACGTACGAAACCGCATGTAAACGTAGGCACGATAGGCCACGTTGATCACGGTAAGACGACGTTGACAGCGGCACTGACGAAAGTGCAGGCAGAAGCGATGGGCGGTGATTTCAAAGATTACG
>CALISD010000154.1 GCA_938041955.1 uncultured Granulosicoccaceae bacterium | reverse complement strand
ACATCGCCCTGTCGATGAGCATAAACCACCTTACACCAGCTCTCTCGTGTGTAAAGCACCCAGGAATCTTTGTTGATTTTAACTTCGATTGATTTACCCAATATATAAAGGGAAGACAGAAATATCGCCGTTCCTATCAATAGAAATATATAGCCAGGCCACCAGCTTTGCATGATAGTGAAAATACCCGCAGCAGAAAAAACAGCCCCAAAAAGCATCAGAAACATTTTTCCTGTCAGATCGCGCCCGGCCCTACTATGTACATTAATGTATTGAGCATCTTCAGTCACCGGCACCTGATTGATCGCTGATGCTTTTGCCCGCGCCTCAGATGTTTGCTTTGCTTTCTGTAAAAAGCTTTGTGGAATACTCAATATATTGCTGGCCTGAGCGGCACCCTCTTCAACAACCACTACCCAGCTGCGCTCAAACTTGCCGAGTCCTGGTTCGTTAAACTCGCCATGTACCGTGACACGCCAGTCAAAAGAAGAACCTCGATTCCACTCCTTAGTTGGTGTACAGCTATCCGGGATCTCAAAAAGAAAAGAAGCCTCAATACCACTGGCCGTTCTTTTTAAATAAACAGGGGCTTCTTCCTGCCACTTAATGCTCCGGCTAGTGCTGTCTCCGGATTTACTTTTACGTGTGCAGGTAAGTCTTGCCAGCAACTCTGTAGCAGTACCAGCTGTGAGACTGGTATCAGGAAGCATCAAAGTCAATTGTCCCCCCAGCTGTCCACCAACTCCCGGAGCGGGCGGGTCAAGATGTAAAGGTGTCGGACCAAACCGTTGATAGGCACGAAAAACCTTAAACGCATGATAGATCATGCCAGCACCCACAACCGCAAATAGCAATATAAACAAAGCACCATATTGTCCCTCACGAATTGCATCGGGCAGAACAACCAATGACAAACCCGTCCCCATCAGGAAAAACACACCACCGAATGCCGCCAGGAACCAACTTCCTGTCTTCTGATTACTGGTAATGCCATGGTCTTGCTCATGTAGTTTTCTCGCCTCCGCGCTTTTAGACCCACGCAATGATGCCCACATGCAGAAGCCACCAAAACCACCAAAGACAACCAGGAATACTAAACCGAAAACGACCACACTCCAGCGAATGGACCGATCCAACAGAGCGTGAGTCGGATCCTTCGGATTAACAATGGCCGACGCTTCATTGCGACTTTGGCTCGCACGTATGCTTCGCTCTAAGTCCTGCCAATACCTGCCAATATTGTCGCTCCCCGTACTCAGGCTTACACGATCGTTTTTGTATCTGACGCCGTTATAAGTATAGGAATACTGACTTTCTACCGAGTAGGTGGTGGTGTCACCGTGTTTACTCACGAGCGCGACGTGATGAATCGTTGCGGGCACCTCCTGCCAACCGATACTCGAAACAAACCCGAAGACCATCTTGCCGGCGCTGCCGTAAGCAGCGGCTATGCCTGAAATAACGAAGATTAGTCCGAATACAGCACCAATCAGACTTCTGTTCGACTTTTGATCCATCAATATTCTCCAACTGCCAGCGGTACCAGGCATTCTCTGATCGGTCGATGTTCAGCTGCAAATCATGGACTACGCTCAGAGACAACTATAGATTTTTAATATTTAAATCTGTGGCCCACAGGGTGTCGGCAAGATTGGCAATCTCTTTATTAGAAAATAACTGTCAGGCAGCTCTTATCACATTGAAAATGCAATGCAGAATTAGAGAGAGTAAAGCTAATTAAAATTAGCAGACTGGAATGCTGTTTTGGCCAGTTTCGCTTTCGCAGAAGCAATCACGAAGACCTGATGTGAATACCAAATCGACCGGTACACTATCACTGGAATTATCTCAATTGAGAGCCGCACTTTAAGCCAGGCAACAGCAAGGGAAGTTGTGACATGCTCAACAGAGGTACAATTAGTCCGATTCTATTAAATAAACGGTTTACCTAGGCCGCTTTAGACTGATCAATCACATCGCTGAGCTGCTGTACCATTTTCTCCATGCACTCCAACCCGAAAGCCTTCTCTACAAGGTGCTTGCGCTTAATACGCTCGCTCTCGCTTTGCGGCTGGTCTAAACAGAGCAGCACCTGATCGGCAAAATTTTCTGCATCATCCGCCAGATGAAACAGCTCCTTCACTGATTCATCGATGCCATAGATACCTTTTTTAAGCGTCACAATTGGCTTTAACGTTGTTAGCATGTCAATTGTTTTAATACTGACACCACCGCCCACTGCAATCGGGTTAACCAGCACCGCGCCGGAATTGAATGTATCTTCTGCTGACTCAGGACCAATCAGCAATTCAACGCAATCAATACTGTTGCAGAGATCAACGATTGATTGCAGCGGGCCGGAACCAGCGATTAATACCGATAAATCGGGCTTTTTCTCTAGAATCAATGGCACCACTGACTTTAAGAACCACTCAACTCCAGCGACATTGTTTTCGGTAAACAAGTTACCTAAAAACACTACGTCATACTTACTGGGGCTAACAGAAGCATCGTCCGTATCAATGGTATTGTTGATGTCGAGTAGTGGCGGCAAAAAATAACCGTTGTCACACCCTTCAGCGCGCCAGTATTCAATATCATCAATCGAGATATCAAAAAAGGCATCAGCCTCCTCAATTGTCTGTCGCTCCATTTTTTCAACGTGCAGCAGCTTAAGAAACGACGATATTCGCTGGCGGCCACTCGTTACCTTGTGTAACGCCGCCTGGTGCTGGTGTTCGATATTTTGTGAGCGATATACATAAGGCACACCCAGCTTTGAAGAAAGTTGACGCCCCAGAATACAACCGCTCAATCCCTCAACCAGGATCGCATCCGGTTGAAACTCCCCAACCTCTTGATACATTTCAGTCAATTCCGAGCCAAACAACATTCGCGATGTGTTGCGCAGCGGGTAGGTAAGAAAAGGTAAACAGCGTCGGGCTACTGAAGCATACTTCAAGACATGCAAGTCAGAGACTAACTCATTAATGGCATTACGATCGACATCACTGACCTCGTCCGGGGACCAGCAAATCAGCTGAACCTCAACACCAAGTTTGTTAAACGCCTCAATATGACGCCAGATGTCAACCCGCCCACCATGGGTCGGCGGGTAAGGAATTTCGATCGCTACGATAGTTATTTTCATCTAGAGGTTACCGATAGACTGTGTTGTCTATAAATCAAAGAGGGCTGACCTGCCGCCGACCACAACAGTCCACGATGCAGCGGGCAAGTTAACATTACTGTATGGGTGAATTCGAGTAGTACCCAGCAAATGACATAATTGATTACCTTCACCCGCACGGACATCGAATCGCCGCAAAGAGCACCAGCATTCAAGACACCACTGATAAGCATGCCCCTGAGCGTCGCGCGCGGGCAAATATAAGCAATCTTCAAACGTAAAAAAACCGCTACAGGCGCAGCCGGGCCTCTATTCCCAATGATACCTCAGCACTGGCGTGCACACTATTATCCGGGCAAAGTCGAACGCGGATTCACTAAACTCATGAGCCCCGGATGTCGATGCTTATCGGAAAATTGCCGAGGGGGAAGCTTCACGTCACCGGCACTGCAATGGTTGGTTACGGAGCCGGTCTTTGACTAATTCTTTTGCAATTAAAGAACGGACGTTTATCTAGATCCAACAAAACAATGGTGCTGGAAATTATCGCAGTTGCGGTGCAAAACCAGCAGCTGCCGGCGTCGTCTCGTCAAGCAGGGACGTCTGGTGCCGGATTCCAGTGTGCCCCCACTCCCTACCATCGATTCGGGTCAATCAAACGGAGATGGGCTCGGAAGTGGTGAAAACAGATGACTATCATTTTCGTTAGAACCTTAAATTTGGCCACGCCCTTCACTAAGCCCTACGTTTCAGTCACCTCATACAAACGCAGATCCCCGGATCTTAACGAGTTCTGGAAGCCCTGAACGCGCCCTCCGGCAAGCCACGAAAGCCACGCTAGAATGCGGTATTGGAAACCACTGTTGTCCCTGGAACGTGTGGCAACGAGTTTCCAGCCCTCAGGAGGCGCAAGGATGTCGGCGGGGATCTGATAATCAACAGCTTCTGCATACTTATTCGCAATGAACGGGTCATGAATTACAAAGCCACTGGACACAGACACCTCACCCGACAACTTGTTATCCAACGCAATATCTGCAAATGATATTGGCGTGATCGAAGCGTCAGGCATGAAGTGAGTAAGATTGATTGCCGTGTAGTATTCCGCCTGTATCAATGCCTTGGAAACCTCATCACCACTGGCACTCAGCTCGGCACGGATCAGTTCAGCCGCCACGCGGCTGCCAGCAGCGTTCTCATACCGATAGACCCATGCCGGATTCACCAATACCAGGCTCCCACAAAGAACCACACCCAGCCCGACCATTGCAAGCAATTGAGCTTTGCCACGCTGATCAATCAGATAGGCCATCACACTGGCCAGCAGCACTACTCCAGGCAGACACACGTTTTGTAAATATCGCGGATTTTTAGTCGTAGGCACATAGGTATCAAAACTCCAGGTACCAAACGAGAGGTACAGCAACCAAACCCAGAACCATACCAACAGTGGACGGCTCGGCGCGTGTTTGATGATCGCGACCAATGACGCAATTGCGGCGAGAATAAAAGCCGCTCCGTGCAGACCCATGTCTGTTGGTTTAAAAAACAACGCGTCAGCATAAACCATTGGCGACTTTGCGTTCGGGATTGGCGACCCGGTGCCACCGAGCGCCGCCACCTCTGCAAATCCACGTGAAATCATCTTTAACCTGAAAAACCACTCACCATGCAACGAGTGATACACCACGTTCTCCGCCCCGATGACCAGCGCAACCCCGAGTGCTGCGATAAACCAACCGCGGTTAGGCTTCCACCAGAATAGACCGAAGGCAATAAACACCAAACCGGAAATCCCCGCTTCAACACGAAACAAGTACGCCACCCCCAACGACGCACCCACAAGAAAATATTTCACAGCGCGCATCGACAACAGTGACGTTGAAACCTGCCGTTGAGTTGCTCGCGGTTGGTGTAAACCCTCCAGTTCAATCCACCAGACAATGCTCAAACCACAGAAAAATGCAGTGAACAGAGTGGGCAGTAGCGATGTCGCCGAGACAATAGCCATCGGCAATGTGGCCATCAGTAATGCTGCCAGCATGGCAACCAAAGGAGAAAATAGTTGCCCTGCCCGCCAGGCCAACCAGATAGTCGCCATTGACACCATCATCGGGAAGATCGCGGCCGAATATTCACTAGGCCCGGTCAGCCAAAACATCGCCGCGGTTGGAAACAGTATCCCGACACGGTAACGGAACGGAAAATTGCCATTGAATAAAAACTCAGTGGAAAACGTACCGTCAAGAATCTCCGCCACGTGAACAAGATAACTGATGTCGTCAAAACCACCAATGCCCACGAAGTAGACACAACGCAGACACAAACCGAGTGCCATGACTGCCAATAACACAGTCGAATTATTCCGGCTTGATTTCATCCATTGCACTGGACTGCGCTACGGTATCTGAGCAGCGCTGGACACTACACGCCCACAACGGTGAATTGCAGTTGGTATACGAAAAATCAAAAGCAACATGTTGTCAGAAGACACCCTATAAACGCTCATCACCTATCGCAACACAGGACGGCAAAAGCGTCACTTACGACTGCATCAGAGAGAAAAACAAACCCTAAAGCCACAGCCTGTGAATGTCATTCTTCAGACATACCAACGCGCGACTGATCGGGTGCGTTTTGTGTAGAAAACGGAACTTCTATCTCATAGTGATCAGTTGATTGTTGATAGGCGTTATACAACAGCAGACAAGCAACAGAGGCTGCGATACACAACACGATTGGGATGGTCCGACTGGTCGGTGATCCACAGCGGGGGCACGTTACATCCTGCTTGGTAATTTTTGCTTTGCAAGACGTACAATACACGCTAGCCATCTGAACTCCTTGGGCATCCAATTGAAAAGACCCAAGCGATGATTTCACACGAACACCCACAGGCAGAAACGGCTTGCAGCGGCGGTTAGGGATCTTGCAATGAGACAACTAGCAAAATGCAAGGAACCTACCAACCTGCATCGGAATATAAACGGGTGCCACTTACATTAATGCCAGCATTGACTGCAAGTGACCGAAGCATCTGTGTTTACCGGCCTTATCTTGAATTAACGCTGATCGCACTGTGTAATCGACCATCTAACTATCCAACGAGTCTTTTAGTGAACCGGCTCACACTTTCATGCCATGACATTGCAAGGCGTTATTGTCATGAATGATATCAACGTTCACCCTCATGAATACAAAAGCACTTTGTATCTTTGTTGGATAATTTTATGACTCATATTTTCGTCTTCTACATCTCTATTTTATTAGATTTGGATTTAGCATGGTATACAACGCAGAAGTGAGTGCACAACAACTCATCGGGAAAGGCCAATACAGCGCCGGTGACCTCACAGATTGAGACCGTTCGGTGGCGATGATAACGTTGTTATCAATGGCGATCGTGAAATTGTCCGCGTGTTCAACTTAGCCTCGGTATATATACGAGCGTGCAGAGTCCCTCATTCCCAACAAGCAAAACATCTCTGCCCTACTGCAATCGGTTGCTACCCAAATATTTGCTATCGAACCGCAACAACCTCATTGTTAGAAGCAAAATTACTATGATTTTTTTGTTTCATAGTTTAAGTCACCCAAATACCTCACCAAGTTGCTCAGCCAGATACTGGCGAACCGCTTTGACCCTTGGTGAGTCACGCAGATCAGCGTGGCTAAGCACCCAGAGAGAATTACCTTCAGGCACATTTTGGCAATCCAGCTCGACCAGCTGCCGATCGTGCTGCATGATATACGCTGGCAACAAGGTAATTCCCAAACCAGCGCGACACAACTGATAAGCAGTCAAAAAACCATTAACGCGCGTCAGATGCCTCTGCTGTACAGATTGAGGCAGCCAATCATGGAAATGAGTGACTGCAAAACTTTGGTCAAGCAAAATGGCATGTTTTGCCTTCGCGACACCATCACTTGCACACAGGGTGTGAGTTTGCATGTAGTCCACGGTGGAACATACGGCAAAGCGCAATGTACCCACCCGCCGCCCTATAAGATCAGCACCGGGTTCTTTGCCGCTGCGAATGGCTATATCGGTTTCGAGTTCCTGCAGATTGCTAAGGCGATTCGCTACAACCACAGAAAACAATAATTCCGGGAAAAGGCCTTGCAGATTCTTTAGAATTACCGGCAGTATAAAATGACCGATAGTATCAGTGACTGTAATCGAAACATTGCCTTGAATATCATCTGCTGAGTCTGTGATACGACTGGATAGCGCACGCAGTGTCTGTTGAATTGTGGTAGTTTCGCGAAACAGTGCCTCCCCTGCAGAGGTTAATTTGTATCCACTTGCCGCA
The DNA here is from genome assembly GCA_938041955.1 of uncultured Granulosicoccaceae bacterium. GTDB lineage: Bacteria > Pseudomonadota > Gammaproteobacteria > Granulosicoccales > Granulosicoccaceae. The sequence continues at coordinate 11,203 of CALISD010000154.1, read as the reverse complement.
TGGTTAAACAGCTGCACCTTCAGTTCGCTTTCAAATGCTGTGATATGGCGTTGCACCGTGCTATGACTGACACCAAGCTCGCGCGCCGCCTGACTCAAAGTCGCATGGCGTGCGAGTGCATTAAAATAACGCAAATTGTCCCAGTTGGAATCCAATGTAATTTCTGTTCTGATTAGTCGTTGCTATTACTGACACGAGGTTACTAGCGAACAGATTAGCGGGCTGTGCAAATTTGCACAAGAGCTGTGCAAAAGCGAGCTGCATCGATACAAAACAGGCGTTACACTCTGCGGTGCGTTCGATAACAAAAGGAAGACTAATGAAAGTATACAAAACCCTGGTTGGGTGTATGGTTGGTTGTGTCGGCATCGTCGGCGTAGCGGTAGCAGAGGATGGCCCGCACGATAAAGCGATCAAAGCCCGACAGTCAATGTTTCAGCTTTATTCGTACAGTATGGGAATACTCGGCGGAATGGCAAAAGGCAAAATCGAATACAACGCTGATATCGCTGCAGAAATGGCCAGCAATCTCGACGCAGCTGCCAACCTGGGCCAAAGTACCTTCTGGCCAGCAGGGTCCGACAACAGTAACGCCGAAAACGCAACCACTCGCGCGCTTCCTGCACTATGGGAAACTTACCCGGCAGTAGTAGAAAAAGGGGATGACTTAAAAACAGCAACGGCCGCTTTAGCTGCCAACGCAGGCAACGGCCTCGATGCCCTCAAAAGCAGCATGGGTGATGTCGGCAAGTCATGCAAAGGATGCCACGACAAATTCCGCGCAAAGAAAAAGTGATCAAAATCTGGGATCAGTGGGTCCGTCTTTTCCACTGGTCCCTGGTAATTGCAGTTAGCTTTTCACTGATAAGTGGTGAAACCAGCATCGGTTTTTTTGACTGGCATCGATACGCCGGTGAAATAGTTCTTGCACTGGTGCTGTTCAGACTGATCTGGGGCTTTGTCGGTAGCAGTAATGCGCGACTATTGAGCTTAGTAGTTAATCCCCGGCATGCATTCACGCACTTGCGCGATCTGTCCAAAGGCACCCTTACGCAGGAACGAGGGCACAGCGCCGCCGGTGGCTGGGCAGTGTTAGCTATGCTGGTGTTGATCAGCATTCAGGCAATAACAGGACTCTTTATCTCTGATGATGAAGAGTGGGTCGAAGGCGCCCTGCACGGCTCGGTGTCCTCAAGTAACACAGACTTTCTCTACAACATTCACCATACAAATGCATCCCTGTTACAAGCAATGGTGATATTGCATATCGTCATGGTCGCCGTGTACTACTTTGTTGGTAAGCAAAACCTGATTAAGCCTATGATCACAGGGGTCATGCAATGGCGGAGTTCGAGATCAGCACCAGAAGTTAAATTTGCCGGCTTCCTGACTGGCTTAATAGCCGCCGTAGTGGCCTTTGCAATTATTGCTTTTATAGTTGGCTGGTTTCGCTGATGACTCCCAGGACTTAACTACTGTAGCGTTACTACATTAGCTTCGCAAAATAGATGCTCGCAACTGCTCAATCGCTGCACAGCTATCGGCTGACCATTCAATGAGAATCTCTTATCTACGTAACGTAAATATCCCATCTGCTGGTTTCCGTAGATTCAGTTATTTAACCAATTATAGAACGAGCTAATTCCCACACCCTGCCCGGTCATCGACGACCGCTGGCGCAACACAGGCTTACAATCGCCCGCATCGGCCATTTTATAATGTGCGCAGACATCATATTTGATATGTTGTCATCGTCAGGATGCAAGCAAGCGGACGAATTTTGTAGCACAAATAATACTGCCAAAAGCACAATATGTGCTCGCACTTACACTACCCCACCTAGTGCGCGACTGCAGAGTAACCATTCAGACACCACATCCAGTTGAACTAGTTTTGATCAACTGGTAACCGTGCAATCTATCGTCACTCTTCAATCCTGAAGGCTGAACGGAGAACGCACAAAGGAGAAAATATGCAATTGCGCAATTTTTCACCATGGTGTGCGGCGCTACTAATAACACTGACCTCTTTCACCGTCAGTGCCAAAGAAGTAGTACCGATGTTGGGAGGTGTACTTATCGACGGGTACGATTTCGGAAACGATATCGGGCCTAAAGGTAGCGTCGCCTTTGACGAGGAAACCGGGGAATTTGTAGGTGCATACAATGGCCTTAAAATGCCATCGGGCCGAAGAGCAATCTTCGCCTGGGTCCATGACACGGTAAATCAAAAATCCGAGTACATTGGAGCTGTAGGATGGTTAAAAACCGGTACTGCTGGCAAAGACAAGGGAAGGTTTAGAATTCCCGTACCAGCGAAATTTCGTTCTGGCGATTTTGGCAGCAACGAAATTCTCGCCTTCACGTCTGAGTCAACCTCGTTTCTCGACAACGAAGGTCAAGTCGTCACTACGCCTTCCGAACCCTCAGGTAGTGATATACAGGCCGAACTAAAACCAGCCTTCTATCTGTATGCGGCATTACCAGGAGCTGACACTGATCTGCACTATTGCGGTCATGGCCAGGACTTCTTCTATGCAAAGGCACCAGAGAAACAGGTTTGCTACGACTGACTGTGTGGTCAAAAGTATTCCAGTTGCAAGCAAGCCGGACTCACATCCCACTAGTTTCACTGAACTACTTTTAAGATCGATCCGTGTGATTGATAAAATCATTACAGTCAATGTGTGGCGGCATTCGCTGCCGCACATTTATTTGGAAAACAATGAAAAGCATAAGCCAAGCATTCAGATTGATATTCATCATAGCTTCAACGCTATTAGCATTTGAAGCAAGAGCACATGATCCTGCACTACATGGATTTAAGCTCACCGCTTTTGACCCACCGTTTCCAGCCCCTGGATTCAAGCTGCAAACACTTATCGGTGATAGCACCGACCTGGATGCACATAAGGGTAAATACGTGTTATTAAATTTCTGGGCAACATGGTGCCCACCCTGCTTAACAGAGATGCCTGCCATGGAAACGGTGTATCAAAAGTACAAAGAGAAAGGGTTCACCATTCTGGCTATCTCAAGCGATGAAGGTGGTAAATCTGACGTCCAGCCATTCATAGATAAGCTGGGTGTCAGCTTTCCTATCCTTATTGATGCAAACAAGGCGGTGTCTAAAGAATACGGCGCAATCAACTTGCCTTTGTCGTTCCTGCTCGACAGAGAGGGTCGTGTTATTGCCGGCTCAGAGGGCGCTAGAGACTGGGCAAGCGAAGCAGCAATATCGGTTCTTGATGAACTAATCGAGTCGCCATGAAACATCCATCATTCCAGTCACTTTATTTTCTGCTACTTCTTACCACGACAGGTAACGTATGCGCACAAGATCAACAAGATCCGGTGGTGGCGAAAATCAACAACTACGAATTGCGCATGTCGGATGTAAATGCGCAGATTTCTAAAATGCCACTGGGTGATCAAGTATCAGTCAGATCAGACCCTGAAAAATTTGCAGAATCATTGGTACAGGAAGAAGTGTTGTTCCAGTACATGCTAAGCAACGGCTTCAACGAAGATCCAGAGTTACGCAGCGAGTTAAAAACTATCGCTATAAACCATCTCATCGATAAACAGGTAACACAAAAGCTCAAGGTGACAGATGAAGAGATTCAACAGTTCTATGATGACAACACCAGCTCAATTCGCGGCGAGACTGTAGAAGTAAGCCACATCCTCACCGAACACCGGGACAAGTGTGAGGCTATTAATGAAAAACTCCAGCAAGGGGGCTCTTTTTCAGCCCTCGCGCAACAATATTCAATACACCAAAGCTCGGCGCTGAACGGCGGGCAACTTGGCTCGATCATGAACCACAATGGCCCTCTGGGATTCGAACCACAGTTATTCGATATTCCACAAAACCACTATACAATTTTTGAAAGCCCGGAAGGCTGTCATATCGTGGTAGTCACAGGCAGAGATACCCCACCGCTACCGCCCATTGAGAAAGTGGAACCTGCACTAAGAAATCTGTTGATGCGTCAGAAGGAAATAGACGCGCTACAAGCACTCATTGGCGCTGCAAATCAGCAGATAAAAGTTATCCGGCCCTAATCATCAATAAAACCGCAGGGTGCAGCGCACAGCTTCATCACAGGCACGGATATTGGCTACGTACATGACCTCTGGTTCTTAGAACGTCGCAGTACACTACCCATGAATATCAACAACAATACAATTGACCTAGTGAGTCAGTATCTTCGATAAGAATAACCGCGCACGGTCGCTACCCGGAGCATTAAAGAATTGATCAGTGGGTGCATCTTCAACGATTCGGCCCTCGTCCATAAATACCACTCTATGCGCTACTTTCTGAGCAAACCCCATTTCATGAGTGACCACCATCATGGTCATACCTTCCTGAGCCAGGTCGACCATAACATCAAGCACATCGTTGATCATCTCAGGGTCCAGCGCGGAAGTAGGCTCGTCAAACAAAAGCGCGATCGGATCCATCGCAAGCGCGCGTGCAATCGCAACTCTCTGTTGCTGACCACCGGAAAGCTGAGCGGGAAACTTACTGGAATGTTCGAAAAGTCCAACCTGATTCATCAATTCAATCGCTCGAATCTGAGCCTCTTCCTCTGTACGTTTTAGCACCTTTACCTGTCCCAATATCACGTTGTCTATCGCACTCATGTGAGGGAACAATTCAAAGCTCTGAAAAACCATTCCGATTTTAGAGCGCAAGGTATTCAGATTAGTTTTCTTGGCGTCTACGATATCACCGTCAACGATGATCTCACCCTGATCAATTGATTCCAGACCGTTCACACATTTAATTAATGTGCTCTTTCCCGAACCCGAAGGGCCACACACCACAACCACCTCTCCAGTGCTCACGGAGGTCGAACATTCATTTAGAACTTGAAAGTCCCCATACCACTTACTGGCTTTTTGGATGCTAATCATGTGGCTAGTTTTCGCTGTAAGTGACGGGCATATAGAGAACCTGCAAAACAGAAGATAAAGTAGACAATGGCGACAAAAACGAACATTTCCACGAGCCGCTGATCGCGGTTCGCTATCAACTCCGCACTGACGAGAAAGTCTTTAAGGCCGACTACATAGACAAGTGAGGTATCCTGAAACAACACAATTGCCTGTGTTAGCAGAACCGGCAACATAGACCGGAATGCCTGCGGCAGTACGATGTGGCGCATCGTCTGCGGGTACGTTAAACCAATTGCACGACCAGCGGCAATCTGCCCCGAGCGCACACTTGAGATGCCCGCTCTTATAATTTCAGAATAATAGGCTGCCTCAAAAAGTACAAACGCGATCAGCACCGAATAAAAACTACCTACCGGCCGCCCAAGAAACAATGGCACTAAAAAGTACAACCAAAATATGACAAGTATCAGCGGCAGTGATCTAAAAAAATTTACATAGGCAGCCGCAATCCACGATAACACGGGTATTTGTGCAATCCGAATCAACGCCAACAGCGTGCCCAGAATCATACCGCCGATTACAGCGAGTATCGTCAGTAAAAATGTGACTTTTAAACCGTCTATTAAAAACGGAATGTTATCGAAGATAACTGAATAATCGAACTCACCCATATTGTTTCGTCTCTCTAGCTAACGGGTATCATGCCGGGTACTCGAACTCGGCGTTCGACGATTCGCATTAGAAACATCACAGTAAACGTCACCACGCTGTAAATGACGGTGGCTGCGGTGAAGGCTTCAAACCCTTGAAATGTATATTCTTCAATCTGTCGCGTCATGGCTGTCAACTCAACAACACCGATCGTCAGTGCTAAAGATGAGTTTTTGAAAATAGTAAGAAACTCACTGGTAAGCGGCGGAATAATGATTCGAAAAGCATTCGGCAGGAGTACGTGTTTGTACACTTGTGGCTCTGTCATACCAATCGCTTTACCAGCATTCTGCTGGCCTACACCCACAGCCTCAATGCCGGACCGGACCTGCTCACATACACGCGAAGCGGTATACAATCCGATCGCTAAAATCGCGGTTGATAACGCAGGCATAGGCATTTCCCGTTTTACCCAGCGACCTGCGTCATCCGGCAGCAATTCCGGAAATACAAAATACCAGAGGAACAGTTGAACCAATAAGGGTACGTTTCTAAACAGCTCCACATAGACAGTACCCAACAGACGCAAAACGCGACTGCTGGATGTTCTCATGATGCCTAGTAGAGAACCAAGACTAAAAGCAATAACCCATGCACAAAGCGACAGAGAGATAGTCCAGAACAATCCATCGACGAGCCAGCCGAGATAAGGATCTCTAAACAGTATTCCCCAGTTCCAATTATAATTCATGCTAGCGCTATTGCCTCTTGATCAAACTTGCCCTGGCTGGGAATTACTCTGGAAGCGCCTGAATTTCAAACGCAGTCTTCAACGTGGCAGTTAAAGGCATATTGATATTGGTTGGCCCAGGAGCAAACCACTTGTTATAGATCTCTGCCATTTCACCGGAACGCATTAAACCTGACATCACAACACGACCAAGGCGCTCAAAGGTGGAGTCATTGCGAGGTACCATAATGGCATACGGGTCAAATGAAAGGTAACGACCAGTCACCTGAAAAGCGGCGGGATCTTTTGACTTTGAAATCAATCCATACAATAAAACATCATCTGATCCGTAAGCATCAATTCGATCAGTCTCCAACGCGAGCCACCCCTGACTATGATCTTTAACAGGTACCACTTTGACATCAAGCCCAAGCTCTTTGATTGCAGCCTTGATCGCTTTTTCGTTAGTAGTGCCAGATGACAGGCCTACAATTTTACCATTAAGGTCTTCAATTTCAGTGATACCAGACCCTTTTTTACTGGCGATCTTTGTCCCGGTGATAAAGGTGGTTGAGAGATACTCAACTTGTTTCTGGCGTGTCAGATTGTTCGTCGTTGATCCACACTCTAAATCTATAGTGCCGTTAGCGATCAAAGGAATACGAGTCTGACCTGTAACGGGGACAAACTTCACAGATAAATCATCTTTGCCCAACTCTGCTTTGATGGCATCAACAATCTTCATACAGATATCAATAGAGTATCCCACTGGCTCCGAGCCATCTCCTATATAGGAAAAAGGTATTGAAGTCTCACGATGACCAATGCTCACCAGGCCGCGTTCTTCGATTCGCTTAAGCGTAGGGGAATCTCCGGCATCGGCATGAGCCTGCATGGCACCAAGAGTGAATAGTGCACTACATATTAGACTGGGAATCAGACGTACTTTCATGATTGTCTCCGTAAAGTTGGATGGGTCTCAGGGTTACCACGGTAAAAAGGCTGCGGATTAACCACGTTCCTGACCAGCCTCTCTTCCCCGAAGTTAACACGCACACAGATACATTTGCACGTATTATCCAGCAAATCAATGGACTCCGTGCTTCTGCGGCATTGAGAAAAACACCAGGACGGCGTCTCACCCCGATTTCGTCTTTAGCAAGTCTAACTCGCGAACGATCTGTGTTAGCAACATGGCAGCGATCCAATCTCATTAAAGCCAGCCACTCACATCACTGCGATTATTTGTCGTGACAAACGGCTGAAGATTCAATCAATAAAAGACAATAAAATCGACGAACAACGAACAACGAACAACGAACAACGAAATCAAATTCTTTCCAACCTCCATGCAGCAATCACAACAAATGATTTTTATTCAAATTGTGTTCACCACATCAACTCACCTGATTGGACGAAAATATCTGGAGAAAAGTAACATGACACAAAGTCAGCCGCTACCCGAATGATCATTCAGGCTTGCTCATATCCACAGCAGAAAATCAAGATCACGTCGATTATTAGTGCAAATTGATCTACTCGCTCGCTTGAGTAATCAGCGACAAGTTAGAGATACAACGGAACTCAACTAAAGGTGGCAGGTACGTTTTCCGGGACTCATCACTGCATGCGATCATTGTCGCTCCAATGTAGAGAGACGTCGTATACGTCAAGGAAGATTATTGGACTGATCCAGATGCATTTCATACTCCGGCACTATTCTGGCTATCTGATTATTCAACTAGCTTTCTTTTATATTTTTTTTAGTAAGCTGATTATCTGGCGAGCTGTGCTTCCTTTTCTACTATGGTAGCAGCCCCTGACTCTAGGCTCGTTGAAACACGTTCGAGAGACTGAATTTGTAACCATACCCGGTCCGCCAGATCGTTGTGCTTCAAGGTCAGGAGACCTAACCACTTATGATATAGAGCTGCGCGGTGACGTGGTTCAATGCCGAGCACTCTGTTGAAATAGTGAATCGCGTACTTAGGTGCACCAATTCTCGCCCGACATAAACCGGCGTTAAAAAGCAATCCAATATCATCTGGAAAACGCTCTACGGCGCTATCCCATCGCTCATTGGCAACGGTCCAGTTTTGTTCAATTTCTGCAAGATTTGCGTAGGCTGAATACAAAGCAGGCGTTGCATTTTCTCGTTCTAAAGAGCGTTTGAGAATCTGATCCGGGCTATCAGGGTAAGGGTTATCATATACGTACATTCCGCTGTCATAAATATATTGATGCTTCTTGTAGATTATATTTTCAAGCTCTTCTGTTAAAACATCTTCGAGACCCTGGCTGTAAGTTGTTTTGTTTCGGGTTTCAAGTTCAGACGCAGTGCGGCCAGTTGTAAAGGCACTCACTGCATTGACAAAGTCCGGATTTATTGATTCAAATTTAACAAGTTCAACACTATCAGGTATGGCGCCGTTTAGCCTAACAAACTCATCTTGAGTTTTACCCGGGGAGTGATAACCAGCGTGTTTAACAAAGGTCTGAAAATCACCATCTGCCAGGTTATACAACGGCTGACATCGATCGCCTCGTTGCTTGCGAATATGTGACTTCCTCATATGCTGATAGAAAGAATATTCCAGAGTAACCGGGTTTCTCACCACTGCTATAACTTTTTTAAAATCAGATAGCGTTCTTCCATCGAATTTATTGATATATTCTAAAGACTGCTGAAGAGTCCAGTGACGCTGAGTATCCGAAAGTGCTACGACCCCCTCAACAGGAGTAGCTGCACCTTCCTCTTCAGCATACTCATGACAGTTATAGACCGGTCTGCTTTTTAGATTCTCCAGGAGATAACGTGCGCAACTCATTCCACCGGTTTTACCTATGTGGATGAAAATAATATCCTTGTTGAAAATCACTACTATTCCCGGGTCAAATTGCAGCAAGAACCCGAACTCAAGCAATTAGAAGGCCATCTCCACCAAGCCTATACAGGGTGCCAACAAAGCATAACTGTCGAGTCAAAACTGTATCGTGATGATCACGTGTAAACGACACGTGATCACAACCCATAAACATTTCGAACCACATGGCTTTCTTTTCACGCGCATAATTTCCAGATCCTACAAAATAAATGATCATATACGCGCTGGATTGACTTCAAACAATTTGCGCCGCAGTATTGTTTCCTTAGACGATCAAAGAAACCTCTTTATGCGCAACACCCGCGAGGCAGGTAAGGCCTGGCTTTTTCTTACACCCGCAATGCTTGTGCTTTTTATAGCCGGATTGATACCGATCGGCTGTGTGGCTTTCTATTCACTACACGATACATTTGGCGGCAATGTATTTGTCTGGGTCGGGAGCCAATGGTTCCGAGAGGTATTGGGGTCGGTTGAATTCTACAAGGCAATTGCGCGCAGCTTGGGATTTTCACTACTGGTTCTTGCTGTGCAGATTCCACTAGGCATCATCGTAGCACTTCGAATGCCGAGGTCGGGATGGCTAACCACTTTTTATATCGTGTTGCTGGCCATACCCATGCTCACTCCAACTATTGTCGTTGGCTACCTTTGGAAAGTAATGGTACAACCGGAAACGGGCCTACTCTACCAGTCACTTGCAAGCATTGGACTTCCACCGGACATGAACAACCCGCTCTGGACCTGGATTGTTCTGCTACTCATGGATACATGGCACTGGACCGGGCTTGTCATATTATTGTGCTATGCGCGACTCAGAACCATACCCAATGCCTACTATCAGGCCGCCGCTATAGATAGCGCCCGCGGCTGGGCCGTGTTTAGATACGTCCAGCTACCACGATTAAAGTTGGTTCTTGCCATCGCTGTGTTACTCCGGTTTATGGATAGCTTCACTTTGTACACAGAGCCCTATGTGATCACTCGTGGAGGCCCGGGTGTCAGCACTACCTTTCTATCCCACGAACTGGTGCAAACCGGCCTCATTCAGTTTGATCTCGGCAAGGCAGGTGCAATGGCTGTTATATATTTTTCGATTGTGCTGCTGGTATCAGCTGTCTTCTACCGGCTTATGATGCCGGCCGGTGAACACAAGGGAATCCTATGACATCCCGTTTCTCTTTTACACCTGCGATTTTCGTTTTTTTTGTCATGATTCCGGTTTACTGGCTCATCGCTATCAGCCTTCAGAGCACGGGCAGCAGCTCACCTTCACTGGTGCTTTTTCCTGCAGAACCAACACTCTCGAATTTTAAGTTTATCTTGTCGGACCCTGACTGGTATTTCGGTTATATCAACGCATTAATTTATGTGACCATCAATATGGTGATATCTATGTGCGTTGCCTTGCCGGCGGCCTATGCTTTTTCACGATTCCGGTTTCCGGGGAGAAGGTTTCTATTCTTCGGGCTCCTGATGCTGCGGATGATGGTGCCTGCTATTTTATTGGTACCTTTTGTACAGATATTTTCAACACTCAATCTAATTGACACCCACCTTGCCGTTGCAATTGCACATTGTTTTTTCAGTGTTCCATTGGCCATTTGGATACTGGAAGGCTTTATCTCTGAAGTGCCGATAGAAATGGACGAGAGCGCTGCCATTGATGGGTATGGCACCTTCGGCTTCTTCCGGCGTCTGTTGTTGCCACAGATCGCTACCGGTATAGCAGTAGCAGCCTTTTTCTGCTTTATGTTTTCATGGGTAGAGTTTCTGATTTCAAACGCACTGACAACAATCAATGCAAAACCATTTGGCGGCATCATGAGTCGTGCAGGCAGTGTGATGAGTGCCAACATTCCGCTTTTAGCTGCGGCTGGAGTGCTCGGTCTGATTCCGGGGGTGATACTGGCAATTACCATTCGCCATCATCTCGCCAGAGGTTTTTCACTGGGGCGTGTTGCGTAGTTCCTTAGCCGCTAACCTAGAACAGAATTCACACAAACATATACTGTAATTGACGACTGGCCGGG
>CALISD010000153.1 GCA_938041955.1 uncultured Granulosicoccaceae bacterium | reverse complement strand
TAGATGAATATCGGGCGCTACATGGTTTGTGTTGGTGGTTTAATAATTAGATTGCCATGCATTGTCGAAATTCACTTCTGTGTGTTTATTTGCGGGTCTAAGAAAATGTATACCCGTGTAGGCCGCGTAGTTTAACTGTGGCGAGGGTGATGTCAAGAAGTGCTAAGGTGTTTTTTGATGGAGTCATCAGTAGTGCTGATCTGAAGTTAGCCTGTGACGTTGTTTCGCAAAGCGCTTGCTAGGAGCTTGTCCGAGAACTAGTGGGCTGTGCGGGAAGTTCGGTAACAAACTTTTCACAACCACAGTCGTCAGAGCAAGGCGGAAAAATGCAGACATAGCAGGGCCTACGTCGAATTTTTCCAACGCAACTATGGCGGCTGTGGCGAAGAAAGTGTTAGTGAACTTTCCAAACAGCCCACCAGGGTCGTGGCGAGGTTGTGAGATTTTAGGTCAGATATTTCGATCGATAGAGGCGAATAGTCATTCTTCTTTAACGATATGGACCGAAATAGCTGGCTAAAATATCGCGACCGCAGTAGATCCTGGTTCTCGGACAACTCCTAGTTGATAGTGCCTTTTGATAACGCGTAAAGTTGCATGTGGAAATTTCAGGCTAATGGTCGTAGTCTGGGTTTGATCTTTATCACTACAGAGTAGGCAAAAGAATTCGGCGTGAGATGCATGGCTAAATTTAATGTTCCGGTAATTGATATTGCTGCAGCACATGGAAGTGATTTACAAAAAAAGCGATTGTTGGCCGGTGAAATATTTCAGGCATATGCTGTGTCTGGCTTTGGTTATGTGGTTAATCATGGAGTGCCGGAGGAACTAATAGAGAGGGTGTTTGCCGCATCGGCCAGATTTCATGGTTTGCCGGCAGATGTCAAAATGTCAGTGGAATTAAACCATTTGCATCGTGGATATATTCCAATCAATACATCAACAGATGTTAATTCAAAGCTCGCCGAAGTCCGGCACCCGAATCAATCTGAAAGTTTTATGATTATGCGTGAGGACGGGCCGGCGTCGCCGGATGTTCTTGCAGGTGCGTATCTGGCAGGGCCGAATCAGTGGCCGGTTCTGGAGGGTTTTCGACGCGATGTTGTTGAATATCACGACGCCATGCTTGAGCTTGCGCGTAAGCTCGTCGAGGTGGTGGCGCTATCACTGGATGCAGATGTAGATTTTCTGAGTGCTTTTGACCGGCCAACCACCTGGTTACGATTACTCTATTATCCGCCGACTTACTCATCTGAGAAGCAGCGATCTGAAGCGTCCGGCGTATACGGCTCCGCACCCCATACCGATTTTGGCTGTCTGACTTTACTGGCTCAGGATGCTGTCGGTGGGCTGCAAGTACAGACTCCAACCGGTGAATGGTTGGATGTCCCGCGAATTCCCGGTTCCTTTGTGGTGAACGTTGGCGATATGTTGCATCGATGGTCAAACGGGCGTTTGCGTTCCACCCCGCACAGGGTGATAAACACCTCAGGCAAGGCACGCTATTCCTGTCCATTCTTTTATGATCCTAATGTGGCTACAAACATCGCGCCTCTGCCGACCTGTGTCAGTGAAGGCGAGCCGCCGCAATTTGATGCTGTGAATTTTGGCGATTTTCTAAAAAGTGAATTAGAGGCCGGTTATACAAAGCATCAACAAAGGTGACTATTCAGTGCACGCATGTTGTGCCCATAGGCGTTGTCGTTCGTGCTCAAACACACCTGTATGGTGTGCGTGAACTCCTACCCCGCATTATTGATTAACCAACCACGACTGGCCCGGCTGAAGAGTTAGAGCAAAGACTAAAAAGCAATCAACATTTGGATTTAGTTGATTTCCGACTGAAGAGTTACCGAAAAGGTTAGTTAAAATGACACTCGGTGCAGTGAGGTTTTCTGGCGCGGGTAAAGTCTGTGTATTGGGCGCAGTCAGGAAGGTGCTGGTGGTATTTCGCAAGCGCTGGGCATTACAGCGGTGATACTATGTTGTGTCGAACCATCTGGTTCGAATGCAATTTCCTGACCGATTAAACCATGTGAATAGCTCAGAAACATCCAACCATAACTTTTCCAAAGCAGTGTTCATTGTTATTTTTGCGATCTTTTTGTTTGACGTTCAAGGTGCGTTGATCAAGCACATGGGAGGACGCTATCCGGTTGAGCAAATCGCTTTCTATCGCAACCTGTTTGGTATTGTGCCGAATATGCTGGTGTTGTTGTTCTCGGCTCAATGGCACAAGAGTGGTCGTTCTCTGAGGGTCGGCTTATGGCAACTTGGGCTTGGCCGTGGATTGTTGCTGATTCTCGCACAGGTGAGCTTCTATACTGCTTTGATTTATATGGATCTTGCCACGGCAACCACGCTGGCCTTTGCCGGTCCGTTGTTTGTCACGACGCTGTCAGTGCCTTTGCTGGGTCACAAAGTGGGGTGGGTGCGTGGTCTTGCCGTGGTGTTGGGTTTTGGTGGGGTGGTGTTGGTAATGCAGCCGGGTAGCAGTGCGTTCAGCCTGGTGGCATTGCTGCCAGTGGCAGCGGCGTTCTTCTATGCCTTAACGAGTTTGTCTTCGCGCTACTTTGATAAAGAAGTACCGACTGCGTTGATTAGTATTTACGGTTCGGTGGGTGCGTTAACCGTGGCGTTGGCTTACATGCTGTTCATGGGCAACACCATATTGATTGATAACGCGGCAGACTGGTTATGGTTTATTGCTATGGGCGGGGTGGGTGGTTCAGCAGTGTTTTTATTGATCACCAGCTATCGTATGGCAGACCCGAGTAGTTTGTCTCCGTTTGAATACTTTGGCATTCCGTTCTCCTTTCTGTTGGGCTGGTGGTTTTTTAATGAAACTCCGTTTGATTCATTGTTCCCTGGAGTTCTGTTTATTGTGGGTGGTGGTTTGCTTGTGCTTTGGCGTGAGCGGACAGTCGGCAATAAACCAGAAAAATAATCACATCGATATATGTTTAAGAATAAAACACTGATGGTGCAGGGCACCACATCTGATGCTGGTAAGAGTGTGATGGTGGCGGGGTTGTGCCGCTTGCTTTCAAATCGCGGTCATCGAGTTGCACCGTTTAAACCGCAGAATATGGCGCTGAATAGTGCAGTCACTGTTGATGGCGGTGAGATTGGTCGCTCGCAAGCGTTGCAGGCACAGGCGTCTCGAGTGTTACCACATACCGATTTTAATCCGGTATTGCTAAAGCCATCGAGTGACACCGGAGCGCAAGTGATTATTCATGGACAAGCAATTGATGCTATGCAGGCACGGCAATTTCATGACTATAAGAAAGTGGCAATGGATGCTGTATTACAATCGCATGGCAGGTTGGAGCAACAGTACGACAGTATCATGGTAGAGGGGGCAGGAAGCCCGGCGGAAATAAACTTGCGTGAAAATGATATCGCCAATATGGGCTTTGCTGAAGCAGTGGATTGCCCGGTGATTCTAATTGCAGATATTGATCGCGGTGGTGTGTTTGCGCATCTTGTGGGAACACTGGATTTACTCTCGCCCAGTGAGCAGGAACGAATCATTGGGTTTGTGATCAATCGCTTTCGTGGGGATATAGCATTGCTGGAACCCGGGCTCGATTGGCTGCAGGAGCGTACCGGAAAACCCGTGCTGGGTGTATTGCCTTATCTAACCAATTTCTACCTTGATGCAGAAGACGCCATTTGTACCCAACAGTTTGCTGAAGGTCAGGGTGAACGTTTAAAAGTGGTAGTGCCGGTATTGCCACGAATCAGTAATCACACAGACTTTGATGTGTTGCGGTTGCATCCACAAGTTGATCTGCAATTTGTCTCGCTTGAGCAACCTTGTCCATCAGCTGATTTGATCATTCTGCCTGGTTCAAAGAATACTCGAGCGGATCTTGATAGCTTGCTTCAAAACGGCTGGCGTGAGCAGATCAATAAGCACCTTCGCTATGGTGGGAAATTGATGGGCATTTGTGGTGGCTATCAAATGTTGGGTGATGCCATTCATGATCCGGAGGGAATAGAAGACAAAGCGGGAAGCTCACAGGCATTGGGTTTAATCGCTATGCAGACCACGCTGGCTGAGGGCAAGCAACTGCGTAATGTGAAGGGTAAGTTTTATCACTCTGACTTTGATGGAGTTGAGTTTGAAGGCTATGAGATTCATTGTGGTCGCAGTGCGCATGCTGGCTATGATTCACTGCTGGAAATTGACGGTGAGCGTGCTGATGGTGTGTGTAGTGCCGATAATCAGATTATCGGTACTTACGTACACGGGGTGTTCAACAGCCCGCCGGCCGGGCAGGTGTTATTGCGTTGGGCCGGGCTGAATAGCGACCAGAGCGTCGATATTGATGAGATTCGTGAGCGACAACTTGATCGGTTGGCGTTAACGCTTGAATCTCATTTGAAGCCTGAATTTATCACGGCGCTCACTGGTACTGGCTAGAAAGAATAATGTCTATGGGCACTGAAGTGCCATAGTCAAACTTGCAGCGCCGTTAAAAGCCCCAATATCTTCGCTTAGCAACTCACCGTTGATTAATTTTGTAGAGAGTATGCGTTGCCAATAGGCGTCGGCTGTAATCATCTCTGTGGTGCCGTTGCACAGTCTGATGCCTCCGGAGATAAAGGCTTCCCCAATTCTGTGATTGCTATATCCACCTTTGCTCGCGATTTCCTTGAGTTCGCTATTTTTATATGACCAGACTCTGAGTTTCTTTGCCAGGTGAGGGCGGTCTACGAACGCAATATCCATTACTCCGTCGTTATTGAAGTCTGCGATACCGACGGGTGCTAACCATCGGTTTGCAGTGCCTATGTAGGGTGTGGTTGCCAGGAGCTCTAATGTGCTCTCATTGCCTAAAGTATAGATGGCTACTTGAGCGCCTTTATTTTGATGGCTTCGTACGGTGATGACTTCAGCGGTGCCGTTGTTGTCGATATCGGCCAGTCTCGGCGCAATATCTTCGAATACGTGCTGTTCGTCCAGTGTGATTGATATGTCACAGGAGGTGTTGGTGCTTATAGAGAGAATGGAGGGTTCGATGGCATCACCCAGTACGCCGTGTGAGTAGCGGTCCGTTGCCCCGTCGTACCATGCGGTTTGTATACCCGTGGTGTTTGTGGCGCTGACCAGTGATTCGGGGAAGTCAGAGTTCGGCGGATCGCAGTTGGCGTTGGCTTGAATGGATGTGCCTAACAGGCCGAGGCATATTATGGTTTTTAGCATGGTGTGTACTATCGGGGGTTTGGGGTTGGAGTGCTATTGGAGGTTGTTAGTTCCTTAACGCTGTTTGTGTGTCGGAGGGTAATGTAGCCGTACGAAGCATGCAAGAAGGAGTGCGCTGTAGATCGAACTCGGTCACTCGCTTCGTGAGCGCGGATCTGCGATTGCGCTGTTGAT
>CALISD010000152.1 GCA_938041955.1 uncultured Granulosicoccaceae bacterium | reverse complement strand
CATCTTCTAGATCGAATACCACCTTTACCTTAAGAGATACCGACAAAATCACGACAGCACACCCACTCGCTTAACGCGTCGGGCTTCCAAAAGACAAGCCACACCACCGGGGCTTATCGCAGCCCCCGGGAAACCCGACGCGTGAGCGAGTGGCACGCCGTGCATGTTCCCATTTCACTTACGCTGTTCAGAGGCAGAGAAGCTCATCTTCTAGATCGAATACCACCTTTACCTTAAGAGATACCGACAAAATCACGACAGCACACCAACACGCTTACGCGTCGGGTTTCCAAAAGACACACCGTACACCGGGGATTATCGCAGCCCCCGGGAAACCCGACGCGTGAGCGAGTGGCACGCCGTGTATGTTCCCATTTCACTTACGCTGTTCAGAGGCAGAGAAGCTCATCTTCTAGATCGAATGCCACCTTTACCTTAAGAGATACCGACAAAATCACGACAGCACACCCTCTCGCCTGCGCGTCGGGCTTCCAAAAGACAAACCACACCACTGGGGCTTATCGCAGCCTCGGGAAACCCGACGCGTGAGCGAGTAGCATGCCGTGCATGTTCTCATGTCACTTGCGATGTTCAGAGGCAGAGACACCCACCTTCTAGATCTATTACCACCTTCACGTGACGAGATACCGACAATATCGCGACAGCACACACACGTCGCTTACGCGTTGGGTTGCAGCAAAGTGATTCTTCCGCAACGTCTGGCTACGATGGCTCGTAAGTCGATAACTAAAATGTTAACCAACTTTGCAAGCCCCCCTCCACTCGCTCCATTGTGCTAACTTCCCTCTTATCACTCACTTTATAGTCACAAGAAGCTACAAATGCTAAATCCAAACGGACGCGTAGTAATGATCTCAGGAGCGAACCGTGGAATCGGTTTGGCAACCGCGACGGCACTATCAGCATCAGGCTACAGAGTGAGCCTTGGCGCACGTAATCCAGACAGCATCGATGCCTCCGCATTTGCAGGGCAGGTAGAAATACATCAGTGGGATGCCACTGAAGATCAAGCTTCTGAAGATTGGGCTAACGCCACACGACACAGATTCGGTGCCATCGATGCCATCGTATTAAACGCGGGAATTATGATTACCGCTGATCTCGAACACGGACTTGAGTCGGACATCGACGATATGTGGAACGTCAATTTCAAAGGACCATTGCGACTGATCAGAGCGGTGCTCCCGGATCTTAAAGCCAGTGGTCATGGGCGAGTGGTAAATCTGGTATCACTTTCCGGCAAGCGTTTGCTTAGCGAAACCACCTTCGGATATGCGGCCTCAAAATTTGCATCTATGGCGCTAACCCATGCCATACGCCAAAACGGCTGGGATTCCGGCGTACGCGCCACAGCTGTTTGCCCGGGATTAGTTGATACCGATATGGTCAACAGCGTAACGGTTCCAGAGGGGCAAACCAAGATCACACCAGCGGCAATAGCTGCCACCGTCGCATACGCCCTTTCGCTTCCGAATGAGGCGTCCGTGGCTGAAATATTGGTAAACAGCCGCCTGGAACCATCGCTCTAACAATAACATTCCATCAGTTTTCTCTGGCGCAATGAGTGCTGTTCAGTATTTATCATGAAGCGCAAGCCACCCACTTCTGTATTCCCTTTGTCGTTTGTTTAATTGTAGCGAGCTGCATTACACAACTCGCCACTTCTATTCTCTATTCTTCTGCAACCAGAAATATATTCGGTTGTATATCACCAGAGCTAACTGCAGTGTTATTCACAATAATGTCACTCAATGATTGACGATAATTGACTCCTGCACGTCCGTATCTACGCATTATGTCGCGTAACGAATCGTTCCATAAATAGAAAAAGGAATCTCCGTCACGCAGCGCTTCAAACTGCTGCTTCCACATGGCGTATTGAAGCTCACCAAGATCGCTGCCATTTACATGTGGCTCTGACACCATGCCGACAAATGCATCAACGTCATCTATATTGCCGTATATTGCTTTGAGTCTGCTGGCCAGCGTAGTGCGTCTCACCCCATGCACCGCTTCCGCTTGTGCTACGTCACTTTCAAGAGGTATCAGGTTGTAATTTTTATCACGCAGTTCTAAAAATTCCATTATGTCAGGGTCATCAATCGGTGCATTGGTATCAATGGCCGGATCATCAGCCGGGAATTCATCAGTATCTTCGCCGGTTATATCCTTGAATGAAGTAATTCGTCGCAATCCATACGCTTCCCTCAATCTATTGTAGGGCGCTATTCCATGATCACGACCACGGAAAACATCAAGACTTCCCAGATCAGCAGCGAGGAGAAAGCACTCATGCATTTGCACGCCATCAAGGCATGCATCCGGGTTGGCGATATCCGGGTTGGGGAGTTGGAACAACACACTGCGTAGTTGGTTATCGATCTGTTCGTCGTTCTTGTATTGCGGCTCACTTCCAAGACCCGCCGCGATGGCTCCAAGACCCAACTGCGGTACAAGCTGTGGATTGGCAAATGCAACGTTCAAAGGTACCGCAAGCTCTAAGGTTTCACCTGTCGATTCGATTTCAATTCCCAGTTGTCGAAAACTCTCTAACTGTTGATCGGTATAGGTGCCATCGGCAACCGCTAACTCTATCTCTCCATGAATCATGCTGTGGGCGCGATAACCCACGGTCGCAAACTCTGTAGACACAGAAGCATCAACCTCAGAGTTGTAGCCGTTCACCGGAGACAACTTCAACCCAAGCGCAGGCAGGAATTCGTTGTAGGTAATGTATTGCTGCGTCGCGATAACGATTTGCCGCGCAATATCAAATTTTACCTGCTCAGGCAGTCTATCAGGCAATAAAGAAACGATACGGTTGTGCTCACGCGCAAATAAGGTTTGTACAGTGGTTAACGCGATATTCTCATTCGCGCGTTTATCGCCAGTCACAACCACTTCTGCGGCTGCACCCGGGCCTGCCAACAGTCGGCCAACCAACTCCATTTCCGGTGCTGAAGATACATCACCGCGAGCCCCCACGCTCGGCAGATAGCCATCATCAGTTAACAAGAGTTTCGCCTTGTTATTGCTTAAATCCAAATCTACCGGACCTTCCCGCAACCATTCGAGTCGAGATTCCGTGCCACCATAGACCGCCCACGCATCTATATAGCTACTCACTGTATTAACGTGTTCCCTCGGTTTAAACGTCCCGGTATTTTCGGCGACAGCCGTTCTGGTCATACGAAGGTTTTCAGCACTATTGGTGAAATACTCCAGAGGATCATTTTCATCAAACAGCACCTCAACACTCTCTGTCCCAGCGTCACGCAACCCAATACTGTGATCTATAAATTGAGCCCAGTTGTAGACCCACTGTGTCGTGCCGATTTCGGAAAATAGATTTTGCGCACCATCTGCAAACACACGATTACTAATATAACGAAGTGCCGGTCCTTCAGCCATTGTGCTGAAACCGTCAGCATATGCCGAACCAGCAACTCTGGTGTACACGGTGCCACTTGCACCGCGATAAGGGTCCAGCCTGTTATTCCCTGAACCGTCAAGAGATTGAATTCTATGACGCTCTACGCGTTCGAATCGATCACGATGACTATCAGCGTAACCCTCCACACCACTACAGACAAAGGCAGCCGCGGTAAAAAAGACCTTTGCCAGATTCGCATCCCGAGCCCTATCGGTCAATTTACCGTCATTCTTTTTGTAATTTTTATTAAAAAACATTTGATTTTACACACACTCGTAATTGCAATAGACAATCGATATTGTCGACAAAGAATATGCAAAAAATCACATTGAAAAGAGCAGAAAGTGTGAAACGTTTAGGTCGCTGAGATAAACAGACTTTAAAAACAGCACTTGTACGCGACGACATCGCGCCTTTTCATATCGCGCCAGACAGACTGATAAAAGTACACAGCCGAAAATGCGTATGGCTGGTCAAACCGATAGTTTTGATCTACTAATCGCCAAGACTAACAAAATATTCAAATAGACCAGATCATCAAGGTGACTGGTCATTATTGAGTTGGCAATTCCCGACCCAGAGAACAAACAAACCAGAGACAACAATAAGTCCACTTCCAACAATCGTTGGAACACTCAATTGCTCGTTAAAAAACAAAACACCGAAAGCAATGCCGAACAACAGTCGTGAATACCTGAACGGTGTTACCGCAGAGATTTCACCAATTCTCATTGCCATCATAAGTGCTGAGTACGCAACCACACCTGCGGTGATCGCTCCCACCAGGATTAAAGCAGTGAGAACACTCACACTCTCAAAAGGCTTATCATTCCAGAGAAAAAATATGACACCGGCAACAGTGACGGACAGAAAACCATAAAACCCCAGCACAGCTGTACTCAGCGAAGCAGGTGCTGCACGACTGGCAAGATCACGCCCCGCCAGACCCAACATACCCACCAATGCCAAGATCGACAGTACAGAGAAGCTGCCAGTGCCCGGGTTAACGACCACGATAACACCGATCAGTCCGAAGATAATAGCCGTCCATCTTGGCCACCCTACTCGTTCGCCAAAGAATATCGACGCACCCGCTACAACGACAATTGGCGTTGCCTGCAAAATAACAGTGGCTGAAGACAGTGACGTGAGAGTAACTGCGAGAAAATAAAACAACCGGCCAATCGTCTCAAACAGGAAACGAAACCGCATAGGGCGAGAGAGCACATTGACAGTAAAAAGCCGCTCCGACTTCAGCATAGCGATGCAAGCAAATACAGTCGCCCCTCCGAGACCAAATAATATAAGAATCTGGCCAAACGATAGTGTGCTTGAAGCTGCTTTTACCAAAGCATCTTCAACCGCAAAGGCCGCCATTGCTGCCACCATGTAAAGGCTACCGGTAACGTTCGCCTGTCGGCCGGTTTTAATAGAGGTGTTCAGGGGTGCATCAATCAGGGTCTGCTAACAGTGCAAGTGTCTTTTGATCTGCAATGCCGCCATAGTATTTTTCGATAACGGCAGAAAAGAGGTGATCAGATGCGGCAACCCGGCTGAATAGCGTCATGCTTGAACGTAATTTCAATGCATCAGTAGGGCCAAAAATATCCCGCGCGCTAACTCCTTGAAGGTCTAGCAGTGATTCACAGCATTGGCGCAATCTGTAGCCGAGAATCGGGTGCTTAACATAGCTATCTGCCTCCTCTTTGTCTGAAATGGCAAATCTTTTCGCAACCGGACTTGATCCGAGACCGTCAATCTGAGGAAACACAAACCACATCCAGTGAGTGGTCTTTTCACCACTTTGAATTTCTGCAAGTGCTCGTCCATAGGTTGCCTCTTGTGCATCAATAAAGCGACTCAGGCCATCATCCATAGGTTCGCTCAACTTTCTTCTTCTGAACTGACGTTGCTCACCCGGCTGGAATGACTTTAGTGCGACCATTGACCTTAGCAACCCAATGCGGTTGCCACGCGACACCAAACACTTCAAGCTCAATATTCTTTTTTAGCGGGGAGACATTAATCACTTCAATTGTTGACGCCACTTCCGTCCACTCTCTATCTATCTCAAGCATTTCTTCTTTGTGCTCATGAGTTAGCTCATCAAGTTGCGAACGTAGCGCTGCGAGCTCTTCTACAGATTCACGAACATCAGCTTTCGCATTCTGTTTTTGACGGCGCTTGGTCAGAGATGAGCTTACACTTGAGCGTCGTCGACTTCGACCACCGAATAATCCACCAGCAATATTCGCCAGGGTCTTTCCATAACTCACCATGGTTTCCATTTTCAAGGCCTGCAATGTATCTTCGTCTTCTTCAAGATCGCGCTGCTCGCGACGAAGCTTGGTTTGCAATCGATCAAGCTGTTTCTCAAACCGAGCCTGAATCTTTTCAATTTCAGCATCTTCCTTGTCGTCGGCAGCATCATTGCAGCGCGCAAGAAATTCCTGTTCTGATTCATCCGGTACAGAAGTCAGCTTCAGTGCTGCGTTATGAAACAACGGCATTACCGCCTCACGGTAGATATGATCGATATACTTCTTTGACAACGAAGTGACATTGCGAGCATTTTGCATGATGGCATCCATTTCACCATAGTGCACATCATCTTCAGGTTGCTGATCCAGATCATCGTGATCTATCGGGTTAACCGCAAACTTTTCGAACTTCAGATTGCTGCGTTTCTCAGGGTCAGGGATCATCACGGCGTAACGTCGACGTTCGTTGTAGCTACCCTTTCTATCTGTGTAAAGCACATCTACCTGCATCAACAACCCCGGCAGGTATACCAAACCCAGCTTTTCTGCCTCGTTCACTGATATTGGTGTGTTACCCCGCTGCAGGGCGCGGTAAAAGCTATATTGACGCGGTAGAAAGAACTCATCAAGACCGGTAGCAATGTTGGCCCGTGTTTGAGTGTACTTTTGCAGGGCTTTGATTGGCTTGGCCGCTACAATCGCTTTTGCAGCCGTTTCAGGGGCAACCACTTGCTCAGCGGTGACTTTAGACCCTTTCAATTTTTTGGACTTTTGACCAGCCTTACTTTGCACTGATACTTCCGCATCATCTGCCACAGGCTTGTCGGCAATCACACCGGCCAATACATTAAGATCAGCAATCCGGTTCCGGGTCATGGGCCCTGCCATATAATTCATAGCCCATCGCGTTTGAAACAATTCGGGGCCACCACGGCTGTGCACATTGTTAATCATAAAAACGCGCTTACCAAGCCCGGACAACATTTTGTCAGAAGCTGCGCGATCAAACACTCCTCCAGTGGCACCCTGTAAGCCATCAAGCAAGCGGTCTTTATCTCTCTCCGTTTGCAAACGCCCGATAAACCAGGTTCCAGCATTGGACAAACCCTTGTAGTCAATGTCTACCGGGTTCTGTGTGGCCACCACCATACCTACTCCAAACGCACGCGCCTGTTTAAACATACGCAACATAGGCTTTTTCGACGGCGGGTTGGCCGTCGGTGGTAGGTATCCAAATATCTCGTCAAAATACACAAGGGCTCGTAAGCTGGTAGTGCCCGATTGCGACCGCATCCAGGTTTCTACCGCTGAGTACAATAGCGTGACGATAAACATGCGCTCTGTTTCACTCAAGTGCGCTATGTAGAAAATACTGTGTTTGGGTTTTCCCTCTGGTGTATACAACAACGATTCTATATCGAGCGACTCGCCGGTGACCCACGGCTGAAACGAAGGCGCAGCAATGATGCTATTGAGCTTCATCGCCAGAGCCATACGCTTTTTGGCAGGGAAAAATTGATCTACTGTAAAAAAGCCCAATTTCTCAAACGGCGGGTTTTGGGTTTGCATGATGAGCTCACCCATATCGACGTCTTTACTTATCGCCCATGAGTCAGCAATAATTTTTGATAACAGGATGTGCTCCGGATCACTGATCGGGTCAATATCATCAAGACCAATCAGACTTAGCAAGGCAGTGACAGTTCCCTCTATCTGTTCCAGCAGCACTTCCTGATTGGCTTGCCAGTTAGCCTGTGGCGCTTTTAACGAGGCAAGTATGCTGATCGGTTTGCCGGAGGTTGAGCCCGGTGTATACACGGTACGATCAACCGCGTCTTTTAAGCGTTGTATACGATCAGACTCAATACCCCATCCTTCAAGACCATTCTTCCATAGATTCGCCGTATCTGCCGCTGCCTGTTCAACCGTAACACCATCGCGACGGGCGTTGTCTGCATTAATCCACGGCTTGAAATCTTCCGGCAACATTTCGGGAAAGTGCAGAAGAAGATTGGTGATGTCACCTTTAGGATCTATCAAAATGGCAGGCAGATTATTTAACGCTGCCTCTTCCATTATGTCGAGGCACAAACCGGTTTTACCTGATCCGGTCATGCCGACCACCACCGCATGGGTGGTCAGATCATTTGGATCATAGGTGTAGGCCTCTTCTGTGGTTTCACCCGTTTCAGGCTCAACACGACGACCGATATAAAATTCGTTGGGATAATCTACTGATGCCATAACGCACATATTCCAGACAGGTGGTCAAAAGATAGCAAGTTATCTCGAGTGACGATAGCCGAGAGAGATAGACGAGAGCCATGAATCGCTCGTACCGCAAGCCGCCTATAGAGGATCGGCAATATTACTTAAAAAAGTTTTTGCACACTGAGGTCACCTTAATTACATCTTCAATGGTTACATCTTTATGCAGCACCAATCGAACCGACTCGCTGGCACTGATGATAATTTTTTTCGATTCAAGGTGCGCTGCCAATTCTGTGGCTACACGCTTGCCACAATGCAGGAACACCATATTGGTCTGCACGCTGTCCTCAGTCATGTGTAGTTCATCAATATCACGCAAACCTTCAAACAACGCTCTGGCGTGATCATGATCAAACTGAAGCCGATCTACGTTTTCATTTAACGCAACAATACCGGCTGCGGCAATGTACCCTGCCTGGCGCATTCCGCCACCCAGCATTTTTCTCCAGCGTCTGGCTTCATGAATGAACTCTGCACTGCCACAGAGAACCGACCCGACCGGCGCGCACAAGCCTTTGGACAAACACACCGATACAGAATCAAAGTGCCGACTGATCTCTTTAACATCAACGCCATTAAATACCGACGCGTTAAAAATTCGAGCCCCATCAAGATGAAGTATCAGTCCTTTAGATTCAGCCAACTCCCGAGCCGCAGGGATGTAGTCCAAAGGCAATGCACGGCCGTGTGTTGTATTTTCAAGTGCCAGCAAGCGAGTTCTGGCGAAGTGCACATCATCAGGCTTTATAGCCGCTTCGATGTGCTCCAATGCCATCGTGCCATCGACCCGGGTATCTAACGGTTGTGGCTGAATACTGCCAAGCACAGCAGCACCACCGCCTTCGTATTTATAGGTGTGTGCCTGCTGACCAACAATGTACTCATCGCCTCTTTGGCAGTGGGTTAACAGCGCAATCAGATTGGTTTGTGTACCACTCGAGGCGAACAATGCAGATTCAAAACCGAGCTTGTCAGCCGCGAGCGCTTCGAGTTCGTTCACTGTGGGGTCTGCACCATAAACATCATCGCCAACGGCAGCTGACGACATGGCCTTTTTCATATTGGCGGTGGGAGTGGTGACTGTATCGCTACGCAGATCTATCATAGGGTGACTACCAGATGGCACAGGTGAAGATTGTATTCAGAAGCTAATTAGGATTCCGGCTTTGCCTTGTAAAAGGCATCCATTTCATCGACAAACGGTAATAACCCGGACTTGTGTTCAACGACCTCCGCACGGCTAAGTCCGTCAATTTCGTGCGGAAACACCAGCCATTTATCTGTTTCGTGGATGTAGTAATTGGGTGTTATTGAGGTTCTGTTTTTTGCGGGTTTGAAATAGGGCGTAGCAATACGAATTTCTGAAGGAGTGTTACGACGCGCTTTAGCGGTAAGCGTGTTCACAACACCCTGCACACTTAAGCCGGTATCGTAGACATCATCAACGATCAGCAGAGCATCATCTGCATTAATGTTGTTAATCAGATAATCCAAACCATGCACCCTTACTGGTGCCTCCATTCGCCCCTTGACACTATAAGAAGAAGTACGAATGGAGATATGATCGGTATGTGTGCCGTAGTAGTCGAGCATCTCCTGCACTGCGATCCCCACCGGCGTACCGCCGCGCCATACACCAACAATAAAATTCGGCCTGAAACCGTCTTTAAGGATATTGACCGCTAATCTCCATGAGTCTTCAAGTAGTGACTGAGCGGAGATAAAATGCTTTTCAGACATAAAATGTGTGCCGTGAGTTTGTCAGTGTTTAATAATCTAGAGATTTTGTAGATCTAGAGAAATTTGCTTTAACGTGGCAACCGGGTCCTGCGCTGAAGTGACTGACCGCCCTATCACCAGATAATCTGCACCACCTTGAACAGCCTTGACCGGGGTCATCACCCGACGCTGATCCGATGCGTCATCACCCGCAAGACGAATGCCCGGGGTGACTTTAATAAATTCAGGAATTTTTGCACCAAGCACCGATGCCTCAAGGGCTGAACACACCACACCGTCACAACCAGAGTTTTTTGCAAGCGTTGCCAGTAACAGCACTTGTTCGTCAATGGATCGTGTTACGCCGATCCCTTCAAGGTCACTTTGTTCCATACTGGTCAATACAGTTACCGCTATCAACAACGGTGCACGGCCTATACCGCTACTCGCTGCATCATAGGCTGCTGCCATCATACGTTCACCACCAGCAGCGTGAACATTAACCATCCATACACCGAGATCTGCGGCGACTCGAACAGCAGACGCTACCGTGTTCGGGATATCGTGAAATTTCAGATCGAGAAAAACCTCAAAACCCTGTTTTTGCAGACTTTCAACAACAGAGGGTCCTGCACTGGTAAACAGCTCTTTGCCAACTTTTACACGACATAATTCAGGATCAAGGCGCGCTGATAATTTGAGTGCCTGTTCTTCAGTCGGCAGATCAAGTGCGACTATTATTCTTTTTGAATCACTCACCTTCAGCTCCAATAATTACTTTAACTGAATTCCAGTTTTCACAACCGGGGCAGTGCCATTGTATTTGCTTGCAACGATAACCACAGCGATCGCATAAATACACTGGCTTTTCATCAGTGACATCTCTAAGCATTTCAACTATTGCCGCCACTTTTTCTTTGTCACGCGGCTTGGTCAGCTCAAGCTCATATTCCGCCCAGTCACGCAAACCTTTCAGAGAGGGCCGCTTGGCCAATTGTTCAATAAAAAAGTCTGACGCTTGCTGTTCGCCTTCAAGCTTACTGATCGAATCACGAGCGAGCTTAATCACGCTATAGCTATTTTTTCGGCCGCGAACGTATTCCAGGTGATCGCGAAGCGCTTGTTGATCACCGGTTTCATGCAACGCTACAAAATAGGACTCTGCAATTTCAGGCACCAACTCCGGGTGATGTTTTTCTATCTGTTCGAAGTTCGCAATTGCCTGCGGATACTTTTTTAGCCCGATCCAGTGGCGCCCAAGCATCACCAACGCCCTGCTGCATTGTGGTTGTGCCTTTAGTGCCGCATTCAACCATTTTTCCGTTTCAGGCAGGTTGTCTTCTATCTCTGCGATCGCGGCAAGCTCACAGCAGTATTGTGCTTTCAGAAGATTTTTTTCGTTCGTGTCCATTGAGGTGTTCGCACCCGCAAGATCAATCGCTGCCTGCCATTCCTGTTGCTTTTCGTACAAACGCAACAAGCTGGTTTGTGACGCGACATCATTCGGGTTTGCCTTAACCAACGGTTTTAGCAGTGCCTCTACCCGATCAAGCAAGCCAGCCCCGCCATAGTCACGTGCGAGTTCAAGTTTGACCTTACGCTGCTGGTCTTCCGACAAGCGTCCTTTGGAGAGAAGGTGTTCGTGCACGCCAATCGCCCGGGAGTATTCACCGCGACGGCGAAACGCATCACCCAGCGTCAGATACAACTCAACAGAGTTATCCTCAACTGCGTATTGCTCCAGCAGGCTATTGAGTTCAGGGTCGCGCTCCACCCGATCATCGTGATCCGGCAGCAGCGACGCCAGATCCGTACCCCCATTGCGGGTAAAGACACGGGAAAAGTTAGATAGAGAGTAGCGAAGTTTTTCGTACCCGATGAGCCAGCCAGCAAAGCCCGCCAGCAACACCAGCCACCAGGAAAATTCCATGGATATATTTGGGAGTAGTGTCAGCCGAAGCCTGAATCCCAATTCT
The DNA here is from genome assembly GCA_938041955.1 of uncultured Granulosicoccaceae bacterium. Classification (GTDB taxonomy): domain Bacteria; phylum Pseudomonadota; class Gammaproteobacteria; order Granulosicoccales; family Granulosicoccaceae. The sequence goes on along the minus strand of CALISD010000152.1, from coordinate 20,867 downwards.
GACGATCTACTGTCAGATTGTCGAGTGATTGCTTGTAAGAGGTGGAATTAAATCGCTGTGCCAAGCACAGTTGTACTCCGGTTATTACGAATTACCGGGGGAACTAGGCGTCAGTGCCGGTTTTTTTTTGATCCTGCATGTCAGAAACTTCTGCATTGGCGCTATCGGTGTGTGCACTGGCGCTATCAGCATTAAGGGCATTAACGCGCTCTCGCAACTCTTTACCAGGTTTGAAATGCGGAACGTGCTTGCCAGTCAATGCGACAGCATCACCGGACTTAGGGTTGCGGCCCATACGCGGGGGACGAAAGTGCAAGCTGAAGCTGCCAAATCCCCGTATCTCTATACGTTCACCGCTCGACAAAGACTGACTCATGCTCTCCAGAACACCTTTGACAGCTAATTCAACATCTCGCAGGGCAAGGTGTGACTGGTTGTCAGCTAGTGCTTCGATCAGATCAGACTTTGTCATTGGCCATCACTCCAGGTAATGCGTTAGTAACAAGTTAATGGAGGGCACCCCAACGAGGGCGCCCTACTAGTTAACTACTTTTCTTCTGAACCGCTGCTGTCCTCCGCAGTATCATCAGAACCCGCATCCGTTGCGCTGGTCGCTTCTACCGCATCGGCATCGCCACCTAGATCGTCTCTGGACGACATTTGCTCTTTCATCAAATCACCAAGAGTGGTCGGCGCATCCGCAGAATTCTGCGCATAATCACGCATTGCCTCGCCCTCTTCTTCGTGATCCTTCGCTTTGATAGACAGCGATATTGCACGAGCTTTGCGATCAATGTTAATGAACTTGGCTTCGAGCTCTTCACCCTCTTTCAAGTGCATTTTGAGATCTTCGACACGGTCACGAGAGTACTCGCTGGCGCGCAGAATACCTTCAACACCATCACCAAGATTCACCATCGCTAACTTAGTATCGACTTCTGTGATCGTGCCTTTAATGATCGAGCCTTTCGGGTTATCAGCAACAAATTGACCGAATGGATCTTGTTCTAACTGCTTCACACCAAGAGAGATACGCTCACGCTCTGGATCAACGGCAAGAACAATAGCTTCAATTTCCTGGCCTTTCTGGAAATTGCGAACTGCTTCTTCACCGGTATCGTTCCACGAAAGATCAGAAAGATGGATAAGACCGTCTATGCCGCCTTCAAGACCAATGAAGATTCCGAAGTCAGTGATTGACTTAACTTTGCCCGATACGCGGTCGTTCTTGTTGAAGTTCTGTGAGAATTCATCCCATGGGTTCTGCTTACACTGCTTCACACCAAGAGAGATACGACGACGTTCTTCGTCGATATCAAGAATCATCACTTCAACCTCATCACCAAGCGCTACGACCTTATTAGGGTTGACGTTGCGGTTGGTCCAATCCATTTCAGAGACGTGAACGAGACCTTCAACACCCTCTTCAATCTCAACAAAACAACCGTAATCAGCAATGTTGGTAACCTTACCGAATATACGAGTGTTTTCAGGGTAACGACGAACCAGATCTGCCCATGGATCATCACCCAATTGCTTAAGGCCAAGTGATACGCGGTTACGCTCGCGATCAAACTTAAGGACCTTAACTTTCATTTCCTGACCAACTTCCACCACTTCACTTGGGTGCTTAACGCGCTTCCACGCCATGTCAGTGATGTGCAGTAATCCGTCAATACCACCAAGATCAAGGAACGCACCGTAATCGGTAAGGTTCTTGACGATACCAGTGACTTCCTGGCCTTCCTGCAGGCTCTCAAGCAGTTGCTCGCGCTCTGCGCTGTACTCTGATTCGACTACCGCACGACGTGATACAACCACATTGTTGCGACGACGATCCAGCTTGATCACCTTGAATTCAAGCTCTTTACCTTCAAGGTAGCTGGTGTCACGTACCGGACGGACATCAACCAGTGAACCAGGAAGGAAGGCACGAATATCGTTAATTTCAACAGTGAAACCACCCTTAACCTTGCCTGTAATGGCACCGGTAACGATCTCTTCTGTTTCCTGTGCTTTTTCAAGCACTGCCCATGAACGGGCGCGTTTGGCTTTTTCACGTGAAAGGCGAGTTTCACCGAATCCGTCTTCAACGGAGTCAAGAGCCACCTCTACCACTTCACCGACGGTAACGGTCACAGTGCCGGTTTCGTCGAAAAACTGTTCAACCGGAATAACACCTTCCGATTTTAGTCCAGCGTGGACCATCACGAAGTCACCGGTGATTTCTACCACCGTGCCAGTGAGGATGGCGCCGGGTTTCATTTGGGTTTGGGAGATACTCTCCTCAAACATCTCAGCAAAAGATTCAGACATTAAATTAATGATTCCAGAAGTGTAAATACAGTGCTAACGACGTTCCGAGTCGGAGCAAGGCGATTCAAAGAACACTGCGATCCATCGCAGCGGTTGGGACAATTATAATCTATTTCCAGCAAAATCAAGCACTTTTGTGACCACTTCGTTGATAGTCAGGGCACTTGAGTCGATGCTGATGGCATCATCAGCGGCCACCAGCGGCGCGACAGCACGATTGTAGTCGCGATCATCACGCTCGTTGATGTCCGCGAGCAAGCCGGCAATATTAGCCTCCATTCCCTTTTCAATCAACTGTTTATGTCTTCTTTTAGCGCGAATTTCGGCACTCGCCGTCAGGTAAATCTTAAGTGTCGCATCGGGGAAAACCACAGTACCCATATCACGTCCGTCAGCAACCAGTCCGGGCTGGCGCCGCATGCGCAGTTGTCGCTCCAGTAAAGCCTCGCGTAGTGACTCAATTGTGGCGATTCTCGATGCGCGATCTCCCACCCCTTCGTTACGAAGTTGCTGAGTCACCGCCTGACCATCGAGAAGCACTTCGCTGTCACCACAAAGACTGCGTGTAAACTCAATCGGAGCGGTTTCGGCAAGATTTACCAGTGATTCGGTATCATCTTCTGCGATAGAGGCATTTAACGAGGCCAGTGCGACTACCCGGTACAGTGCCCCACTATCAAGATAGAGAAAGCCCAGCTCCTCGGCGACGGCACAGGCAATAGTCCCTTTACCAGAGCCACTGGGGCCATCGATGGTAATTACCGGGGCAAGCGCTGTATCCGCGACCTTACCTGTGGCGGCTCGCCCGCTGGCTTCTGCAGCCCTGGCGGGGCCTTTTTTTTGCGTCCTTTCGGCGGTAGATTGAACATCACTCATAAGCGTACTTCTCAGCCGGCGTTGTTTACGTTCATTCCAAGCTTTGACATCAATTCAAAGAAGCCTGGAAACGAGGTTTCGATATGCTGGGTATCATTTACAGTAATTGGCCCGGACGAACATAGAGCCGCCACACAAAATGACATGGCGATGCGATGATCAAAATGCGTTTCCACCACTCCGCCCGCTATTTGTGACTGGTTTATAATCATGCCATCTGCGGTCGCCGTGGCGTCCACCCCGATGGCAGCGAGCCCTTCTGCCATGGCAGCGATGCGATCACTCTCTTTTACCCTCAGTTCCTCAGCCCCTGTGACACGTGTCGTGCCGTGGGCAACAGACGCTGCTACAAACACCACCGGCAGTTCATCAATTGCCAGTGGTACAAGGTGCTCAGGCACATCGATCCCTTTGAGATCGGCGCTCTTTACACGTATGTCTGCGATTGGCTCATCGCCAGACAAGCGCTCATTACTTATCTCAATGTCAGCCCCCATCAACCGCAAGATTTCAATGACACCGGTACGCGTCGGATTGACCCCGACCCCGAGTATCGTGACATCAGAGTTCCTGGCGATGGTTGCCGCGACCAGAATGAATGCCGCCGATGAAATGTCAGCTGGCACAATTAAATCGCAGCCCCGCAGTTTCCCTTTACCCTGCATCGAAATTCGATTGCCTCTGGTCTCCACGGAATACCCGAATGAGCGCAACATGCGCTCTGTGTGATCACGCGTAGGTGCCGGCTCGGTCACGCTGACTTCGCCATCGGCAAACAGGCCGGCCAGTAAAACACATGACTTCACCTGTGCACTGGCCACCGGAAGATCGTAGTGAATTGCGTTGATGGTCGCGACAGGGTTTATTTTTAAAGGTGGTTTGCCTTGATCATCACCGCTGATATCCGCCCCCATCTTTTGCAGGGGTTGAATGATCCGCCCCATGGGTCTGCGTGACAACGATTCATCACCCGTTATTGTTGAACTAAAAGGCTGCGCCGCCAGCACGCCGGCAATCAATCGCATGCCGGTTCCGGCGTTACCCATGTAAACAGGATCTGTCGGTGCCTTTAACCCATGCAGACCTACCCCTTTAATCTTCAGGTTGGTTTCATCAAAGCGCTCTATTGACACCCCCATACTCTGAAACGCCTGGGCTGTATTTAAACTATCTTCACCCGCCAGAAAGCCGCTAATAGTTGAATCACCTTCCGCGAGAGAGGCAAAAATAACGGCACGGTGCGAACAGGATTTGTCACCCGGTACGGTAACAACACCATTCATGCTGCCACCGGCCTGCACCGTGGTGTTAATGCTTTTCATGTATGTCTTCACTCTGCTTTAATGCTTTAGGGATGTATCACGCGATTCGCTTGTATCAGAGCGCTTATCCATATCACCGATCACGCGCCTGGTTATGGTTCACGATCTCCATCATTACTGCCGCCAACATCGGTCGGTAACACTTTGGTATCACGTGTTTCCTTGGCGGTGGTAAACAATTGCTCAAGGGTTTCACTGTCCCTGTGATCAATTGCATCTACCAGTACTTTCAGACCGTTCTGAAACTCATCAAGCGAGGCCAGCAATGCCTCCCGATTGTACAGACAAACGTCCCGCCACATGACCGGATCGCTCGACGCAATTCTGGTGTAATCTGCGAAACCGCCGCCGGTATGATGAAGTAAAGGGGACTTCTGATCCATACGGTGCAGGGTTTCCACCAGACTGAAGGCAAGCATATGCGGCAGATGACTGGTCGCTGCAAACACTTGATCATGCTGTGCGGCGTCCATGCTTTCCAATTTGGCACCGGTTGCACGCCATAGTTCCGCAACCACATCCACGGCTTCCGGCGAGGTCTCTTCGACCGGTGTAAGAATGAGGCGTTTGCCCTGATACAACGTCGCGAATCCGGCCTCGACACCACTGTGTTCAGTGCCTGCGATCGGGTGGGCGGGCACAAAGTTCTGGAAGTGCTGCATCCACTCTCTGGCAGATGCGATAACACTTTGTTTTACGCTGCCTGCATCAGTGACAATGGTGGCTGGACCCAGGGCCGGTGCAATCTCTTCCATGACGCGATCGATCGCACCCACCGGCGTTGCCAGTAAAACGATATCGCTGTTTTCTACTGCCTCAGTGAGCGACGTGGACCAGCTATCAATTATTCCGCGCTCAACGGCACGCTGCAAACTCCGCTCAGATCGACCGGCGCCGATGATGTGAACGTCTAACCCTGCCGCACGCAAACCGAGCGCAAATGACCCGCCAATCAAGCCGACGCCAATAATGGTGATCTGTGTCATTTGTAAATGGCCAGCCTGAATAGAGAACTACTGAACTTTTTAAGATGAGCGCGCTGCCGGGACGAAGCAACAGTGACCACGGCTGACGCTAGTTTACAGGGAACCGACTCAATTTGCTGTTGATAGCAAGTACAAAAAGTGTGAAGCGTAACCTTGCCGGTGGCGCACAACATGCACCAGCCCTTGACGCTGAAACACGTACACAACATCGCTGGCTTTTAGAACGCTGGCACCCTGCTGACGTCAGTTCCACATGGTCTGGCTGACCCACGGATGACAACAACAGTCGCAATAGAGAATATTTAGCATGCCATTGCTCAGAACACCGATGCGCTCAAACACTCAAATACTGCCAGCGTCCTCTGGCTGCAAACCACTGCGTTCGCCATGGCTTGCTTTGGTTTTACCGATCACGCTCGCTGCCGGTTGCTCCAACGGATACAATTCGAGAGACATCATCGACTACACCGTCAGTGAAAGCGAATACTATGCAGCGCTTGAAGCGCTGTCACCTGAACCACAAATGGTTGCAGCCTTGCCTGAGCAGGTGATACCAATGCGGAAGCAAGCACAGCAGCCAATCACGTTGGCGAGCAAACCTGCACCACAACCCATAGCACCAACTATTGCACCCACGGATGTCGCTAAGCCTGTCTACGCGCCACAAGATCCAATCATGGCAGCAGCAGAAGTAGCAGCCATTTCTGACCCCGGTTTGCTTGCAGCCGTAACCCCCACCACACCGATTGAAGAACCAGAACTTGCCAGTGCCTTCGACAAAAAGGCATACATAGATAGCCTGGGCTTTGGTAAGTCTGTTTATGCCACCGTTGGCATTGGCGCCAGCAGACTCAACCCGGACACCAGTGCTGTTCCAGGTTGGTCACCGGACGAAACTATTGCCGGTGCAGGCCAGGTGGCGATTGGTGTCGACTTAGGCAAGCGCCTGTCAGTTGAATTGCACTCGGCAGACTACGGTAGTGCAGGACTTTCACCGGAAGGTCGCGTGAACTACCACATGAATGGCGTCAGCGCCCTGCTATACGCAGGAAAAAACCTTGATCGATTCCGACGTCGTGGCCTGAACGGCTATGCGCGCATTGGTTTTAATCAACTGGAAAACACCCCGATTGGCAATATTCCGTTCATTGAGCAAACATCACAGCACGCTTCATTCGGGCTTGGTGCAGAATACACCACGCGTATAGGCCTTGGTCTTCGAGCGGATGTTGTCGCTTATGATGGCGACGTTCAAGCCGGTCAGTTGGGCATGCTCTACCGAATGGGTAAAAAGCCAAAGCGTGCAAAGCTTGCGATGGCCGATACAGCAGCACAGACCACCACACCGCAATTAGCGGCAGCGATGCCTGCGCCGGCTAACTCCCCACAGGACATTAAATTGGAACCTGTTTTGGGCGCGGCACAAGCCACCCCGACGCAAATCCAACACCAGAATTCAGATGTTACGGTCGTCGACTTCGTTGAACAACAAACGCTCTACGTTGAGCCCCCTGCAGACCCTTGCAGCTCACTTAATGGCACCCTCAACAACGTTAGTTTTTACAATGGCTCCTCAGACTTAACTCGGTCCGCCGCTACGGCACTGAACAATGTGGCCGCCACTCTCAAGAACTGCACAGATCGAAAAATAGAAATTAGTGCACACACTGACAGCGCAGGATCCGCCGCAGCCAATAACACTCTTTCTAAAAATCGTGCGAAGCAGGTTGCACTTCATCTTGCACACCAAGGCATCAATATGAATCGCATACGTGCAGTTGCCTACGGCGAGAGCAGACCCATTGCGTCCAACAGCACACTTGATGGCCGCATGCGCAATCGTCGAGTTGAACTCAGCGTTCATTAGACTGCAACCGCTGGGGCAGCCTGAACAGCAAGGCTTGCCACTCGCTCACGCGTCGGGCTTCCTACGTGCACGCACTGCTAGCAATGCGTGCACGCTTCAAAACTACTAACGCTTGGCCCCTGGATTTAAATCTGCCTCGCCTTCATCAGGCCGTCTATACCCAGAATGGCATCGAGCGTTGCCGTCGCGACCTCTTTTTCAGCATCAATCAATGTACAGGCAACCGCCCCTTTCGATTCATTGATCATGTGCTCGATATTCACCGATGACTTACCTAACTGGTGTGATATCTGACCGACCATATCAGGCACATTACGATGAATCAGTGCCAATCGATAATCACTTTTTCGAGACAATTCGATCGCTGGAAAATTAACTGAGTTACGGATATTCCCGTTCTCGAGAAAGTCCTGCAACTGATCAGCCACCATTATTGCGCAGTTTTCCTCCGCTTCTGCAGTCGATGCACCAAGGTGTGGCATGGTAATGACAGAAGCATGGCTGATGGTTTCCGTGGTCGGGAAGTCTGTGACGTACTTTTTCAATTTACCGGCACTTAGCGCTTTCAATACTGCCGCATCATCAACTATCCCTGCACGTGCGAAATTCAGTATCACAGCACCATCAGGCATGGTCGCGATACGCTCTGCATTAACCATATTTCTGGTCGCATCAATGAGTGGCACATGTACGGTAACAAATTCACTGCGCACAAAAACCTCATCCGCGCTCGCGGCTTTCTCAATATCTCTACTGAGCTTCCAGGCATTGGCAACAGTTAACGCCGGATCAAAAGCTATCACGTTCATTCCGAGTGCCGCCGCCGCATTGGCAACTTCAACCCCAATGGCACCCAGACCAATAACCCCCAATGTTCGTCCAGGCAACTCACGACCAACGAACTTCTTCTTGCCGCCCTCAACTTCCTTATCAAGCGCATCGCCACTGGATTCGAGCGCATTGGTATAGGCCACAGCATCAAACAAATTGCGCTCAGCCATAAACATACTGGCGAGCACCAGTTCTTTTACTGCATTGGCATTCGCACCCGGTGCGTTGAAAACCGGCACGCCCAACTCCGTCAGTTTCTCAACAGGAATGTTGTTCACACCAGCACCTGCACGGCCAACTGCTTTTAGCCGGTCACCGAATTTCATCTCATGAATTTTCTGCGAGCGCAGCATGATGGCATCAGGATTGACTTCATCATCAGCGAGGGCAAATTTTGATGAATCGAAACGCTTTAAGCCAAGTGGAGAAATGTTATTTATTGTCTGTATTTGGTAGGGCACGGAGCCTAAATCCTTAAGCTTTGAAATGAATTTTTAATGAAATCCGCCTTCAGGGCGGTGCCTTGCACCACCACCTTAGATGCGACAACTGCTTTTATCACAGCGCCTCCATCGCAAGTCAACGGCTTTCAATTCGACTGACAATTGTGCAGGAGCGACCTAGTGATGTCTATAAAAAACGACATAAACTTATCACTGAGTCGATCACTAACGCATATCAGATGAGTAGCAGCATACTCATGTAGAGCTCATCAGATACTCCGTGCAAACCACGTTTGAGTTGTTCATGACGTATGCAGCGCAGGGAGTGTTAGCGCGAGACAATGCGCCGGTATAGGCATCGATGGTGTTCGAATGCCCAGGCATAAACGCAGGCTTGCGAGTTCGCGGTCCTACTATCGACACAGAAAATTCAGCTCAATAGTGTGCAACAGATGACAAAGCGGCGGATGGCTCCGCCGCAGCAATCGCTACTCGTCTTCCGAATCGTCTTCCGGCTCAGCGGGTGCATCATCACTGGCGTCGTCAGCGCCATCACTTTCGTCAGCTGCATCCGAAGGCTTGTCGTCAGGCTCAGCTTCATCTGCTTTAGCATTGGTGTTATCTGCAGACTCATGGTCTTCTGCATCGATAACGTCGTCATCGTCTTCATTTACCACCCTGACAAGCTGCACAAGCTTTTCATCATCACCGACTCTGATCAGTCGAACACCCTGAGTGTTTCTGCCCAGCACACTGATACCCTCAACTGCGGTACGAATTAATGTGCCGTTGTTGGTGATCAACATCACTTCATCGCTTTCCTGAACCTGTGTTGCACCCACAACAGCGCCGTTGCGCTCTGTGGTTTTGATATCAATAACCCCTTTACCGCCACGGCCCTTAGCCGGGTACTGATCAGTTGAGCTACGCTTGCCGTAACCATTTTCGGTGGCGGTAAGAATTTCACCCTCTTCTTCTACAACAATAAGTGCAATAACCCTTTCACCTTCTTCAATTCGTATTCCACGCACACCCGCCGCAGTTCGACCCATCTTGCGAACTGCATCTTCCATAAAACGCATCGCCCGACCACTGCTTGAAATAAGCATTATGTCTTGCCCGCCATCGGTAAGCGCGACGTTAATCAGCTCATCATCAATCCGCAAATCAATGGCAATAATGCCGTTTGCTCGAGGACGTGAAAAATCTGCCAGTGATGTTTTCTTAACAACACCGTTGCGTGTAGCAAAGAATACAAACTGATCTTCTGTGTATTCACGGACCGTTAAAACTGCACTGACTCTTTCATTTTCCTCCAGCGGCAACAGATTAACGATCGGTCGACCACGAGCACCGCGACTGGCAATGGGAAGTTCATATACCCGCTTCCAATAGACCTTACCGACGCTGGTAAAGAACAGTACGGTGTCGTGCATACTGGCGACAAATAACTTGTCTATAAAGTCTTCGTCTTTCATTGACGTGGCAGACTTGCCTTTTCCGCCACGCTTTTGTGCTGTGTAATCAGACAGAGGCTGCGCTTTGGCGTAACCTGCATGCGAAAGCGTGACTACCACATCTTCATCAGAGATTAAGTCTTCAACTGTCATCTCTGAATAATCAATCATGATTTTGGTACGGCGCTCATCACCGTATTGCTCCAGCACTTCCTGAAGTTCATCACGAATGACTTCGCGCAGGCGATCAGGGTTTTCAAGAATTTCCATGAACTCTTCAATGCGACTCAGGATCTCCCGATACTCAGCAATGATTTTATCTTGCTCAAGACCGGTTAAGCGGTGCAGGCGCAGATCAAGAATGGCCTGTGCCTGCGCAGGTGACAAGTGATAGCCATCCTCAAGCAAGCCGAACTCTTCACCCAGATCATCGGGCTTGGAAGCCGCAGCGCCCGCTCTTTCAAGCATGTCTACCACGCTACCCGGTTTCCAGACACCGGCAACAAGCTTCTCTTTGGCGACTGGCGGGCTGGGTGAGCTCTTGATCAGTTCGATAATGGGATCAATGTTGGCGAGTGCGACAGTCCAGCCCTCAAGAATATGGGCGCGTTCACGGGCCTTTCTTAAGTCGAAAATCGTGCGACGCGTAACCACTTCACGGCGGTGCCGGATAAAGGCATTAAGAATCTCTGTCAGATTCAATAAGCGTGGCTGACCTTCGATCAGTGCCACCATGTTGATACCAAACACAGTTTGCAGCTGGGTTTGCTTGTACAGCTGATTCAGCAGTACATCACCGGCTTCACCGCGGCGCAGCTCAATGACCATGCGCATGCCGTCTTTGTCAGATTCATCACGCAGCTCAGTGATGCCTTCAATCTTTTTGTCTTTTACCAGTTCTGCTATTTTTTCAAGCAATCGCGCCTTGTTCACCTGATATGGCAACTCGGTGACGATAATGGTGTCTTTGCCGGTCTTTTCGTTGTGCTCGACGTTGGCCACAGCTCTTACATGCACCCGTCCGCGACCGGTTTCGTAGGCCTCACGAATGCCGCGTGCACCGTTAATGATGCCATGGGTCGGGAAATCCGGCCCCGGTATATGCTCCATTAGCTCCGGCAGGGTGATCTCCGGGTTGTCCAGCATGGCCAGTGTGGCGTTGATCACCTCAGTAATGTTGTGCGGCGGAATGTTGGTCGCCATACCCACTGCAATACCAGAGGAACCATTGATCAATAAATTCGGTATGCGTGCTGGTAGCACCGCAGGCTCTGATTCCTGCCCGTCGTAGTTGGCGGTGAAATTTACCGTGCCTTTGTCTAAATCGGCCAGCAGCTCATGGGCGATACGCGACATGCGTACTTCGGTGTATCTCATTGCTGCCGGGGAGTCACCGTCGATCGAACCGAAGTTGCCCTGCCCATCGACCAGCATGTAGCGCATGGAAAACGGCTGTGCCATTCGAACAATGGTGTCGTATACGGCGGTATCACCATGCGGGTGGTACTTACCGATGACGTCACCGACGACACGAGCAGACTTTTTATACGACTTGTTCCAATCGTTACCGAGCTCGCTCATCGCGTACAAAACACGCCGGTGAACAGGCTTTAAACCGTCTCTAACATCTGGCAGTGCGCGGCCTACAATCACGCTCATGGCGTAATCGAGATACGACTGGCGCATTTCGTCTTCGAGATTTACCGGTAAGATTTCTTTTGCAAAATCAGACATTTTTACTCAGTGTTGACTCGGTGTTTACATTGCAGGGCAGCAAATTTGGAGGGGTGATTCTTCAATCGCGAATTGTACCACATACTCCTTATTAATAGGTCAGTTTTAGCGATGCCAAGATTGATAAAAATTGAGGCAGAAGTGCCGCTGGATTACCACCAATCTGCACCGGAAAACACTTTGGCGAAAACAATCACCACTTGCTGCCCGCAGACCACAGCGCTATGGTTCGCGGCATGATTAAAAAGCCAATTGCCCTGCTTCCGCACTGGATCATCTGTGTCGACGGCGACAATCGCGTACTGGAGAACCACGCGCTGATTATCGACAACGATGTGATAACAGATATCGCCCCCTGGCCAGAGGCCAGAGAACGCTACGCCAATATCGAAGTGATCGAGCTGCCTCATCAGGCGCTGCTGCCGGGACTGATCAATTCACACACCCACCAGGCCATGAGCCTGCTACGCGGCTACGCTGACGACCTGCCCCTGATGACATGGCTCAACGACCACATCTGGCCGGCTGAAGGCGCTCATGTGGACCGGCAGTTCGTCGCTGACGGCACCCGTCTGGCTATTGCCGAATCATTGCAAAGCGGTGTGACCTGCTTTAACGATATGTACTTCTTTCCCGATGTGGCAGCCAGTGTGGCCGAAGAGATCGGCATACGCGCAAGCATCGGTTTAATCGCACTGGACTTTCCAACCGTATGGGCACAAAGCCCGGATGAGTACCTGAGCAAAGGCGTCGTGCTGCATGAGCAACTCCGGTCGAGCAAGCTAGTCACCACAATGCTCGCACCACATGCGCCTTACACCGTATCCGAAGAGCCTTTAAAAAAGATTGTGCAGTTGCGTGAGGAACTCGGCATCGGGATCCACATGCATATCCATGAGACCGCCGCTGAAGTCGAACAGTTTCAGCAACAACATGGAGTACGCCCTATTGCAAAACTTGAACAGCTTGGACTACTTAATGAGCGACTATGTGCTGTTCACGTCACGCAAGCCACCGATGACGAAATTGAGTCACTCGCCAGGCAAAAATGTCATGTACTGCATTGTCCTGAATCCAACCTGAAACTGGCCAGCGGCATAGCACCGATTGCAAAAATGCTTGATGCCGGTATTAACGTTGCCATGGGAACCGATGGCGCAGCATCTAACAATGATCTTGATCTACTTGGCGAGACTCGCACAGCCGGATTTATAGGCAAGTGCGAAGCACAAAATGCCGCGGCTCTTCCTGCCGAACAATTACTACGTATGGCCACTATAAACGGCGCAAAAGCGCTTGGCCTTGACAACATCACGGGGTCACTAGAAGTGGGCAAACAAGCCGACATAATCAGCATCGATTTCAACCGGATATCAATGCAGCCGGTATACGACCCTGTCTCGCATTTACTCTATAGCGCAAGCCGCAACGACATCAAAAACACCTGGGTTGCGGGTGAACGGCTACTCAACAACGGTGAACTTAGCAACATCGATAGCGCGGCGTTAATTAACAATGCAAAGGAATGGTCAGAGAAAATTCGCGGTAGCCACTCATGAATACAGTCGATGCAAAAGAAATAGACAAATTCAGTGAAATAGCAAGTCGATGGTGGGACAAGGACAGTGAGTTTAAACCACTGCACGATATCAACCCGCTGCGCCTTGACTACATCAATCAACATGCACCACTAGATGGCAAGCGTGTGCTTGATGTCGGCTGCGGTGGCGGCATATTGTCTGAGTCAATGGCGCTACTTGGTGCGACAGTTACCGGACTCGATTTATCAGAACCAGCGATTGATGTTGCGCGCCTGCACGCAATGGAAGCCGGCGTTGAAAACATCAATTATGAATGCTGCAGCACTGAAGACTTCGCCGCTGAACATGCAGCAACATTTGATATTGTCACCTGCATGGAAATGCTTGAACACGTGCCGGAGCCAGAACAAATAGTGCAGGCATGTCAGCAATTACTAAAGCCCGGTGGGGCGGCGTTTTTCTCCACCCTTAACCGCAATGGAAAATCCTGGTTAATGGCCATTGTCGGTGCCGAATACATCCTTAATTTAATTCCCCGCGGCACGCATGACTGGAACCGGTTTATCAAACCTTCCGAGCTTGCCAGCTGGTGCCGGCAAAGCCACTTACAAACGCAAGACGTCACCGGTATGCACTATCAACCACTCAGCAAGACTTACTCAACAGGTGATAATGTTGACGTTAACTACCTGATGTACACCACCAACGCTGACACGTAAATCACAGTGATGTCACCCCCGTTACACGTAAGCTATTGGCATGAGTAATCCACAAGCAGTATTTTTTGATCTTGATGGCACATTGATCGACACAGCGCCAGACATGGGCGGTGCGCTTAACAGAATGCTCGTTAAGCACTCAAGACCTGTTGTGGCAGAAGCAGATTATCGCTCTAGCGTATCGCACGGTTCTATTGCCCTGTTGAAACTGGGCTTCCCGGAGCTCAATGCAAAAACTGAGATGCATGACCTGCGACTCGAATTTTTAGCCACCTACGAGCAGGATATTGCACGCGACAGTGTGTTATTTGACGGAGTCGCCGCAGTGCTCAACACCCTCGAACGCATCAGCATACCGTGGGGAATTATTACCAATAAACCAGAAGCACTGACATTGAAACTGCTCGATGCGCTGGATATCACCAGGCGCTGCTGCAGCATAGTGGCGGCCGACACCACCACGCACGCCAAACCACACGCAGCGCCTATGAGACTGGCCTGCAAAAGAGCATCAGTTGACCCTTCCAGGTGCTTCTACATTGGGGATGCCGCGCGCGATATCGAAGCAGGACGCACAGTGGAAATGCAAACTTTTGTGGCTGAATGGGGATATATTGATCCCGCAACAGATAACACACGGGCATGGGGTGCAGATTTTCACCTGAATACACCCATTGAACTGCTCGAACACCTGTCAAACGCCTGAGAATTGACACAACAGACTCGCGCGTCGACTAAGGCATCTGTGACTTAAAAATACAATTTACACACGCGTTCTATACTACTGGCACAACCCCAAGCAATTGTGAGGAGTGCCCATGGTGAACGACTCGTTTTCAAAATGGCCTGGCGCGTGGGAGCGCCACTTGATCAGACGCTACCAACACCCGCATTTTTTTGAATCCTGCAAGCCGCCTTCAGCACAGGATATCAGTGAGGCACAATCCAGAGACCAACAAGAACTGGGGCAATTCCACCTCAGCCTGCAATCCTTAATCCGCCGCTGCACGGATCTGACCACAGAGACAAGCGCCGCGAGCATAACCGCCATCAAGAAAGAACTTGATAGCTGCCACGACACCGCTTTCAGTCTGGCCGCTGACCTGACAGAACAGAAGACGGCGATCGCAACCCTCAATGAAGTCATCACCAGTGCAATGCGCCGTGCATTAACAGGCGAAGATGAAGCTTTACGCTTGCAGCTGATCAAAGACGAAGCCAAGCGCATGGCCAAACTCAGTCGTCTCGAACACCCTATCGTGTCTGATCTTCTCCGGTCTATCAGCCCTATCCCGCAAGGGCAATTAACCGCAGCATTGCTTTGCGAGTCTGATAAAGCCTATAAAGCCGCTCTGGAAGTGTTGAGCACCAACAGAAAGAACTATCTGGCGACAAGAATTGATACAATCATGAAATCACTGAATTCTGAAAAATTTCTGACCCAGGCCAACCGCAAACGAGAACTACTGCTAAAACAGTTGCCTGATCTGCCAATGACCAATGACGAGCCGGTACCAGGTTAGCACTCACTAACCCATCGGCAACCGATACTGTTGCCGCCAATGCTAAAAAATAAATTCACTACCTCCACTCTGCAACGGTCCAAAAACACCGTAAGAGCGAACGCACATCATGACTAGCGGCGCGGATGAGTGGATCGAAAAAGCGGTACCGGCGGGTAGCGGCAGATACTATGCACTGTTACACAGTGACCCTGAACTACAGCAAAGGCAACAGCTCGCAAGCACATTAATCTCGATATTCAGCAAGCTTGGGTTTCAAAGCCGGGAAATCGAAATAGCCAAGCACAAACTTGAGTGGTGGCGATGCGAGCTCGAAAAAGAAACGTTTCAGCACCCCGTTATGGTGGCACTGAGTAACGCAAGCCCGACACCACAAACACGCCAAAGATTGCAGCTCTTGTTAGTGTCTTATGGCATGTTACTGCAGAGCGGCAGCCCATCCACAGACAATGAAAACAAACACTTTCACCTCCATACCGGCGCAGGTGCCTGCCACCTTCTGTGTGAAGTTGACAGTGAGATCGCAGTGCTGAATAGCGTAGGCACATCACTGTCACGCCTCAGGTGCTACCGACATCTGCGACTACATATCGAGAACGGCTTGTTGTGCATACCCATGTCGACGCTTGAGTCAGCCAGTATCAGTCCCGCCGACCTGACACCCGACAGTAGCAATGACAAAGTATCTGAATTTTTAAAAGCAGCCTTGAGCGAACTGGAAATCGAGATGCACGATTCTGTGCACGCTATGAGGGAACACGTGATAGAAAGTCAGACCGAAGAACGAAGAAAATACAAGGCGCTTTATATTTACATGTTGCTGCAAATAAAGTTGCTGCAAGTGATCAGAAAGGATGGCTCAGAGTTACTCGACAAAGAAATCCGTCTCACCCCGATACGCAACTACTGGCACGCACTACAGGCCGCGCGACAGTTCGACAAACTTGCCAACAAAACCTAGCCGTTCGCGCGCTATTCTTTCAGTACGCCATACAGAACGATGCTGTGATCCTGCAGCTCATAGCCCAACTCACTGGCGATCTCGCGTAGCCGCTCTTCAAGCTTCTCGTCTTTGAATTCTGCCACCTGACCACTTTTGATACAGACAATGTGATCGTGGCTGTCGCCGGTATCAAGTTCAAACAGTGCTTGCCCGCTATCAAACCGGTGCCGGGTCACAAGACCCGCTGTCTCAAATTGAGTTAACACCCTGTAGACCGTGGCCAGGCCAATCTCTGTATCTTCAGCCAGCAACGCTTTGTAAACGTCTTCAGCACTCATGTGGTGCTCTACGGCATTTTCTAATATTTCGAGTATTTTAAGGCGAGGCAGCGTGACTTTAAGACCGGCACGCTTGAGATCAGCCGTCGGACTAAGAGGGGATCTGTCGAGTAACTTGCTCAAGTCGCATTCCAGAGTAAGCGGGAGACAGTAATTATACACCACAGACGGGCAGCACTGTAATGCTTCAAACCGTCCACGAGCGCCCGATTAGTAAACTTAAAGACCTACCAATTTAGTCGGGTTATTCGACTCGGACTTCGAACCAAACGGTACCACCTGCCCCGGCTGTCAGCGCACCATCAAATTGCCAATGCACTGCCCCGTCATAACCCAACACATTGCTCGCCGCCGACGGCATCACCACCTGACAACCTACAATACCGTCGGGCAGTATTGCAGGGCATTGCACAGGTGCCTCAAGGACAGAATATGCCGGCGTGCTGTCAGTGACCAGAACCTCGGTCACCTGGCCGGTACCGTTGTTGTTAAAGTCTATTTCATAGCGTAGAACATCGCCCGGCGATGCTGTGTTTCGAGTGGTCACAGCACTACCATCACTGACATTCTGTACTGTCTTGGAAAGTACCAACACACCCTGACCCACGACCACGACGCGGGTGATGTCAGTGAGTTGCAAATAGCTTGAGACACCATGGCCTGTTGCGATCGGGTCTGAGTAATTCAAGGCGGCGGCAATAGTGGTTGAATACGTATCATCATTACTGGCATTACCCGGTATGAATACTTTATTGACCACACAGATTTGTGAGTTGTGTATAACGGAAATTGGCCCGGCTATAGCCACCTCCCCACCATCAGTTATGCCATTGCAGTTGGCATCGAGGTACAACACCGAGCTGAAACCCGGGTTAGCGGGTGAGCTGGACTGATCGGTATATGAAAAAGTGACTGTACCGGCACTACTCGCCTGGTACTGGTGAGAATGAAACACAACAGCATCCGGATTATTTTCTGCGACACTGTCACTCAGCCAATTCGGCTGCTTCAGTCGACCAAAATCTACCTGGTAGGAATTGGTGATGGCCAGATCCGGGGTAAAAACTACGGTGCTGTCAGTGACACTGCCCGTGCTCCCATTGGAAAACGATTCGGAGATAGACTGATAGGCGGATGTTCCCTGTGCGATCACCTGAACCTGCGTACCGGCCAAAGCAACAGGAATAGACATTTCATAACTGCCGTCGGTGTTTGTGACCACCGAATCAACAACAATGCCGGCATTGTCGCGTAACTCGACCAACACACCACCAATCGCGCTCTCACCAACACTCTGCTGCCCGTCATGCGCCACACCTGTCGCACCATTATCTTCAAAGATCACACCTGCAACAGTGAAAGCAGCCTGCATCGACACTACAGTGGGAGATTGCTCATCAGCCACACCATTCCCATCCGGATCAACCTCGGATCCATCAACTGACAGGTCGGATACCCGGTTCCCTGTTGGAGATAAAGCAAAGATATTTACCTGATTCGAATACACACCATACCCCGAACCATTATCGGATAAGACATTGACCTCAAGAGTGATGCGAATCACTGCTCGCGCGCCTTCTAACAGGCTGCTATTACCTGCCGCATCAATCAGCGTTGCTCCGGCCCCGCTACCAGTGAATGCACTGTTCAACTGGATAGTCCCTGGATCAACCTCCAATACAGGAGGCATCATCACACTATAGTTACCTGCTCCAAATACAGCATCAAGATCATCCTCCAGGGACAAGCCATCAAGATTTGAAGAACCGGTATTGACCACATTAAACCAGTAAGACACAACAGCCCCGGAAGCGCTCGCACGTTTGCTGATACCGATCCCCGGACTGGCCAAAACCTCTATCGGCGTCGCGTCTCCTAATTGAGCGGTTGTGGGAAAATCAGACAACACAGGCGGCGCTCCGGCTACCTGGACAACTGCCTGGTTAGTGCGGACACCGACCCCGACAGTCTGTGGATACATCACATCATATTGCACTGTTGCCGTACTATTCGCAGCCAGCGTAGCCCCGGTCACCGTAAGAAGGTTGGTATCGCCGTAACTGTTCGCAGTCCCTCCCATCGGGTTGACCAATGAACCGGACACATAGGTTCTTGTATCCTGCAAGTTGTCCGACAGATCAAAGCTCACGGAGGATGAACCCGCATTGACCAGTGATAACGTATAAGTCACCGAATTGCCGGGCTCAATCTCCACTGCAGACACTGTCTTGGCGATACTCACGCCATAGGCACAAGAGGCACCGTCCGCAGAGACACCTCCGCTCAGCGCGCTAACAAGCGTCCCGACACCCGTAGTGGCGTCAATCGTAAATAATTCATTCGTATTTTCAGTATGCGCGTACAACTGCCCCCAATTGTCCGCCATCAAACTGCTGATACGACTGCTGACATCTCCTCCGATGGATGTCACCGCACCTGTCTGGCTGTCGATCGAAATAAGCCCTTCTGCACTGGTATGGCTGAACAGGCTGCCATTTGGATGAGCAGCAATATCACCCACATCACGTCCGTGCACACGATTAAATAAAACCTGAGGCGGGTTAACGCTGACATCAATCTCTAACACCAGGCCGCGCTCACCCACTGGTATCGTCGTGCCGTCGGAAGAGGTTGAACTGCTATCAGTAACCACGATGTAATTACCATCAGCGGTAAAAGTACCGCCGACGAATTGATCAGAGACAATAGGCATGGCCATCCCATTCGGGCCAGGTTCCGGCACGCCAAGATCAACAACCTTTCCGTCGCTATCTATACGAACCACAGAGCCGACTTCAGGCACGCCGAGACCACTGTTGGATGTTGTGACGATAGCATACAGATAATTATCTGTAGGATGATAGGCGAGACCGGTATAGCGGTAACCGGCCGAAGGTGCATAGCCGATACCAGTGAACTCAGTACGAGTGAAAGGCACAACGCCAGTATTCACTTTATATAATCGCGTCGAACCACCGGCCTCCTCCAGTTCATACATACTTGCATCACAGGCAAATGGCGTCCCGGAGAGTTCAGGCTGAACCAGCAATGATGCACCATTACTAATAACACCAAAGGGTAGTTCATTGGTGGTCACGCCAGAGGTAGTGTTCACCAGATCGCCAGGCATTACTGCAGTCACGTCAGCTGCAACGATACACGTGGCGTTTCCAGTCATCGTGCCATCAATGATATTTAACACATCACCACCAACCACTGTATCAACGCTGAATGCAAAACCGCTACAACCCGCACCTGTAACTGAAATCGCAGACGGATCAGTCACCAGGGTCATTCCAAATGGCATCGTGTCTGTGAGGTTAACGCCTGTCAGTGTTGTTGTGCCATTGTTTGAAATTTCAAACTGCATATTACTGATGCCGCCGTAAGGTATGGTCGCCGGCATGAAACTTTTACGAATAGTGGCTAAAGGTCTGTCATCAGGCACAATCGCAAGACCTGTTGGATTGGGGCTAACACTTAGCCCATAGGTATAAGTATCAATGAAAGCGACATTACCAATTCCACCGGAGTGGAAAGCACCCCAGTTATGATCACCGTCATAGATACCTATCTGGTTAAAAGCATTAGGTGAAGTACTGTTTAAAACGGTGTAATCGTCCCAAAACAGGGTGGCAGGTGTATCAATACCATTTGGGTTTGCACGATAGATTTTTAACCCGATGTCATTGGGCCCCCCGGAAGTCTCAACATCATCTGCAGAAAAATGATATTCCCCTATTCGTACACTGACAGCTGCTGTATACGCCCCAAGGGGTACGTTGTCTCCATTATTATCTTTGCCATCCCATGGAACAACATTGTCACCCGGCATTGCAATACCACGTAAAAATATATCCCCTTGCCCATAGATCCCGTCAGGCCCACCGCCGGTTTGGCTGCTGGTGTCTATTATAATTTCATAAACAGCGGTTGATATGTAGTCAGTGGTAAAATAGAAAGCGCCGTTA
>CALISD010000151.1 GCA_938041955.1 uncultured Granulosicoccaceae bacterium | reverse complement strand
TGGTCAGCAACTGGTCGAAAGCAAAGACATCAACGCTATCTCCTTTACAGGGTCTGTGCCCGTTGGTAAGCAAATAGCAGTGGCGGCGATTGCTAACCTGACCAAAATACAAATGGAAATGGGGTCCAAGAACGCATTGGTTGTAATGGACGATGCAGATCTCGAGTTAGCCGTCACCGTGGCGGCTGGTGGTGCGTTTGGAGGCAGTGGTCAGAAATGTACGGCTTCATCAAGATTGATTGTTCATGAAAGCGTTCATGATGCTTTTTCAGAAAAACTTATTGCCGCAGCAAAAGCAATGAAGGTCGGCCATGCACTTCAAGAAGGCACGCAGATGGGGCCTGTTGTCAGCGCACAACAGTTGAAGGAAAACCTCGATTACGTAGCGCTTGCGAAAACAGAGGGCGCTGAGCTTGCCTGTGGTGGTGATCAGCTTGATATGCCACATGAGGGTTATTACATGTCACCCGGTGTGTTAATGAATACCAGCAACGATATGCGAATTAACCGTGAAGAAATGTTTGCCCCGTTGGCGGCGGTGATAAAAGTAGCAAGCTACGACGAAGCACTTGCGACTGTGAATGATACGAATTTTGGACTTACATCAGGTATCGTTACAAAGAGTCTTGCAAGAGCTACGCACTTTCGTCGTAATGCACGTACAGGTGTTGTGACCATCAATCTGCCCACAGCGGGTACAGACTACCACGTCCCGTTTGGTGGTCGTGGTGATAGCTCTTATGGTCCTCGTGAGCAGGGAAGTGCTGCTGCGGAGTTTTACAATACGGTAAAAACAGCATACATAAGCCCGGGTCAGTTATAGGGCGCAACCATAGAGGTTGTTTGATGGTGACGCTGCGTTGCCATCATGGTCTGTTCGATTCCGACAATAAATAGTCAGCAATAGCTGATCGATCTTCAGCGGTGAGTCGTCCCGTACTGTATTCGATAACGTCAGTCATATGGCCGCCGGCAAAGTCGCCTGCTGGAGTAATACCGACCTCAAGAAATAACTCCATGTCTTCTTTGGTCCAATCGCCCAGGTCAGCCAGTGTGATGGCGGGTACAGCGTGTCCCTCCGGGCCGCGCTTGTTGCCACTCAGAGTGCGCTTCGACAACCCCCCTAGCCAATTACGTGACGAATGGCATTCGGCGCAGTGCGTAGGGCCGTTGACTAAGTACTCACCTCTATTGCCGATGTCGACCTCGCGTGTTGGTTCGAAGAACAATGCTTTCCAAAGTAATAATGTTGATCGAATTGATATTGGCCACGCTATGTCGTGCGTTGGTGCAGATGATTCAACGGGCTGAACAGTGTCTAGCCAGGTTTTTAAATCGAGGATATCTTGTGGGGTCAACACACTATAGGACGTGTATGGAAAGGCAGGGTAGTAGTGGCTGCCGTTAGGTGCGATGCCGACACTCAAGGCAATGATAAAATCAGATTCAGTCCAGCTGCCGATCCCGGCTGTTGTGTCACTGGTTATATTGGGCGAGTAGAAAGTACCGAAGGGTGTTTCCAGTGCACCACCACCGGCCAGTGGCTTGCCACCGTTTTCAAGATCTGTGTGGCATGCGATGCAGCCGCCCATGTTGGCGACATACTCACCGCGGTTGGCATCGCCTGTCAGATGCTGTGTGTTTTTTATTATATCGGTGAGCTTGGTATGGGTTCGAATATTCAATGTAGTTAAGTACGATGCGAGCACAGCCAGCGCGATGGCTGTTAATACGCACGCCGCTCTAACAGAGGCTTTCATCACGGGCTCTATGTAACTTCGCTAGTCTTTGGGTTTTCGAAAGCGTTTGTGGCAACTCGAACAATTCTTTGTTGTTTTAAAGAACGCTTTCTTTAAGGTGCCGATATCTTCTGTACCCTTGATGGTTGCTTGCAGTGCTTCGCTGCTTGAGATGAAGTCCTCGACCATGGTAGTGAATTCCCGCCATTCATCCCATATTTTTGGCAGGGCTTCCGTTTTACTTCCGGTGCGACTGGCATCTGTGTCCGGGAAAAGCGCTGACATACTTGTGCCGTGTTGAACAAAAGTGTCTGCGGCGTCCGAAAGGGCTGCGGCGTTAAATTCAGTTTTGCCTTTGAACATATTGGCAACGATTTTAGATTTATCACCCATGTCCTCCATGGCATCCATCCGTTCTTTAACAATTCCAGTGGCGTCAGTGTGAGAATAGGCAAGCCCGGTACCGATGATGCAGAGGGCGGTGACGCTGAGAAGTATTTTGTTCAAGTGTTGCGTGCTCTATATTTCGTGGGCGTGATTGGTTGTCAGGCTCCACCATCGGAGACAAGATAGGCCATGCTCGGTGATGTGGTCAAGTCGTTGTTATGGTTAGCATCCATGCATCGGGGTGAGAGAGCCAGGGGGTTAATCATTATCGCTCTGTGGAGGCGGGGCTGCTACCAGGCAAACCCGCAGGTTGTGGTACCTTAGAGCGACTGGTGGTGCACAAACGATAGGAGGTTAGATGAAAAATTATCTTGTTAGTAAGGAAGAAATTGAAGAATTAGAGGGTCTGTCAAAGACACATTTTCTGAATGAAAATGCTGTGCGCGTGAACAAGTCTCTCGGGGATCTCACGGGCCTGACCGGATTGGGATTTCATATTATTGAGGTTCAACCCGGTGCGGAATCAACGGAGTTTCATAGGCACTACCACGAGGACGAATGCGTATATGTACTTGAAGGAACAGCAGAAGCAGTAATTGGTGATAAAACGTACGCTGTAAAAGCAGGGGACTTCATTGGCTATCGTGCCGGAGGGGAAGCGCATGCACTACGCAACAACAGTACTTCGGTTCTTAAGTGCATTGTTGTAGGTCAGCGGCTGGACCATGATGTTGGAGACTATCCGAATCAGAAAAAACGTATTTATCGTCAAAAAGATATGCCCTGGAATCTGGTAGATATTGATAACATTCAAGAGCCCACCGGCGGTAAAAAGGTGTGACGAATGATCAGATATTGTTCCCCGTTTTCACGCTGACCACTTTGACTGCTGTCATCTGGGTGTTGATGTACATTCGCCGCATAGCTGAAGTGAGGCGCCTGGGAATAGATCCGCAAACCCTTGCTACCAGTGGAACGACATCAGCCAGGCTGAAAAATGTAACGGCAGCTGATAATTTTAGCAATCTACTCGAAACACCCGTGCTGTTTTATGTGATTTGCGGGCTGCTTATTGCCACCCACCGTGTGACAGAAACTCAGCTTGTGCTCGCCTGGATTTTTGTGCTGCTTCGAGTTCTGCACAGTGTTATCCATGTGACTTACAACAGGGTGGTTCATCGTTGGTTAGTATATGTAATAAGCACCATTTGTTTATTTTTAATGTGGGGGGTATTTGTAGTGTCTACTTTGTTCGCAACGTTGTAGTGATGCCCCAAAGTTAAAGTGCTCGTCAAACAAGCTAAGCGATTTCCGATCCAGGGCTTCTATTAACGGTACGGATTATTTTTTTTGTAAGTCCTGCACACGTCCAGGTCTTCAGGTTGAATGTCGGTGATGCGATCGTAAATCGTATTATCAAAAATTCCATTTACAGATACCTGCCGGGTGGTCATTGCAGTACGCTCGACTAGAAACTCAAGTTGTTGAACTGATCCGCGCTTGGAAGTGTGGACATATCGATTATTTCCGTAGTAGCGAAGTTTGTGAGGGCCAGTGAGAAACATGCAATCGGAGTGTGACTTTTCCCGATAGAATGTCTGAACGCCGTTCATGCTAATGAACATGTATTTTCCAGTGCCTCGTGGTCGCCAAAGGCCGGCTACTTTCAGTGGAAGCTTCTTTTCTTCGAATTGGCTAAAAGGTAGCTCGTCTTGTGTGAAGGAGGTACCGTTTATCAGATTATCTGCTGGCAGTGCTGCTGCTGTCTGAGGTGATTTGTCTGAACAAGCCACTAGAAATACGAGTGATATTAGTAGAAAACAGAACGAACGTCCTGCTTTGTGCGTACACATAAAGCTTCCCTGTTATACATTATGGCGTCTAAACAACCTCTTATAATTTACGGCACCCCGATATAAGAACTTGAGGCCCCGGAAGGTCGCCTGTACTGCCCATCGAGTGTAGACCTAATTTTTAGTGTGGTGCGGCGGTGATATCTCTTGTGTCCGTGACGCACAGATGATCCGTTGCAGGGGCTATTTCTTCAACGAAACGGGTCGTCTTTCAAGTTTGCGCTGCACAGCTAGCTCCATTAGCAGCGTGAGATATCAAATTCAGCTATCCCAATGGACAGGCAGGTTCAATAATCCGCGAAACGCCCAGCCACCCATTAGTGGTGGTGGTTGGTTGCTATCAATACGTAGATTTTTCAGGGCACCAAATAAAGTGGGCAAGGCGACATCTGCGATCATCGCTCGAGAGGCCCACGCACCTGCACAAAAATGCGGGCCCGCACCAAAAGCGATGCTTTTACCTATGTCTCTGGCGAGCTCAAATTGATCGGCGTTTTCAAAGTGGGTTTCGTCACGGTTGCCGGAGCCGAACATAAA
This sequence comes from uncultured Granulosicoccaceae bacterium, assembly GCA_938041955.1. Classification (GTDB taxonomy): domain Bacteria; phylum Pseudomonadota; class Gammaproteobacteria; order Granulosicoccales; family Granulosicoccaceae. The sequence continues at coordinate 9,560 of CALISD010000151.1, read as the reverse complement.
GAACACGCGATCACCTGGTGTTAGGTCTATCTCGTTGAATGTGTGTTGCGTGGCTATGCGTCTTGGTGACATTCCGATAGGAGACATCCAGCGAGCATACTCTTCAAACACCTGTAGCCAGGCGATATCGCCGGACAGAACTTTCTGCAGTTGGTATTCGTGCGTAAGCAAAGCCCATGTTGCACCGGAAATTGCGTCGCGCGGTTCGTTTTGGCCGCCGCTTATTGCAAGCTTAATGTTGGCCCGAATGCTATCGAATTGCATGCCAGATTCTAGCATTACGTGAAGGAGGGTAGGTTCACTATCGATGTTGTTCTTATTCGCCATGTCATCGATTGCATCATCAAGTAGTTGTGTTGCAGCATGGCATTTAGCTTCGATCTCCGGATCCTCCGCATAGTTTGAGATGCCATCAATCATTTGTTGCGATGTTGCATCCATTTCTGCGGGTGTAAGATTGGTAAGGCCTGTCAACGAGCGCAGACAGTTGGCGGACAGTGTCAGTGCGTAGTCACGCACAATATCAGCTTGACCAGTGGGTTTAAGGCTCTCAATAAGATCAGTTGCGTGTTGTTGAAACACCGCTGTCCAATGATCGCGAACAGTTATCGGAGACACACTCCGGAACAGAGCTTTCTTCTCTGTTTGATGGTCTGTGCCATCCTTGCGCATCATGTTATGGCCCATCAGTTTATTCATTAATCCTTCTGGTTGATCAGAACTGAACACAGCGATATTTTTTTCAGCGGTGGCAATGTCGTCACGGCGAGTGAACAGTATGCTGCCGAGTTGTGGCACAAATGCGATCGGGCATTGCGCACGCATTGTTTTCAGTGCAGGGTAGGGATCTGTTGCAAACCGTGCCAGATCAATTTCAAAAACCGGGGGCTTTGACATAGCTTGTCCTTATATGTGATGACTACATCGCGTGCTAATGCTTCAATATTGGGCTGTTTGGAAGGATCGGTAAAACGGATCGAAGCCACCGCCGCCATAGCGGCGTTAGAAAAATTCGACGTAGGCCCTGCTATGCCTGCATTTTCCCGCCTCGCTCTGACGATTGTGGCTGTGAAAAGTTTGTTACCGAACTTCCCGCACAGCCCACTAGCGATTCGTGATGGTGACGAGACCTGCTACCGGGTCTACCCGCACGATATCTCCAGTCTTTATGAGCTGGGTAACGTCGCCTGCTTCAAAGCGATCACACAGCGTCAGGTTGGCAAGCGCTGCACCTTGCGCAAGTATGGTGTTGGCGGAATTAAAAAGTATGGCCTTTGGCGCCATACTGCGTGAAGTCATTTCGTGCAGCATCCATGCGGTGGCCACTCCACCTTTAGCGGTATTCATCACCAGGATCTTATCGACATAGCTCTGGCCTGCAAGCTTGTGCTGTGGCCGTGAAAAGACCCCCTTTATACGATCTAGATCATAGCGGGCTGAGAAGTTATCTTCCGCGACCAGAGCAACACCTTCAACGGCTTCACCGATGCCCACATGGCACTTCAATTCAGTAGTCATTAACGATTTCACCTGCAATTGCAGAGGCCACACAGTTTTCCATTGATGCGAGTGCGGGAAGGTAGCCGTAGCCCCCGAGTATGTTTACGATCTTAGTGGAGTTTGAAAGCAGACGTTTCCAACCGTTTGCTTCACCAATTTCACGTGCATATTGTTGATAGAAGCAAGTGCCTTGTAGTACCTTGCCGCCGAAGTCTTCAATCGCTTTTACGTAGCCAGCGGCGCTGGCATCAACATAGACGCTTGCGGGGGTGCAAACGAGCAGGGAAGTGGCAGGATGAAGTGTCTCTCCTTCGCACAGGCTTGATACCTTCTGCATTTCCATCAAAGAAAGTTGTGGGGCGGCAAATACAACCACATCTACTTTTTCACCGGCCGCACCGAACGGAGACCTGAGTGTATTGATGTCAGCCTGAGATATCTCTGTAACAGCCAGTGCTTCGGCGCCTACATCGGCAAGCGTATGGCACTCGGGAGTAATACCTACGATGTGAAAAAGCGGGGTGGATCCGTAGCTCGCCATTGCAGCGCCCATATGCTTTATTTCATCAGAGGTTGGGACACGTTCTATCCCTTCGATGACGGGTACTTCCCAATATGAGCCTGCTTTGCGCCCAATCACAGCACCTAGTACACCCCAATCTGTCAGACCCTCTGGTTGTACAAGTACTTTAAAGCGGCAGGTGGCCTTACGGTGTTCATCAAGATGCAATCCATAACGCGGTGTGTACCCTGTGAGTGCGGCGGCAAGTGCTGAAGGGCCGCCTTCAAAATTTGATCGTGCCCCACAGACGCTGTTTGAGTAAATCACCACACCGGTATCACCAAACGCTACATGATCACCCAGCACCGGAGAGTTAACGGTTTGATAGTTGATGCAGGTGTTGGTCATTACCACCCCCATCGACTCGCAGGCGCGGATAAATCGCCGCTCCAGATTTGCCATCTCTTCAGTCTGACCGAGTGGATCGTAGTAGCTGAGATCGACTCCACGGGGATCAGTGATTAAAGGGATGCGGAGTTGGCGATCATTGTCAGGCATTGCTGCAAAATTCTCAAAGAACTCGACGCCCGCCTCACCGATGGACTCAGGGTCGGCCATCATGTGTGCCTGACTAACCGGTACCATATCCAACGCATCAAACATGCGGCCAACTTGCATCTGATGTTCCACTGCCCATTGTCGAGCCTTGCCTTGCCCCCCGGTGCGCATGCTCTGAGTCGCTTCATTCAGTTTCATGTTGTTTCCTCAGATTACGCAGGTAGCATTAGTGTGTTGTTTTATGGTTCGCCGGAATACTGTGACGTAATATTGCTCCCCAGGCAAGTCCGAATGGTGGCTTATGTTGCTGAAATATTTAATGATTAGATGGGTTTTACCGGAGTGCGCTCGATAGACAGCGTTGCTACTCAGCGATAGGGAATTGAGAGCCTATAAGCTCTTTACATAGGCTGCTAAGTGTAGAAAGGGCAATCGTAACTATCCAGGGCACATCTGTCGCACTCATGGGTGTTGTCGTGCTACGCGCGACAGGTAGGCTTTGAAAAGCTACAAAGTTCCTTTCCTACTAAACAGTTACCCGCATTTGTCAGTAAACTCTAAGGTGACATTTGACGTTGTACACCTGATATCACGTCTGTCTTAAGTTAAGCTTTTTTTCAAGCCCCTTACAGCGTAAGGAGCTGTCTATAACCATCCAATTCTATCCCGCTTTTCAGAAGCAGTTGCGGTTGTTGGTTCCTGTTCTATGTTGATGTAAGAGATCTCATATTGCACCTGGCTGGTCAACACTTCCCGGCCCGTGTAGGTGAGCACTATCTACATGGCTATATGAACATAAAGGATCGCGGGTCGCGGAGTGGGTATCGATGTTCTATCGTGTATTCTGGTAATTCGTAACACACGACTGGAAATTGAGATACACCATGGACATAGATAAACTGCTGGTAAAGGTATTTTTACCGGATGATGAAAGTTGGCTACGGCACGCCAACCCGTGGTCTATCTGGAGTAGGTTCGCAACACTTCCGTTCATAATTCTGAGTTTCTGGTCGCGGGTATGGATAGGCTGGTACTGTGTTATACCAATAACAATTCTCATTTTTTGGGTTTGGATAAATCCAACTCTATTTGGAAAACCAAAGAGCTTTGAGAGTTGGGGAGCCAGGGCGGTTCTTGGTGAGCGTGTATATATGAAAAGGAAAGACGTGCCAATGCCGTGTGGCCATAAAAATATGATAGTGGTATTAAATGTATTGCAAACTATCGGCGGAGTTATACTTATTTGTGGTGTCTGGAAGTTGAATGTTTACCTTACAGTACACGGCACTACTTTCGTTTATTTGGCAAAAATGTGGTTTTTGGATCGGATGGTGTGGCTATATGAAGATTCTATAGTCAAAACTGGTAGCGTACGTACCAGGATTGTGAGTTGCGGATGATAGTTAGCACGACGAAATTTAGACTCAAGAGTCTATCGCTCTATATTCAGTTTTTTGTAGACACTTACCGTGTGGTGAAGCAAGTGAAGTGTGCCGGTGGTATTGTTCATATGAGGATAAATCCGGTTAGCCTTCGAACTATCACCGTCTGGCAAACCTCAGAAGACTTATTGGCATTTCGAAACAGTGGTGCCCACCTTCACGCCATGAAAAAATCACGCAGCTTCGGAGAAATTTCTTCGGTGACATGGGAGTCGGAAGTTGTTCCATCGTGGAGCGAGGCTAAAGAGAGGCTGCAAAGCGTGAATGTAGTGAAGCGTTCGGCTGACTAGTGGGCTGTGCGGGAAGTTCGGTAACAAACTTTTCACAGCCACAGTCGTCAGAGCAAGGCGGAAAAATGCAGGCATAGCAGGGCCTACGTCGAATTTTTCCAACACAGCTATGGCGGCTGTGGCTTCGATCCGTGTTACCGAACTTTCCAAACAGCCCACTAGCTTGAGAGACGTTGCTAAATAAAGAATACGTGCAAGGCTGCAAGCGTTCTTATTGGAGAAGAAACAACAATGGTGACGGATTCAACTGTTCGATTCTCAAACAGGGTGAGTGACTACACGAAGTTTCGTCCAGACTACCCTGCAACGGCTATCGACTACCTCTTTGAAAATATCACTCTACATGCACAATCCCGGATCGCGGATGTCGGGTCAGGTACAGGGATATTGACCAGCTCATTACTTAAGAAAGGTTGTTCGGTAGTGGCGGTTGAACCTAATGGGCCCATGCGTGCTGAGTCGGATTTGCGGCTTGGTGAGTCCGTGAACTATCAGAGTGTTGCGGGTTCTGCTGAGGCAACAACGCTGGAAAACGAATCTGTTGATCTGATTACAGCGGCGCAGGCATTTCACTGGTTTGATGTTGACCTTACGAAGGCAGAGTTTGCTCGAATCTTAAAACCTGGTGGACGTATCGTACTCATTTGGAACCGAAGGGTGAGTTCGCAAGAGGGATTTCAGATGGAGTATGAGTCTTTGTTGAATTCTCTTGTGCCGGAGTACAGTAAGGTCAGTCACTCAAGATCGAACGATACAGTCATTGAGAAGTTCCTTGGGGCCGGAATGCAGAAGGTGGAATTTCCGAACCATCAGGCTTTTAATTTTGATGGTTTAAAGGGGCGGTTGCAGTCGTCTTCATATTGTCCGACGTCTGAGCAGGCCGGGTATGCTGAGCTAATGTTGGCGATGTCGAATTTATTCGATAAGTTTGCGGAAGGTGGGCAGGTGAGGTTTGAATATACTACTCAGGTTTATATAGGTAGGTATCCCGCGTTTTAATGCTCGCTTGCGCGTCGGCTTGCCTTGCGTGCTGTTGCGCTGAGGTCTTTATCTGGAGGGCTGGCGTGTGAGTGCATCATGGTAGTGTAGACTCACACGCCAGTTTACTTTTTAAGTTTTTCTCTACGAGAACACCATGCCGCCGTTGATATCGACGTTAGCACCCGTAATAAATGCAGATTCTTCACTGGCTAAGTAGGCAACCAGGTTTGCTACATCATCAGGGACGCCTTGTCTTTTTACGGGAGCTGCATTTTCAACTATTTTACGAACTTCCGGTTTGGTGTGTACGTTGTGGAAATCAGTATCAATCATTCCCGGGCAGAGCGCGTTAACGCGGATGTTCGGGCCCAGCTCTTTGGCAAGCCCGCGGGTCATGGTCATTACTGCACCTTTGGAAGTGGCATATGGCACAGATCCCGGTCCACCACCGTCACGGCCGGCCTGGCTTGCGAGGTTGACGATGGCGCCGTTGGCCATATGGGGCAGGCAGGCTTTTACCATTAAGAAGATGCTGGTCAGATTTAAATCCATCACCGTGTGCCAATGCTCCAAAGACATTTCCGAAATGGTTTTGCGTGCGACTAATCCGCCGGAGTTATTAACCAAGATATCCACACTGCCAAACTCGCTCACCGTTTTCGCTACTAAGGCATCAGCGCCTTGTTGTTTGCTTAAGTCGCCTTGTAGTGCAAATGCCTTCCCTCCTGCTGCAATAATTTCTTCCACAGCGCTGTCAGCGCCTTCGCTGCTTGAGTAGTAGTTGATGGCAACATTTGCACCTTCTTTCGCCAAGCGCAATGCACAAGCACGTCCAATGTCCCTGCCGGCACCCGTTACGATCGCTGATTTACCCTGAAACCTCATGGTTCTTCCTATTGTTTAGAATTGACGCCTGACGATATAGGCTCCGCTGGGACTGGATTGTCTAGCGCATCTGGTATGCTAGTATATTAATTGGTTCGAAAGCAATACCCACGCGCAATAGTTAGCTGATAAGCCTTGCGGTGAGGGTCTGTTAAGAATGGAATTGAACACATTAACAACATTCGGCTGCGTTATGATGAAGCGTCCCGCGCATTTGAAGCTGAACTTTCAGCTAATCGGCTGGTTTGACAAGTAGATGGTTGCGTATGCACTGACCTGTGGCGTACGCTTGACCGTTTGCCTTGGTATGAAACTGAGAGAGTGAACAGATGGAGTCAGTCAGAAATAACCATCCACGCAGAACCAGCGTGGATCTCGTCTTTAATCATCTGTACCAGGAAATCAATTCCCTGAATCTGCGTCCGGGCACTAAACTTTCCGAAGCTGACGTCGCAGCGCAGTTTGAAATATCAAGACAACCGGTTCGCGATGCATTCAGCCGTCTGGAAAACTTAGACCTGCTCTTAATACAGCCGCAAAAAGCCACTGAGGTAAGGAAATTCTCGACTCGAGCAATAACGAAGTCACGCTTCGTGCGAGCTTCAGTTGAATCTGAAGTGCTGCGAAGGGCGGCAGCGCTTTGCGACGAAGAAGGTGCTGCAAGTCTGGATAAGTGCGTAAAGCGGCAAAGAAGAATAGTAGACGATGAAGACTTTGAAGCATTTAGTGGTGAAGACTATGACTTTCACAAAACCCTCTGTGATATCGCAGGTGTTGGCTTTGCTTTTGAAGTGATCTCGGGTGAAAAGGCTAAGCTCGACAGACTCTGCGTGCTTAGCCATTCTGGTGGGGGTCGTCTATCGCAGTTATTGGATGATCATGAAACGATTGCAAAGTGTGTTAAAAATGGTAAGCCCGACCAGGCGGTAGAGGCAGGTATGCTTCATTTGTCGCGTCTTGATGCGACCATAAACAAGATCCTGGAGGATCATCCGGACTATTTTGAGCGGTAGTGTAAGATCACGGCTTGATTGCCTTAGTGCAGCACCGAGGCAGCTGGTTCGCTAGCGACGCTATTGATTTGCAAGCCTGCGATGAACGCAGTTGTGACGTGATAATTTTGAAAGCCTTAAAGAAGTATTGGTGAGCAGGGCAATGACTTCGAAGAATTTTCGTGTGCTTCTACTTTCCCCTTTGTTGATACTCAGCGGGTGTAATCCTTTTTGTGAGGATGATTTCAAAGAACGTGAAGGGCTAACGCAGCTATCTGAGCGACAAGGGCAATGGGATAGCCTCGGGTACCGGGATTATGTTCTCAGCTACACTGGATCGTGCTTCGGATGTGATGGCACAGTCACCGTGATGATTGAGAACGGTGCTATTCAGAATGCGCTGCAGGTTAATGCGCAAGGGCAGGAGGCGAATTTGCCAGATGTCGATACCTTGTCATTCACCACGGTAGATTCAATTTTCGAATACATCGATGCGCGAGATCAATCAGTAGATGTGCTCAAGGTGAGCTACGATTCCTCTCTTGGTTACCCTAGTTCAGTTTATGTAGATCACATGACTAACAGGCAGTACTGCGATGGCAGCGGAAGTGATACTGTCGATGATGAAATATCTTATTCATTTGAGATTGTGCTTACGCAGTAGGGTGTTTTGCGCTGGTGTCTCCGGTGATCATCTAACACACCATTAGGACTAAGGTAAGTTTGATAGTTTTCATGATTTCTTTAACGTGAAAATATCAATGTGCCGATCGGATCTTTCTTTATTGCAGCAGTCTATGTAGTTGCAAATTTACTCGCAGCACAAAGGTCTCTTGAAATGGTTGTTTTTATATGGTAAACAACAACTGTTGTGTTTTATGTGTGTTGGGATTTATATGTATCCGAAGAGAACCGCACCTGATGCAAGGTCTTACATAATTAGTACACAAATAGGTAGTGAGTACGGAATACGCTTGGAAAAACTCCAATCGAAAATTAGAAAAGAATGTGGGAAGAAAAGTAAATTATTTCAAACGATTGAGATCGCGATAGATTTACTTGAAAAGGAAATGACGGAAGGTGATACCTGATCGCTATGGAGGGCGTTTAGAATTCTGTGTCAACAGTCAATTGCGTTGATGGGTAATACTGCTACACATCCAACACAGCATCAAGTCGGCCCTCAAAAAAGATGGCCAATTGTGACAATGCCAGGTTCCAGTTTTGTACCGGCATAGTCCACTTCTTAGAGGCATTTTGGATTCCCATGTACAGCAATTTCAGTAAGCTGTTGTCGTTAGGAAAAGCCCCTTTAGTCTTGGTCAGTTTCCGAAACTGACGGTGCACCGCCTCTACGGCATTGGTGGTATACATGATGCGTCGGATCGGTTCAGGGTAACGGAAGTAGGCAGATAACAGTTCCCATTTACCTCGCCACGATTTGATCACTATCGGGTAATCCTTGCCCCATTTTTCCTCCAACAGATCCAGTGCATCCTCGGCTTCTCCGAGCGTTGCTGCCCGGTAAACTGGCTTGAGGTCAGCCATAAATGCTTTGTGGTTTTTAGAGGCCACGTAACGCATAGAATTGCGGATTTGATGCACGATGCATAATTGCACCTCAGTCTTTGGGAATGCCGTTTTAATCGCCTCTGGGAAGCCTGTAAGGCCGTCCACGCAAGCGATCAGAATATCTTCTACTCCACGATGCTGTAGGTCGGTTAACACTGACAACCAGAAGTTTGCTCCCTCTGTTTCAGACAAGTACAGACCCAGTATTTCTTTTTGTCCGTCCAGATTCAGCGCCAGAATCGTGTACACCGCCTTTTGCTTATATCGACCGTCCTCCTTGACCTTGTAGTGAATCGCATCAAGCCAGACAAGCGGATAGTGGCTTTCCAGTGGACGTTGCTGCCACTGTTTGACTTCATCAATAATCTTGTCTGTAACAGCGCTGATAGTTGCCGTGGACACGTTGATGCCATAAAGCGCCTCAACATGATTGGCGATGTCCCGGTAGCTCATACCAAGACCGTACATAGACAGCATCTTGCTCTCTATTTCATCGCTGACCGAGGTTTGGTATTTTTTAACTACAGTCGGTTCAAAAGTCCCTGCTCGATCACGGGGTGTTTCAAGCTCAAAACTGCCAGATGAAGACTTAACGGTTTTTCTTGACTTGCCATTACGTCGGTTAGGAACAACATCGTTCGCTATATGGCTGTCCAGTTCCCCTTCAAGAGCAGCCTCTGTAAGCTGCTTAATCAACGGGGCAAGAACCCCATCTTTTCCGGTTATCGCTTGTCCTGATTGAAGGGCTTTTAGCGCTTCTTCAAAGTTGAATTTTTCTGACATTGGTCAATCCTATTTTGTATATAATAATGGATTGACACAGAATTTCTAACACTCC
>CALISD010000150.1 GCA_938041955.1 uncultured Granulosicoccaceae bacterium | reverse complement strand
CTGGACATATGTGACCCAACTGGCATTATAGTAAAGTTGGCATTCAAGGTGGCCCTTGATCATCGTGGTGAATTGGCCGCTAAATCAGATTAACGCTATCACTGCCGTACCTGAATTATGACTATAGTGGGAATGGATCTGGGCACAACCAACAGTGCCTGCGCCGTATGGAAAGACGGTCAAGTGCAAATGATTCCGAATCGCCTCGGTGAAATGCTTACCCCGTCAGTGGTTCACATTGACAAAGACAATAACGCCTCCGTCGGTAAAACCGCGCGTGAGAAGCTGATACTGCAGCCAGACTCCACCACTGCCTTATTTAAACGCTACATGGGCACTGAACGGAAAATCCGCCTTAACAAGCAAAAGTTTACCGCGCCCGAGTTGTCAGCGTTTGTACTCAGAAGCCTAAAAGAAGATGCAGAAACCTTTCTCGGTGAACCGCTCACCGAAGCGGTGGTCAGTGTGCCGGCCTATTTTAGTGATGCACAGCGCAAAGCCACCATTCAAGCCGCAGACATGGTCGGCCTCAAAGTTGAACGGCTAATCAACGAACCCACCGCCGCTGCCATGGCTTATGGTCTGCAAGACAAGCCGGAACACACCCAGTTCATGGTGATCGATCTTGGTGGCGGAACCTTTGATGTGTCTATCATGGAATACTTTGACGGGGTGCTGGAAGTGCACGCCTCCGCCGGAGACAATTTTCTGGGCGGCGAAGATTTTCTGGAAGTGCTGGTGCAGAAATACCTCACCACACTCAACATCAATAAAAAATCACTCGGCAACTCCGAGTTAAATAAAGTCTATCAACAGCTGGAACTGGTGAAGCGCCAGTTTAACTCCGCTGATCAGGTAATCGTCGAACCCTTTCTGAGTAAGCAGGAACAATCAGTCACACTAAGCTTTGCAGACTTTGAGCAACTGGCGTCACCTCTACTGCAGCGCATACAACGGCCGGTAGAGACCGCCTTAAGAGATGCAGGTCTCACCCCCTCAGATCTGGACGACGTTCTACTGGTTGGCGGTGCCACAAGAATGAAGTTTCTGCGCTCAACGGTGGCCAAAATGTTTCGTCGCATGCCATCAGCCAACCTTGACCCGGATTTGGTCATTGCCATGGGTGCCGCCATTCAAGCTGGTTTAAAATCCCGTGATGCTGCGTTAGATGATGTGGTACTGACAGATGTGTGCCCGTACTCACTAGGTATTGGTGTGCATAATGAAAACGACAAAACCGGAAGCCAGGGGGCGCTTTACGACCCCATCATAGAAAGAAACACCATTGTCCCGGTCAGCAGGGAGGGAACCTACTTCACCGTTGCAGACAACCAAACAGAGGTCAACGTAGACATATACCAAGGTGAGAGTCGACTGGCGCAGAACAATATCAAGCTTGGCAACCTGATGGTCAAAGTGCCAAAAGGCAAAGCCCATGAGCAAAGCATCATGGTGCGCTTCAGCTATGACATTAACGGATTGCTAGAGGTTGATGTCACAGTAGTATCTACGGATGAACAGCAAAGTACGGTCATCCAGAATGCTCCCGGCAGCCTGACCGACGCAGAGATCACCAGCAGTCGCGAAAAACTCAAAACCATGAAGTTCCACCCGCGAGACCAGGAAATCAATCGTGAACTGATCGCCCGTGCAGAGCGCCTGTACGAGGGCCGACTAAGTGGTGAGAGAGAAATTCTTAAAATATATCTTGCCGACTTCGAAGCCGCCATTGAATCACAGGATGAAAGAACCATTGAAACCGCGCGAACAGAATTTGTCGCCCAACTGGAACAATTCGATCGGCCGTTCTTCTAATGAGCTACTGGAAAATACTAGGCGTTAAACCAGATGCTGATGCCAAGACAATTAAGCTTGCGTATTCAAAGCTACTAAAGAAAACACGGCCCGAAGATGACCCGGAGGGTTTTACCGCGCTACACAGCGCGTATAAGTCTGCGTTGGCCATGGCAAAACATCGATCAGCCGTCGCGACACAAACAAATCACAGGGAACCAGAAGCCGAACAGCGTAATCCGCAAGAGCCAGCCGAAGATCTGGAAAAGCGTAAGAGTGACGAGGCGAACCGTACGAAGCCAGAGCCAACGAAAAATGATCTAGAACAAAGCGCAGCAACAACTGAAACCGTCCGGGCTCCGGAACATACCGATGATGATCCGGCAGATACCAATATCAAGGTGGAACATGCCGCACAGCCGACGCCCACCGACAGTAACCCAAACCCACCAATAATCGAGACGCTTCAAGCGCCAGAGTATACCGACGATGATGAACCCGCCTCAGGCGTCGAGCGTGAGGAAGACTCTTTTCAACAACCCGAATATAAAGAGGCACTGCATAATGACTACAAGCTAATAGTTGCCAACCTCGAAACATTGATCGTATCGCCAAAGCGCGTAAACAAAATTGAAGAGTGGAGTTCTATAGAGTCAGTACCCTCAATGGTCGATCTAGACTTCAACGCACAAGTAAGTCATCTGTTATTCAGTGCTGTATCAGAAGCCAACCTGGAGTCTTTGAAAAAAGGCGACCTTCACGTCAAACAGCCAGTGCTGCGCTATTTGAATGACTATTTTCAGTGGGAAACCAACTGGCAACAGTTTGAAGAGGCGTATGGTACTGATCAATCCAATGCGATTTTTAAATTCACCACTTCAAACCAGGAAAATACACCAAATCTAAAGCTGCACTACTTTGGCCGTATAATGGCCTTTGGAGTTGACATGATACTGGGGGTTATATGCTTTTACCTTGCCACCAAGGTGCCCGGTCTTTCCTTTTTTAAATCTATTGCAGTCATGTATTTTCTACTGGTGATTCCAATTATGGAAGCCTCACCGCTGCAGGCGTCTGTCGGTAAGAAAATGTTTCAGTTGGCGGTGGTAGATAGAAGCGGTTTAAGGCTGCGTTGGTATCACTCGTTTTTTCGCAGCTATATCACCTATTTTTGTTTGCTGGGGATTAAACTGGTTATCTGGATAAATATGTTTACCAGTTATAAGTATAATTTGTTGTTGCAGGATTTGATTACACGGTCTGATGTTGTTGAGCGGGAGTAGGGTTTTATTAACTTTCCGCTCAAATTATTCCCGATCGGGAACTAAGGCTTGCTAATAGTCAGGTTTGGTATGTTATTTCCCGATCGGGAATTAAAATCTATGACGACTATCCAAATACCGGAGGAACTTGGCCAATCGCTGCGCAAAGCGCGCAAGCAATTGGGCCTTTAAATGGGTGTATTAATGGTTGATGTTTGATACAGATACGTCGCGACTAAGCGTGCGAATAAATTCGAATTATTTAGCGTTTGCCTGTACTTCACCCTGTGACGCAAGTCTTGCAGCGGCAAGCATCTCATGACGGGTAACGTCGGGAAGTACCTGCCGAATTTCGGAGCCTAGTGTCTGCAGTACCTTATTAGCGTGCAATTTACCATCGAGCGCTTCTACTGCGTTAATGGCCAACAAAGAGTCAATCACTGTCTGAAAAGATGCTTTGTTGTACAGCTCGTTA
>CALISD010000149.1 GCA_938041955.1 uncultured Granulosicoccaceae bacterium | reverse complement strand
GTCAGGCTGGGTATGACTGCAGAGCAGGCGCAGCAAGGACTGGTCGCTTTCTACTCAGTTGATGAAAAAGAAGTGCGTGTCAGACGTGTTAAATCACATATGCCAATTACGGATCATCAAAATGCCGCCTACCATGTGATGTATCGAGCAGATGAGCATGTGGTGGAAGTCAAGCTAACCCCTAGCCTTGATGCAAAGGATATAGGCTATATGGTGGTATCTTCTGTAAGTGTCAAGCCGGGCTTGTCAGTTGACAGAGATGAGCTTTCATCGAAATTTTATACTCAGGCACTGGAACAGTTTGGCCCCGCATCATATGCGAAAGAATATGAAGCTGGGTATTTAAGCTCAGCGATTTGGTGTACAAAACCAGGCACTTCGAGGGTTAAGTGTGATGAAGAAACGGCTAGATTTACAATCACAAGAAACGGAGTGGAATTAAAAAACCCGGTGTATCACAAAGTCTGGATGAGTGAGTCGGAAAGTTGGGCTCTAACGGCAAGCGATGCTGGTTCATTGAAATACGGCTCCAGTGTCAACAACATCACTACATATGCCTGTGCGTTTTACGACGATGGTTCTCTGAAGGACTGTAAAATTGGCGAAGTTAGAGAAACAACGGTAGAAGTACTGGATACCACTACCCCGGTAAAGTTCGATGACTTCGATAGAGCAAAGGTCTACAAGGTTATAGACATAGAACAATCAGAGATTGGCGATAGAATTGCGATCACCAGTTACACGAGGACTAAAAAAGGTGAACGTCAGCATTTGGATATTCGAACTGTGGGTATATTCAACTACTGTGAGTTGGTTGCTAAAAATCCAGAGACGGTAACATTGAAGTGTGAGAACGATACTTTCGATGTGAAAAAGGAGTGGATCTTAGGTCTGAAAAACATCTGACAGCGTCCAGAATTCTGTGCCAACCGGGATTATAAAGAGCTTAAGCAGATCGGCTTCCCTGATGCCCTAAATTTCGTTGTTGGCAAGATCATAGATGGTGAAAATATCGCCTGGTTCCCCCCACTGAAATAATTTGAAAAGAGGTCAAAGTCAATGGAAAAATAATGCGACTTATCGGGGTGACATTCAATGACTGTTCTTTTGCTTTGTTTGCGTCTTAAAAATTAGCCTGCTTCATTGGTTTCCCTAGAGTGTCGCTTAGATTGTTAAATATTTCGGTGCACCTACGTATAACTATCTTAGAGCTCAAAATACACGCTCCGATGATCTTTACGTTTTTTCAAAACAGTACCAAGCGCAGGTAGCCATGGGCTTGTCATGGCTGATTCTCCGTTGATTTCTTTCACGGTCATTTTGCCGTGGGTTTTGACGATATGTATGCAAGGGGTGAGCACTTGTATTATTTCGCTGTCTTGTGGATCGATATAAAAATGCAGCCGGCCGCCGTTGTTTTCAATTACCAGTGCCAGCTTGCCTTTATGAAATGCCAGATAGTTTTGCTCGCGCCGTTGCGGCAGCTCCGGCCATTCAAGTCCGAGCCCGCATGGTGAGACAGGATCAAGTGCGTTGCACCAGAAGTGGGCTGGAGCGGGTTCGTTTTGCTGCAGGCGGGTTAATGCCCTTGGTGATATAAATTGCGGGCCACTGAGGTCGTCAAAGAACAAGCCCTGCATTACCTCGCCGGCAAGCTCCATGACTCTAAGTGCTTTGAACAGTTTGCCAAAGCGAAGGCAGTCCATTTCACGGTTGGCAAGCTCCCGGGTGACGACGCCGTAGCGATCAAGTAACAGGTGCACGCGTTCTCGACATTCTTCATGCTCGGTAAGTGCATCGTTTTCAGTTTCTTTTGCCGGTATGAGTTGCCAGTTTCCGGGCCACGAACTGCTTAAGCCACGGGCTCTTCGGCGGGCGTTTGCTATACGGTTTGCAGTGCTGCTGCCGGTACTTATTTTGTAGTTGGACGTGGCTCCCTTTTTTAATGGCGCGAGAGAATCCGCGGTGAGTTGGCCTGCCCATACTCCTTCCCACCATAGATCGTTAACGGTGTCTTCGTTGGTAGGTGTTGTGTCGTGGTCGGCTGCATTGACCTTGTTGTTTTCGCGTGCGGCGGTGGCAATCTGGAGATAGGTATAACGAGCATTAGCATCACCAAAGTATTGTGCCAGCTCAAAAGGCTGTTGAGTGTTGTTTTGTAATAGCTCGAAATCTTCAGGGTAGCAAAGGCAACATTGGTCTTTATCTGTGCCTAGCCACGCTAACTGTTGATGCAAAAATACGTTTTCCAGTTGATGTTCTGAGTAGTCTGTCAGGCGTGCACTAAATAGATCGTTCAGCAGCGGCTGTACACGGGTGCGATAGCCGCGTAGTTTTTCAAAAGCTTCGGTTACCGTTTGTTCGTTAGCGGGGCGATTAAACTGTTGCCAGTTAGCCAGCACTCCAGGTAATGTCTTCGAGCCAAGCGCTTCAAAGGCGGGACGCCTGTCGGCTCTTTGCCAGCGCATTAGAATTTCGAAGTTTTCAGTATCGCAGTAGAGGGTTCTATTGTCGTTTTCAAGTAGCTCGCCGCAAATATACCTTTCGCTATCTAGCAGACTATCGGGCAGCGTTGGTAGTAGTTGCTTGATCTCATCGAGGCTTAGCGGTCCATAGTAAGAAAGAATCTCTGAAGCCAGTGTGTCTGCTGTGCGAGCGTCATGTTCGATTGCTGGTAGCTTTTTGCTACTGGCGACAGCGTTTTCTGCAAGGCCGCTTTCTATTAGTTGATTAGCGTGTTCGATATGACAAACCCAACGGCGCTTATCCAATGTTAGCTCGCACAGGTGCTTGTCATGCTTTGCAGGGGATTTCTGCCACTCAGGCCACCATTCACTTTGTGGTATTAAGATTCTTTCTTTGACCCATTCGTTCCATTCATCGGTATCGGCAGGTGAATATTCAGCAAGTGTTCTTTGACGCTTGGCGATAAATTGCTCATTGATCTTCTGGTCAATAGTGGGCCGCAACTCGCTGTTCTGCGCAGTGGCTTTAATCAAGTCACCCGATAGTGCGCTGACTTGCGATTGCTCCGGTGTGTCATCGGCATACATGTACATATTAATGTGATCAAATGACAGATTGCTTGCAAACGGTGTAGGGGTGGCTGTGCGTATAAAGCTCCACTGGCACACTCCATCTGCGACTTCATTGAGCATAGTGTTGAGTGCTGGCAGTTCAAACTCATCGTTTAAACAAGTGCGCCATGTTTCAAGTAATACTGGAAAGTCTTCAAACTGCATGGTGGCAGACATTAACTTCTTTGCCTGCAACCGACTCATCCACAACGGCAAACGTTGATTGAACTTTTGCCTTGGCAGTAACAAAAACCTACCTGCGCACTCCCGGAAGCGTGTGCCGAAGAACCCTGAGCTTTCAAGTGAGCGGCGTAGATGATGATCAAGGTTGGCTGAATTCACCAGGGATAAAACTAACGCAGGGTCAGGCACCTCATTGACAGTGATGGCAATGGCATCGTTATCTGCATGAATTTTTGGTAGCTCGTTAAACTTTTCCTGCCAGGCACTTTGCAGTGCCAATGCCCAGGGATGGTTGAGCCTGCCGCCCCAATGGGTATGAATGACTAATTGCTTTTGGATATCCGGCCCACGATATCCACCCGGGCCGGATTCTACTAACTCTATTAACAGGTGGTGGCGATGGGGAAGATCTGTGGCGCTTTTTTCTCGTTGCCTTTGTAAGTAGTCAATCAGTTTATCTGAGGCACCGTCATCGAACGCCAAGTCGTCAATGAGATGCATGGCTAATTGCTTTTTCTTGCCAGAGGCCAGTAAGGTATTGGCTTTGAATAAAAACTCACCAATGCGAGTGGCGTAGTGATGGCTTCTATTGTTGCGCTCTGCGCGCCAAAAGGGCGGGGCGATTCCAGATTTGGAAGGCTTAACCAGTACATCATTGTGATTGATCTGCCTGACCTGCCAGTGTTGCGTACCGAGTGAGAACGTATCTCCGATTCTTGCTTCCCAGACAAACTCCTCGTCAAGCTCACCAATTTTTGCGCCGGAATCGGCATGGCGAATTTGATAATAACCGCGGTCAGGGATGCTGCCGCCTGAGTTATAAAGTGCGAACAGTGCGCTCTTTTTGGCATTAACAGTGCCGTCAAGCCGGTTATAGATAATGCGCGACTGTAACTCTCGAATGCGTGCACCTGCGTAACGCCCTGATAACAGTTCCAATACCAGATCAAACTGTTCACGGGTTAATTGTTGATAAGGTGCGGAGCGTTTTAACAGGTGGTACATATCATCGGCGGTCCAGGGTTCACTCGCAGTCATTGATACGATGACTTGTGACAGTGTATCGAGTGCACCTTTGATTGGCCTGAGCGGCTCAAGGTCTCGTGCGATGGTGGCGGTGGATAACGCGGCAGCTTCAATAAAATCAGCCGCATGCACCGGGTATAGCGAGCCGTGACTTTCCTCGCCGACGCTATGTCCTGCGCGTCCAATGCGTTGTATCGTGGCGGCAATGCCGGGTGGCGATTGCAATAGCACTACCCGATCAAGGTTGCCGATATCAATGCCCATTTCCAGAGAGCTGGTGGCGACAATGGCGCGTAGTTCTCCTTCTTTAAGGCGGCGTTCGACTTCTGTTCTTATCTCACGCGCCAGGGAGCCGTGGTGTGCATAGGCGAGCAGGGTGGGTGACTGTTCATTTATTTTTAAGGTGATCTTTTCAGCCATTGCGCGGCTATTGGTAAAGAATAACGTGCTGCGGTTGTTAAGTGCGACATCACGGAATTTTCCAGCCAGCGGATCCCATACTGAATCACCGTTCTCAGCGGCGTGTTTTACTTCGGATGGGTAGCGCACATTCAGGGAGATGATTTTTTCAGATGCGGGATTAACGATGCTAACGGGTCGCGCTCGGCCTGTGTCATCAAAGCCACCAACGTATTCCGCGACCGCTTCCAGTGGATTGACGGTGGCAGAGAGTGCAATGCGTTGTAGCGTGCCGGTAAGTTCAAGTAGTCGTTCTGCTGAAGTCATCAATGACACACCGCGACGGCTGTCTACCATGGAGTGGATTTCATCAATGATCATGGTTTCAACACTGTTCAGTGCCAACCTGCCACGTGCAGTGGTGAGTAACAGAGCGAGGCTCTCGGGTGTGGTGATCAGGATGTCTGGCGGTTTTCGAAGCATCCTTTGGCGATCACCCTGTGTTGTATCACCAGAGCGTGTGCGTACCGTGATGCCGGGTAGGGCGTCGCCGAGCTCTTTCAGCGGCTCCAGCAGGTTGCGCTGAATGTCATTGTTCAATGCTTTTAGTGGCGACACGTACAGTAGTCGCGTGGCACCTGGCTGCCATTCTCCGGTGGCGAAGCGGTTGAGTGACCATAGGAACGCAGTCAGCGTCTTACCGCTACCGGTAGGCGCTGTGATAAGTGAGTGCGACCCGTTGGCGATTACAGGCCAGGCGGCTTGCTGAACCGCCGTGGGCTGTTTGAACCGATTTAGAAACCAGTCACGAATCTGTGGGTGAAAAGTATTGAGCGCGTCGCTCATTTTGGCGGTACCCGGTAACTAAACGTCATAATAGAGAGGTAAAGCGATTGAGACAATGTTGGACTTGTGGCATGTTTGTTAAACGCTTCATCCGTCGAGAATTTGAGCCATGGCAGCACTGAAACAGTCAGAAATCGATTTTTTTAATGAGCACGGCTACCTGATGGTCGAGAATGCCGTTGACCCTAAAGTTTTGAAAAATCTGACCGAAGATTTTGCAAAGTGGGTTGATGAAAGCCGCGAGCATTCTGAAGCCTACGGTGAGTCTCATGACGGGCGGCCGCGGTTTGATTTAGAGGGTGGGCACACTGAGAGCAAGCCTGCATTGCGGCGGGTGAATGGACCTGTTGAAATTTCTGATGCCTATTACAAGGCGATGACAGACAGTCATATGGCAGATTGCGTGGCTGAGCTGATCGGCCCGAACATTAAATTCCACCACAGCAAAATCAATTCAAAATTACCGGGTGCTAAAACGGAAGTGAAATGGCATCAGGATTTTCCGTTTACGCCTCATAGTAATGATGACTTGATTACCGCTTTGTTGATGGTTGATGAAGTGACGGATGAGAATGGTCCGCTCGAAGTACTCCCGGGTTCGCACAAAGGAGATATTCATAGTCTCTGGCATGACGGTGTGTTTACCGGAGCAGTTGCAAGCGATGTATCTGAGCAGTGTCAATCGAATGCGATAACCTGCAAAGGATCGGCAGGATCTGTGTGTTTAATGCATACGCGATTGCTGCATGGTTCAGCGCCTAACTTATCAAAAAAGCCGCGCACCTTGTTTATCGCTGTGTATTCTGCCGAAGATGCAATACCTCAGTCACCCAACCCGATGCCAAATAAATATGAAGGCCTGGTGGTACGCGGTGAAAAGACCAGCCGTGTTCGATCCGTACCATATGACATTGAGTTGCCGCAGATTCCTAAGGGGGCATCATTCTTTGATCAACAGGCTGAAGGCTGAGTTGGTTTTATTTTGAACGGCAGAAGCCAAAAGCCTTCTGCTGCAATATGCCCCCTTTTTTTTCATAGGGAAGAGTGTATGCGGCATTTTCTGAAATAATGCCCCGTCGGGCCACGCTGGAAGCACATTCAAGTGCTGCTAGCGCTCAAGTGGCATCGATACTACTTAGACCCGATTCCCCTTATGATTTCAAAAAAACGGAAGCAGGTAACAACATTGCACCCGTGAGTGTTGACACGCTACGATTGCACTTCAATTACCATTTATAATTACTGTGCTTCTTGCTAGTGGGCTGTTTGGAAATTTGGGTAACACTTTATCTTCGCCACAGCCGCCTTAGCTGCGTTGGAAAAATTCGACGTAGGCCCTGGTATGCCTGCATTTTCCGCCTTGCTCTGACGACTGTGGCTGTGAAAAGTTTGTTACCTAACTTCCCGCACAGCCCACTAGCCGTATATTCTCTGCACGTTGAAACGATCGTGAATAGCGTTAGACTGCTCTTTGGTTATACGTAAGCCTTTGGCAACACTGTCTAGAAATTGCGCTTCGTTTCGGTTGTCTAGTTGGATCGCCATTAACGATACTGAGTAGACTTCCTCTTCAATTCCACGTGGTACAGACTGAATAAAGCCATTGACGTCCGCGCCCTTTGCCATCTCTGCACGGATGAAATTTTGCTCTTCAGCACCTAAATTTCCAACCTTTTGTAAAATAGCTTGCTGCTCTTGCTCATCCAGTCGTCCGTCCGAAAGACCCGCTTGAATCATTGCTCGCAGATACACTGCACTTTGGTCATTCTGACTTATCTGCGGTGAGGGAGGTGTTTGCTCGAAAGGGTTGTTACCTGTAGGCCCGGCCGGTGCGCCTTGTGTTGCGCCGCCTCCATTAGCGCGACCAAGTTCTTTTAACGCCTTACCCAACAAATCACCCAATCCGCCGCCACCTTGTTGACCTCCACCAAAGGCACCACCGCCACCACCGCCAGCTGTTGAACCGCCGGCAGCTTGTTGATCACCACCAAAAATACCACCGCCCTGCTGACCGTTTCCGCGTTGGCCTTGAGACCCTTTACCTACACCGAGCAAATCCTCGAGCACTTGAGCTCCGGTGCCGGAATTTAACGACCCGCCGCCTTTACTGCCAGCACCAAGTAGTTGACCCAATATATCTGTCGCGTTCATTCTGAATTTCTCCGTTACGTCTAAATTATTTTGTTTAAAAAAACCGTGCGGTTATCCTGCAAGGAATCGCCGCTTATTCTCTGTCTTCAATTCTGGGGCGCAGCGCCTCGAGTGCATAACCCGCCTCTGCAGTGGTTTTTAAAATATCGTCCACCGGTTGCTTACCCGCCTGGCTCAAAGCCCACAGCACACTGCACCTTGTGCCACTTCGACAATAAGCCAAAACCGGCTGTGGCAGACGCTCGAGGTGCTGCTCAAATTCATCCACATCACCATCACTAATCATACTGCCATTCACGGGCTGGAATTCAATCACCACCCCGGCAGCATCTGCCGCCGATTTTATTTCTTCGTAAGAGGGTTGATTCTCTTCTTCCTGATTCGGACGATTGCACAGAATGGATGCGAATTTTCCATCACGTATCTCTGCTATGTCTGAAGCGGTGAGCTGCGGCGCTACCGACAAGTTGTCAGTAAGTTTGCGGATATCTGCCATTTATCTTCCGGGTAATTAGTTGGTGCCACTAGTGTATGACCGCCCTCAATGAGTCGCAAGCTAAGCTGCTGTGCTTGTCGCGAAGGCTGCATTGCTTCAAACTCTGACTAATACTCTGGAGAAATACAATATGAGCAAAATAACCGGCCAATGCCTTTGCGGCGCAGTGACTTACTCTACTGAGTCAGAACCGTTAAGAATGGCGCAATGCCACTGTAAGGCCTGCCAACGCGCTTCCGGCACTGGCCATATGTCACTCGCCTTTTTCAAAGAAGAAGACGTCGCGATCACCGGCACTTTCAGCGAATTCGCATCGGTTGCGGACAGCGGAAATGAGAACATCCGGGGATTTTGCGGCACTTGTGGTGCGCGACTGTTCGGCCGTAACTCCGCTCGTGCCGGCGTGATGGCTGTGGCTGTGGGCACAGCAGATGACAATAGCTGGTTCAGCCCCCAGGTGATTGTCTATAACAAGGACAAACCAGCATGGGATTGCATGGACGGTGAATTAACCAGCTTTGATGAAATGCCCCCGCCACCCAAGTAGAGATAAATCAACAAATAGACAATCCGTATTTCGACAGGTAGTTACCTGATTGTGCAATTCCTTTTGGCGGGATGAACTTATCATTCCGCGATATGTCTACCTACCAGCAGCTGGGCTCGGCCCAACTTCTTTGCTGTGATCGCATCTGACGGGCCGTAGCCCTTATCCGGAGAACCAATAATTATGAGTCAACTACCAAAACACCTAAATCGCCGCCGCCCATTGCAGGTGGCAATCATGACCGGAACCATCGCCGCCGCCGGTTTGGTAGTGACATCACTCAGTGGTTGCGAAAGCAATTCTGCCAAAGTGGAAGAGTCTGCCAACCCCACAGCGGTAAAGAA
>CALISD010000148.1 GCA_938041955.1 uncultured Granulosicoccaceae bacterium | reverse complement strand
CCCTCATAGTCTGCACCGTCAGGCTGCCTGAATTCCGGATTATCTGGCGCCAGTGCGAGAATTCTGGACTGATCGTAAAGCCAATGAAAACCAAGCGCCGCAGCGTCAGCCACGGCTGCACCTAGAATAGCGCCGCGCTTTCGCTCTGCGATGTCAGACATTTTTGAAGTCATAGCTTTTTTACTCATATATCAGTCAACTTACGAATGGAGGGTCTTAAGTGCTTTACCACTACATCTGATGCGACAATCACTCAACTCAATGTAACCGGTCTTTCGAAAACGAACCGCATTCAAATATTCAACTGGTTTTGCGGTCTTTGTAGCTTTTTGCGCCAGTGTATTTGAGTACGAACGACGACACCCAAAGGATACGACAGGTGTGTAGTTACCTTTGAATCTAGTTCGTAAAGCGCTCCATCCAACGTCCCATCCAGGCTGGTTTTACCGAATTTTCGCAGCTGTTTAGTTATTCGTTTTCATCGCCGTGGTGATTTTTCCCAGTATGCGTGCTAACGAATCCCATTCTTTTTCAGATACAGTGTTTTGAATTCGCTCCTGAATTTCGACCACTTTCGGTGTTACTTCTTTTTGCAATGCCAACCCCTGTTTTGTAGCCACCACATATACCTGCCTCCTATCATTAACGCTACGCACGCGTGACACAAAACCCTTTTTTTCCAACCGATCTATTATGCTGACCAGGCTCGGTGCTGACAACAAAGTGCGCTCAGACAGATGTGACGAGGTTACATCGTCGTTAGTCCATATCACCCGCAATACCCGCCACTGCTGCTCAGTGAGATCGTATCCTGTAAACAACTCGCGGTATGACGGCATAACCGCATCAAGTGCGCGATTTAAAATCATAGGAAATGAGGTGTCAAACGCTTGCATTGATTCAATTCGTTAATAATTAATATATTAAGCAAGTTACCAGTAATTTCAAATATTGCAAATAGCAGTAAGCCCCTCTGGTCCACCAGAAAAAACTCTTGCGCCCCGTAGCAGGTATATTGGCAGACAGATGTACAGCCACTAGTGAATGAATCTAACAAACCTGACGCGCGACGAAACACGAGCAACCGGATATCAAGGCCTGTAGTGTGTAGCCACTGAGGGCTTTACATGATTAATAAGGCGAATAACATGACAGCAAGTCGCTGGGACCGAGCTTTTGAAAACATGGCCCATATACCCGACTCAGAAAAGCTGCCTGAGTACTGGGCTCAACGCGCTGCTCGATATCGCGCTGCAGCCATCGCAGAGAACCGACAGCTGGACACTGACATTCCCTATGGCGAACACGCACGGGAGGTTTTTGATCTGGTGTGGCCGGATACTCCAGTGAAAGGCCTGGTGGTATTTGTTCATGGCGGATACTGGATCAGATTAGACAAATCGTACTGGACAGATCTGGCCGAAGGTGTGCGAGCAAACGGTTGGGCGGTGTGCCTGCCAAGCTATACGCTGGCGCCTGAAGCACGAATCAGCGCCATCACACAACAAATCAGTCGTGCTATTTGCAACGCATCAGAACGAGTAGCCGGCCCCATTCGACTGGCAGGCCATTCTGCCGGGGGTCATCTCGTGAGCCGAATACTGTGTGACGACACAACACTCCCCACCAATGTTTTGAAACGCATCGAACACGTAGTGTCCATCAGTGGCCTTCACGATTTACGGCCTTTACTTCACACCACAATGAATGAGTCGCTACAACTGGATGCCACTGAGGCCACAGCCGAAAGTGCCGCGCTACACACACCCGTCGACCATGCCAGCATTACCGCCTGGGTCGGAGGTGGCGAGCGGCCAGAGTTTATTCGTCAGTCGCAACTTCTTAATTTAATGTGGCAAGGCCTTGATGCTAACGTCACCTGTACTATTGATGCACAGCACAATCACTTTACTGTTATCGAAGGGCTTAAAAATCCGACCAGTGCGATAACAACAGAGTTGCTCAAGACCATAAATTAAAACAAATACTACGGGACCAGCGACCAGTCCAGTACGCCAATGAATCCGAAGCATCAGCGAGTGGCGCCCCCCCCGCATCTCCGCCTGGCAATAGTCGCTTCACCCGGACGCTATGGTTTTATAATACGGTTCTAACACTCCACAGTTCAGGGAACAACTCAACCGTAAGCATCCTCTTCAGATAGCTCACACCTGCAGTACCACCTGTGCCGTGCTTAAAGCCTATAATACGCTCCACCGTTGTCACGTGGTTAAACCTCCAGCGCCTGAAGTAATCTTCGAAATCAACCAGTTTTTCTCCCAGCTCATAAAACTGCCAATTAGCTTCGGGGTTCTCATAAATATCTTTCCACGCCAACTCTACACTCGCATCATGCACATGAGATTCAGCCGATTCCCGATGAAGCGCCTCTTGCGAAATAGAAAATCCAGCGCGCGCCATTGAAAATATCACCTCCTGATACAGGCTGGGCAGTGTAAGTTCATTCTCGAGAGACTCAACCAGATCAGGTCTGTGCGCGTGAGGCTTCAGCATTGCCTTGTTTCTATTGCCGATAACAAATTCACACAGGCGATATTGATGTGACTGGAACCCGGATGACTGACCAAGATCATCACGGAAGTCCGTGTACTCACTCGGTGTCATGGTACGTAAAACATCCCACGCGCTATTGAGCTGTTCGAATATTTTTGAGATGCGCGCCAACATTTTAAAAGCCGGTGGCAGGTGATCATTCTTAATCGCATCTCGCGCTGCATACAGTTCATGCAGCGCCAGGCGCATCCACAATTCTGATGTCTGATGCTGAATAATGAACAACATCTCATCGTGGGATTCACTCAATGGATTTTGTGCGTTAAGGATTTTGTCGAGCCCGAGATAATCGGTGTAGCTCATTTTCTTTTCGAAATTAACTTCAGCGCCATCAGTTGCAGGGTCGTAAGGAGGATTGCTCATCAGGTGACCTCCGAACGTTGCTTAAACTGCTTCTGATCCCAGCTTTTGTCTTTAATAATTTTTTCGAGAATGGTCACTGCTTTCAACACGTCTTCTCGATCTATATAAAGCGGTGTAAATCCAAAACGCATAACATTCGGCTCGCGATAGTCACCGATCACACCCTTAGCAGTTAACGCCTGAATGAGCGCATAACCATTGTCACTGGTAAACGACACTTGCGACCCACGCTGCCCGCTATCTCGCGGGCTGATTAGGCTGAGATCAGGGCAACGCTTTTCAACCTGAGCAATAAAGAGTTCAGACAGTTCGATAGATTTCAATCGGACGTCCTGAAGCGAAACATCGTCCCAAATATCAAGGGCCGCATCTAACGCTGCCATCTGCAACACAGGTGGAGTGCCAACCCGCATGCGCTCAATCGAATTTGACGGTACGTAGTTTTTGTCAAATGCAAAAGGTTTTGAATGCCCCATCCAACCTGAAAGCGCCGGCTCTGCCTTATCAACAAGATCAGGCCTTGTATAAATGAAAGCCGGAGCACCTGGTCCGGCGTTTAGATATTTGTAAGTACAGCCCACTGCAAACTCAGGGTTACAGCCGGCAAGATCAACAGGTAACGCTCCGGCAGAATGTGCCAGATCCCAAATAGCCACTACACCGTTAGCGTGTGCCGTCTTGGTGAGATAATCCATATCATGTAAACGACCGGTTCTATAATCAACCTCGGTCAACATCATTACAGCAACGTTCTCATCCAGATGATTATCCACGTCATCCGGTTCCACCACTTTTAACTCGACCTTGTTACCCAGTGTTTTTATCAACCCCTCTGCCATGTACAGGTCAGTCGGAAAGTTCCCGCTATCGGTAAGAATAACGCTGCGATCGGGCCGCATGCTTAACCCGGCCGCCAACGCCTGATACACTTTTATAGAAAGCGTATCCCCGATAACCACGGTTCCCGGTTGAGCGCCGATGATTGGTGCTAAACGATCGCCCAGTACACCCGGCTGGTGAAACCAACCCGCCTTATTCCAGGCGGTGATCAACATCTCACCCCACTCATCTGTCAGCGCTTGTTTGACTCTGGCTGCGGCCGCCACAGGCAGAGGGCCAAGGGAGTTACCATCTAAATAGATGACGCCTTTCGGTATGTGAAACTGTTCTTTTTTCATATGCTCCCTCACTATAAACCGTGAACGATCGCGGTTTGGTTAGTTGAGCGGAGTTGCACTACGAACAACGCTCAGCTGATTAGCTTGCGCCGCGAACAAGTGAGGGGGTTCACTCTCGGTTGCACTTCATTAAGAGGCGACATCACGCCCGTTGACTTAAGCCTAGCAAATTCCCGAGTGTTTAACTATAACATTTGTCAATCATAGACTCCATACAACACTGATTGCCAGTCTCTATGTTAAGTGCCGGACCCAAGGCAAAGTCGGCTGTATTTCTCACCACCCTTCGTCGACGCGTTAAATTTACTGCTAACCGCAATAAGCTGAAAATACGCTTCGATTGTATTTGGAATCAGTGTAAAGTGTAAAACCCGTATCGAGTAGGATCGATATGTGTTGCTTATGTGTTCTGAGGAGGAAAAAATGAAAATCAACTATTTGCGCGCAGGTGCGCGTTTCAAACTCACCCGTTCAGCAGGCTTATTTGCCTTAGCGGCCAGTATCATCAGCGGCACCGCAGCTGCTGAAGAGACATTCAAGGTTGGTGTTGTGACCTTTCTCTCTGGCGGTGCAGCGGAAAGTTTCGGTGTGCCGGCGATGAACGGCGGCAAGATGCTGATTAAAATGCTCAATGAGGGCGGTAAGTTGCCGGCCCCCTATGATCAGAAAGGCTTTGGCGGTCTTACCATTGAAGCGATAGAAGTTGATGAAGCCGGTGGTGCCACGAAACAGGTTCAGGAATTTCGCAACCTGGTACAGCGGGAAGAAGTTGATACCGTTCTTGGCTATGTTAGTTCGGGTGACTGCCTCGCGATTCCCCCCGTAGCAGACGAACTCAAAGCGTTCACTATTCTCTATGATTGCGGCACTCCGCGCGTATTTGAAGAAGGCGAATACGAGTACGTCTTTCGCACCGCATCACACGCCGCGATGGATAACATCTCTCTTGCCAAGTACCTCAAGTCACGCGGCATAAAGGCAGATAGCTATGCCGGTATCAATCAGGATTACGCCTGGGGTCAGGATTCATGGGCTGATTTTTCAGCTGCCATGGAACAGTATTTACCTGATGCCGAACAAAAGACATCACTGTTTCCAAAGATCTACGCAGGCCAGTACGGCACCGAAATTTCAGCATTAATGCGTGAAAGAGCAGACGTTGTGCACTCCAGTTTGTGGGGTGGAGATCTGCAGGCACTTGTACTTCAAGCCGGGCCTCGTGGCTTGTTCAAGAAGAGCCAGGTCGTCTTGGCAGCGGGTGATCACGTGATACCGCAACTCGGTAAGAAAATGCCTGATGGTGTCATCATCGGTGCACGTGGCGTTAACGGTCTGGCAGCAAAACCAAATGGCGGTGAATTACTGGAAACACTATGGGCTGCCTACGAGGAAGAATACGGTACCTTCCCTGTTCAAGCCCCGTTTCGCATGTGGCAGGCGATGCTCGGTCTGAAGATGGCGGTTGAAAAAGCGATGGCTGAAAACGGTGGCAAAAAGCCCAACGACGAAGAATTAGCCGCTGCGATGACTGGCCTCGAATGGGAAGCACCTTCCGGTACGATTCGAATGACCCTGGGGAAAGGCCATCAGGCCATTCAACCTAATGCCATCGGTCGCACTCAATGGGATGCAGAGAAAAATGCAATGACATTGGTGGATATCGAATACTACAGCGCCGAATGCGTTAATCCACCAGACGGTATTGCCGCTGTTGAGTGGATCAAGCAAGGGTTGCCTGGCGCGGTGTGCGAATAATCGAGTCTTGCACATAGGCTTGCTATAGAGCAGATGTATTGGGTGGCACAACTTCCTGTGCCGCCTGCTCTTGCGCTGTGAAGCCTTCAATCTATCTGCGATAACGCAACGTTTGTTTCATTGCATCGCATTCCCTGTTAATTAACCACAAGAACAATTCTGATGGATCTCCTGGCAGTTATCCTTGTTGATGGTCTGATCTACGGCGCATGGTTGTTTATTGTGTCGGTCGGGCTAACGCTGACGTTCGGCGTACTCAATATTCTTAATATGGCCCATGGCGGCCTCTACGCGATCGGAGCGTACACTACGGCCACCGCAGTCGGAATCTATTTTGCCAATGGCGGCGACGCGTTTCCGTTAGGCAGTTACGCGGTAATGGTGTTTTCAGCATTACTCGTAGCCGTTGTGTTGGGTCCACTACTTGAACGTGGCTTGTTGCGGCACTTCTATGATCGCGATCATGTGGTTATTGTGCTCGTCACCTACGGTATTTTTCTGATTCTTGAAGACGTCATGAAACTGATTTGGGGCGTCACACCCCTGTTTGTATCAGAGCCATATAGTCTGCTTGGCAATGTAGAAATGGGGCCTTTATTTTATGTCACTTATGACTTCCTGGTGATCGGCGTCGCTATCTTTGCGGGATTGGCGGTTTGGTATGTGCTGAATCGTACGCGTCAGGGCAAAGTGGTTCTGGCTGTCATTCACGATCGTGAGATGAGCCGCACCATGGGGGTAAATGTTAACAAGGTCTTTATGGTTTCATTTATGGCCGGTGTCTTTCTGGCCGCGCTAGGCGGGGCACTCACAGCCCCTATGATTTCTGTATCACCCGGCATATCTGTCAATGTAATTATTCTGGCTTTCGCGGTGGTCATTATCGGCGGCCTGGGGTCAATAGAGGGGGCCGCTATCGGTGCGCTTTTCGTTGGTATTGCACGAGCGGCCTCGGTACATATGTTACCCGCCGCAGAGTTATTTATTATTTATCTGGTGATGGCAGCGGTGCTGGTGTTTCGACCCGAAGGTTTATTTCCTAAAACAGAGGCACGCAAGATATGACCAACTCGCGTTTCTTTGTTCCAGTGTGCTGTGTGCTTATATTCGCAGTGCTCGTGGGTATAGGTTTTATTATCCCGCAGTGGGCCATGTTTCTCGCCACCATGGCGTTAGCCAAAGGCCTGGTGGCGCTGGGTATTGTGATCCTGATGCGTGCCGGACTGGTATCGTTTGGTCAGGGATTGTATTTTTGTATCGGCGCCTACGTATCCGGCCTGATGGCTAACTGGACCGGCATCACTGACATCGTGCTACTGAGCATACTGGGGGTATTGGTATCAGTCATTTTGGCCACCATTTGTGCACGACTGCTATCGGGTTATCGTGGAATATTTTTCGCCATGCTGACCCTGTCACTGTCTATGATTCTTTACGGCGCACTCTCAAAGATGAGCATTATTGGTGGTACCGACGGATTAAACGTAAGCGCCCCCACCTTCCTCGGTTATGCGCCGGAAGGCAGAGCACTGGGATTTAGCCTGTACTTCTATACCTGTCTGGTATCAGTGATTGCAGGCGGTTTAATACGCGTCTATTTCAACTCAGAGCGTGGCCTGACGGCACTGGCCATTCGCGATAACGAATTGCGTGTTGAGTATTTGGGGTCTTCTGTTAAATCGGCTATTTCATCAGGCTACATCATGGCCGCTGCAGTCGGCGGACTAGGCGGTGTGATTGCGGGACTCGCTATCGGACATGTCGATCCCGAATACGCCTACTGGACAACTTCCGGCGAGTTTGTTTTCGTTGCCATTCTCAGCGGGTTCTTTTCCATTACTGCCGTGTTTGCCAGTTCGATTGTGCTTGAAGTGGTGCGATCATTCTCCAATTTGTATTTCCCGAACACCTGGCAACTGGTGCTTGGTGTGTTCCTGTTGATCGTCATACTGCTACTGCCGAACGGCCTGGGTTCCTTATTCAGCAAAAGACGCCGCAAAGGGGGTTCGGAATGACCACTGCAGAGTCATCTACTACAGATTTTGTATTACAGGCAAAAAATCTGAATAAAGCCTTCGGGGCTGTTATCGCTGCAAATGAAGTAAATGTTGCGGTACCGCGGGGGGCTGTGTGGAGCCTGATAGGCAGCAACGGTGCAGGCAAGACCACCTTCGTCAATATGGTGACCGGCTATCTTCGACCAGATTCCGGCACAATTCTTTTTAACGATAAAGATATCACCGGGCTTGAGCCACGCAAGATCACCCGCCTTGGCATTAGCCGTTCTTTTCAGATTCCACAATTGTGCGCTGAATTAACCGCGCTTGAAAATATGCTGGTGTCACTCAGCAGTGCAAACGAGCAGGCGTCTTTTTTCCGGCCCGCACACTCAGCAGAATCAGTCGCAAACGCCACCGATATGCTGGAACGTTTTCGGATTGTTGATTACCGTGATCGCACAATGGCAGAGCTACCAGCAGGTGTTCGCAAGCTACTGGATATCGCCATGGCCATCACCGGTGAGCCTCAGGTTCTGTTACTCGACGAGCCAACCAGTGGCGTTGCCGCCGAAGAAAAATATCCGCTGATGGACCTGGTGATGGAAGCGTTAGACGGGTCTAATGTGACAGTGATGTTTGTAGAACACGACATGGACATCGTCGCCCGTTACTCACAACGGGTTCTCGCCTTCTACGACGGCCAGATAATCGCCAACGATACCCCTGATAATGTAATGCAGGATGATTCAGTTCGGCGCTATGTCACAGGTGGCGCTGTTGCCACTGCAGGGGGCGTGTAGTGTTAGCACTCAATGAAGTAAACGTCAGCATTGGCTCATTACCAATCCTGCGTGGCGTCACACTGGAGGTGGGTGCAGGGCAACTGGTCGGTTTAATTGGCCGTAATGGCGCAGGCAAAACCACTACCTTGCGAACGATCATGGGCCTGACTAGCGTCAGCGCTGGCAGCATTGCATTTGAAGGCGCCAGTGTAGAGGAAATGGAGGCACACGATCGCCCTGCCCTTGGTATTGGCTACATGCCGGAAGACCGCAGACTCGTCCCTGACCTGACGGTAGAAGAAAACATGCTGCTGCCATCGTGGGTTAATTCAAAGATCGACGCCGATGCTGAACTGGCATTTATCTATGAACTAATGCCTGAGGTTGCCAAAATGCGGGAGCGTAAAAGCCTGTTACTTTCGGGTGGTCAACAAAAGCTGGTCGCCCTTGGTCGGGCACTTATGGCCGGTAGTAAATTGATGTTGCTGGACGAACCCTTTGAAGGTGTCGCCCCCGCGCTGGCAAATCGCTTATCTGAGGTTATTGCAACGCTCCGTGAAGATAATCGCTCCGTGCTAATCGCACAGTCAGAACTGACCCACTCAGCATCACTGCTTGATCGTGAGTACGTCATCGAACGAGGTGCTATTGTTTAAGACATATTGCTCTCTCTGGCTATACATAGAGTAGATTAAGCCCGCACATCCACTGCTCTAGCCTGCATTATTCATGCTTGCACAGATTTTATTTCCTTTACACACTATAAAAATGGGCACACCGTTAATTATCTTAGGTCGCCTTATGAATAATACAGGCTAGGCGTACTGCATTTTAGGCAATGAAAACCCTGAGCGTTTTACCACTACTGGTACTTTTCGGTACTTCCAAACAGCGTGGCAGCCAGCTTTCGAAGGACGAGCTTCTGAATTTTTCCATTTGCATTTCGCGGCAGCAACTCTGACTGAACATGATAGTAGTCAGGTATTTTATAATCAGCAACGCGCACTTTTAGAAACCCGGTCAGGCCTTTACTTAGATCTTTATTAAGCCCTTCATCGTGCTGCGTATAGATACAGGCACATACCCTTTCACCGAGTACTTCACAGGGCACCGGAACCAGCGCTACATCATCCACACCTGGATAATCGCTGATGACATTTTCAACCTCAGTGCAGAATATCTTGTAGCCCCCACGATTGATCATGTCTTTTTTACGATCAAAAATTCGAACAAAACCGTCTTCATCTATACTGCCGATATCTCCTGACTTCCAGAAGCCTGCAACAAAGTCTTTATCGGCGTCAGGCCGCTTCCAATACTTTGGCACCACCATCGGACCGGCTATCCAGATTTCACCGGTTTCACCATATGGCACTTCCTGACCCGTGTCATCCATGATGAGAATCTCACCACAATCTACCGTAGTACCAATGCTGTCTACTACGGATCGGCAGGCAGCAAGCGGCATGATGGTAGCCGGTGAACTGGTTTCTGTTGCACCATAAGCATTAGCAAGAATTAAGTCGGGGAGCCTGGCACTCATCTCGTGAATGGTCGCCTCAGGCATAGGGGCACCACCAAAAGCACCTACTCTCCAGGAGGAGAAATCACGACCGGTGAAGTCACCACGCAACAGCAGTAACTTGTAGATCGCGGGCACCATGATGCAATAACTGAGATCTTCATGTTCGGCCAAATCGAGAAAATTTGATACCTCGAAGTCGCGCTGCATGATCGTGCATCCAGCCGTAGCAAACATAACCAGCAACTGAGCCGCCAACCCTGTGACATGGCTTATGGGTACACACACTATCGTACGTTCCCCGAAGGTAAGTCGAAACCGATGCACCCAATGCAACGTGGTGTGTACTAACCCAAGATGAGTAAGCATGGCACCTTTGGGTTGACCGGTGGTGCCTGAGGTGTACAACAAAGTGACACATTCGTCTTCCGCAGGAATAATAATATTCGCTAGCGGCTCATTCGCATCGATCAATTGCTCAAAAACCTGAACATCTTCTTCCACTGATGCAGATTCACCGCAAATAATACGCAGCTTTACCGTAGGCGTTGCCGATGCAAGAGGTTGTACGCCGACGGTGTATTGATCAAAAAGAACGGCAGCGGCCTCGCAATTATTGTAGATAAACTTGAGCTCCGGTGCCCGCTGGCGAATACCCACCGGTACTGCGATAGCCCCCAGAAAGACTGCAGCCATATAGGCGATCGGAAACTGATGACCATTGTCAACGTTGAGTATGATCCGGTCACCTGCAGTAATACCGTTTGCGGCAAGTGCTGATGCCAGCTTGCGGGCCCGGTTATCAAGTTCACCGTAACTCAGCCGCGTATCACCATCAACAACAGCTTCCGCACTAGGATGGGCAGCAACTACAGCAGTGAACATTTCACCTATCGTGGTCGGCCGTTCGCGATAGCAACGCACAACCCTGTCCGTGAAGTGGGTCTCGTGAATAAAAGCCGGATCCGCATCAAGCCAGAACATCTTGTGATCCTGTTGTGAAAAGAATTGATTAACTGCCCAAGGCTATGAGGCACTACCAACTAATAAAGCGCCTGATCCCGAAATTCATCATACCAATGCGCGGCGTCCAATACCGCGTTTTTTGTAAGCTAAACGGATATGGATAACTCAATTTCAAACACTTGATAGTGCCTTGTACTGACATCTGAAATATTCCGGCTATTCCAGCGGAAAATCTGCATGGCATTGGTGGAATGATTCTGTGCGCCTATGAAGCTGCATAAAGAAATACAAATTCACCAACATGAAGTCAATTTTGAACCCTCATGCAAAAACATCTCAGGCGATCAAGACCCGGACCGAAAATTCAGAGCAAGGCGTAAAATGCTAGCATAGCAGGGCCTACGCGATTTTTTCTAATGCCGCTATGGCGGCTGACGCTTCGATCCGTGTTACCGAACTTTCCAAACAGGTCACTAGCTATGGATAGTTCCACCATCAATATTGATCAATTGCCCAGTGACATACGAAGAAGCATCACTGATGAGGAACATAAGTACGGCGGCCACCTCAGAGGGCTGCCCGAATCGCTTTAACGGGATTTCAGCCTTCACTTTTTCAGCACGATCGGCAATGACCCGGGCCGGCATCCGCGTCATTATTATTCCGGGAGCCACGGCGTTGACGAGAATGTCGGGTGCGAATCTACGGGAAAATGCTCTTGTTAAACCAATTAAACCCGCTTTTGCTGCTGTATATGAGTAGTGATCGAATGACCCTCTGTTTGCGGCCAGAGAGCTGATCAGCACGATCTTTCGGGTGCCCGATGCATTCTGACTGGCCTCGGCAAACAACAAACACATGTCTTTTGCATTAGTGAGATTATTGGCCATCGCATTATCCCAATTGCTGGTATCGTCAACATTATCAGGGTCGGGTTCAAACACTCCAGCCAGATGGACCAGAGCGACCAAATCACTCGGCGCTTTCGACAATGCTTTTCGACACTCTGCGACGGTGTCCAGCTTGCTGGTGACGAAAGCCACCTTACCGGTATACCGGGATAAGTCACGCTCCAGCTTTTGCAGCTGCTCCGTATCGGGATCAATAATTAACATGTCCGCTTCCGCACGACGCAACATGGTGATCAGCTCAACACCAATACCACCAGCTCCCCCAGTGACTACCACAGTATTACTTTTCAGGCTTTCATAGAACACAGTTATTTCCTCCGGTTACAGTCAAATTTCACTAGACCCTATTCACTGAAGCAGTCCCGGAATCTAAATCATCAATCCTGAACCATCACCGGGTTATCACAAGTCAAAATCGTAATTCTGGTGGCAACGACGTGCCGATAATAAGCCCCGGCCTGCCAGTTCACTGAAAAACACTACCAATTAAATACAGCCCCGGCAACCCGATGCCTGAGCAAGGTGACGTATATTTAGCACAGCGGAAATAAAGACAAGCTTCAATGTTACTTTCCGACGGTAGCACCACCGTCTATAACCAATGACTCTCCGGTGATACTGCTCGCATCCTTGCTCGACAGATACAATATAGCCGCTGCAATTTCTTTCGCTGTTGCCACTCGTTTCAGCGGATAACTGTTGCGCTGCTGTTCCATGCCACGATCCTCATCACCGGCTATCGCAAAGCCAGCTCGTGCCATGTCTGTATCAACAACACCCGGGCAGACAGCATTAACACGAATGTGCGGTGCAAGCTCCATTGCCATTGAACGTGCAAGATTAACAATGGCTCCTTTGGAGGCGCAATATGCCGTGCTGCCCCCGTAGCCATTTATTCCGGATTCCGAGCCCAGATGAATTATCACGCCACTGCTGTTAGTCAGCGCAGGCACAGCGGCGCGTGAACAAAAGTAACTGCCCTTAAGATTCACGTCTAAAATTCGATCCCACACGCTCTCATCTGTTTCCGCGATATCTGCGTGCTGGAAAATGCCTGCGCTGTTCACTAATATTTCGAGCCCTGACATCTGCTTGACTGCGTGCAGCACCATGCGTTCACAGTCAGCTACATTGGCAACGTCGCCGGCGACGCCTTCTATTGTGGTGTTACTGCATTTATTTACATTCTGCATTTCCGACAAGGCGTTCGCCACGGAATCGGAATTTCTACCGGCTATGACGACTCGTGCACCCTCCTCCTGAAAAGCCAGTGCCGCAGCCCTGCCGATACCGCGAGTACCGCCTGTAACCAGCACTCTCATTCCTGCAAAACGATTCATGCTTTTCTCCTGATCGGCATAATGTATTTCGACTTATACGGTGTTTACACTCTGTTGAACAGTGCTCGACCTGTGGCGTGCCGCAGGTCTGTAACTATCTGGTGGTAACTCAAGTTTCGGGGTTAGTTCGGCGTAATCCAGGAGTCTCCTCTACCCCATAGGTATGATGAGTAGTGGGAGGGATAACATGACATGCCACTCGCTCACGCTTCGGGTTTCCGCAATCGCTCCGGATTAACTCCATAGTTTTGAACTCGGGCTTCTTGTAGTATTGGAATGCGTACCGATTAAGGTGCGATTGATGTCTAGTTGCTCAAGCTGATACATCATTGCATTTAGAACAAACTACCGGAGATTAAAATTGTCCAAATCAATCCTAGTTATACACGGCGCTGGAATGAACATGCGAGGCCTGGCACAAGTAGAGATCTTTGGCCCGCTGACACTGCCGGAGTACGACGCCGCTATTACCGGGTTTGCAGCGCAGGCAGACGTCGAGGTTGAGATATTCCACTCGAATATTGAGGGTGAAATTGTCAACAAGTTGTACGAAGGACATACAACAGGTATTCACGGAGCCATTATAAATCCGGCAGGCTTTACTACGGGTTATCCAGCCCTTTGTGCTGCAATCACACAGGTGAGTTATCCGGTGTACGAGCTGCACATGACCAACCCGGCAGTACGTGGCCGCATCTCGGATGTCGCACGGGTGGCAAGTGGCGTGATTACCGGCTTTGGTATAGAAGGCTATCGTATGGCGCTCGAAGGCTTATTACTTGAATAACACGGGAATCAATTCCGGAATCCAATAACCATCTCCGCTTAAACAGCATAGAGAAACCCACATAAGCCATTGCGATACGCAAACAAGGATCAGTCAAGTTGATGAATAGCAATGAATACAGCATCGCGTTTATAGGCCTTGGGGTGATGGGCGCGCCAATGGCAAAAAACATTGTTAATGCAGGGTTTAAAGTTACTGTACAAGACATCAATCCGCATGCCGCAGAGCTGCTAAAAGATACAGCCGCACGAATTGCCGCAACGCCTGCAAGCGCTGCCTGTGAGAGTAATCTCATCATCACCATGCTGCCCACCAGTGAGATTGTTCGCGAAGTATTATTCGGCACAGATGGCGCTTTAACAGCCGCCCCGGACAATTGCCTGATCGTCGATATGTCGACCGGATCATTACCCGCCATGCAGGAACTGATTTCCAACATAGATACCACCACACACCGTTTTATAGATGCCCCTGTTGGTCGATCACCACGCGAAGCAGTAACGGGTAATTTAATCGCGATGGTGGGCGGTGATAGCAAAGACCTGCAATGGTTTCAACCTGTGCTTGATTGCATGGCCGATACCATTGTGCATGTTGGTGGCAGGGGAAGCGGTCTGACGTTGAAACTTGTCAATAACTACATGGCGATGGTGAATCACGTACTGACCGGAGAGGTACTCGCCTTTGCAGACAAGGCAGGATTAGACACCCGGGTAGTTGTCGATGTGTTAAGTACCACATCTGCCGGTCGCGGACAGTTGTTAACCAACTTCCCGAAGAAGGTACTGGCCGGTGATGTCAGTCCCGATTTCTCAATGCATATGGGAATCAAAGATCTCAACATGGCGCTTGAGCTGTCTGAAACTATTGGTGCAGACTCCCACTTCGGTAACCTGTCTCGAAACATCTTCAAAGCAGCGGCGCAGCAAGGCTATGGTGATAAAGATTGCACAGCCATACTTCACTATCAAAAGCAAAGTTAACTACCCAGGAGCCTGTCCGAGAACTAGGATCTACTGCGGTCGCGATATTCTGGCCAGCTATTTCGATCCTTTTCGTTAAAGAAGAATGACTATTCGCCTCTAACGATCGAAATATCTGACCTTAAATCTCACACCCTCGCTACGACCCCAGTTCCCGGACAGGCTCCTAGTTAGTGGGCTGTGTGGGAAGTTCGGTAACAAACTTTTCACAGCCACAGTCGTCAGAGCAACCCGGAAAAATGCAGGCACAGCAGCGGCTACGTCGAATTTTTCTAACGCTGCTTAGGCGGCTATGGC
Source organism: uncultured Granulosicoccaceae bacterium (assembly GCA_938041955.1). GTDB lineage: Bacteria > Pseudomonadota > Gammaproteobacteria > Granulosicoccales > Granulosicoccaceae. The sequence continues at coordinate 1,398 of CALISD010000148.1, read as the reverse complement.
TTCGATCCGTGTTTACAATTCTTAGAGCAGACTGATTGCTTAGTTGGCTGCCCAGGTTTCATTCTTATTGGAATAAGACCAACCTCTAATCTAATGCTTCGCGCACCAGGTGCCGTGCTTTCAATACGTAGATAAACTTGAGTCCATTATTGACTAACTCGCATCCCCCAATTAATACGTCATGACTTAATTGAGTCTCTTTTTATGTCAACACCGGCCATGCGTAGTATTTTTATCGCCTATAGATTCGACAACTTGATTTCGGATATTAATGAAAAAAACAGTAACGATATTTCTCTATGACGATGTAGAAGTTCTAGACTTCGCCGGACCGCTAGATGTATTTCTGTTAGCAAACGAACATGGAAAAAATAAGCTTTTCGATGTACGAACGGTTGCAAAGAAAAAAGATCCCGTAATAGCGGCCTACAATGGTTTGTCTATAAATCCTCAATATGAGATAAGCGAAATAACTAAAACAGATATCCTTGTCATACCTGGTGGAAATGACATCAGTGATTTGTTAGCCGATGAAGACACAATCCAATGGGTTAGAGAGTTAGGCGACGGTGCGGATCACGTATTGTCCGTTTGTTCCGGTTCGCTTGTTTTGGCAAAAGCAGGTTTGCTTGAAGGACTGAAAGCGACAACGCATCACGCAGATATGCTGGAACTGACTAGCCTGGCTCCAAACACTGAGATCATGGATGGTGTGAAGTTTGTGGATAACGGCAAAGTTATAACCTCTGCAGGTATCACCACAGGAATTGATATGTGCCTGCATGCATTGGAAAAGATATGTGGACCTGATATTGCGAAACAAACAAAGATCAGCCTGGAGTACAAGTAGAATTGCTTCGTACCGGGCCAGAATGGTCGCGATATCGATATAGCCCTGATGCTGGAACGAACTGTACTCGTTCGGTGCTGTCGGCGCAAAAGCGGTGATTCGGAACTTATCTGTTTTGCAGGCTTAAGCAAGTGGTTGCCGCGCTGGCTGTGCGACTTGACTAATGCGTCATGACATATTAGGCTCGCTTGTCCATATAATTCAGACTACTTGGATTAACCGAAGGTTTGTATGTTAGCGCTAGTATCTAATGAAATGTTTTTGACTAGAATTCGTTCCGCTAGTGGGCCGTGCGGGAAGTTCGGTAACAAACTTTTCACAGCCACAGTCGTCAGAGCAAGGCGGAAAAATGCAGGCATAGCAGGGCCTACGTCGAATTTTTCCAACGCAGCTATGGCGGCTGTGGATTCGATCCGTGTTACCGAACTTTCCAAACAGCCCACTAGCTATTTGCTGATGCTGGTTTTAGGGATCTTCTGTTTTTCATCCTCGTTACTTTATGCGCAAGCGACAGATCTTCCTACCGACCGGTTGTCTTATACAGACTC
>CALISD010000147.1 GCA_938041955.1 uncultured Granulosicoccaceae bacterium | reverse complement strand
ACGGCACTTCCGATCATAACAACACTGATAAAACTCAGTACCGGCAGAAGAGCGAACGATACATGTTTAAACACTGGAGTTTTAGCCATTTTACGTCTCCCTAAAAATTGCTTTATTAAGGAATAGCTGAAATACCACCGGTTTACTGTATCGGTTTGTATTTAAATGTCTGCTTCGTGTATCCCGGCTGAACAACACTCGAACCGTCAAAAACACAGCGGCTACATTTGCCAGCTACCTGGAAGGGCTGAAGTTGAGTGAGGCAGGCATTTTATTCCACCAGACTCTCACCTGCTGCCGCCAGCGTGTTGACTAACAGCGTCCATTCAGATTCCACCGTATGTAGTACCTGAGCCCAGTGAGTGAAAGACGCCGGTCTTGGCGGCTGTAGATCAATTTGTTTTTGATAAATATCAAGAATCTGATTGCATGAGTTTTCCATGGTGAATTTGCGCGCAGTGGCTAATGCCGCATCTCTGAGACACTGATATTTTTCTTCGTCCTGGCGCTCAATCCAGAACAGTGCGTCCGCCAGTTTATCCGCACTATTTTCAACAACCATACGCCCGTTTACGGTGTCCTGAAGAACATCTCTGACCCCCGGGGCATCTATTGCCACTACCGGCTTTCCGGATGCCATTGCCTCCGTTAGCACCATGCCCTGTGTTTCACTTAAAGAGCTAAACAAAAAGACGTCCATGGTACGGTACGCTTTAGGGACATCAACCCGATCAAGGACCCCGGTGTTAAAGTAGCAATCACTCAGGCCGGCCTTATCAAACAGTTCTCTCACCCGAGTCAATTCCGGCCCGTCACCAAATAAGGCAAAGCAATATTTTCTAAGCTGCGGCCTGTCCAACTTACGGGCCGTATTAATGAACTGAATAGCAGCAGAAATCAGTACATCAACATTCTTTTCTTTTGTGATTCTCCCAAGGTGACCAACGACAAATGCATCGCCGGGTATACCAAGCTCATTGCGAAAGTCACCGTCCGTGTCTGCGCCAAAGAAGTCATCTGACACCCCGGTAGATACCGCGTCGATTTCGTTTTTAACCCCACGTTCAATCAGTATCTTTTTCATACTCAGACTCGGCGCAATAACCTGATCACACAGATTCGCGTAGCGCGTTGCCAGATGGCTTGCAAAGCGTTTAACCACTTTTCCATCCAGGAAGAGGTTGTGTGTGTAATCTTCGTATTTTGTATGGTGCGTAAACACCAGGGGTACTTCCAGATTGTGCGCTACGCGAAGCGCGATGTTGCCGACTAAAAACGGATGGTGGGAGTGCACGATATCGGGTGTAAACCCTTCCAGCGCCGCCACCAGGGGATGTGGGATCGGCTGTATCACTGAAAAATCGGTATGGTTGAAATTCCTGATCGCAGGGATCCGTATGACATCCGTTTCATCCGCCGGCATGTCATCGAACTCTGGAGCAACGATCTTGACCTCATGGCCTCGAGCACGATATTGCTCGGTGAATTGCGCTATCGAACGTGCCACACCCCCCACATGAGGCAGGTAGGTGTTTGTCATCATCAGTATTTTCACAAGCAAATCCCCCGGGATGCAACCAACGTGCTCTGGCCGATAATAATCACAGTATCAGCAACCGGCAGGCTGTGCCCGTCACCGCTATTTCTGGATCTATGGTAGCGCCAGAATTATTAGATTTATTGATTGAGATCATGCAGCAAAAACACCGCTGCTGCCATAGTGGCTGCTCTGGAGTTCAGCTAGCGCTTAAAGCAACAGCCCTAACTCTCAATTTGTTTTACAGGATCACTCCACATGGCCAAATGGTTGCCCTGGAAGTTTATTACTAAGTACGTTGCTCAGTCACAAGGCTTTATTGATCCGATCAACGTATATGCACGCTTGCAAAATTTCGCTCAACCGAGTGAGGTAGCAGAGCCCATTGAACTGCTTCGAGCAGGCGTTATCATGCATGCACGCGGGTTGATTAACAGCCGTGCTATTCAGCACAATCTGGATTGGGTCTGGCCATACTGGGTAGAGAAGCAATTTGACCCGTTAAATGAGTCATTTGTGCCCCGTGCCTTTTCGATTACGCATATCAATCTCACCCACAGAAACTGGAGCGCCGTTGGATTACCCGGTTTTGACGAAATACCCATCGTAGATCCGCGAGGTCTGGTTACTCCTTTTTGGGATAGCTGGTCATTAGACGCCTGGTTTATACCTCATGACGGTGAAGTTTTTCTGCCGAGCAGAAGCCCTACATGCGAGCAGTCATTAAAAACCAGTGACGGGGTGGCTATAAAAACACACTTTGATGAAGAACAAATGGCATTGTCATCAAACGCCTATGTAGAGAATTCGTCTACCGGGCCTCAAATGAGCATTGATGTTTCGTTGCTCAGCGATACCCCAGGCTGGCTGGTGATTGGCGTCAGGCCATACAATCCGGAAGGCATTAGTTTTGTCGATTCTATTAACCTTAACGACGACAGAAAAGGTTGGCTTGTCAATGGTAAAAACAAGGTGACGTTTAACCGTCAAGCCGATCGCCACCACAGCAGTAACTATACAGACGGAGATGTCTATATTCACTTAAAAGACATGCAAGACGACACAGGCACCACCTGCAGCGTCGGGCTCGCGACTGGTGCGGCCATGTTTGATGCAAGTGTAGGTGAGCGCTGCGATGTCACGGTTAAAATTCCACTTACCGACAACAACGGCATCAGTAAAAGGAGAGCTAATTCAGCTACAGAGGGTTCGCAAAATAAAACCAGTTGGCAGCAGGCCCTTGAACAGAAATCAAAGCTTAAAATACCCAACCAGAAGTTTGTTCAACTCTATGAGGCCGCGATAAGAAGCCTGATACTCTGCACACCTTCGGAAATCTATGCTGGCCCCTTTACCTACAAGCGGTTCTGGTATCGTGATGCTGTTTTTATAGCGCACGGACTGCTATCTGCCGGGCTAGTTTCACGCACTGAAGCCATTATACGTCGGTTGCCCGATGGCCAAAAGAGAAACGGCTACTTTCACTCTCAAGATGGTGAGTGGGATTCAAACGGCCAGGTGCTATGGATTTACAAGCGCTATTGCGAAGTACGCAATGACGGTCAGCACCTATACGAATGGGACACTGTTCAACGCGCAGCAAACTGGATTATCAATAAACGACTTCCAGACAATGACTCCGCTGAGTGGCCAGGGTTAATGCCTGCAGGGTTTAGCGCAGAGCACCTGGGCCCTAACGATTACTACTATTGGGATAACTACTGGTCTGTTGCAGGCCTGGAAGCGGCGGCATGGTTGGCCGGATACTATGATAAAACTGATGAACAACTGGCATACACAAAACATGCACAGTCGTTCAGAGCATCGATTGAAAAAAGCTTAAAACAAAACCAATGCCATCGTAAAAGTATCGCGATACCGGCCGCGCCAGGCCGACGAATGGATGCAGGAGCCATCGGTTCTCTGGTAGCAGCTTATCCGTTACAGCACTACCTACCTGACGACAAGCCAATGATGGAGAGCATCGAGTTTTTGCTTAAAAACTGCTTTGTCAATAATGGATTTTTTCAGGATATGATTCACTCAGGGATCAACGCGTACTTGTCACTGCATGTGGCTCAGGCACTGTTACGTGCAGGTGATGAACGGTTTACCCCGATTGTTGAAGCGATCGCAGACCTTGCTTCACCGACCGGGCACTGGCCGGAAGCAATCCATCCGATCACCGGTGGTGGGTGTATGGGTGACGGACACCATGCCTGGGCCGCTGCAGAGTGGATAGCAATGACTCGATCACTGTTTGTGAGAGAGGAGGGCAACAGTGTGGTTCTGTGTTCCGGCATATCCCCAGACTGGTTGATAGACGGCTCCAGTTGTAGTTTTGGACCAACTCCGACTGCATTCGGCGCCATCACGGTACACGTGGAAGCGGCAGGCTCACATGTTCAACCCACTAACAACAGAGGCGAATCATCTGTACCTAACGACAAACTAAAAATCACATGGGATGCGAACTGGCATTCAACGCAACCTGCTATCACAATAAATATACCCGGATATTTGACGTGCGCTATTGACGACAGTAGTCAACGCCAGGCTGTTGTACAGAAAGACTACCGAGACACCTGACTGTGCCAAGTCAATTACAACAAGTAGCAGCAACACGAATGCTAGATAATCAGTCAGCCGTACTCAGCGTACAACAGATGGGTCAGGCTGAAATCCTGACTGTTGGTCAATCCGGCAACAGTTATATACTAATGCAGAGTGCTGCGATGAGTGTCGCCAACCAGATAAAAGGTAGCATGACATCAAATACCCGCTTTCTGTTTTTGTGTGGCCAGGGCAACAATGGTGGCGACGGATTTCTCGCCGCCTCACTTCTGGCTGAATCAGGGCACACTGTGGAGGTGCTCTTTTGCGGTAGCCGGGGCAACATTAAACAACTTAGCGGAGATGCATTGTTGGCATGGCAAGAGTGGGATGTTGCCCAACATCAGGAAGGTGACACGATTTATTTAGCCGAACATTCAAGCGAAAGTGTTAAAACTCTGTTAGAGAAATGCGCATCAAAAACTTCCGCTCTGATGATAGTAGATGCTATTTTCGGGTCAGGTTTGTCACGAAGCATCACAGGACCAATAGCACAACTAATCTGTGCAGTTAATGATCTTCGGCACCTTCACAGCGTAGTTAATACACTCAGCATTGATCTGCCAAGTGGCGTCAATGGCAATAGTGGTAAAATACACGGTAACGCCATCGACGCCGACAGCACCTTAAGCTTCTGTCGAAAAAAACCTGGCCACTTGTTACTACCTGGTAGCCAGCACTGCGGAGAACTGGTCATTGCTGATATCGGCATCAACAGCGAAGTCATTTCGAAAATACACCCGGTGATTTTCGAAAATACCACAGACCTATGGATTAACAGTTTCCCATACCCTGTATCATCGTCGCACAAATACACAAGAGGGCACACACTGGTAGCCAGCGGGCCAAAGCACTCGACAGGCGCTGCACGCCTTACAGCACAAGCTGCGTTGCGGACAGGGTCTGGCGCTGTCACGTTAATAGGGTCAAGTTCTGCAATGGATGTTCATGCCGCACATTGCACAGAAGTTATGCTGCGCAGTATTGACGATACTCAAGCGCTTGAGCAATTACTTACTGACGATAGGGTTAACGCATTTGTGATTGGGCCCGGCTTTGGTGTCGGTAGCACATGCCGTGAGATGGCAATCACCGCCATCTCACATTGCCAGAATGTCGTACTTGATGCAGACGCACTGACCAGTTTCTCTAAAGCCAATCAAGCGGATCCACAAGATCTTTTCTCAGCCATTAAAGCGAGCACCTGCAATGTAATCCTCACACCGCATGCAGGAGAATTCCAGAGCTTGTTTTCAACCACTGCCGATATAGAAAGCTGCAAGCTACAATTAACACTGGAAGCTGCTGAATGTAGCGGGGCTATTGTTGTCTACAAAGGCGCAGACACAATCATTGCCGCACCCAACGGTATGTCTATTATCAGTACACACGGCTTGCCATGGCTTGCAACGGCAGGTAGCGGTGACGTATTAGCGGGAACTATCGCCGCCATGCTGGCACAATCAGTTTTCGACAAAACAGACCAGCCAGTCACGACGACCGTCTCGACTATAAAAGACCGATGCAACGTATCCCAAACTGAAGCAGATTTGTTAAAAAGGGTCGCTGCATCAGTCTGGCTTCACAGCGAGGCCTCCCGATTAATTGGCCCCGGACTGATTGCTTCGGATATTCCGGCTTCATACCCAAAAATTCTCAAATCGGTGATTAGCCAGATGTAAGTGACGCGGTTAGATGAGAAGCACTTATCTCTTTTTACTCCAGATATTAAAACGCACTTCCAATCTTGTTCAGGGGCTTTGTTTATCGCTTTTTTCTGTCAACAACAGTCGCAGCACTTGCGGTTCCTATGGAACAACTACCCACCAGAGCAGTCAATAAGCGTCACGTCATCCTAATATCTCTAGTGTCTTGCGGCAACTTCGGTAACAAACTTTTCACAGAGCCACAGTCGTCAGCGCAGGTGGAAAAATGCAGGCATAGCAGGGCCTGCATCGAGTTTTTCTAACGCCGCTATGGTTCACCGAGCGGCGGCTTTTTATAGCATTCACAGTTAAATCCCCGGATAGCTAGCATAACCTACCTGACGTCACAGAATGAAAATCACCTGCAATCCAGCTTGACGCCTTTTCAAAAGACACCCGGGAGCGCGACAAACCGATACAAACGAATACACAGCGCTTAGCGTCTAATGATTTAGATCAAATACCTGGATTGTTGTACTCCTATGCTGGTTAACAGAGAGCTCAATAATAGCCCTCCATACTAGCGCGGAGATACAACAGTGAAACTAATAATAAATACTTGTTTAAGAGCATTATTTCTGATAGTGGTACTTGTAAGCTTACCTACGCAAGCCAGTTCTGCAGATTATGAAAAGCTCTACTCACAAGTAAGTGACTCAGTAGTTACTATAAATACGTTGACATTCGCAATAACAGAGGCAAGCGTTGCTGCAAGCCCTGGTGTTGGATCTGGTATTCTCATCGAACCAACCCTCGTGTTGACCGCAGCACATGTCATTCATAGTGTTGATTTGATAGAAGTACGTTTTACCGATGGAATATCAATCAAAGCAGACTTAATAGCCATTGATGACAACAACGACATAGCCCTGTTGCGTCTTGTCGACGCACATCCAAACCCTGTAATAGCTACAATGGGTAATTCCAACAATGCCAGGACCGGCTCAGAGGTCTTCATTATTGGTGCGCCCTTTGGTTTTGAACAAACCTTGAGCGTTGGTATTCTTTCCGGTCGAATAATTCGCGGTAATGCTAATGACGGCAGTGTGGTTGAGTTTCTGCAAACTGATGCGGCAGTCAACCCTGGTAATTCCGGCGGACCGATGTTCAATATCGATGGTGAAGTGATCGGCATGGTGAGCTTTATTGTCTCCAAAGGTGCTGAGTTTAACGGCGTTGGTTTTGCGAGCGCAGATAACCACTGCCTATGCAGCTCTAGTTGAAACCGCAGTCTATGTTGCCGGATTTGATGGACATGAGCTCTCTGAACTGGAACGTAATGCGCTCGGTATTCCCGTCGAAGGGCTTCTGGTGCAATACGTGGTGACAGGATCGGTGGCGGACGAGTTTGGCTTGCAAGCCGGCACGATACCGGCAACAATTGGCGACACTAGCTTATTGCTTGGTGGCGATGTTATCGTGAAGGTAAATTGCAGCTTTTGTGAAACATCAATTGGCAATGAAAGGTCTATTGCGCAGACCCTTGGAAAGGACTCGTCTTCTACGCTAACCATTATTCGACATGGCCAGTTAATGACCCTGACACGGAAAATAACGTTACCTACGATCGCTTCCTTGGGCAGAACTGTTACCACATCAATATTGACCAGGCCTCATCCAGACCTGTCACCATGGTATGTCAACCCCAATGGCTATGACACGAACAGTGTCAGTAAGCGAATGCCATTATTCAGCATAAATACGATAATCAGGCATGCTTTACATTGGTACGAGTAGATGGTTAACCGCACACAAATAGTAATATCCTGCCACAATACCGACCGATATTACCTGATCATTCTTTAACTTTCGTCTTCCTGGTAACAGCAGATCGTACTGATGAATTACGAACAAGGCACCATCATTTTGTTACTTGCCGTGGCAATGGGTTTATTCATTTGGAACCATCTTCGCTATGACGTAGTCGCCGGAATAATTCTGTTGGCTGCTGTAACCACTGGTGTTGTTTCTGCCGAAGATGCATTTACCGGTTTTTCACATCCGGCAGTTGTCACAGTAGCAATGGTATTAGTGATCAGCCAGGCGCTTCGGGCATCTGGTGTTGTGTCTCTGTTCCTGCGTTTGCTCGCCCGAACTCGAAAAAACCCTCATGCCCAGTTAGCTGCCAATTGCACTGTAACTGCCGTGTTATCAGCTTTCATGAATAACATTGGCGCACTGGCGCTGATGCTGCCAATTACTGTCCGCGATGCCAACAGGGCAAAAAGACCTGTGTCTGAAGTATTGATGCCACTGTCATTCGCCAGTTTGCTCGGCGGCCTTGTGACACTAATAGGCACGCCGCCGAATATCATTATCTCAACTTTTAAGCAAGAGCAAACTGGTGTTGCGTTTGCTATGTTTGATTTCGCGGCCGTAGGACTTGTAGTCGCGTTCTCGGGACTAATTTTTCTGGTCCTGGTCGGACCTAGATTACTACCCGCAAGTAACAGCACAGACGCAGAAACAATCTCATCTATAGCCCGTTACGTGACCGAGCTTCGAATCCCGGAGCAGTCATCATTGGTCGATGCGACCGTCGGGCATCTGGAACGACTGTGTGACAATGATGTCACCGTATTGGCGATGGTTCGTGACGGCAAGCGGTTATTAGCACCTCAGGCGACGGAGATATTTCAGCCTCACGATGTTCTGATTATGGAAGGCGAAAGCGAAGCTCTTCAGCCATTGTTTGAAGACCCGGGCCTGGTGGAAGCCGGTGCCGCTGTAGATGATCTGAATGCATACCGGTCCCCCGATGTCCGAATTATTGAAGCGGTAGTCATGCCGCACTCGCTTATTGAAGGTGAATCCATGCGTGGCCTGCAAATGCATCAACGTTATGGTGTTAACTTGCTTGCTGTGGCCAGAGAGAGCAGGGCACCGCGGGCTTTACTCAGGCACGTTCGCTTTAAAGTCGGAGATGTGCTGTTGTTACAGGGCGAAACCGATCGGCTCATTGAGCTGTGTTCAAACCTGGGGTGTCTTGCACTGAAAAACAGAGGGTTTGATGTTGTGCCAAAACGCAGCACCTATCTTACGCCAGGTATTTTCGGGCTGGGCATCGTCGCATCTGCTCTGGGACTCGTTCCAGTGCAGATAGCGTTTGCAGCTGTTGTGGGTGCGCTAGTTTTGTTCAAACTGATATCACTTAGAGAGGTTTATCGCAGCGTTGAATGGCCCGTCATTGTGTTGTTGGGGTTTCTGATCCCACTAGGGGAAGCGCTGCAGGAAACAGGGGCCACTATTCTAATTGCCACACTGGTCTCCAGCGTGGCAACTGACATACCATTGTGGAGTGTGATAGCACTGGTTGTTATAATTTCCATGTTACTTTCCGATGTCATTCACAACACCCCGACAGCTGTGCTAATGGCACCGATTGCTTATAGCCTGGCATTGCAGCTGTCACTACCACCGGAGCCTTTGTTAATGGCCGTCGCTATCGGGGCAGCGTCACCGTATCTCACGCCAATCGGGCACCAGTCAAACACATTGGTCATGGGCCCGGGTGGGTACAAGTTCAGTGACTATTGGAGACTAGGGCTACCGCTTGATATCGTTATTATCTGTACCAGCGTGCCAATGATTCTCTGGGTATGGACTTGAATTTCGT
>CALISD010000146.1 GCA_938041955.1 uncultured Granulosicoccaceae bacterium | reverse complement strand
GCACCATTGTCTATCCAGTTCCACTCACCCTCGGTAGTTGCATCGGTACCGCCTAAATAGAAGTGTGATGATGTGTAGCCGGTTAATTCGCGGATCAGATGTTGTTCATACTCAGAACGAATGGTGGCGAGTTGACCGCCGACTCCATTAATCAGATCTGCGTTAGCATTGCTGGTAGCAGTGGCGAAATCGACGCCGGGGGTAACCACTTTATAAAACTTGCCGGTCGCAGCGTCATAGGACAGCGTTGGGTCATTGTTCAGTATCGTGGAGACAGCAGCGGGAATTTGAATGACGCGCACGTCAGCAATATACGGCCCGTAGACACTGGTGGGTCCTTCGAGAGATTGGAACTGCAGGAATGTTGCAGTGTCTGTCGCTGTAAAAGTCATGCTGCGATCATCAAACGCGTTTGTAGCCCCCCATGACCAATTGCTGGTTTGCGTTGCCGCGAATTCCATGCTTGTGCCACTGGCGCTGACACGCAGGTTTTTTACTGCCTCGCCGCCACCAAAGTCGCCGGTCAGCCCGAATACGACTTGATATTGACTGCCGATCTCTGTTGGCAGGTATTGTCCGATGATCGAGGGTTCGGATCCATCAAGGTTGACTACGCGTCCACCCTGAGGTGATGTCCAGTTCGATAGCGCGAAGTGGTCAACGGCACCCTCCATCACGGACCAGCCGCCGAATGTGCCAGTTACACCGAACTGAGTTGTTGCCGTAGCAGAGTCGGTGAATAGCCCATCAATCGCTATGTCACTGGTGCCGTCTGGATCAGTCGGGATAACAAACCCAACGCTATTACCGTTGTTTGCATTTTCGCTAATATGTAAATCTTCAACCGGCGTGCTCGCGATAAAGCCGGTGCCTGTTGCGTGACCAATACTCAGGTTGTTTGCAGAGACTATATCTACAACTTCATTTGAGCCATTAAAGCCATCCATTTGCCAGTTAGCCACCAAACCATTTGGTAAATTGCTGCTGTCGATTTTGTGTTGATAGTCGGCGGAAATTTCAGCCTCGCTGCGGACCTTGTTCCAGAGTCGAGTGTCGTAGAGTGTGCCGGACAGCACTTGGACCGACGAGAAACCACCGCCGATCAGATCTTGCTCCTGCCCCAGTATTAATATTCCATCTGTTGCTGTGCCGGCAATTGTTTGCCCTGCGGCAAGAGCGGTTCCGGAATCAACCATTTCCCCATCAACATAGACAAAGTAATCTCCGTTAGTATTATCCCACGTGGCCGCCAGGGAATGTCGTTGGCCATCCATCAGGGAGTTATAATCAAACCCCGTCAGATCTACACGGGCGTAATTGACGTGCAGCTTGGCTTGTCCATCACCGATTAACTCAAATAGAAAATCATTACCGCTGGCGGATGCATAGGATATGAGCGGAGCATAGCCGACGGTGGAGATTGAGAACATCGTCTCGTAGGTGACCTGACTCAGCCCACCGAGAATCGCTCCGCCATCATTGGCCAAAAGATACGCATCGTTACCGCCATCGGTATTGAGCTCGATACCGCTGGAAAGATCAGTAGGTGGGTTGTTGCTTTCGAGCAGATCAATAAGGGAAACGGTAAATACTTCATCATGGGTATTGCCGTCTGTGTCTGCCGTACGCACAGATAGCGCATGCGTTGCATTGTCTGCGTAATTCAACAGGGAGCCATCGGCGACGGTGATTTTCCCGGAACTGGCATCAATCGTAAATGCACCGGTCATCGTTTGAGACAGAATGCTGTACGTTAGTGCCTGCGACACATCAAGCACTGCATCTGCGTCATACTCAATCACAGACTTTTGTGTTGATGTGCCGTTAACATCATCCCAGAGGCCGGATGCCGCTAGCAGCTTTGCATAGTCTTGCGCGCCGCCCGAGTCATTCGGGTTAGTGCCATCCCAGTTTGTATAGGCCTCTTTTACGTTGTAGCCGGCCCCGTTACCTCGCCAGAACGGTTCACTGTTCGCACTTCCACCCCAACGCCATTCACCTTCGGCTTGTGCATCTTGAGCGCCGATGTAAGTCTGAGTTGCGCCTTTATCGTTTAGGATATCGACGATGATCTGATTTTCAGTGGCAGATTGAATTTGAATCAGTTGGCCGTTCACACCGTTTAGTGTCGATGTCTGCGCGTCATCGTATGCTGTGCTCCAGATTTTACCGGTGTCGACATACTGGTAAAATTTTCCGGTTTCAGAGCTGTAGTAAAGATTGATATCTGCAGCGAGCAGGGTAGCAACCAGTGCGTCACGCTGGGCGTCCGTACCGGAAATCTGACCAACGACAGTTCCGTTGAGTGCGTTTTCATCAACAGTGAACGCAAGCTCCGGTGTACTTGTTGTAAAGCCAGCGCCGGCATAGTGTTCAACGCTCAGGTTGTTGCCACTGACCGCCTCAGTGATGATTCCGTTGGCAGAGAGATCATTAAAGTTCCACTGCGCTATTAACCCCTGTTCATTAAACGGTAGGCTCGATTCGTATGAACCCCAGGCCTCATTAGGTGTACGAACGTCAGAGAAAAATCTAGCGTTGTAAAATGTGCCTTTAAATACCTGGTCGGTTTCAAAGCCCCCTTCAACAGAATCCTGATCTTGCCCGAATAACAGTGTGCCACCCGCTTCAATAGTGTCGGCGGCTTGCAAACCGGTACCGCTATCGATGACCAATCCTTTGTTATAAACTGCCCAATCACCATTCACGTTGTCCCAGGTAATGGTGAGTTGCTGATCCGAACCATCCGTTAGCGTGCGATAGTCAATACCACTGAGGGAAATCTGGGCTCCACCGGCGATATTGAGTTGAGCTGCAGGGCTGCCGCCTATTAGTAAGCTGATCTCACTTGGGTTACCGGCGGTCGCATAAGACACCAGGCTGACGAAGTCGTTCGTATCTATAGAAAATTGCACCTCGTACGTAAACGAAGTCAAACCACCCAGCAGTGCTCCACCATCGTTGGCGATCAGGTATACATCATTACCACCGTCGTGATTGATACTGAGTCCGGCTGTACTTGATGAAATGATACTGCTGTCGGTGGCGAGTGTTCCAGCCCACTCGTTCTGCAGTTTAGATGAGAACGCAACATCGGTTTCGACTGTACCGAAGGTGTATTCGAGAACCCAATCAGCCCCAAGTTTTTCGCTACCGGTGGCGTCGATACTGGCAGCGACATCACTATTGGTGGATTTTGCAATTGAATCAACCAGACTGCGACCTGTCTCTGTGCTGCTAAGGTCACAACCATAAAACAGAAGATCAGCATCATCTGTTAGCGACTGCCCCCAGGCGGTGAGGTGTGTCACATAGTGGTCTAACGAGTTGGTATCCAGTCTGCTGGTGCCCAGTTGAACACCATAGCCATCGCCGTGACTGATTATATGTATGGCATCGATATCAACAACACCATCAAGTGTTTCGGTGATTTCCTCCAGGCCATCACGATTGGCATCAAGATTTACGACGATCCATTCGATGTTATCGGTACGATTAGTCTTCAGGTCATTGAGTAGTTGATCTGAATTGTCTACGGCTGCATCGATAAATACCAGCTCAACTCTGTTTGCGATTGGTTGTGCGCTTTGGTTTGATGCCTCGTCATTGGTTTCCTGGTCGCCGCTGACAGTACCGTGAGTGACAGATCTTTCAGTGAGAACCTCAGGCTGAGCTGTCTCCACTTTATGTTGGTTCTGCGTGCTTTCATTAACGCCAGTTGTATTGTGATCTGGTTCTAAAATGGCATCGTGTGGGGATGAGATTGGCCTTAATTGAACTGATGGATATCCGGCTGACTCCGTGTGGTTCAGTAGGGAACTGTCAGTGCTTAGGCTATCAGGTGAGGGCGCAATGGTGTTGTAGGCCGGAGCTGAGGGGGTTGTGCTCCAGTCCTTTTCGTCGGGCACAGTCAAGCCGCGGTCCTGACCGTCATCGTAACCGGCAGAGAGAAAATCAGTAGAGAAGAGAATTCGCGATTCTAGAATCTCTGCAATTAATTTTTTCTGATTGGTACGTTTTGTAAATTTCTTTTTAATGTTCTCAAGTTCCGAAGTACGAAAACGATGATTCTATTTTTTTCATTTCCTACTTACTCTTGGCTTTGAAATAGCCTAAATACCCACTCCTTTACTCTGAATTATTCTTGTGCTGCGCGTTTTACGTAAGGCCATCACCTGGGGTTGTTCGGAACAAGTGCCGGTGCATTGGCAGGTTGGCTTAATCATTGGCACAAAATTCCTCGCTTCCATGAAAAAATACTCTATCCAGTCACACTTTTTGAAGTGAATTTGGTGTTCTGCTCGAACGTCGATACAACTGAATAGTTGTTGCTGAATTTGTGCCAGTGAGAGCAGGCTTTTTGATCGGTAACGGTGGGCACAATCTGGTAATTCCTTCGCAACTCGGAGATGCTTGTCTATGGTCACCAGGTTGCACGGCGCCGGATGAGACATTTCTCAGGCGAGATAATCACATTCCTTAAAATAACCGGTGCTTTTTACATCGAGTGCAGATAGGCGAAATTTGCCACAAAGTCACGTGGTGCCCTCTGATTAGTTGATCCAGGAGCTTGGCGGCCCGTGTTAGCTGAGGCTCTGAATCCGGCTCGGTATAGGCCTGGATCACCCGCTTTTGGGGTCATGAGTTAGAGTGCCGAGTCGAGAAACGGGTGTACGATCACGGTGTTTATTCCCGGCATAGACATTTCTCGAAGATTTTAGATTCTAGATATACATGTTGTGGTGATTCAGTCGTTAAGGGGGGGAGGCGAAAAGCACAATTTGAGTGTGTTTCTGTCAGCGGTATTTGTTTGAATGTTTTATATAATCAGAAGTTTGGAAAATGGAAATTCCATAAATCAGTGGAATACGTCAACTTAAGTGACGATGAGTGTTGCGAGCTTCGCTGTATTTTCCGCACGAAATACCCACTGCCTCGACTAATTAGCCACGCAATTCGAATTGGCTCTGTCTGATGGTTTGATCTAAAGCCGATCCGCTGGATGGATAGGCAGGTATTGGATTTCTTATAGTATTGGCACCGGAGGCACCTGGGTTGGAAACGATTGTTAGAAAATTCCGAAACATGGGGGTTCTTGATCGAATAATCAGGACATTACTGGGGGTATCCTGCATCGCCCTTGGTCTGTTTGCCCCGTCGCTTATCGGCGTTTCCCTTCTAAATGCACTGGTTGTTTTATTCGGTATTGTAAATCTGCTGTCTTCGGCTGTCCGAGTATGCCCGGCATATATTGTATGTGACATATCCACAGTGAAGTCTGGTGAGTTGAACTCAGAGGCGGAGAGCAAAGACATGTCTGAAATCCGAAAGATCCGCAACAAAATTGTGATGCTTGCTGTTTTGATTGTGACCGTCTTATTGGTTCTGTTTTCTGTCGTGCTATTTCATCTATCACATGATCTAGCTATGTCTAAAGATTCTATGCGAGGGGAAGCTGCGGCAATATTGGCAACGGATCTACACAACAGTGCTAAACAGCCAGGTTTTACCGGTGATACAGGTGATCAGGCGCTATTTGAAGATTTGGCAGAAGATCTGCGCCTGATCGTTTTTCACGATGAGAATGGCCAAAAAATATCCAGTCCCTATGAGCGCCTCGGGAATGACTCTGCTTTATTTCAAAAATTCCTCACTTCCATAAGGGATAAGGAATTGTCGGAGACGCAGGTAACGCGACAAATGCTAATGCATGATGGCCACAAACTGTTGCAGTCAACCTTGCCTGTGACAGACCATACATGGGTATCAATTGTCTTTGTATCTACTACGCATTCCGGCTCCATATCCGGTTTATTTGTGCCTAAATTAATCATCGTTGGTCTAAGTGTTCTTTGGTTAGCGATATGGGGTGTAACATACGGCCTTAGGAAATATAGCCAGCAAACCATCAAAGCCGCGCGCGAGTTGCGTCATCGTAGTACTCACGATTCGTTGACCGGTCTTAGAAACCGAATTGGACTTGATGAAATACTGAACCATCGTATAAACCAGACCGATCCCATGAAGGATGGTTTTGCAGTTGTGTTGATAGATCTGGTCCGGTTTCGTTATGTCAATGATACGCTCGGGTATGAATTGGGAGACCAGCTATTGGTCGAAGTGGCCGGACGCTTAAAACAAATTTCATCTGAGTACTACGACATTATAAGAATGAGTAGTGATGTATTTTGTGTGATTTGCCCGTGTGACCACGACCGTGCAAATGCCTGTAGGGTGGCCAATAAAATACAAGACAGTATTGAGGCACAGAAGCAGTTGGGCGACATTCCCTTGAATATGCAAACCAGAATAGGAATGTCGTTTTTCCCTTTCGACTCGACATCGGGGCCGGAATTGGTCCGGCTTGCGGACATCGCATTGTCGCAAGCGAAGAAACTTAATTCCCGGATATCGTATTATCAGGCAGACAATGATTCACACAGTGTGCGCAAGTTGACTTTGCTTGCAGGTTTGCGAAATGCGATTGAAGAGGATGAACTGTCATTGGTATATCAACCCAAGGTTGATATACAGAATGACACTTTGGTTGGAGTCGAAGCGTTGGTGCGTTGGACACACCCTGAGTACGGGCCTGTTTCCCCGATAGAGTTTGTTGGCTGGGCTGAAAAATCCGGTTTGATTGATAAACTCACCCGGTGGGTACTGCAAACCGCCGAGGAACAATCGCGGCTATGGACCGAAGCCGGTTATCATATTCCTATTGCTATTAATTTGTCTCCGGTTAATTTGTGCAGCGAAGATCTTACACAGCTAGTAGAAAAACTTGTTACGGAGGGTGCTTTTGGTCAAGGCCTGCTAGAGCTCGAACTCACAGAAAATGCGGTAATGGAAGATCCTACGAAAGCACTGGAAACAATGTTAGCGTTTCATCAGCTGGGTATTCCGATCGCTATTGATGATTTCGGCACCGGCTTGTCTTCATTCACTTATTTGCGGCGATTTCCTGTAAGCAATCTCAAGATTGATCGTACCTTCGTGATGGATACCGGTAATGAAGATCGCGATGCTGTGCTGCTACGGTCAATGATAGAGTTAGGTCATAACCTTGAATGTGTTGTCACCGCTGAAGGAGTAGAGGATCAGGAAGTATTAGATTTACTAAAACAATACGGCTGTGACTATGTTCAGGGCTACGGTGTTTGCAGGCCTGCAACAGCCCAGGGTGTCATTGAATGGTATTTAGCCAGTGGCTATCAGGAGCAACAGCTCGCCGCGTAAATCTAAAAGAGCCTTTGTTTGAACCTCAGGCGCTTAAATACATTAATCAGTTCTGGAAAGAATGCGCCTGTGTGTGAATACCAACGTGATTTCGCCTGAGTCGCTTAGCCGGGGGAGGGCTGTTACCCTCAGGTCGTTTTTTAGATGATTGTATTGTTGACGTCAGCAACAATTAGCCTCGTGCTCCCCCTTGTTGACCGGGGTTAGAAGGGACTTATGCTTGCAGCCCCAGTAGCAGAGGCACCATGCATTAATGCTTCGTTGCGGTCTTGCGGTTGGGTGCTGGCGTAGCACGCAATGCCTTTAGAACCTTATGCGCTATTGTGGGCGAGACTCGTGATTCACCCGGGTAGACTGCCCGTGCCGTTTCTAACAGCTCAGCTTCACTGGCATCTTTAAGTCGATAGGCCTGAGCGCCTGCACGAATAGCATCAAAAATCAGATCATAGGTATCAAACGTAGTGAGGGCCACCACGCGTATGTTTGAGTTTGCGGCTGCGATCTCTCTGGTCGCCACCACGCTACAGGCATTTGGATATC
>CALISD010000145.1 GCA_938041955.1 uncultured Granulosicoccaceae bacterium | reverse complement strand
TCACTCGGTCGTGGTGCGTCTGGCGTACGTTGGGAATTGATAGCGCTGATTCAGCAGCTGCTATCGCATGGCATCACTCCGAGAATACCAGTGCAGGGATCAGTCGGTGCATCTGGTGATTTAGCGCCCCTGGCTCATTTTTCTGCGGTGCTTATTGGTGAGGGTGAAGCGCTTTACCGGGGTGAGCATTTAAACGGTGGCCAGGCGCTGGCGTCGGCAGGTTTAAACCCTTTGGTGCTTACCGCTAAAGAAGGTTTGGCACTAATAAACGGCACACAGTTTTCTACCGCCAGCGCTTTGGTCGCATTATTTGATGTTTGGCATTGCATGAAGTCCTCGGTCCTGGCCAGTGCATTGAGCACTGATGCCATCATGGGTTCAACCGCGCCGCTTCGGGCAGAGATTCATGAGCTGCGTGGCCATCAAGGTC
Organism: uncultured Granulosicoccaceae bacterium; assembly: GCA_938041955.1. Taxonomy (GTDB): domain Bacteria; phylum Pseudomonadota; class Gammaproteobacteria; order Granulosicoccales; family Granulosicoccaceae. Next base: position 15,956 of record CALISD010000145.1, on the reverse strand, counting down.
AGATTGACGTGGCAGACGGAATGCGTTGTTTAATGGCAGGCTCGGAAATTCGTGAAAGCCATCGTGCAGATGATATCCGGGTGCAGGATCCCTACTGCATTCGCTGTCAGCCTCAAGTGGCAGGTGCTTGTGTTGAGCTGTTAAGACAGGCTGCCAATACATTGCAAATAGAAGCGAACGCAGTTACCGATAATCCGTTAGTGGTTGAAACTGATGATGGAGTCGGGGCTATTATTTCCGGTGGTAACTTTCATGCAGAGCCCGTGGCATTTGCGGCAGATCAAATCGCACTGGCGATTGCAGAGGTCGGTGCGATTGCACAACGACGAGTGGCACTGATGGTAGATCCGGTTTTGTCATTTGACCTTCCGCCATTTTTAACTCCGGACCCCGGCCTGTGTTCAGGATTTATGGTGGCGGAAATTACCACTGCTGCGTTGATGAGTGAAAATAAACATCTCGCCAACCCGTGCTCAACCGACTCAACACCAACCAGTGCGAATCAGGAAGATCATGTCTCTATGGCGGCTCATGCTGCACAGCGATTACACCGCATGAACAAGAATTTGGCGAATATTGTTGGTGTTGAATTGTTGTGTGGCAGTGAAGGTGTTGAATGCAGAGCGCCGTTAAAAACCAGTGCCGCATTGCAGAACGTGCTGAAGAAAATCAGGCAAACTATTCCAAAGCTTGCTGGCGATAGGTTTATGGCGCCTGATCTGCGTCGTGCGGCTGAATTAGTTCAGAGTGGAGAGTTGGTAGAGGCGAGCGGAATTGAGCTGCTGTCAAAGGCAGTCGCTTCCTGACAAGCGCAGGACAGTGGTAGCTATGCCGCTTGTCGGATTGATTCTGTTCTGAGTTCTTTTAATGATTCGTAAAGTGCCAGGCTTCGGTTGGCTATTGCACAAGATGGCATTTTGGGAATTGCCTGTTGGCGCAAGCTTCCATCAAAGAAATCAAGGTGCGTCGAGGGCAGTTTTAGGGATTTAATGAGTGACTGTAGTTGATCGTTGAAGTCATCCGGATCAACACTGAATTCCAACATTGGAAACGGCCCTTTGTTTCGTGCCAGCCATGCCAATTTGATGTTGTAGATAAACCAGAGATCGAGCGCCTCTTCAGGTGACATATCGTTGCGGCGAATCAGTGAATCTGCAACCAGAAAGGGATGTCTAAAAATGCCTACCAACTCAAGCGTTGGAATGGTCTTGAGCCAGATATCGCTGGCGAACAGAGTGCGGGGGTCTTTGAAGCCCCAGACAGGCTCGGTCTCGAAGTTTTGAATGATCGATGCCAATAGCGCCCTATGCACTGGATTCCACCTTAAGTTTCTGACTGGGGGCTGATCCCAGGCACCACCATTGCGTGCAAGCAGGTCATCATGCAAGGTCATGATTGCATGAGATTCGCGGTTTCCCTTGAGGTTATCTTCCGACTGTTGGTTGGTTTCGCCAATGTACAGGCCGGCTTGCTCCAGCGACCCTGTCAAGGCACTGGTGCCACTGCGGTGCATGCCTAGAACTGCGATTGTGCGGTTTTTAATCATTCAAGTGTAAGGAAAGATGGCGGTCAGGGGAACGCGATCAATTTCTTTGCCATCTTCTGTCTGCAGCACTGTGAAGCCGGTGTTCGAAGCAGGTACGGCGGGGAATCAGCAGAGTGTGTAAGTCTTGAATAATGGTGGGCCCGGTAGGATTTGAACCTACGACCAATGGATTATGAGTCCACTGCTCTAACCAACTGAGCTACAGGCCCGTAACTCGATAAATACTCCGCCTGTGCTGGTCAGGCGGAGTGGGTATTGTAGTTAACTATCGCTATCAAGGAAACTACGAAGTTGCTCTGAACGCGTAGGATGGCGTAGTTTTCGTAGTGCTTTGGCTTCTATTTGACGAATACGCTCACGAGTCACGTCAAACTGTTTGCCAACTTCTTCCAGCGTGTGATCGGTATTCATGTCGATACCAAAACGCATGCGTAAAACTTTCGCTTCGCGTGGTGTCAGACTGGCCAGCACTTCATGAGTGGTTTCACCGAGTCCACCGGATGTGGCGGAGTCAACCGGTGACAAAATGTTCTGATCTTCGATGAAATCACCCAGGTGTGAATCTTCGTCATCACCAATCGGGGTTTCCATTGAGATCGGCTCTTTAGCGATCTTTAACACCTTGCGAATTTTGTCTTCCGGCATTTCCATCTTTTCGGCCAGCTCTTCAGGTGTGGCTTCACGCCCCATCTTTTGCAGCATCTGGCGGGAAATTCGATTCAGCTTGTTGATCGTCTCGATCATGTGGACCGGAATACGAATGGTTCGTGCCTGGTCGGCGATAGATCTGGTGATCGCCTGACGAATCCACCATGTCGCGTAGGTTGAAAACTTATAACCACGACGGTATTCAAATTTGTCTACGGCTTTCATCAAGCCGATGTTGCCTTCCTGAATAAGATCCAGGAACTGCAGGCCGCGATTGGTGTATTTCTTTGCGATCGAGATTACCAGGCGAAGGTTTGCTTCAACCATTTCTTTCTTTGCACGTCGGGCTTTTGCTTCACCTATTGAGATGCGACGGCTGATCTCTTTAATCTGATTGATAGTCAGTCCAGTCTCTTCTTCGACTGCGATGAGCCTGCGCTGGTAGCGATCAAACTCTTCCTTATACTCAGTAAGCTTGACGCCGTAGGGTTCGCCACTGGCAATTTTCTGATCAATCCATGCAGGATCAGTTTCATTGGTCGGGAAGGTGGAGATGAATTCTTTACGTGGCATGCCGCAGTACAGAATGCAGATATCGCGCATCGACTTTTCCTGCGTGCGAATACGTGTGACTTTCTCACGCAATGCTTTGGTAAGTGCGTCGACGAAATTTGGAGAGAGCTTGATCTCCATGATCATTTCAGTGGTTTTTGCAGTGGCCTTGACGAGATCATTGCTGTTGCCGTCTTTGATCTTGCCAATCGCAGTCATGGCTTTTCTGTGTGCCGCTTCAAGCGCTACCATGCGCTCGCGAACTTCTTCAGGATCAGGGCCGGTATCTACAACCTCTTCTTCTTCTCCAGAGGCCGCATTAGCTTCTCTTTCTTCACGCGCAGCCTGTTGCTGTGCAGGAGTGGGGATGTCATCAGGCGCATTGGGATCAATGAAGCCGACCAGAAGGTCATTCATTCGTGCTTCTTCAGCAGCTACTTTAGTGTAGCGGTCCAGAATAGACTGGATCGTGCCGGGGAAGGTGGAAAGCGCCGATTGAACCTGGCCTAAGCCTTCCTCAATTCGTTTGGCGATTTCAATTTCGCCTTCACGCGTGAGTAGTTCGACGGTACCCATCTCACGCATATACATGCGAACAGGGTCTGTGGTGCGGCCAAATTCGCCATCGACACTGGCAAGGGCTGCGGCAGCTTCATCCGCGGCGTCTTCATCTGTGCTGACGTTGGTGCTGTTGTCAGAAAGAATAAGCGTGTCAGCATCAGGAGCGTTTTCATGGACAGTGATGCCCATGTCATTGATGGTGGCAATGATCTCCTCTACCTGATCTGTATCGACCATACCATCCGGCAGGTGATCATTGACTTCAGCGTAGGTAAGGTAGCCTTGCTCTTTGCCTTTTACGATTAGTTCACGGATCCGCGTCTGTTGATGCTGGTCCATGGGGGTCTTTCGTACCGTTTTAGCGTTCACGAATTCACCTTATTAAGAGCAAACCACCAGTTTAGCGAAATCACTGATTATTGTCTAGCGTTTGCAGTGTGATTGTTGATGTGAAATAGAACATAGGGCACATGTCACACTTTTCAATAAAACTATTCATTTTCAGAGGTTTGCGGGATGTTGTCTCCCTGTCAGAAAGGATTCGCTGGGAATTGCACGGTTTCCGCATGCCGTCGTAAATGTTATATTTGGGGGTTGTTCGTGCTCTTTATCGCGAAATCAGGTCCTACGGAACACTAACTGTTGTTTCCTGTGGCTGTTTCGCTTCCACACCGCTGCTGGCAACAGTAGGGGTGAGACCGCTTAAATTCCTGGATATGAATTGAATCATGACTGACCACCGAACGCTGGCAAATGCCATTCGCGCACTGAGTATGGATGCTGTTCAACAGGCCAATTCCGGTCACCCCGGTGCCCCGATGGGCATGGCCGATATCGCAGAAAGCCTATGGAACGGGTTTCTGAAACATAATCCGACAAACCCTGACTGGATAGATCGCGATCGCTTCGTGCTATCAAACGGCCACGGTTCAATGCTGTTGTATTCGTTGCTGCACTTGTCTGGTTACGATCTTCCAATGAGTGAGCTCAAAAATTTTCGGCAACTGCATTCGAAGACACCCGGTCACCCCGAGTACGGTTATGCACCCGGTGTAGAAACGACCACAGGGCCATTGGGGCAAGGGCTTGGTAATGCTGTCGGGATGGCAATCGCCGAACGGACATTGGCAGCACAATACAATAAGCCCGGCTTGAACTTAATTGACCACCACACTTACACGTTTCTTGGTGATGGTTGTTTGATGGAAGGCATCTCGCACGAAGTGTGTTCACTCGCCGGCACTTTAAAGCTTGGCAAGCTGATCGCTTTTTACGATGACAACGGAATTTCAATTGATGGTGAAGTCGAAGGCTGGTTTAGCGATGACACACCGGCGCGTTTTGAAAGCTATGGCTGGCATGTGATACCAAAGGTGGATGGCCACGATCACGCTGCGATCGAGAAAGCCATCCACGAAGCACAGGCTCAAACCGGTAAGCCGACACTGATCTGTTGTCAAACATTGATCGGTTTTGGTTCACCTAATAAGGAAGGCAAAGAGTCGAGCCACGGCTCTCCGCTAGGGGCAGATGAAATTGCACTCGCACGTGAAAAGCTTGGCTGGGCACATGCGCCGTTTGAGGTGCCAGCAGATGTTTACAATGGTTGGGATGCTAAACAAACGGGTGCGGCGGCAGAAGCTGCATGGGCGGAAAAATTAAACCAATACCGCTTAAAGCACGCAGATGAAGCTGCCGAGTTTGAGCGAAGAATTGCAGGGGAGCTTCCTTCTGACTGGAATGAAAAAGCCGCTGAATACATCGCAAGTGTTGATAAAGCCGCCGAGAAAATCGCGTCACGAAAAGCATCCCAGAACGCGTTAAACGGATTCGGCCCGTTACTCCCTGAATTGATTGGTGGTTCTGCAGACCTCGCCGGTTCTAACTTAACCATTTGGTCCGGCAGCAAAGGCATAGAAGAAACTGCAGACGGTAACTATATTTACTTTGGTGTGCGTGAGTTCGGTATGGCAGCGATTCTTAACGGTCTCGTTTTGCATGGCGGTTTCAAAGCCTACGGCGCGACCTTTTTGATGTTTTCAGAATATGCACGCAACGCACTGCGCATGGCGGCGTTAATGAAAATCCCTGCAATGTATGTGTTTACCCATGACTCCATCGGTTTGGGCGAAGATGGTCCAACACACCAACCGGTTGAGCAAGCGGCAACGTTAAGACTGATGCCAAATATGGATGTCTGGCGCGCCTGTGATGCGGTTGAATCTGCGGTAAGCTGGAAGGCCGCCATTGAGCGTACCGACGGACCGAGCAGTTTGCTGTTTAGTCGTCAAGGTTTAACCCCTCAGTCGCGTAATGCCGAACAGTTGGCAAATGTTGAGAAAGGCGGCTATGTGTTGGTCGATAGTGATAACCCTCAAGCGATTCTGATAGCCACCGGTTCAGAAGTGGGGTTAGCGGTTGAAGCTTGCGCGAAATTGGCCGACGAAGGTATTAGCGCACGTGTTGTCTCAATGCCTTCAACCGACGTGTTTGATCGTCAATCTCAAAGCTATCGCGACTCGGTATTGCCGGAATCTATTCCTGCGAGAGTTGTCATTGAAGCAGGAGTGTCTGGCGGTTGGTACAAATATGCAGGCAGTCGCAGCGCCATGGTGTGCTTGGATACATTTGGAGAATCGGGTCCGGCCGATCAGGTGTTCGAACACTTTGGATTTACCGTTGCGAATGTCATTGAAAAAGTTAAGCAAGTAATTTCGATTTAATAAACTTCGGAGCAGAGTCAAATGGCGATCAAGATAGCGATAAACGGTTACGGCCGCATCGGACGTAACATTCTACGAGCCCTTTTTGAGGCCGGTCGTAATGAGGAGTTTGATGTAGTTGCGATCAATGACCTTGGTAACGCAGAAACCAATGCTCATTTAACCAAGTACGATACTGCTCACGGTCGATTTCCCGGGGAAGTCGCAGTAGACGGCACTGATATGATCGTCAACGGTGATCGCATCAAGGTATTTGCCGAGCGTGATCCTTCCAAGCTGCCTTGGGGTGAGCTAGGGGTAGATGTGGTTCTTGAATGTACCGGCTTCTTCGCATCTAAAGAGAAAGCGAGTGCGCACATTCAAGGTGGTGCCAAGAAGGTAATTATTTCAGCCCCCGGTGGCGCAGATGTTGACGCGACTATTGTCTACGGCGTGAACGAAGGGGTATTAAAATCTTCTGATACCGTTATTTCCAACGCTAGCTGTACCACTAATTGTCTTGCTCCAATGGTTAAGCCATTGCATGAAAAGATTGGTTTGATCAGCGGTTTGATGACTACTATTCACGCTTACACCAATGACCAGGTGCTGACTGACGTATACCATTCAGATCTACGCCGTGCGCGTTCAGCAACCATGTCTATGATTCCTACCAGTACCGGTGCGGCAAAAGCGGTTGGTTTGGTTTTGCCTGAACTCAACGGCAAGTTGGATGGTTTTTCTGTTCGTGTTCCAACGATTAACGTTTCACTGGTTGATCTCTCGTTCATTGCGGCGCGTGACACTTCTGTGGAAGAAGTGAATGACATAATGAAAGCGGCGGCTGACGGTAAAATTCTCGCCTACACCGATGAGCCATTGGTGTCTGTCGATTTCAACCATACCAGCACGACTTCAAACTTTGATTCCGGCATGACTCGCGTCAGTGGCGGCACATTGGTTAAGTGTTGCTCCTGGTACGACAACGAGTGGGGTTTTTCCAATCGAATGCTCGATACCACTGTTGCACTAATGAATGCCAAGTAAGTAAAAGCTACCGGCCGGGCTACGGCTTTGTTTACGGTAAGCACTTAACAGGGTCGGCGCGTCGCCGGCCCGTTTTGTCTCAACAGTTTCTCTGCATTGAGGCCACAAAATTCGAGTTGATATGAAAACCCTCACTTCTCTGGATGTCAGCGGGCAACGCGTGCTGATACGCTCTGATCTTAACGTGCCTGTGAAAGATGGCGCTGTTACCTCTGATCTAAGAATTGTCGCGTCATTGCCGACTATCAGGCTTGCGCTGGAAAACGGCGCAGCAGTCATGGTGATGTCCCACCTTGGTCGCCCGACAGAAGGTCAGCCGGATGCGCAATTCTCATTGCAACCGGTAGCGGATCACATGTCTAAGCTGCTGGGCCAGCCGGTAGCACTCGTAAAAGACTATCTTGAAGACGCGCCGGTGATAGCACCGGGTACTGTGGCACTGCTTGAAAACGTACGTTTTAATGTTGGTGAAAAAACTGATGAGGAAGTGCTGGCAAAAAAATATGCAGCACTATGCGATGTATTTGTGATGGATGCGTTTGGTACCGCGCACCGTGCGCAAGCCTCTACTCACGGGGTTGCTGAACATGCCGCTGTTGCCTGTGCCGGGCCGTTGCTTGACGGTGAGCTCACAGCACTTGGTAAAGCGCTGGATAACCCGAAGCGACCCATGGTCGCGGTAGTGGGTGGTTCAAAAGTCTCTACAAAGTTAACCGTGCTGGAGTCATTGTCGGGCATTGTAGATCAGCTGATTGTAGGTGGTGGTATAGCCAATACATTCATCGCTGCTGAAGGTCATGGTGTTGGCAAGTCGCTATATGAGGAAGACCTGGTTCCTGAGGCTCGCAGGCTTATTGCCGCTGCTAAAGAGAAGGGCGGCAACATCCCGATTCCAGTTGATGTGGTTTGCGGCGCAGAGTTTTCAGAGGATACTCCGGCGACACAGTGCTCCGTCAATGAGGTCGGTGAGACGGCAATGGTTTTTGACGTCGGCCCGCAGACCGCCAAAGAGTATGCAGAGATTCTCAAAAATGCCGGCACTATCGTTTGGAACGGTCCGGTAGGTGTATTTGAATTCCCCCAGTTTGCTGACGGAACCCGAGTGGTCGGTCAGGCGATCGCAGATTCCGATGCGTTTTCGATTGCCGGAGGGGGCGATACCCTGGCAGCCGTTGATCAATTCGGACTAACTGATAACATCAGCTACATCTCCACAGGTGGCGGCGCCTTTTTGGAGTTTCTGGAAGGTAAAGTGCTGCCGGCGGTGGATGTGCTAAAAAGGCGAAGTGATAACTAACCGACTGTAGAGCATTTTGTGTTCGGCCTGAGTGCTTTATACTAGCTGGCTCAGCTGTTTTTCTGTAACCACTCAAACAGTCCGCCAACTCTCGATAACCCAATCAGGGATACGATGCGCAGAACCAAAATTGTAGCAACACTAGGCCCGGCCACCGATAACGAGGACACGCTCCGTGAGGTAATTAAATCCGGTGTTAACGTGGTCCGAATCAACTTCTCCCACGGCTCCGCTGATGATCACAAAAAACGTGTCGATGCAGTGCGAAAAATCGCAGTAGAAGAGGGCCAGGTCATTGGCATTCTTGGCGATTTGCAAGGGCCGAAAATTCGAATATCGGACTTTACCAATGGCTCAATTGAGCTCGAGGAGGGAAAGACGTTTACTGTTGATGTAGGTATGGACGACAAGGCCGGCACACAGCAGGCAATTGGCTGTACCTACAATGACTTGCCAAAAGACATAAACGTTGGCAGCGTATTGGTACTGGATGATGGCCGTATCATCTTGAAGGCCACTGAAATTGACGGCACCAAAATTCACACGGAAGTGGTGGTCGGTGGCAAGTTGTCTAACCGTAAGGGAATCAACCTTCGCGGCGGTGGTTTGTCTGCATCAGCCATCACTGAAAAAGACATTGAAGATCTCAAGCTTGCCGTAGAGTTAAAAATCGATTACCTCGGTGTTTCCTTTCCGCGTAGCGCGGCCGATATCAATCACGCTCGAAAGCTGTTGAATGAAGCTGGTAGTCAAGCCGATATCGTTGCCAAAATAGAGCGTGCTGAAGCCGTTGATGCTATCGACGAAATACTCGAAGCGACTGATGTCATTATGGTCGCGCGTGGTGATTTGGGTGTTGAGATTGGTGATCCTAATTTACCCGCAGTACAAAAAGATCTAATCAACAAAGCACGCACAGCAAATAAAGTGGTGATCACCGCCACACAAATGATGGAATCAATGGTGTCGAGCCCGATACCCACCCGGGCCGAAGTATTTGATGTAGCCAATGCCGTGCTTGATGGCACTGATGCGGTAATGTTATCTGCCGAAACTGCTGTGGGTGCTCACCCGGCTAAAGCAGTCGCCTCTATGAGTCGTATATGCGAGCACGCAGAGCAGCAACGGCAGGCGATGGAATCCAAGCACCGGCTGCACCTGAAGTTTGATCGTATTGATGAATCAATAGCCATGTCGGCGATGTATGCAGCCAATCACCTAAAGGTTGAGGCGATCGGGGCGCTAACAGAGACCGGTTCAACGGCGTTGTGGATGTCGAGAATAAGTTCCGGTATTCCAATTTTCGCAGTCACTGTCAATGAAGCTACACTGGCTCGGGTGACGCTTTACCGCGGTGTGTACCCGATAAAAATCAACAGACAGCTTACCTCATCTTATGAAGCGAACCGCACTGTGGTAGAGAAGCTGGTAGAACGCGGCAGAGTCGAAGACGGTGATTTGGTCATCATTACCAAGGGTGACATGTTTGGTGTGGCCAGCGGGACGAATTCGATGAAGATTGTACGTGTGGGAGACTGGACAGAAGAACAGTAGTCCAGCGTGGAATGCCAGAACGGCTTTGGCGCTTGGTGCATCGAAAGCCAGGCTGAATAAAACGGATAGATTTAGCGAAATTGATAACTGCAACAAGACAGTGCGGGCCGATTGGCCCCTATTTTGATTTATAAGAAGTTAACTTTATTTGCGGTTGCTGGCACCCAGGTGCGTTTAGACTGCGATTACCTTTCAGTGTTATGGAGCACCTATGAGCGATTTTAACCAGATGATGGCAAAGGTCCGGGACGAATTCGGATTTATCGCAGCGCTAGATCAAAGCGGTGGTAGTACCCCGAAGGCTTTAGGTCTGTACGGCGTGACAGAAGATAATTGGACGAACGACGACGAAATGTTCAATGAAGTCCATAAGATGCGAACCCGCATTGTCACTGCTGATGCATTCAATGGTGAGCGTATTATCGGCGCAATTCTTTTTGAAGGCACTATGGACAAAGAGATTGGCGGTAAGGGGTCTGCGGAATACTTGTGGTCAGAGAAGAACGTTGTGCCTTTTCTTAAGGTCGATAAAGGCCTTGAAGATGAAGTCAATGGCGTGCAGTTAATGAAAGCAATGCCAGAGCTTGATGACCTTTTAGATCGTGCTAAAGCCAAAGGTGTTTTCGGTACCAAAATGCGCTCTGTAGTAAAGCAGGCAAATGACGAAGGTATCAAGGCAATTGTTGAACAACAGTTTGCTGTTGGTAAGCAGATCCTTGCCAAAGGGTTGGTGCCAATTCTTGAGCCTGAAGTCGATATTCACTGCCCTGATAAGCAGAAAGCAGAAGATATGTTAAAAACTCACCTGATGGCAGCGCTTGATGCATTGTCCGCTGATGAGCAGATCATGTTTAAGCTGACTTTGCCTGAAACGCCGGGGCACTACAGAGATTGTGTGGAGCACGCTAACATGATCAAAGTGGTTGCGCTTTCTGGTGGTTACCCGCGGGATGAGGCGAATCGTCGACTTGCTGAAAACCCTCGCATGGTGGCAAGTTTTTCACGCGCATTGGTTGAAGGCTTATCTGCGCAAATGTCAGATGAAGAGTTCAACAATCATCTTGACGGTGGTATTGATGCTATCTATCAGGCATCTCAAACTTAAAGAGCTCACGGCTGGTTGTTAAAACTAGCTGATATTTTTAAAAGCCCGATTGGCGATATGCTGGTCGGGCTTTTTTTTGCCCCATTGTGGTTCCCGATCCACAGGAAACCCGACGCGTGAGCCAGTGGCAAGCCCAGCACGTCTCGCAGTTGTTAGTTGTTATGTCACGAGTGTGCACTGAAACCAGAGGCCAGGAGGTGGATCAAGTCCAGCGCATCCTCGCCAAATGAATTACCCGTCGTGCCATTAGGTGCCGTTAAGCTAGGTCAGGACGAGTGTTGCTTCCCACTCGCTTACGCGTCGGGTTTCCTGCGGACTGCGATGACGCTTGGGGGTGTCTTGCATTTGGAAACCCGACGCGTGAGCGAGTGGCAAGTCTTGTATGTGCAACGATCGTGACAGCGAGTGGCCGGAGATGTTGCGCAAACTAACGCGCGTACACACCACAGAACACAGGCGTTGTAATGCAATCGTAAACCCTCCATTACATCCCATGCAGTGATCTCTGGTGCAATATCCGCCCTGATACGAGATAATTAGTGCGTCGAAACAAAGGGCACTCCACTGAGATTTATCCACACATCAGACTGGCATTTGGGAATGACGCGGTATTTCCTGAAAGGCGAGGCGCAAGCGCGCTTTACCCAGGACCGCATTGATCTCATCGCAAACCTTGCCGTGCTTTGCGAGCAGCATCAGGCCGAGTTTGTGGTGGTGTGCGGGGATGTGTTTGATTCGAACCAGGTGGCGCCGCAAACCGTGGTGCGTGCAGCCGAGAAGCTCAGTCGCTTTCCGTACCCGGTGTTTATCCTGCCGGGCAATCATGATCCGTTGAATGCCGCCAGTGTGTATGACACTGATGTCTTTAAGGGGCTGCCCGACCATATCACCGTAATTCGGGATCACGCCATCCATCGCTCGGCCAAACTACCGGGCATCGAAGTTGTTGGTGCGCCATGGTTTAACAAGCAGCCAACAACAGATCTATGTGGTCAATTGCTTGATTCACTGGAGCCTGTGACAAATGGCGTTACCCGTATAGTGCTTGTTCATGGTCAGCTTGACTCTCTGATGCCAGACACCAGTCATCCGGCTTGTATTTCAAAAACCGCCATAACACGTGCCTTAGCTGATAAAAAACTCCACTATGTAGCACTGGGTGATCGACATTCAGTGACTGACTCTGACCCAAGCGGCAGGATCTGGTACAGCGGTACGCCGCTCGCAACAGATTTTACTGAAATCGATCCGAACAAGGTGCTGTTGGTAGATGCAAGTGTTGGCATTGACCCAAGGCCGCGTGTTGAAGTTATCAATAGCGGCAATTGGAATTTTCTACGCGTACAAGAAAACATAGATACGCCCGACGATCTAACGCGTTTATCAAGCCGATTAAGCAGTATTGATAACAAAGAGCGCACTTCGGTTGCTTTGGCATTGACCGGTGCCTTGTCATTGTCTACCAATGCAGAGCTTGAGCGTCTTATAGAGACTTCAAGAGATCTTTTTGCAAGCTTACGTATGGATGAACTGCGTAGTGATCTGGCGGTAGTTCCCGATCAACTCGAGTATGAAGAACTGGCACTCAGCGGATATGCACGCAGCTGTTGGGAAGAGCTGGCGGAAAGTGCAAAGCAATCAAATGAAGCGGCGGAGCAAGCGAGAGATGCGCTGGCGTTGATGTACCGGCTTGCTGAGCGTGGTAAGTCTTAATGCATTTGTTGCGTATAAGACTCAATAACTGGCGCGGTGTTGAGCAGGCAGAGATACTGCTTGATGCCGGTATCACCATAGTGGAAGGTGATAACGAAGCCGGTAAATCTTCTTTTATTGAAGCGTTAAATCTTCTCTTCAGAGAGCGGGATTCGACCAAGAAGCAAGAGTTGAAACGTGTCACTCCGAAAGGCGTTGATGCAGGTAGCTCAGTTGAAGTCGAGCTCACGACGGGTGAATATCACCTGACTTATAGCAAGACTTTCAATAAGAAAACTTCCACAACATTGTTTATCCATAAGCCAGCGGCGGTACAGCTGATGGGTGCTGAAGCCCATGATCGTGTTTTACAAATACTGGATGAGACAATTGACTTCAGTTTATGGCAGGCAATTCAACTGGAACAAGGTGGGGAGTTTTCCCAGGTTAATTTTAAGAATAGTGACAGCCTGGCTCAGGCGCTCGATAATGCAGCTGGCGGCAGTGGAGCCGGTGAAGGAGAATCTGCTTTACTTCAAAAAGCCAAGGCTGAGTACCTGAAGTACTACACAGAAAGGGCAGGCAAGGAGACCGGTGAGTTAGCGGCCTTGCGTGAGCGGGAAAAAACTTTGCAACAGTCGAGTAGTCTGCTTGCAGAGTCGCTGGCCGAACTTGATGGTTATGTTGATGAGAGCGCGCGTGTTACGACCCAGTTAAAAGCGTTAAAAGAAAGCATGCCTTCAATGACGCTCAATGTACTTGAGTATGAAAAACAGCTGGTAGAAATTGTCGCGATACGTCAGCGTCTGAGCGCGTGTGAATCACAAGCTCAAACCTGTGAGTATGCCGGGAAAGAGCTGCTCAGGCAGATAAAGGAACGTGAAGGGATATCCGCTGAAATAAAAATACTTGAGCAATCTATAGCTTCTAACGAAAAGGAGAGCATAGAATTAGAGCAGGTGTTCAATAAAGCAAAGCTGGCTTTTGATGAAAGCACGCAAGAGCGCGAGCGATTGTTAGTCAACAGGCAAACTACGCAGCGGCAATTACATGCTGTGGAGTCTTCTATTCAGTTGCGTGATCGTATGTTACAGGTGAAAAGCCTGGAGCAGCGGTATCAGATGCAACATGCAGCGTACCTTGAAGTGACAGAGGTAGAGAAAGCACTGGCGAATTGTCGTGTTGATGATGTAGCGGTAAATCGTATAGAAAAACTGGAGCAGCTGCGGCGCGAGCAGCAAATGCAGATCGGTGGGCATAGTGCCAGAATACGGCTGCAGTTTATTAAAGAGGCAAGCGTCGTCATTGGTGAGTCTTTAAAACAATACCAAGCAGGCGAAGAGCTGATTACAGATTCCTCCACTGCTTCAACGCTTAAAGTCGATGATACTTTGCGTGTAGAAATCACACCTGCTGCTGACAGTGTTGAGCTGACACTCGATCATCAGCGAACGGTAGAATCGTTGAATGAAATTCTGGCTCAGTGCGGGCTCGCGAGTGTAGGCGATGCGATTGCTGCGCATCGTAAGCGCAGCGAACTGACCGGTCGCTTGCGGGAGTTGCAGCGAGCGCACAAAAAGCAGGAAAAGCAACAGAGCCTTGAAGCGTTAAAAAATACCATTGAGGCGAATAAAAAGACCATAGCTGAAATTGAATTTCAGGCTGCACAGAGTTCTGGTGAGCTGTCCTTTGCTGATGTGTCTGCACTCGAAGAAGGGCAGCAAACCTGTCGTCGGCTGCTTGAAGAGCAGGAACGATCTCTTGCGGCAGCTCGTGACATGCGTGATCAGAGGCAACAACAATGCGCTGCCGCAGAGACAAAGTATGCGCTCTGCAAGCAAGGCCACATCACCCGTTTGGCAGAGGTAAATAAGCTAAAAGAAAAGCTCGCCGTGCTGGAATTGGATACACCACTGGAATCGCTTCACACAGTTCACCAAAAAGCGGTTGATGAATTAAATATCGCGCGCAAAGCGCTGGAGACTGTCAGGCTCGCATTAACAAAATCACAGTCTGGCCAGGTTGATCTGCTACTTACCAATGCAAAACAGTCCCTGCAGCGAGCACAAACAGAATTTCATGATCTGGAGTTACGACAAGCGGCGAACAAAGCACGGCTTGATCAATTGCAAGCTGAAGGGCTGCATGAAAAACATCAGTCAGTACTCGCAGAGCATGATGATAATTCGGCCAGGCTTCGGCAACTGGATCGCCGGGCTCGCGCTGCGTCCACGCTGTGGAAAACCCTCCTTCATCATCAAAGGCAAGCACAACTGAGCTATGCCCGGCCTTTGGCTGAGAGAGTTGCCAATATGGGCAAGGTGGTATTTGGTGATAGCTTTTCAGTGGAGCTGAGTGAGTCGCTCAATATTGTTTCTCGTACTTTGAATGGCACCACCGTACCATTTGATGATTTAAGTGGCGGCGCGCGCGAACAACTCGGCATTCTCTTGCGGCTGGCGGCTGCGCAGCTGGTGTCTAAGACTGAAGCAATGCCCCTAATTCTCGATGATACGCTCGGTCATACTGATGCCAGACGTCTTGAAACCATGGGGGCGATTCTCAATAGCGCCGCGCAAACTGCACAGATAGTGGTAATGACGTGCTATCCGGCTCGCTACCATTATGTTGGCGGTGCCAAAGTGGTGAAGTTGCATCGCCAGGCAGGTTGGTTTGAGGTTGAGCGTTAGCATTAACCAGCACTGCTTATATCACGCTCGGTGGCGACCGTGATGTTTGCAGATGGAGCATTCAAAGGCTGCAAATTTTACCCGGCTGTAAGTGGCGGCAATGGATGGGGTCAGAGTAGCAGGCACTGGCATGTGCCCGCTTATGTGCTAGTGGCTGTTTGGAAAGTTCGGTAACACGGATCGAAGCCACAGCCGCCATAGCTACGTTGGAAAAATTCGACGTAGGCCCTGCTATGCCTGCATTTTTCCGCCTTGCTCTGATGACTATGGCTGTGAAAAGTTTGTTACCGAACTTCCCGCACAGCCCACTAGCCGATCAAGACGGTCACTTTAATGCTCGCAGCACTTTAACCAACCAAAATGCTGGCTGGTGTTGTACCGGACTGCGGTCACCCGTGTCTCAGAGGAACCCGACGCATGAGCGATTGTCACGCACCGTGGTATCTGTAGGCCTCACTTTCGTCTGCCAGCAGGAGGGCTGCACGATCAAGGTTGGCAGGTTAGAGAGTAGATGCGCTCTCGCGCTTAGTGACCTGAAAGAGCGAAAGGGTGCGCGACTTGT
>CALISD010000144.1 GCA_938041955.1 uncultured Granulosicoccaceae bacterium | reverse complement strand
TGCAGCGTGGCATTACTCACCATCGCCCCCCCCACAAACACGGGCTCAAGCCTTGCCACCGGGGTGAGCGCCCCGGTTCTGCCAATCTGAAAATCAACTGAGAGCAACTCAGTGGTCGCTTCTTCCGCCGGAAACTTATGGGCAATGGCCCAACGCGGTGCACGCGACACATAGCCAAGTTCATCTTGAAGCTCAAGGCTATCGACCTTAAACACAATGCCATCTATTTCATAATCAAGCGTATCGCGACGCTCCAGGAGATCTTCATAGTACCGCTGGCATGCCTCAATATCTTTCTGCCGCTGACTCTCCGGGTTAACCGGCAATCCCATAGATTTTAACCACTGCAGCATATCCCAGTGAGTTTCAGGCAGCTGATCATCTACCTCAACGGGCCCGGTAGAATAGATATAGATTCGCAACGGCCGGCTTGCAGTAATGCTTGAATCAAGTAAACGCAAACTACCCGCGGCGGCATTACGCGGATTAACAAACACCTTGTCATCTCGCGCTGCCTGCTCGCGATTCATGGCTTCAAAGGAAGGCTTGTCGATGAACACCTCACCACGAACTTCAATCAAGCCATCCGGGGCATTCTCAAGTTTTAGCGGCAATGATTTTATGGTGCACAAGTTTGGCGTAATGTCTTCACCCACCCGACCGTTACCACGGGTTGCGCCCTGAACAAACAGGCCATCCTGATACGTCAAGCTCACCGC
Organism: uncultured Granulosicoccaceae bacterium; assembly: GCA_938041955.1. Taxonomy (GTDB): domain Bacteria; phylum Pseudomonadota; class Gammaproteobacteria; order Granulosicoccales; family Granulosicoccaceae. The sequence continues at coordinate 10,990 of CALISD010000144.1, read as the reverse complement.
CAAACCATCCAACTTGGGTTCAGCAACATAACTTACGTTGTCAGCGCCATTCTTAAGCCGATCTTTTATGCGTTTATCAAAATCTAATAAGTCTTTCTCTTCAAACGCATTGCCAAGTGACAGCATCGCCTGCCGATGCGTGATCTTGTTAAATTTATCCAGCGGCTGGCCACCGACTCGAAGGGATGGACTATCAGCAGTTTGTAACTCCGGGTGCTTTTCTTCAAGTGAAATGAGTTCATTAAAAAGCTTGTCGTATTCCGCATCCGGAATCTCAGGTGTATCTTGAGTATGGTACAAATGGTTGTGGCGATTTATCGCCTCACGCAAGGATTCGATCCGTTTGGCTGCATCAGTTTTGGCTGCATCAGTTTTGGCTGAACCCGACTTCATGTGTGAACTCTACGTGGGGGCTTATAGGCGGCAGAAGACGTGGCCTAGTTAAATGCGGCCCATATCCAAGTATTGTATAAAAAATAGCGCCATGGTGGTATTGCAAGTATTCGATTAACGCTCTGTCGGGTCAATGCCGGCAATTTTTGAAGCGAATTCAGCATGCTCAACGATATCCACCGGTTTATGGACTATTTCAGTCGAGCCAGGTTGAAATTCGACAGAAACATTACTCCGCCACTGCGTCACAGGCCGAATCGGGCGCGGTTCAAACCCACCGCCGCAGTTTGGACAAACATTTTGCAGCACTTCATCTACACACGTGACACAGAAAGTACATTCGAAGGAACAGATTCTTGCCTCCGGGGAATTTGGCGGCAGGCCTTTATCGCAGTTTTCACAGGTAGGTTTAAGCTTCAACATTTGGGCGATTTTCCTTTCGTTAATTTTAACTCTATTTGGTAGCATCCAGGATCAACTTCAAGCCCAATGCCATCATTACACCCCCCGCCACCCGATCAAGAACCTTTTTAAACTTCAGGTAAACAGCGCGAGGCTCAGGCAGGGACAAGACCACAGACACCAGCGCATACCAACTGGTTTCCATAACAAAAACAGAGACTACAACTGCCACAGCAAACGACACCCCGTACTCAACAGGTAAAAACGCGGCGAACACACTGGCGTAGACAATAGAAGTTTTCGGATTACTCAACTGCGTACTTAAACCCAGTAACAGGGATTTTCGTAAACGATTCGGCTTGTCATGCCCCGCCACATCAATCGACAACGGTTGATCACCGGATCGCCAAATCCTGACGCCCAACCAGATTAAATAAGCACCACCGACAAACTTCAACATTAAATAAAGCGCCGGCACCGCATTAAAAACCAGTTGCAAGCCCAACAATGCAGCAAGCGCATAAAACACCCCACCGAATCCCATGCCCACGGACGCGGCAATGCCGTGAGCGCGATTAGAAGACATTGACGTCCGCGCCACCATGACGAAACTGGGTCCCGGGCTGATAACCCCCATAAATAGCGCGCCCACCATTGCAGCAAGCGCGAGTAATTGAGACGACATTGATTTCCCCGCCATTGCGCTTTGACAGCAAGTTGACAGTACATAATACAGCCAACAGTGTGATAAAAAGGTGCCGACCGAAAAAAAATTCCGCGGCGTGTAGATTACGCCAAAGCACATTCGTCTTCTAAGTAATCAAGCCCGTTTGCTTGATCACGAAATAACGATAACCACCTACCAGGGAGCAATACCACCATGGCATTTGAAACAAACCGATTTTGCTGGCACGGATGTACTTCAACCAATGTTGAAGTCTCTAAAGCTTTCTATTCCAAAGTAATCGGCTGGGAAGTCCAAACGACACCGATGGGTGATTCCGAAGCCACTTTCTTTAGAGTAGGCGCAGATAAGATATTCGCGCATCTGTCCCCTCCAGAGATGGACGGTGTGCCCAGCCATTGGAGTAGTTTTCTACGCGTAGATAATGTTGACGCAAGTACCGCCTCTGCGGTTAAAAACGGCGGCCACGAAATCATGCCTCCGATGGACATACCACCCGGCAGATTCAGCGTAATCAGTACACCGAGCGGCGCAAGTATGGTGTTATTCCACGAGGCTGACCCTACCGATTCACATCATCACGAAACCGCACCCGGCTTGGTTCACTGGGTGGAACTGCACAGCAAAGACATTGATACAGACATCGCCTGGCTGAAAAAGACCTTTGGCTTTGACATCTCGGAAATGCAAATGCCCAACGGACCGTACTACATACTCAAAAACGGTGATCAACCGCGTGGAGGAGTAATGGCATCACAATCAGATGATGCGCCTGCGATGTGGTTGGTTTGGATAAATGTCTCGAATGTAGATGAAACGCTGGCTTCTGCCGAGAGCAACAACGGTAAAGTATTAAGCCCGATCTTTGAAGTGCCAGGGGTCGGCAGGATGGCGGTCATGCAAGATCCTACTGGTGGTGTATTAGGTGTGATTACTCCTGAGGCCTAATACAAGCCGACATACAGGTAACCGCATAAGCAAGTGCGGTTATCTGATTCGCGTCAATCTGATTTGCGACCGTGTATCAATACCTGTTTCGTTTGTTATTCCACTTTATATTCGATCCTGCAAGCCACAATGAAAGCAGCGCTCACCTGATTTACTGCTGGTTTAAGTATCAGCGCTTCAAACAGAAAGAACGACAGTTAAAGACAGCAACTTCAGCCATCGTTTACAATAATCAGATTAGATGGTTCTGTCAGGTATTTCTTTATGTTTAGCACTTTGCTCAAATCTACTTCGCAACACCGCGGTCTCACCGGAGCTCTATTATCAGGAGCGTTAGTACTGGCAGTGTCTGGCTGCTCAACCATCGAGATAAAAGACATCGATCGCACACAAGACAATCGCTATAACGGATCCTGGACTGGCACCATCAATAGTGCCAAGTCACTACAATTATCCGACCCGTCAAAAGGATACAGCCGCACGCTATCCTGCAGCGAGATGCGATTTACAATTAATGCAGACGTTTCAAATGGGTTAATGACAGCAGAAGTTGATCTGAAACCCGCCATCACTTTTTCCGCAAATATAAATGAAGCGGGCCGCTTCTATGCCGAACTTCCACGTGAGAGCGCCTACCTTTTCGGAGGTAGAAGCAGATTTGGTGCGCACGAGTTCCACGTATTCGAAGGCAACTTATCTCCGGAAGATAATAAAGGCGAGGGATTCTACATAGCAGCGATTGGTTCAATGGCCGCAGGTGGCTGCCGCTATCCCATCAAGTTCACACAATCCGAATAAGCACTCAGATTAGATATTCCAGATCAGCAGTAACTTACACACGATCCCAACCTGTAAGCAAACATCTGCCTGTCCAGCTTGCGTTAGTTCACAGGGACAACAAGGATCAGCGACTCCGCTGTTCATCTGTTGGACGAGCGGTCTCTGGCCTTGCTCACGCGGCGGGTTACCTTGATCGTCTATTACTGATGATTCTGCTTTCCTTTTCTGGCTTCAGTGGCCACACGATGGATGGAAAGACGCAGAACGCAGATCTACATCGATCTCAGGTAGCCCGCTGCGTGAGCAAGGATCAGCGTTCACGCTGTTACTCTGTTGAACGAGCAGTCTCTGGCCTTGCTCACGGGCGGGTTACCGTGATCGTCTATTACTGGTAATTCTGTTTTCCTTTTCTGTCTTTTGTACCCGTACGACGGATGGTAAAACCATGAATACAAATCCGCATCGATCTCAGGTAGCCCGCTGCGTGAGCAAGGATCAGCGTTCACGCTGTTACTCTGTTGGACGAGCGGTCTCTGGCCTTGCTCACGCGGCGGGTTACCTTGATCGTCTATTACTGATGATTCTGTTTTCCTTTTCTGTCTTTTGTACCCGCACGATGGGTGGTAAGACTATGAATACTGATCTGCATCGAACTCAGGTAGCCCGCTGCGTAAGCAAGGATCAGCGTTCACGCTGGTACTCTGTTGGACGAGCAGTATCTGGCCTTGCTCACGCGGCGGGCTACCTGATCTTCTATTGCTGATGATTCTGCTTTTCTTTCCCGGCTTTGTTCGCGTGCCTAATGATAAATCCAGAGTACCTCGGTTCTGTCAAACCCCACGATCACAACCGCCCTGCTGTTACCCGAAGTACAACAGATCGACTGAACGCAAAGGTTAACGAACAAAAAAAACCACAGAAACCCCCAAGCACTGCCAATCCGAATATCAAAGACGAATAAGTTCTATAGAAGCCCTGCTGCAACAGCACCAACATCAAGCCAGTAAGAATAAACCCACAGAGAGCACAGTAGAGCGCTATAGCAATCGTGTTGGGTTGAAAACTCCATGTATAAGCACGACCATACAGCACGCCACAGATCACCCCGGAGATAACCGCTGCAACGACTGCCGAGATCATGAGAGACGTGACAAAAGAATCTGATAACCCAGATGGAAAGTATCCAGAAAACAAGTAGCCGATAGCCGGACCCAGTAAGCCAAATAATACGGTAGTGGCAATAATTATAATTACGCGCATACAGACTAAAGACACCTATCGACCACTAACAACATTCCAATGCACTGCAACCTGATATTTACCGCATATAATTGGGTTTAAGCTTAAAACTCGCTGCTTCACCCGTGTCCATATGTCGCATCAGCCGCTTGTATATTCGACCGGAAACAAAGAAGATCACCATTGAGATGGTAAGAAAGTACAACCCGGCTACGCTAAAATGCAGAAAAATGTTGTAGTCTCGCTCAAACATTTCACCGGCTTTATTCATCAGATCTTTCTGCCCATTGATCACCGGCAAAGTGAAATAGACAAGTGCTGTTGCGTGAAATAGAAACACCACCTCATTCGTATACGCAGGCCAGGCCAATCGAATCATGTTAGGCCAGGTGACCGTTTTAAATACCTGCCAACGATTCATACCGAAGGCAGAAGCCGCTTCCATCTCCCCTTTTGGCAGGGTTTTCAGTGCGCCGTAGAAAATCTCTGCAGCATAAGCGCTGGTATTGAGTATTAGCACCATCGGACCGATAAACAACGGGTGCATAACAATGTCTGCTATTCCCATTGGCTTCCAATGGCTTAAGTTAAACGCCAACATGATGGAATAAAACATAAAGAACTGAATAAAAAGTGGTGACCCTCGAAACGCATAGATGTAGGTGCGAGCAACACGGGATATAATGCTGTTTGAACTGTTTTTCATTACAGCCAACAACACAGCCAGTGGAAATCCAATCGGAATCGACGCCAGCGCAAAGTAGAGATTAAAAAGTGACGGCCGCGCCAGCTCGATAATATCTTGCACAATGGCATTGTTAAGCAGCCAATCCATCACTGCTCTCCATGCAAGGCAAGTCCGCGCCCTGCCCGTCTTTGCAACCAATCAAAGACGCGCTCAGAGATCACCGTGAGCAAAATGTAGAACAAAAAAAGCACAAAGTAATATTTCCAACGCCAATCCGGATGCACCATACCTACACGCGCCAGATAGTTGGGAGCCCCCAGACGATCGGCCCACTGCACAATATCTGCAATCTGCAGCAGGGATAAAAAGCTTGTCGCCTTGAGCAACAGCATCCATACATTGGACAAGCCGGGCAATGCATACACCCACATTTGCCGCACCTGAAAATTCCAGAAGATTTGTCGGTTATTAAAACCGTAAGCGCGTGCCGCCTCCAACTGCCCCTTTGGTACTGAGTTCATCGCACCATGCACCACGTTGGCTGCAAAAGCACCGTAAACAATCCCAAGGGACACACAAGCCATGATGAGATATTCGGAAGTGGTCAGATACCATTGTGCTGCCTGACAAGGAGGCCAGGCTACAGCCGTTGCCAGCTCTTCTGCAGAACACAGTCTGCGGGACATAACGAACTCAACCAACTGTTCAAACGCCAACGGAAAGAACAGGAAAAACAGTACATCGGGTATACCGCGCACCATTGTGGTGTAACCGAGGCCAAGCCATCGCAACGGTGCAAAACCGGAACGCCGTGCCGCAGCACCCAGCACCCCAAACAACACCGCTAAAAGCGCCCCGAAGAAGGCCGCAATCAATGTGAAGCGCACACTGGCATACCACGCAAGGTGCTTTCCGTTGGTGAAATATTCAAACCAGGTGGCTGTTTGCTCACCGAAATTGGCGGCAAGCCATATAGATAAGGTTTCGAGCATGGTGCAATTCTAACAGGCGGCATTCACTTAAACGAAAAAAAAGCCGGGAAGCAATCTGCTTCCCGGCCCTCATCACTCGAGTACTAAGTTTTAAATGACGATGACTCAGAATAAAGAGCCACCGCCACTGAACATAGGCCTAGTTTCCGAAGAAAGGTCCAACTTCGAAAAATTCCATGATGAGTTTGTCTACAGTGCCATCAGCTTTCATAGCTTCAAGGGCAGCATTCATTTTTTCAGCAAGCTCTGTGTCGCTCTTACGCATACCCATTGCCACACCGCCACCAATAGAAACGTCAGGGCCGACAAATGAGATCGCACCGGAACTGCCTTCAACTACAGGTGCAAGGAAAGAGTTGTCGGCGAGCAGCAGGTCAATATTACCCGCAACCAGGTCAGCAATTGACTGATCTGGAGTTTCATAAGTCAAAATGGTGTTGTCAGCAGCAAGCGTTGACTCAATGTAGTCAGCTTGAATAGTCGCACCCTGTGCACCGATTTTGAGCCCTTTCAGGTTCTCAAAATCTGCATCCAGGTTAGTCGCACCGGCATACTTTGAAGGATCCGGCGGATAGTATTCAGCGCTGAAGTTAATCGTCTCTTTGCGCTCGTCAGTGACAGACATACCCGCCATAATGACATCGTAGTTACCAGCAAGCAGGTTAGGAATAATTGAATCCCACTCATTCACTACAAACTCACAACTCACACCCGCGCGCTTGCAAAGCTCATTACCCAGCTCAATTTCGTAACCAGCCAGCTTGCCATTGTCGTCCATGTAGTTCCATGGAGCGTAGGCACCTTCGGTACCGATTCTGACATCAGCCGCAAAAGCTGCGCTTGATCCGACCACAGTGCTAAGAGCAAGGCCTAATAATAGTTTTTTCATTAATTATGTCTCCGAAATGAAAATAAAATTCATTGCACAGCCACGCAGCTGAGCGTGGCGACAGCTTACTCCAGAAACGCGGGAATGTCCTTCTGATACCGACCATCGACTACCCGCTTACACCGATGATTCCGACTGGAGCACAGTTTCCAATGCACCCGGGATCGCAGGGCGACTTTTGATTCACTGCCGTAATACAATGACAGAGAAAAAGTAACATTTTCGTTACACTCTCAACCTGAGCTAAATAGCCGCTCAGGCTGAATTTGCGCACAATCTGAACGGCTGCCGTGTTTATAACTTCAGTTTAAAGCCCTCATGCGTAGCGACAAAGCCGTGAGACTCATAGAACCGAATTGCCTCAGATCGCTGTTTGTCACTTGTTAACTGAACCATATTGCAGCCGCGTTCTTTTGCCCGATCAATGACCCATGTCATGACTAAAGAGCCCACCCCCTTTCCCCTGACGCTTTTAGCGATTCTTACACCCTCAACCAAACATCGCCACGATCCACAATGGGTTAAGTACGGGATGAATGTAAGTTGCAGCATTCCAACCAGGACAGAGTCAGACTCGACAACAATGAGTTCATTGTTTGAATCCATCTCAATATTTTGAAACGCATCGACATAACATTGACTCAAGGGCAAGCTGAGATCTTCTCTGGTGCTACCCAATACATCATCACCAAGCAGATTTACGAGGCCCACAACATCAACTCGTTTTGCGTTTCGAAATTCTAAATTCATAGTTAACTCATCCGTTGCGAATAGCCACCCAAGTCAACAAATCAATCACTAGAGCGCCTTGCAAGGAATAGAAAAATCTACATGGTAGTGTTCATCATGCCTAACCCAGCTACGTCGCGTACTAAATTGCAAATCTGATATCTGAGACCACGCCTTGGTACCTTTTAGCGCTGGCTGCATCTTCGGATCGAAAATGATTCGCCAAATATCTACACCATGATCTGCGGCTGCTTGTTTTAATGCCGCCAGATGTGCTGCAAAGGCCTCATAGTCTATGAACAAACCCTCGAATTCACCAGCGAGATTAAATTCGATGCTATATCCGTATTTATTCAAGATGTTAGCTGGAAACCGTGCCGGAATTCCATCAGCGTTTATCACCGGCACCATAAAATCCACCGACAATCCGTTTTGATGCGTCTTGTGAGGCTTGAACATTCCTCCACGCTTCCTACCGGTCTCCCCATATACAAACATCCAGGTTGAATTTACATTTTGCAATGCAGTGTAAGCGTCAAGCAGCACTGCTTTTACGTCACAATGAACATAGGTTCGCCCCACCATGCTCAGCATTGCGGAATAGGCCGAGTAATTCTGACCAGATACCGGCAACTTACAAGCGCCCTCCAACTTACCATTGGCCGTTGTGCCAAAGCAGCTACTTTGCGCAGCAACACTGCCACCAGACATTAATAACGATGCCATGAAAAATACCTGCAGATTCATACTAATTACTTGCATGTGAAGCAGACAATACCCTGAGTGAATAACGCTTACTTAAATTTAACCTGAATATAAATCACAGGCATTCGCGCTTTCTATTCCGGCCATAAAATGCCCCCTATTAATCCTGCTGGTTCTACCGGAATTCGATTGAGCGTTCCGAGTGGGAAACTCGTGCAAAGTGTATTTTTTCACTGCTTCATCACGGATCAGTGCCTCCGGGTGAACCGCCGCCCATTCAATCGCATTGTGTTCCTGCCCTACTGCTATTCGTAACCGGAGGTTCCTCTGTATGGCGCTACCATAATCTTAAGGAAAGCACGTGCACTTCATTCAATATAACGGGCAGCGCCAGAGACTCGAATAGAACTACCCATTTGGGCTGATATATCCGCTGTTAACAGTGATCGACATCCCATGTCTTCACCTTGCACAACTTTGATACTCCCTTCATGCCGCCAATTAATATCGCGCAGATAACCCGCGAGGGCCGCAGTTGCGGCGCCTGTGGCCGGGTCCTCATACACGCCACCGGATGCAAAAGGGTTGCGTGTGTGGAATAACTTCGCGCTCTCGGCATAGCCCAGAAGTATTGTCACCAGACCCGCTTCATTCATCAGCATTCGTCCAGCAGCTAAATCATAGGACATTGCCGCCAACGTCTCACGTGAGTTAAGACAAATCACCAGGTGATTGGCGCCTGCATGGGCAAAAGCGATAGGTATATTCGGGTCAAGTTGTGATTCATCATATCCAAACAGCGAGAGTGCATTAGCCACCAACTGAGAATCCGCTGCTCGGCTAAACGTGGGCGGTGATTGAAGCGCCGCTGAAATATGGTCACCTGCGGACTCCCCTTCTACAGAAATCTCCGCCTCGTTAAGCGTCAGGTTAAACACACCATCACCATTTTGAACGGCTAACTCCGCACCCAATGCGATAGTCGCATGACCACAAAACGGCACTTCTGATTCAGGTGAGAAATAACGCACTTTCCACCCGGAACCTAGCGGACAAGCAAATGCGGTTTCAGAATAACCAACGGCTGCAGACGTAGCCTGCATTTCAACATCTGAGGGCAATGAATCCATAATGACCACACCCGCCGGGTTACCCCCGATTGCACCATCAGAAAACGCCGCAATTCGTTTAACATCCATACTTATTCATAGCCAGACTTGTAAAGCACAATCATAACGCTCATCGCCGGTGATGTAACGCTCTATCAAACCCTCAACCGCAGATCCCGCTCAGTCCGGACAATCCACCAGTTTACCTTTCCACAACATCATTGCTGTCATCAATGCCCACAATATAAACGCAGCTTCTATAGCCTTAACTGGAACGCTCTGTAAAAGCTGCTGGCCATCAGACATACTTAGTAAAGAATCAATGCGAAAAAACGCACCAGCTGCAACAGATAAATGACCGACAACCAAAGCAGCAATGGGAACCGCAGCAGCCAGAACACCCACACTGCCCACCACTTTCACCTCTTTCTTCCGATGTAAGAAAGCCAAAGACCAGATAAGCATTGCTAATAACAATGCAAATGAGTACAACAAATAATACTGTCCGATACGCTCGGCCGATGGTTCAAGTATGGTTACCGTCAGTGCTACTATCGACAACATGAATACAACAAACCCTGCTCTATTGAGCGGCTTCTTCATACCCATCTCATCGCAAAATGCCCACACCCCCATCACCAGAATCACTATCGCGACAAGCCGCAGTGGCACTAAAGCAGGGTTGGTTTGATTCAACAGATGAAGCAAAGAAGCCCCCAACAACAAACACACGCTCGACACTCTTGCATTCAGAGCAACAATATTGTTCTTCACGCACCACTCCAGTTTAAAAAATACCATTAACTAAACAGGTCTGGCACCAGCGTTAACTCTGAAACGATGTACCCGCCCCGATCTCATTTGCACGCTGCCGCGCAAAAGTTGCAATGGCAGTGTCCTGCAGGCCGGTACCGGTTAGATCACATATCGTGATCTCGTCCGATTTGACTCTGCCAGAACTCATACCGGAAACGATATCACCTAATTCCGCAAAGTCAGAATCAATCGATACCAAACCCGCCTCTATCGCATGGTGCAACTCACCCAACTGCCGCGTTTGTGATAGCCGATCTGGTACATACCGATCAGCACGCACGATACAGGCGGACTCAAGCTCATTCTTGTGTTGTGCATCCGACCCCATGGCAGTCACATGTTGGCCAGGTCGCAACCACTCAGCCCTAACCAGCGGGGTAAAAGACGGCGTTGTCGTTATCACAATATCCGCAGCTGAAACTGCTGTTGCCAGATCCTTACTCACACGGACTTCAATTTCCAACTGCTCACTCAGTTCAGAGGCTGTTATTTCAGCTTTGGCCCCGTCTCTGGCCCAGACAGTGGCCTGCCTGATGTCGCGAACCAGGCACACTGCCTCAAGCTGCATACGAGCTTGCGCGCCAGCGCCTACAACACAAACACTGTCAGAGTCAG
>CALISD010000143.1 GCA_938041955.1 uncultured Granulosicoccaceae bacterium | reverse complement strand
AGACGCCTTAATCACACATCGCTTTAACCTGGCTGATTCACCTAAGGCAATGCAAATGCAAGCGGACGAAGCACCGGGGCTTATCAAGAGCATGATTCTCCCTAACATGGGCTAGCCAACATAGTATGGTCGAGCCAACAGAACCAGGCGTTTATGCGGAAGAGCAGCATGCTGGAGGGGCTGTCATACACTAGGTATGGCAAAAAAGCAGATGGCAGCAGCGGATCTAACCCAGGTAGTCCGGTGCGTGAGCAAGGATCAGCGTTTACGCCGTTAATCTGTCGCACGAGCGTTATCCGGCCTTGCTCACGCAGCGGGTTACCTTGATGGTCTGCTAATGATAATGCCTATTCTCTTTCGAACTTCCGTAATCACACGACGCAGGGCAAGAAGTAGAAGTCAGACGTAGATCGAACTCAGGCAGCCCGCTGCGTGAGCAAGGATCAGCGTTTACGCTGTTAATCTGTTACACGGGCGCTATCCGGCCTTGCTCACGCAGCGGGTTACGTTGATCGTCTGCTACCGATAATGCCTATTCTTTTTCGAACTTCCGTAACCACACGACGCAAGGCAAGAAGTAGAAGTCAACCGCTGATCGATCTAGGCAACCCGCAGCGTGAGCAAGGATCAGCGTTTACGCTGTTGATCTGTTACACGAGCGCTATCCGGCCTTGCTCACGCGGCGGGTTACGTTGATGATCTATTGCTGATGATGTGTATTTCTATTCACACTCCATAGCCGCACGAGGCATGGCAAGAAGCAGATGACACTATGTCTATTATTCGTCCTTGGGTTTTTGCCCGTAACCTTTAAATAACTCAAGCACGTTTTCCATTTCATCGTCCGATAACACGACCATGTTGCCCGCCATTTTCGCGTAGTAATATTGCTTTGCAAGCGTCTCCAGTTCTATCGCTGTCCACATAGCGTTGTCCAGATCTTTTCCGCCTGCCACCATTCCGTGATTTGCCAGCAGACACGCTGTTCGGTCTCGCATAGCCTTCTTGATATTCTTCGACAATTCGGGCGTGCCAAACGTTGCATACTGAGCGCATTCAACGCTGTTGCCCCCAAACGCACCGATCATATAATGCACTGCCGGTATAGATTCCCGCGCGATAGAAAGCACAGTAGAAAAAGTGGAGTGCGTGTGAATCACTGCGTTTAGATCGGGTTTGTTTTTTAGTATAGAGCGATGAAAGTGCCATTCAGAAGACGGCTTACAAGGCCCATCCCAACTGAGCTTACTGCTATTGATCGGCATACTGGCTATATCTTCAGCGTGTAGTTGTTCGTAGGGAATGCCACTGGGGGTGATAAGCATACGATTGCCGAAACGGGCACTGATGTTGCCAGATGTCCCCTGATTCAAACCAGTCGCATTCATCTGCAAACATAGCTCAATAATCTTCCTGCGAATTTCAAACTCTGTCATTGTTAAACCCTGCCTGTTCTATTGTAAGGATCACTATTTAACCGGAAAGGAAATAAAATTAATTTTTCGGCTGCTTTTATCGTCTTTTTGGCGTTCAGGGCGGACCTGCCGTGCCTGTTTAATCAGTAATGGGTGTACGTGTTCGCGCGCAACGTACATATGTATTTGATCACGAACGACAACTCCCATCGGTACAACAGATGTGCCCGGAACCGTTACGTTTTATTTTTTCAATTTCAATAGAGCCTGCGCTGTCGCCTGATCAGTCACCACATCAGTTAACAACCCTTTCTGCAGCACCGCAAATATAGCTTCCACTTTACTTTCACCGGCAGATACCATCACGCGCCGGGGAATACGCAGAAAATCATCTCCGGACACACTAACAATGCGTTGGTTGATTGGATGATCAATCACATCGGCATTTTTATCGATATACAGACCAAGAAAGTTTCCCACCGCACCCGCCTGATTGGCACTGCTGTATTCATCTTCGTCAACAAGGCCGGCTTGTCTTATTGTGGCGCTGTTAAGCCCGCCAATACTCACCACTGCCAGATCTGCAGCGAGTGCGCGATTATATATTTGCTTAAACAGGTGTTGATCAACCAGCAACTCCCTTGAGCTTTGTGAATCGCAAACAATGGGGGCCGGCAGATAAAAGCACTCTGCCCCGAGCTTGGACGCAAGCGCTGTAGAGGCCTCAAAGCGATCAATAGACGAGCGCTGCGTTAAAGAACCCAATAGCGATACAACAGAAACTCCGGTTGTATTAACACGATCCATACGCCGCACGAGCTCTTTCAGCGTCACCCCCCAGCCAAGGCCAATGGTCATGCCGTTTTTAATGAGTCGCACCACATACTGATTGGCTGAGATCGCAATTTGCTCGGCCAGTTGAATTTCGTCTGCTGTATGACTCAGACAGACTTCCGCCGACAACAGGTTAAATCGTTCGGTGAGCTGCTCTGCCAATTCCACGTTTTCAAGCAACGGGGAATTGATGTGGATCGTGACGATACCGTTCTCTCTAGCTTCTGCCAGTAAGCGGATAACACGCGCTCGCCCGATGCCGAGCAAAGCAGCAATCTCTTGTTGCCGCATACCAAGCTCGTAATAACAACGAGCCACACGCACAGCTAGCTGCTCTGGCCAGTCACCTCGATTTTCAGATTGCTCATTGCTCACCAAAACACGCTCTCATTGAGTTGATTTTGCCGCTCACCATTATTGCGGCATCTAGTGTGCACGCGGCAGAATGACTTGCTTATTGTGCTTTGGGCTTAGGACCGAACGACTGCAAAGCAGACGCTATTGATCTCTGCCACAGTATCTACGTCACCCTTGCATATCAAGGGCACCAGAACTTTATATCAAGCGCAGCACACCAATGCAGCGACTGCCATCTTATGCTTTTTAAGGCGTCAATGAAACAAATGTCTGGCACCTTGAACATATGTCTTGTCAGAGTCAATTCGGTATGGCAGGCTAAGGCAGAGGTCTTGCGTTGCACTGGATTTAGCCGGGCTTTTCGGGAACTAATCCGGGTTCGCCAACGCAGGCAACCAAAGAGGGGGAGCTTTACATGACCAAACCACTGGTAGCAATTACCGGCGCAAGCTCCGGTATCGGTGCGGCAACTGCGCGCGCCTTTTCATCTGCCGGTCACCCGTTATTACTCATGGCAAGACGCCTTGATCGCATGCAAGCTCTGGGATTACCCGATGCGTTATGCAAACAGGTGGATGTCACCAACCGGGACGCAATAGCAAGCGCGATCACGGAGGCTGAAGGGCTTTACGGGCCTGTCGACTGCCTGTTTAACAATGCAGGTATAGCCCGCCTTGGCGACATCGCTGCACAGTCTCCGGAAGAGTGGGATGAAACTATCGATATCAATATCAAGGGTGCTATGAACGCATTACACCCGGTGATCAACAGCATGAAACAAAGGCGTACCGGCACCATTGTGAATATGAGCTCTATTGCCGGTCGCAAGGTATATCCGGATCACACCGTATACTGCGGCAGCAAATTCTTTGTCCACGCCGTATCTGAAAGCTTGCGCGGCTATCTGGCACCATTCGACGTGCGGGTGATTGTTATTTCACCGGGCATTATTGAAACTGAAGTACTCGATCATGTCACCGATCCCAACACGCTTAAAGCATACAAAGACAACAAGGTAAGAATCGGCGGTGGTATTTCTGCAGATCATGTTGCGGACATGGTGTTGTTTGCCTACCAAATGCCACAAAACGTATTGATCCAGGAAATGGTCGTTACTCCAACAAGACAGGAGTTCTAATTAATGGGAGAGCCTGTAGTCATAGGATTAGACAGCTCAACCCAAAGCACCAAAGCAATAGCCTGGAATCGCGAAGGCGCAGTGGTGGCCGAAGGTCGTGCCGACATTCCAATGGACAATCCACGCATCGATTGCTTTGAGCAAAACCCGGCAGATTGGTGGTCAGCCGCCACCGTTGCACTCAAGGCCTGCGTTAGTCAGATTGACGCCAGTGATGTTGAAGGCTTAGCCATTTCAAATCAACGCGAGACACTGGCATTCCTCGATCAACACGGAGAGCCAAGTTACCCTGCCATCGTGTGGCTTGATGAACGCAACCGTGATGAGGTGGCAGAGTTTTCAGAGCTCTTCGGTAGTGAAAATATTCATCGAATTACCGGTCGACCGCCAGATATCACGCCCGGTCTTTACAGATTTCTGTGGCTGCAAAAACACGAACCGGCGGCATGGAAAAACACTGCATCGTTTGTAGACGTGCAGGCCTACCTGGTTCAGAAGCTTTGCGGCGGCCACTATCGTACCGGCTGGATAAGTGCCGACCCGATGGGTATTGTCGACATGGAAACAAAAACCTGGTCGCAGCCCCTGCTTGAGGCCCTGGCTCTTGAACCCTCTCGATTGCCTGAACTACATGCACCGGGAACACAGCTCGGGACGATACTCGATGAAGTCGCACAACTCACCGGACTGGCTGAAAACACACCTGTTTTTGCGGCCGGTGGCGATGGACAATGTGCCGGACTCGGCACCAACTGTACAATCCCTGATCGTGCCTACATCAACCTGGGCACTGCTGTAGTGTGCGGTATCTGGTCACCTCACTATCACTACAATCGCGCATGGCGAACAGAACTTGCCGCGCAGGGCGACGGGTACATCTACGAAAGTTGTCTGCGTTCAGGGGCCTTTTTAATCAACTGGTTTGTTGATCAGTTTGTCGCCCATGAAAAAGCAGACAGTGATGTATTTGAGGCGCTTGAAAAAGCAGCTTGCGACATTCCGATCGGCTCAGATGGCTTACTCGTACAGCCCTACTTTTCCGGCGTGATGAACCCGCACTGGGATACCTCAGCGCGCGGGGTAATATTGGGCTTGAGCGGCAGTCATACAGCAGCGCATATTTATCACGCCATACTCGAAGCCATTACCATTGATCAGATAATGGGCGTTACCGATATGGAACGCGCAGCTCAACAACCGGTCAGCCACTTTATAGCCATTGGCGGAGGGGCTAACAGTCCACTCTGGCGGCAAATGCTCGCCGATGCCTCCGGCAAGCCTGTACATGTCAGCTCCACCATAGAAGCATCTGCACTGGGGGCAGGAATGATTGCCGCCTTTGGTGCCGGCTGGTTTACCAGCATCAACGACGCGGCCGCAGCAATGACAGGCGAAACGACCGCAGTGATGCCTGACCCCGATATGCTAAGTAGCTACTCCGAGCTACTGGCAATCTATCGCAAGTTGTTCCACGCTACAGCAGATCTGAATCGTGAAATGCTCGCATTTTCAGCAAAGCAGAAAATAACCACATGACCGACCATACCGGTGTACTTCAAGAACTTGTCGATGGCACCTGGCGTGAACCCGGTTCCGGCACTCAGTACGATATCGGTATAAAAAATATCGTTATCAAAGAGTCACTGGATGGAGAAGAAGCCGAACTGATCGCAAAGCTCTATCAAAACAAACGAATTACCATTGTCTCCGACCCCTTCACACACGAAGCGTTCGGCCAGCGGATTTTTAACGCCTTAAGTAAAGATAACAGCAATCAAATTTCTGAATTCATCTGGAAGACAGCGCAGTGCTCCGATATTGGCGTAGCAGAGGTACGAGCCGCAACCGCCGATGCACAAGTACTGATCGCCGTCGGCTCAGGAACCATCAATGACAGTGTTAAATACGCCTGCTTCCTTGATGACAAACCCTACTCGGTGTTTGCGACTTCTCCAATGAATGCATTTACCACAGGCACGGCATCGGTGTCCTTTGACGGCTTTAAGAGATCTATTTCATGTCGCGGTGCCGAGGGAATATTTTTTGATCTGTCCGTACTAAGCGCCTGCCCGCCAAGGCTTATCTCTGCCGCTTTTGCCGATGTAATTTGTCGAACCACAGCACAAGTGGATTGGCTGATGTCACATATATTATTCGATACACCGTATACCGACACACCCTACACACTACTCGCCTACGACGAGCCGGGGATGATCGAATGCGCTGATCAAATGCTATCAGGAGACGTCAATGCGCTTGGTATGCTGACTCGAATCTCGGCCATTATGGGGTTGGGTACAAGATTCACCAATACCACCCACAGCGGCAGTATGGCGGAACATCAAATATCACACTACATCGATATGTTTGCAGGAGACAGGCACCCACGTAGCTCACATGGTGAGCAGGTCGGTGTGGCGACTATCACCATGTCTCATTTGCAAAATAGCGTTTTGAATAGCAGTACACCTCCATTAATGCATGCCACTCATATCCCTGAATCATCTTTGCTGCAACGCTTTGGCTCTAAAATCAGCGACAACATGATTGAACAAACCAAAATCAAAGCACTGACAGAAAAAAGTGCGGATGCGCTTAACCTAAGGTTTGCAGACGACTGGGACAGCATTAGATCAACACTCGGGGCCGTCATGCTGCCCTATAAAGAATTGAGAAGCTCAATGCAGGCAGCTGGTTGCCAGATCACCGCTACCGATCTTGAGCTCGACAAAGATTTTTATCTTGAGGCGGTTCAAGGGGCACGGTTTATTCGAGACAGATTCAGCATGCTCGATATCGTCGACGACAGTGCTGGACTGGAATCGATTACAGCCTCACTGCCCGTCTGAGCTTGAACAGGTAAATATTTTCACAGAAAACTACGCGAGCGCCTGAGCGACGATAATGAAAATACTAATGCTGGGTGCGGGGGTAATGGGAAGCTCCCTCTGTATAACCGCCGCATCACAATCTAACGAGGCAGACACTAACGAAGTCACTCTGGTGGGATCGCCTCTTGACGATGCAATCATCGATTCAATCAACTCATCGCGTTACCACCCGACACTCGATGTAGATTACCCCGGCGGAATTATCGCCATAAAAAATGACGAGTGTGATGCCGCCACATTGCAGTCGGCAGACGTTATTATAATTGGTGTCAGTAGTGCCGGTATCAATTGGGTAATAGAAAAAATAAAGGCCGCAAACGCCAGCCCAAAGCTGTTCAGCCTGGTGACTAAGGGCCTGATAGCCAACCCGATACCTAATCATCCACCGCTCACCTATGCACACACGCTTCCAAAGGCATTACAATTTGACGCCAATAAACTCGTCGGCATTGGCGGGCCGTGCATTGCACGTGAGTTAGCGCTGGGAGTGCCGACACGGGTTATTTTCGGATCACACAACATTCAGTCCTGCGACACGCTACGCGATGCCTTTCAAACCGATACTTATCGTATAAAAACCACAACCGACGTGGTACAGCTGGAAGCTTGTGCTGCGTTAAAAAACTTCTTATGCATTGGTGTTAGTGCAATGCTCGGCTCACATCTGCTGGCCGACACCTATGCAAAAAATCCGGTGGCCGCTTTGTTTAATCAGGCGGTAATAGAATTGCGTTTGTTAAGTGAATGGATCTCCGGCAATGACCCACAGACGAAAGAATCACAACGAGATATCATAGCCTTTGATCTGGCAGGTATGGGTGATTTACATGTGACTGTTGGCGGTGGAAGAAATAGCCGACTTGGCACCTATCTGGGTCAAGGGCACAATCTATCAACAGTACTTGATAATCAAATGCTGGATGTTACGGTAGAAGGTGTCGATACAGGAAGACAAATCCATTCTGCCGTTATTGCAGCCTTCGAGACAGAAAAACTTCATGCTGAAGAAATACCACTAACACTCGCCATACTCGAGTGCATTAACACTGGCGGGCTCTTCGAATTCGACTTTACTCTGTTGCCGGGTTAGAAAAAGTTCTTTAACAGCCAGTGGGCTGTTTGGAAGTTCGGTAACACTTTATCTTCGCCGCAACCGCTATAGCGGCGTTAGAAAAATTCGACATAGACCCTGCTATGCCTGCATTTTCCGCCTTGCTCTGACCACTGTGGCTGTGAAAAGTTTGTTACCGAACTTCCCTCACAGCCCGCTAGCGATTATATTTTCGATCAACCTCGGTGATGGCATTGACGTTGGATGCCGAGCGACCGTGCTCATCAAAAGACTCTTGCAAAAATGTTTCGGCAATAAGCTTAGCAAGCTCAGCACCCACCACACGCGCTCCCATAGTAATAATCTGTGCGTTATTTGAGAGTGCTGCACGTTGCGCAGAATAACAATCATGACACAGAGCAGCACGAATACCCGGCACTTTATTGGCTGCTATCGATACGCCGATACCCGTACCACAGACCAATATTGCACGATCAAACTCGCCGGCAATCACTTCTGACGCCACGCGATCGGCCAAATTGGCATAAAAAGTATCGGGCCCTGACGGAGAGTGGGAAACTTCAGACACATCATACTCTTCGGATAAATGCTGCGAGAGCTGTTTAGCGAGGCCTTCTCCTGCACTGTCCCCTGCAATTGCAATCTTCATCGATCCTCCGCTTCAAATCTGATTAAACACACCTGCCACAACGCCACTTTTTACAACGCTATCTGGGTCTCACCATCAAACAGATGCACATGCTGGAGGTCAGGCTGTAAAAATATTTCATCGCCTGGTGCCCACATTATCCGCTCACGGGAAATAGAGCAGACGTCTTGCCCTGCAAGCTTTGCATACACATGTATTTCAGGACCAGTCGGCTCGACTACCCTCACAACACCAGATTCCGTTTTTAAACGCTCGCTACTACTTCCAAATGACATAGGCGCTTTCGCCGCTATCAGGTGCTCCGGCCTTATTCCGTAATATATTTTCTGACCTGGTGAAACATTCGAATTGACAGGCAGTGGCAGGCACAAAGTATCAAGTACCGCATACAAAACACCACTATCCTCTGCGACCTGGCATTCAATAATATTCATTCCAGGGGATCCGATGAACTGCGCCACGAACAGGTTATCCGGCCGGTCGTATATTTCCATCGGTGAACCGCTTTGTTCAATCCGACCATCACGCATAATGATCACCTCATCAGCCATTGTCATGGCTTCTATTTGATCGTGGGTAACATACACCGTGGTGGTTTTAAGGCGCTGATGAAGATCTTTTATTTCGGTCCGCATTTGCACGCGAAGCTTCGCATCAAGATTCGACAACGGCTCATCAAACAAAAAGACATCCGGATCACGAACAATGGCACGGCCCATGGCCACTCGCTGGCGTTGCCCGCCAGAGAGCTCTTTAGGCAATCGATCCAGATAATCATCCAGCCCCAGAATAGACGAGGCCCAAGCGACTTTTTCGTCCTGTATCTTTTTATCAACCTTCTTAAGACGCATGGAAAAGGCCATATTTTTACGCACACTCATATGCGCATACAAGGCATAGTTCTGGAAAACCATGGCAACATTTCTGTCTTTCGAATGAATATCATTCACTCGCACATCATCAAAGTAAACATCACCTGAAGATATTGATTCCAGACCCGCGATCATACGCAGCAGTGTGGATTTTCCACAGCCTGATGGCCCTAATAGAACAACAAACTTGCCATCTGCAAATTCAAGATTAAGGCTGTGCAGAACCTTGACAGCACCGTATTGTTTTTCGAGCTTGGATATTTTTACTGAGGCCATAACACTCCAGGTTTCAGGTGAACTAACATTGCGTTGACCATTTCACCCATCAATGAAGGGGTGAAACATATAAACATAATATCTACAAAAAACACCCTGCCCTCAAGGGACAGGGTGAATTTGCATGCTACCTAGCCCAACTCTGCCTCATCAACAACGCCATCAACCAGCTTGGCAATTTTGTCCATACACTTCTTGGCATCGCCGTCGTAGTCCTGGCCTGTCAGCAACTTACCCAATTCAGTCGGAATTTCGTTGTTCGCAACCCCCGCCCAGATCGCCACGTCAGGCTCAGATGCCATGACGTTGTCTATTGTCCACTTCACGGTGT
Organism: uncultured Granulosicoccaceae bacterium; assembly: GCA_938041955.1. Taxonomy (GTDB): domain Bacteria; phylum Pseudomonadota; class Gammaproteobacteria; order Granulosicoccales; family Granulosicoccaceae. Next base: position 28,963 of record CALISD010000143.1, on the reverse strand, counting down.
CAAGGTGACGCGTTGTACCACTACCTACACGATCCTTTCTCTCAACAATCCGCGGATCAACATACGAAGAGTCACGCATCGGTGCAAAGCCACCTGCGAGCGTACAACGGGTCATGATGTCTTTTGAACAGGCCCACTGTAAGAACAACCAGGCAGCCTCCTGGTTCTTTGAGTATCTGGACAGCGCAATACTGGAACCGCCCTGATGACCCCAGTTTGGAATCTCACCAAACCCGACATCATCACGTGATCTAAGAGAGGCAGGTCCTTGTAATGGCTTGGTCATTTCCCAAAGGCCTTTGACTTCTGAGTCATCCGCATTCCAGCCCGGGAAGAATTCCGCCCAACTTTGACACATTGCTATCTGACCTGAAGCACCCATCTGCCACTGACCATCCCAGGTAGAGGTAACAGAAGCTGCAGGAGCATTTTTCTGGAGGTTCATGTACCACTCAAGGCCTTCAACCCCCTGCGCATCATTACCAGAGAAGTTTTTATCAGCACCGAAGATAGAACCACCGTGACCCCATACTGCCTGAGTCCAATCACACTCAAGTGAATAGTGCCCGGACTTGGCCTGCAAGCCTGTACCGTAGATATTATTTTCTTTTTCAGCAGCCGTAATTAACTCAACCGCTTTAGTGAAGTCTTCATAGGTAGTAGGCACTTCAATACTGTGCTTTTCCAGTATATCTTTGCGATACATTAACGTGAAAATAGGAATATCAAACGGCAACCCGATCCACTTGCCTTCGTACTCGCAAATACCCTCTACCAAAGGCTTGGAAAAGTCATCGAAATCAAAACCGGGCATGGCAAGATCAGGGTTTGAGTCGTAGTACTCAACCGGGTCTATGGTGTCCGGAGAAAAAGTTGAAGTCCAGGCCTGATCAAGATAATAAATATCGTAGGTGCCTAACTGGCCTTGCACGTCTTGAGTGGCTTTAGCCAGTACCTGCTCCAGCGGTACAATTTCTATTTCCACATTGATACCGGTGAGTTCAGTAAATTCACCTTTCAGTTCATTTAAAATATTCGTCGGTGGTGTGGCCTCTGACGTATAGCGAATGGTGGTGCCTGCATAAGGCTTACCCGCATCACGCAGGAAGTTGGCAACATCGGGTGGCGTTGTGTTTTCAGCCGCATGCGCCATGTTGCCAAAGAAGGGCCGCGAAGACCCTAACATACCAGCCGAATAAGCAGACAACCCTACCCCTGCCACACCCATCTTCTTTAAGAATGAACGCTTTGACATTCGACCTGATGTATACGCATTGGCGCTGTCTACGATAAAGCTTTGCTTTTGATATCTTTTAAAATTCACTTCTTTTTCCTCATTTGAAGTAATCGATGCTTACAGCATCAGTCTTTTATGGCACCCATTGTCAGCCCCCTTACCAGATGATTTTGCACAAGGAGTATGAAAATGAACCCGGGGATGATTGCTGCTGTTCCCAGTGCCGAGATATAACCCCACTCTGATCCAGTGGAAGTCACAAAGGTGGTAATCTTTACAGGGATAGTTCTAATCGTGTTCGTTAGAAACAAAGACAGAATAAATTCTGTCCACGAAAATATAAAACACAACACTGCCGTAGCCGCAATGCCACCCCTGATCATCGGTAACACCACAAGATAAAAACATTGAAACCGCGTTGCGCCATCGATCATTGCGGCCTGATCAATCTCAATAGGTACATCGTCAAAGAAAGACTTGAGCAATAGTAAGGCGATAGGAATATTGATTAAGGTGTGTGCGATGATAATCCCCAGATGAGTATCTCTGAGACCCAGATCATGGAAGATAAAAACCAATGGAATAATGATGGCGACAGGAGGTAAAAATCGCTGAGACAGAACCCAGTTGAGATACCCCTGTGACCCCCAGAATTTCATTCGTGATAACGCATAGGCTGCTAACAACGCTAGAAATGTCGCTAAGAACGTCGATGAAACTGCAATAATAAGAGAGGACATAATCGAGCCGCGTCCGTCATAAGCACCTTTACCGCTGGTACCCATAGAAGCGCTCTGCCCGCCCACAAGGTTCTCTTTTTCACCACCGAGTACCGTTACCCGATAATTGTCAAATGTCGGCTTAAAATCAAAGACCACCACCCGGTCTTTATTGAAGACCGCCGATATTGGCTTTATTGACGTTAATGCAAACCACGCAATCGGGAATACAAATACCGCGACGACAAATATTGAAACAAGATAGCGGAGTACACTTTTCGAAGCAGATGATGGCATTAGAATCGAATCTTAAATACTTTAATAAAGACAGTTGATACCACCAATACCAGAATTAAAGTGGCTAACGCTACTGTCGACGCGTAAGAGAAATTTGCACTCTTAAAATATACCGTGCCTGCATACGCGGTGAGTGTCTCTGTAGCCGTTCCAGGGCCGCTATCGGTCATGACCTTGACGTAGTCAAATATACGAAATAGATCAATGCCCCGAACCAACACCGCAAGGGCGATAATTTTTGACATCATAGGCAAGGTCAGAAAGAAGAAAGATTGAAAGGCTGTCGCACCATCAATTGATGCCGCTTCAAAGGGCTCTTTGGGCAAAGCTCGCAGGCCTGCCAACATGATGAGCACCATAAAAGGTGTCCATTGCCACACATCGGCGACTATCACCCCCCACAATGCAGTGGAACCACTGCCAAGAATCGGGTGATCAGGGGACAAGAGGTTCAAGCTATACAGGGCGTTACTAATGACGCCGAACGAGCTGTCATACATCAACAGGAACATCATCCCGGTTACCGCTGGCGGCACAACCAATGGAAGCGTCATCAAGGCTCGAAACAAACCAAAGCCGCGCCGATCAGAATCAAGCAACAGCGCTATCAGCATACCGAGCACCAGTTGAATCGTCAGCGCAATGGCAGCGTAGGTAAAAGTCACCGTTACCGCATCCCATACTCGCTCATCACCGATCAGCTTATTCCAGTTCCACGACGGCAGGAATTTCTCGGTCCGGGTGGCAGGATTGCGCTTGTAGAACGACAGCCACAATGAGTACAGCACCGGGTACAAGCCGAACACGACCAATATCGACGTCACCGGGAAGAGCCAGGGTAGCGGGTGCTCCGATGTCAGCCAGCGCGGCAACTTTCCTTTGCTGGTTTGCCGAACTTGCGCACTACCCATAGGTATCCAATCCTCACTGTTGGAACATACTAATGCATGACTAATCAATTATTTACCGGCCAATATTGGCGCAAAGCAAACAACGTTTCTTCCTACGAAATACAAATGTCACTTAACCGCGACATAAGTACCTACACATTACACTTCAATCAAACAGATTTGCAAGATTCTTCTTCTCAGCCGCATAAATGGGAGTGAATTGCGAATGGATGAGTACCCGCTCAAGGACAGAACCGGATAAACAGGGAGGCCTCTTCAGTGCTTGCCTGCTGGCTGCAGCACTGGTGTCAAAGCCAGATTCAACTAACGTTGACAAGCTCAAGTCACGGACGTTGCGTAGCGCTCCAACGCTACCGCTGGCAGCCTGAAAGCCGCGAATAGACGTTGTCGGAAAGTTCAGCCGAAGGCTGGAGGCCAACTCAACCTGACTATTTCCAGCCGTACCGAAGAAAGTCCAACAGCGGAGAACTCCACAGAAAAAATACGCTATTGATTATATTGATCCGTCGTGAATTCACGACAAACGCCGATGACTACGAAGCGTACACTCTAAGAAAAAGCGGCAGCAGATCAAAGGCACTTTGCGCTCTCCAGCGTTTATTGGGTCTCAAGTAAAAATTGCTGCCGCCACACTGCGAAGAATGCAGAGCACCGAACGCTCTGCCTAGTCTTGCGCGCACTCATCATCGATCAACCCCACCAGTTCATCAACTGACAACCTTGATCCACCATCAGTACCTTCCAACAGGGCGTTGGCAAGATCACGCTTGTGCTCATGCAGCTTCACAATCTTTTCTTCAATGGTGTCTTTAACGACCATTCTATAAATTGTCACTGGTCGTTTCTGTCCCATACGGTAGGCACGATCGGACGCCTGATCTTCTACGGCAGGGTTCCACCATGGATCCATATGTATCACGTAGTCAGCTGCTGTCAGGTTGAGCCCCGAACCACCGGCCTTCAGACTGATTAAAAAGAGCTCCCCTTCACCAGCCTGAAAATCATCAACTGCTTTCTTTCGGTTTTTCACACTGGTTGAACCATCGAGGTATTGGTAGCTGATGTTGTTGCTATCGAGGTGATCTCTTATCAAAGACAAATGACCCACAAACTGACTGAACACCAGGCAGCGGTGACCGTTGTGTCGAAGCTCATCCACTATTTTTGCAAACGCACGCAGCTTGGCGCTGCCGCACGGTGGCTTTTCTTCCACTAATTCCGGATGACAACTTGCCTGACGCAGGACGGTAATTTCTGCGAGCACTCTAAAACGTTGCTCTGAATCAAGATCACCAAACTCACTGATGCGTTGCAATGCACTTAATCTCAAGCCTTCGTAGAAACTCCTCTCCTCTTCATTAAACTCAACCAGGTGAGTTATTTCAGTGCGCGGTGGAAGCTCTGTAAGTACTTCACGTTTTAAGCGACGTAAGATAAACGGCTTGATTAACGTCTTGAGACGAAGGCGTGCCATGTCGTCTTCATCTTGCTCTATAGGTATTGCGTACCTGTCTTTAAACTGACGCGCCGAACCGAGCAAGCCCGGGTTGATAAATCGAAATATGTTCCACAGCTCACCTAAATGATTTTCTATCGGAGTACCTGTTGCCGCCACTCGAAAGTCACCACGCAGGGCCATCATGGCTTTTGATCTGCGGGTAGCCGGGTTCTTAAAAGACTGCGCTTCATCAGCCACTATGGTGTGCCATTCGATCTCTTGCAGCAGTTCAATCTCATTCTGCAATACACCGTAGCTACAGACAAACAAATCTCCGGCAGTTGCACCGCTTAGCATCCGCGCCCGGTTACCGTCTCCCAACCAGTGCAAGCGCAAGCTCGGCGCAAATTTAGCTGCCTCTGCCAACCAGTTTCCACAGACTGACGTGGGGGCTACCACCAACGCCGGACCACCCGTTGCACGCGTCAGCATGAGAGACAGACTCTGCATGGTTTTACCCAATCCCATGTCATCTGCCAGGCAAGCGCCAGCGCCCCAGTGCGCCAGACGAGTCATCCATCGAAACCCCTCCAGCTGGTAGTCGCGTAAATCTGCCTGCAACTCCGAAGGCGTATTTGGCATGAGTGCTTCTGCTTCATGCAGTTTGCTCAGTTGCTCCTCCCAGCTATCATCATCACGCAGCACCATGCCACGGGAAACCTCCTCCAGTAGCGGAACCATCAACTCATGAGCTGTACCGTCTTCACACAGCGCGTTCAGGGTATCGAGTTGCATTCGAAGCCGTCGGCTAAGCTGCAATATCTTACCGTCATCAAGACGCAAAAACCGTCCTTGCGCACTATCGAGTGAGGCAAGCAATTTTTTCAAATCAATTTTCTTTGACGCGAAAGAACAGTGCCCGGTCGCGTTGTACGACGCAGTGGTTAGATGCTGGTGGCCCTCTTCAACTTTAAGCTCACCGGCTACCCCGATACCATTCGGGTTGGCTTTGAAGTGAATATTCATGTTGTCGCTATCAATGACCTGGCTTAGCAAAACGCTCTCGCCCGCCGGCCACATTAGAACCACCTGTGATTCAAGCGCTTGAAGCGAAGCCAACAACTCTAAAGCAGGCTCTGCATCTGTGACTGACCATTGCCACCCGGCAGAGTTATTCGGCAATGGCAAGGTGTTCAACAACTCCCTTGAGTCTTGTAGTTCAGCGTCAAGGTCTCTTATGGTATTGCACGGTTGATTACCCACCATGGCATACAGACTGGGTCTGCCCTGCCCCGGTAGCACGCAAGGGCCAGCTTCCCCTAACGGGTACAAGCACGCAGCTATGTCAAGACCCTGGTCCAGCGGACGCAGATGAAATGCCAGACGCTTACAAGCCACAACCGTGTTGGTATCTACGGTATTGATGTCAGAATGTATTTCAACCAGCGCCGCCATCGCACGCAACGATTCAAGTACGTTGTCAGCAGCATCGTCCGGTACGCTCAGGCCACTAAAGGTTAAGGAGCGGGCAATATCAAGTTGCCCTTCCGTATAACGGCTTATCTCCAGCACGTTATCTTCTTTCCACTCGCAGGAAAAATCACTTGATGAGGTGATCCCGGTAGACGGGAAGGGTTCCATTGTGATGTTGATTTCCTGCTGCGATTGATCTTCCACCACCTGCAGGGTGGATTGACACTCGCGCATGGTAATCCGTACCGGTTCCTCTATCTCATCCGGATCCTCTTCGTCGTCAACTGACTCCTGCCTGAAAAGCCTTGGATGATTAAGAATTAGCTCCAGAGATTCAGCATCCGAGAACGTGAAAGTTTTTTCAAAATTCAACGCATGATTAAGCTGCAACTGGTTACGCAGGTAAGCGCATATTTTCAAATCATAATCACAAAGAAAATCCAGCGTGCCGCATTCATCCAGTAACAACTTAAGCGGAAAATGCTTAGCCTGCCCCCAGGATTTGTTTCTCGCCAGGCGCTGTTCACGAGGCTCAATTAGCAAACGCGATCCCGCCGCCTCTACCCACCAGGTGAGCCGACGGGTTTCAGTTTTCGCACTCGAATCACTGGCAACACGGGCGTGCCGGTTTGCAGTTAACGACAGTGCATCCAACCCGGCTTGCCAGTCAGATTGCTTCTGATACACAGTGAGCAACCAACCGGTTGAACGAATTTGCGGTTGAAATTCACAACTCTCCCGTTGCAGGCCACACGCAGATAGCAGCGTCAAACCTTCATCTACAAACCAGTGCAAACCAGCCACTGATGCAGTATCAACATGTGCCGCCAGTCTGGCCACTTGCGCTTCATCAGGTTTTTCACCCAACCAATGATTGATAAGATTTAAAAACAGATCAAGCCACGGGCTGGCATCGATATGCACCCCGCCCAACCAGAAAGTATCTTTTTTCTCACGCTTGCCGGCCACCACACGGACAAAATCAGTGAGTACATGCAGCACCGGTAAAAACACGTCACCGGAAAACTGCCGCTGGTAATGACCCGAAAAAGTATTCAGCTTGCTTATCAGCTTTTGCAACAGCGCAAGATCATCTTCGGAAAACTCACCAGCACTGTCGCTTGCTGTGTTTTGTGTCGTTTGCTGTATCAGAGACAAGGCGTAGACTACCGCCGACAGTCCCGGTAACAGATCGGTAGTGTATTCATTGGAATCAGCGTTACCCTTCAGCTTATAGGCCGACTCATACCACTCAACTGCAAGCTTTGGCTGATGCCCGAAAAATGCCAGTGTAGAACGCATCGCTTTAGCGTCTGCATGCGAGCAGGCAGTCAGCCACGAATCCATCGTATCAAGGCGGTCCTGGTCTGCATCACCGGACAACAATGCCAGCTGCACGCCATTGATTACACAGCTCCAGTCCGCCTCCGTTGGAAGCGTTAAATCCACATCACTGAAATGCTTGTGCTTTTCAAGACATTCTGACAGCACTGTGTTTGACCACTCCTGTAGTAGCGACTCCGTTTTAGGTACGAATGCCATTGCAGCATCAAGAATGGGTCTACCGCTGCTGTCTTGAGAGGGCACTACACTGAGTTGACCCCGCTTCTTTAGCGGCAGTGTTTGTTGCGGCAATTCGACTTCGAGTACATCATCAACGAGGTAATTATCTGACACGTTTATTGTTTTTCTTGAGGCAACTCCAGGGGCCGTATACTAGCGCTGACAGATAGCCATAATTGCAATTGATTGCGTCAGATTGCAGCCCTGTCACCGCCGTACAATTTCGCTACCACGATTCGTTTTTCGGCTTTATTACAGCCAATGCATAGACTACGATTTGTTAATCCAGAAGGCCTATTTTTTACTTGACGAATGTCCGGAATACGATCTCGGCAGTACACTCGGGCAGTGGTCTGACGTAAAGATCAAAACATCAAGAGAAATATCGTAAATCTGGATTAAATTTACTTCAGTCCAATCACCACCGATCGGTTTCTTACATCTAGTCAACTAAGCGACATTTGCCTTGCATCGATAATCGCCTGCACCCACTGCTCTGGTTTCTCCTGCGGCAGGTTATGTCCGGCGTCGCGAAATACCCGATGCTCATGTCGCCCTTTAAATTTGGCTGCATGATGCTGCGTTCCGGTATCTACGCCGTCAACATCCCCGTCAATGGTGATACTCGCCACCGAAATATCCGGCTGTCGCTGCAAACGATTCTCGATCTCTATCACTGCCGGATCCCCCTCGACTAAGCCATAACGATGTCTGTAAGAGTGAATAACCACCTCAACGAAGTCAGGGTTATCAAATGCTGCCGCAGTGGTGTTAAAGGTGGCATCATCAAACGGCCACGCTGGCGACCACATCTGCCACAGCAATCGCGCGATCTCCCGGCGATTCTCCTGCAGCCCTGCACGCCCGCGTTCGGAGTGAAAATAGTATTGGTACCAGTAGCTGGCCTCCTCTGAAGCCGAGGCAGGCTCCATTGAACGAGCAATATTCTGGATGTTGTACGAATTACCCGACACCAGGGCACTCACCCGCTCGGGCCACAAAGCGGCAACAATACAAGCTGCACGGCCACCCCAGTCATAGCCCGCCAGAACAGCTCGCTCGATCATCAGTGCATCCATCAGCTCGAGAAGATCATTCGCAAGCACTGCCTGCTCGCCTGAGCGCAATGTGTCTGCCGACAAAAATCGCGTTGCTCCATAGCCCCGGAGGTAGGGAACAATAACCCGGGCACCCTGCCCTACCAGTGGCTCAATACAGTCATCGTAACAATGGATGTCGTACGGAAAACCATGATTCAAAATACACGGCCAGCCGGATTCTGAACCGTGATCAAAATAGCCAATTTCAAGTTGCGACGTTTTTACGGTTTTCATTCTATATGGCTCAATTGCAATCGTGACAACAGCGAACCGGCAACCCGGTCAAGAATTGAATTTGATGAGCATTACACTGGTGAATAATCAGGGCTTACTAAAAACGTATTCAACATGTGTTTTGTTACCGTCCTTAAACGCCTTGAATACAATTTTAATCTCGTGATCCTGTGTGATCCACTGGCTGGTGTATTCTTTATCATGCAGTTCCCACTCTTTCACTTCACCCACACCATCAATGGCATACCACATTTTTGTGGTATCTCCCTCGCCGTACAACTTTTGCAGCAAAGTCACCGCCTTATCTTCTGCCTGCTTGGCCAGCGTTATCCTGGTGTGAAAGATAACCGTTTTATCCGGCTCGACAAATCGTGGTGTCGGGTCCATCCAGTTTAACTTTCCAGAACGCTTAAGCGAAAGAACCGATTTACGCTCCCCCGGCGGCACCAGCTTTTCACCCTTTTTCCATGCTTTTTTGCTGACTTTGTCACCACTGACTGACCAGTCAATGACATTGATATCCAGATCAGTTTGATTGTCGACGTAGATCTTTGTTTGCGCCAGCGCGTTTCCACTGAGCCAGAAGCAACAGAGTAAGGCGGCGAATAAGTTAACTGGCATTCTATGCATTTTATCTTCCTTTTCCCTGCATGCTGCACGAACGGATGGTCGAAAGAACCCGCTACGACAATAGACCCTACACTGACCTTCTATGTCAATCAAACTCCACTATGCCTCGGAAGTTGTCTATCCGGTAGCCTTTCCGTAGCCTTGATTTTGCTTATCGGTTACCCGATGCCTGCGAGGCTGTGAGCGGTGTGTCGTGCCAGGTATTCCTCGCTAACGCTGGCAGCCTTATCAACGGCACTGTTTGCAGTGGTCGTCGGATACATGCAGGCAGGTGTTCGTTAGGCTTAACACTTACTCACGTCAAATAAAGGCCGCGGAGATACATCAGTGCAACTGCCGCTTGCTACTGCCCCAAGGAAACCCGACGCGTAAGCGGGGGATCAAGCCCCGCAAGCCGTCCTTCCACTAAGCATGAGTCTCAAAACGGTTTCCTATTCCGTTATACAACTATACTCTTACCAAATGCCTATAAATAATGTAATCCGCTCAACACTGACAGCCAGCCTGCTCACCTTAGTCATTGCTTTTCTGCCAGGCGCAACCTCATCGCTGGCCGAAGGCGGACCAGCCAAAGATACTCCTGTGTGCCCGTCGACTGTAGACGTGCCATACCCTGAATTTCCAGAAGCAGAAAAAAAACCACACTCTATGGTCTGGAATAACCTGCCTGCCATTCCATCTACCTGCCATATAACTGTACAGACCCCTATTGCTATGACAGTCGCCATTGCCGCGCGCTTCAAACACACGGGCACACTGGAAGATATTGCATCACGACTCGGCGCAATTTCAATGATGCAAAATCTAACTTACTGGTCAGTGACCGACAATGGCTGGCGTCAACTGGTATCCGATGCTGTAGCCCTGGGCGCAAACAATAATAAAGCCACACGATCAGACTTCACGGGTGCCGAAGTCCTTAGCGGGGAAACGCTGTACTTTGCACAGAACGACACACGCTCCTGGGGACTTAACGTCTACTCTTTAAAGACAATTGGCGCCTCACCGGATCAGCTGGTTTTCAGCAGTGAAAATATTTCACCGGTGAAGCTCGGTCCGATTACACTCTTTGCACCGCATACAGCGCAGACCGTAGTTTTTGTTACCCGCGCAGATGATATGACCTGGTCCTACTATAGCCTCGCAGTACTCAAAGACATCTCTCTTGGTGCGAATGACAAATCTCTTATCAACAGGCAAGCCGCGCTCTATCGATTTCTGGCGAAATTACCTTCAGACCTTGAACCACCGCTGGCACGTTAGCGGCCTGAAACTCAACGCCGAACAAAGTTCAGCTACTCACTTCATCAGGTACCTACAACTAACGGCGACGTCAGCCGGCGCAGTGATGCGATCACACTCAACGCCGTGATCTTTCCAGTGGCAGGTGTTTCACTCGGTACGTTTTCTATACTCATGGTGAATGATGAAGCCTCAGCATCAACTTTAATGGTATGCATATTTCTATTCACCGCAGGATCCGCCCACACCTCTACCGTGGTTCTATCAGGGCCGATGCCCGCTAACGCAAGTGCCGCGGCAACATTAACATTAGCCGGAAACGCTTTGGCCGCATCGCGGGCCGTGCCTGAAAAGACCTGCAACGCGCCAGTAAGATTATCTACATCAATGTTGTTATCAACCAGATAAGGGGCACCGCTGAGTCCGGTGGGCGGCTTACGGGTTACCAGCGTTATGCTGCTGACCTCGCCTTCGGAAACCGCCTTAACAGCGTCCAAACCAAGCAGCGCACCGGTCGGCACAAATATCACCGCATTGTTTGCGCGAGCGCGGTCGATCAGGTCCATGTTATCCAACAGCGCTCCAACAGAAAGTGGCATAAACGTACAGCCATTATCAATCGCCGAATTCGCTATGGCTGAAAATACCGACTTCGGGGCACATTCGATCACCACATCAGCGTGTGCACCCAATTCCTCCACCGACAACATCAATGGCTGATGCCTAAAACCTTCGAGATTGCGTCTTAGTTTGTCCTGATCCCGTGCGGCAACCGCACTGAGGGCCATTCCGGGTATCTCACCTGCATCCAGACATTCTGCCACCTTGAGCCCGATTGCCCCCAGGCCACCAATTGCCACTTTGAGATCTGATTGTTTTTTCATTAAAATTGCTTCTGTCAGCTGAGCCTTGTAATTGCGCCACAGTCTCTGGTAACCATGCACACAATAGAATAGTATCAGTATTGCATACGGGCCAACTCTGGCTTTACTTGGTGAATATTTTTACCCGGAGGATTTCAATGAAATTATTTAATCAGCGTGTTAAACACGTAGTTGCAGGTGTTGTCACAGCTGTCGCGCTTACCACAATGACGGGCGCCGCCGCCGCGGAGCGTTCGTACATTCTGACCACTGCGACCACCGGCGGTACCTACTATCCGGTGGGCGTTGCACTGGCAACGCTAGTGAAGGTCAAGCTGCAGAACAAAGAAAAAATCGACATGTCGGCGATCAGCTCTGCCGGATCCGGCGAGAACGTCAAACTGCTACGTGAAAATCAAGCACAGTTCGCGATCATGCAGGGCCTGTTCGGCCAATGGGCAGCCAACGGTACTGGCAAGGTGGCCGCTGATGGCAAGCAAGAGAATCTACGTTCCATTTCTATGCTTTGGCAAAACGTTGAGCAAATGGTGGTCCACTCAGATCTTGCCGCAACAGGCACAGTTGATGATCTTGAAGGACTCGCAGGCAAGACATTCTCTATCGGCAAAAAGAACTCAGGCACGGAAGGTTCAGGGCAGACCATCATTGGCAACCTGGGCTTTGACTATGAAGGCTATAAGCTGGTCCATCAGGGTTACACACCCACTGCTGAAGGGCTGCAAAACGGCACTATCGTCGGCGCTAACATGACAGGTGGACCACCAGTATCTGCAGTAACTCAGGCATTCGCTGCAATGGGTGAGAACCTGACGGTTCTTGATTTCACCGACGAGCAAATGACTCGTGCAAATGGCGACGGTTCACTATGGACACGGTTTGTTATCCCTGGTGGTACCTACCCGGGTGTTGATAAAGACATCAATACTATTGCACAGCCAAACTTTCTGGCCGTCAACGCTGACGTAGATGAAGAAGCGGTATACCTTATTACCAAAACTATTTACGAAAACCTCGCGTTCCTCAACGGTATTCATGCAGCCACAAAAGCCATGTCAATTGATAAAGCTATTGGCGGACTGCCAGCGCCATTGCACCCAGGTGCTGCGCGTTACTATAAAGAACAAGGCATTGAAATTCCTGACATGCTGATGGCTAAGTAAGTCACCTTGTCTTTTCTCAGTTCACGGCGCGCTCGCGCCGTGAACCCTCTTGCTGACACTAACAAAGCTTCGGAATCACGCGTGTGAACAACCCTACCGAGGCACTCATCAGCCCCAATCATCGCGACTCAGAAAGCGGGCTGCTGGGTCGGTTCATCTTCTGGTTCAGCATAGCGTTCGCGCTGTTTCATATTTGGGCAAACACCTTTGCCACACTGCCAGAGCTAACCCTTGCTGCAATTCATTTTGCAGGTTTCGGATTACTCTGCGCTTTAACACTACCCGCCTGGAAAGGCGCCCCCTTGTGGCTTGATGCCGCAATCGGTCTGGCAGCGTTTGCCTGCGGTATTTACGTCATCTTCGCCTTCGACTGGATATACGATCGACAAGGCATCAAATTCATTTGGAGTGACTGGTTATTTGCCGTGATGGCGATTCTCATCATTCTGGAACTCTCAAGAAGAGTGGCTGGCATATTCATTCCCATCATGACATTGTTTTTTCTGTCCTATATGACCTGGATGGGTCCAATGATCTCCGGCCTGTTTAAGTTTCCCGGTTTAACCTGGGAAACCACCCTCTTTCGAAGCTACATAGAAGTGGCTGGTATGTTCGGCCCCATCGCTCGCATCAGCGCCACATTCGTTTTCATGTTCATACTGTTCGGGGCTTTTTTACTGCGCTCGGGCGCAGGTGAATTTGTGATTGATCTGGCGCGTGCCGTCGCAGGTCGCATGGTCGGAGGCGCCGGCCTTGTCGCGGTGATCGGTTCAGCGTTGACCGGTACGGTATCCGGCTCGGCTGTGGCCAATACCGTGTCAACTGGCAGCATCACCATTCCGTTAATGAAAAAAGCAGGTTTTCCTGCGAAATTTGCAGCGGGTGTTGAGGCATCGGCATCAACCGGCGGCCAGATTATGCCGCCCATTATGGGCGCTGGCGCTTTTGTGATGGCCACCTACACGCAGATCTCCTACCTGACGATTGTTGCCGTCTCAGTACTCCCGGCACTGCTGTACTTTTTTTCTGTAGCAGTGTGGGTGCGAATAGAAGCAAAGAAACAACACATGGTTCACGGTGATGATGACGCGCCTTCGGTGCGTGAAGTGTTTGCTCGCGGCGGGATATCATTTTTATTGCCGCTTGGCATTTTGATCGGCATGTTAATGTCCGGCTTTACACCCACCTATGCAGCCGCTTACGCAATTCTTGCCGTCATTGCAGCCAGTTGGTTAACACCGAATAAGATGGGCCCTAAAGCGATAGCCGAAGCACTGGCGCTTGGCACCCGCAACATGATAACCACTGCAATACTATTGATCGCAGTTGGCATTGTGGTGATGACTGTAAGCACCACCGGCATCGGCAACACCCTGTCACTGGTACTTGCCGACTGGGCTGATGGCAATCTGATGATTGCACTTTTTCTTATCGCACTGGTTTCTTTAATACTGGGTATGGGGCTACCAGTAACTGCCTCCTACATCGTACTTGCCACCCTTTCCGCACCGGCACTAAAAGAGCTGATGTTAAACGATGTGGTAATTGCAAAAATAGCATCAGGTACATTGCCGCAGGAAGCACACGCTATTTTTATGCTGGCAAGCCCTGAGGCGCTGACCAAGCTTGCCGCCCCGATGCCATTGGTGGAAGCGAAAGAATTGTATGCACTGATGCCACGCGATTTTGCACACACATTGTTTGAACAGGCAGTATCCCCTGCGGCGCTCACTACGGCATTGTTGTCAGCCCACATGATAATTTTCTGGCTAAGTCAGGACAGCAATGTCACACCACCCGTCTGTCTCACCGCGTTTGCCGCTGCCGCCATAGCAAAAACACCACCGATGGCAACCGGGTTTACCGCATGGCGCATAGCCAAAGGGCTCTATATTGTCCCGGTACTATTCGCCTACACGCCCATTTTATCAGGTGATTGGACAGCGGCAATTACCATCAGCTGCTTTGCCGCGATTGGCATCTACGCCATCGCCGCCGGGTTTGAAGGGTTTGCAGAACAACCTTTGGTGCTGTGGTTAAGGCCGGTCATATTTGCAGCAGGTATAGCGTTAATCTGGCCGCTGCCTATTGTATGGCATCTGTTACTGGCTGCTCTGGTGATCGCGCTCATCCTGTTGAGCAATCGACTCAAATCTAGGAGCCTGTCCAAGAATTAGGATCTACTGCGGTCGCGATATTTTGGCCAGCTATTTCGATCCTTTTCGTTAAAGAAGAATGACTATTCGCCTCTAACGATCGAAATTTCTGGCCTAAAATCTCACAACCTCGCTACGACCCTAGTTCTTGGACAGGCTCCTAGGAGCTTGTCCAAGAACTAGGATCTACTGCGGTTGCGATATTTGGCCAGCTATTTCGATCCTTTTCGTTAACGAAAAATGACTATTCGCCTCTAACGATCGAAATACCTGACCTAAAATCTCACACCCTCGCTACGACCCTAGTTCTCGGACAGTCTGCTCGGGGCGCTGACGGCACCATCAAGCAAAAAACAACCGCCATATAATCGGCAGCAACACCGCTGTTGCCAGCGCATTCAGCCCCATTGCAAGCCCCGCAAAAGCACCTGCTGTTTCATTAATTTGCAGTGCTCTTGCGGTGCCAATGCCGTGGCTGGCGACACCAATCGCCAACCCTCTTGCCGACCAGTCCGTGATATTAAGCAGGTTCAGCACCAGCGGGCCGAGCATCGCACCGCAGATACCGGTCAAAATCACCAGCACTGCAGTCAACGAAGGCAGACCACCCAGTTTTTCAGAAACCCCCATTGCCACTGGTGCGGTAATGGATTTAGGTGCCAACGAAATAATCGACACCCCATCGGCGCCGAGCAGCCATGCAATACACACCGCGCTTAGAATGGCAGTGGATGAGCCCAGCAGCACGCTTACAAGAATCGCAACCGCCGATCGCTTCACTTTCTCAAATTGACGGTATAGCGGAATTGCCAGAGAGACCGTAGCCGGCCCGAGAAGGAAGTGCACAAATTGCGCACCCTCAAAGTAAGACTCATAACTTGTACCTGTCGCCACAAGTAAACTGACGATCAGCACCACACTGATTAATACCGGGTTTGCCAGCGGGTTGAGTTTTAATCTACGGAATATCGCACTTGCCACCACAAAGGCGATAAGCGTCAGTGTCAAATGTAATAACGGACTGGCGCTCAGGTAAACCCATGTCTCCTGCAAATTCTTCATTGATCTGCACCCCTGTCATTTTCTATGTTTTTTTGACTTAAGCGGGTAAACCAGACCATCAACAACGCACTGACAGCAATCGTTAAAAGCGTGCTGACCACCAGTGCGACAGACAGTGGTATCAACTCAGTGCCCAACAACTCGAAATGCAACATCACCCCGACGCCGGCAGGCACAAAAAGAAGCGATAAGTTATTCAATAACGTGTCAGACAAATGTGCCAGCGGCTCCGGTATTTCCCCTTTTACCAGTAGAAACCCGAATAGCAAGATCATTCCGGCAACAGGGCCCGGCAGTGGCAGGTTCAAAACGGACACCAGCAACTCTCCGATCAGTTGACAGCACAATATAAGAGTGAAGTATTCAACCATGGTTTTATCCTGTTGGATGTAACGCCTACGAATTTGTCAATAGCAGATGCAACAATCGTCTGGCGGCTAGCCGTAGCTTTTACTCTGTAGTTTTCGTTCAAAAGCAGTGGAACATTTTGGACTAAATACAGCGGATCAATAAATTTTTTGGTAGAGTGTTTCGGCATATTCACTAAGGGTGTCTCTGCAGTAGCAGCTTTTAAATCAGCTTACTGCCGTGTGATGCCTAACCACTGGAATCAATATGACGCGAACTCCCCGATACATCAACTCCCTGTCTCTGATGCTGTGTTGTTTTTTAATTAGCGCCACACCCGGCCATACGCTCGAACAACCGGCGCTCAATCTGGTAGTGGATAATCTTGTAGCCCCTATTGATCTTGCCACCCTGCCCGACGACAGTGCACGACGCGTCATTCTTGATCAATCCGGTATCATTCATCTGCTGTTGCCTGACAACACCGTAGCTGCGGAACCATTTCTTGATATCACTGACCGCTTACTTCCGTTGGAAGAAGGCTTTGAAGAACGCGGTTTACTGGGCATGGCGATCCACCCGGAGTTTTCGTCCAACGGCCGAATCTACGTGACCTACTCCGCTCCACTTAAGAGCGATGCACCCGCCAACTGGAACCAGACAAAAATCGTTTCTGAGTTCACAGTAGATTCCAAAGACAGCAATCGTCTGGACGCTAACAGTGAACGCGTCTTGATCAGCCAGCCCTGGCCAAGCCGCAAACATAACGGTGGCGCATTGGGCTTTGGACCAGACGGCTATCTCTACATCGGTTTCGGTGATGGCGGTGGCATCCATGGCATCGGACCGGAAACTCTGAACGACGCCTACAGCGTCCCAGCCAATCGCCTGCACTGGGATTCAACCGCTCAAGATCTGCAATCGCTCTATGGCAAGTTACTTCGTATCGATGTAGACAACGGCTATCCCGGCTACGCTATCCCCAACGACAACCCGATGGTTGGCACACTGGGTCGGGATGAAATCTATGCATGGGGCTTTCGAAACCCATACCGCATCTCTTTTGATCCCAACGGCAGTGGTGATCTCTTCATTACCGCTGTTGCAGAAACTCTTTGGGAAGCAATCTACCGTGTCAACAAACCCGGCAACTACGGCTGGCCGTACAAGGAAGGAACACATTGCTTTGAACGCACCAGCCCACTGGCACCGCCCGCAGATTGCACATTGCCAGACACCGCCAAAACCATTGATGACGTCCTGAACGAACCAGTGGTTGAGTACCCGAACATGAGTGTGCATCGAGAGGGCAGCACTGTCGGTGTAGCAGGCGTTGGCACTGCGGTAGTCGGCGCTGTCATGCACCGCGAAGGTGAACCCGCGCAGTTGAAAAACCAGCTGGTTTTTGCAGACTGGAGCCTTGATTTTCAAAAACCATCTGGCCAGCTGTTCGCAGCGACCGAAAGTAACGATGCGCTCTGGAAGTTCGAAAAACTGGCCACCCTTGAGACACGAATCATTGCTTTGGTGCAAGATACAGATCATCGCAAATACATCATGACCAACGACAACTTCGGACCCTACGGCAACACCGGCAAAGTTTATCTGGTTGAATTTGGTGACAAGTAAGGCGTTTTAACTCAACTTCCAGGTGCTGCATGCCTGGTATGACTGTGGGTGCTTATCTTTCATGAAAGAAAAAACATAAAGGCGACCGATGAGACTCAACGTGTCACACATCGTCGACTCTGGCTGTTATGAATTCAGCGTTTCCACAAAAGCACCCAGTTCATCGACCTCTTCCTTCAGATACTTGTTGGAATGCAGGTACAGGTTTTTGCCTTCTTTTTCAAAGAATTCTATGTAGTACTTGAACGACACCAGTTGCTTTTTATCCAAATCCTCAGCTGATTCTGTAATCTGGCCAAGCGTTTGCGAAAGCTTCACACCACTTATCTCTCCATCCAAATAGTCCTGAATGGTCTGGGTCACTGCCGTGGTATCTATTTTCATATCTGACTTTCTATTTTAGTGATGGTGGTAAGTTTCTTACTCTGACTGGCTAATTGCAACCATACGGAACCAGGAATATTTCTTTGTCCTCTGCAGTGGCCTGCCTACATGCGTTAGGAGATCGCGCCATGCCCACTGTCGCCATCTGTATCCACACAACACTCCAACACCTCAAATAGGCACGATACACTGCCATTCCAACTCTACAGCTATGGCACTATACCAGTGCCGATAGCGCGTCATCAAAATCATTGCTTATGAAAGATATCCATTGACTCGCCTTCTTTTTTCAATCTTAACAACGGTAACCAGGTCTTTATCCAACTGCTCCCGCAACTCAGTTCGCGCGACTACCACTGTACTTTGTGGCTACAACAAAAGCGTATACACCCTCTGTCTTATTTAATACAACGTACTGATTCTCTACGCCCTTGAGCAGCATCTTGTCGCAGGGCTGGAACAGAAGACTCGCAGCGTCCAAAATTTGCTCGCCGGCAGTTGCTCCGCCTCGCCAGCGGCAATCGCAGAAAACATCGCTTCATGTTGGTCTCACATTTATTTCCCGGGACCCGTTGTTGGGGTTAAAACCAAACGCGCCATCGCCAGCAGGTTCACCGGGGTGTGTCGGCATGGGCACACTATTTGGTGTTACAGCCAGCACGGCCCGGGTCAAACCGTCGTGGCGGTTGGGTCCAGTAGTACCAGGCAACCCAACTCGAGCGAAGCTTAAAAAACACCGCCATCGGCAACTACCACGACATCAGCAGGCAACTCTGCGAGTTATATGGATTAACCTAAGCGGCCGGGTAACAAAGCAGCGCTTTGACGAGCAAATTAGAAACCCGGAATCAGTCGGACGCAAATGGGCAGGCAGCGGGGCCATTCGTCAGCTTGACTCGAACCGTCTGGAAGTTCCAGACAATCAAGTTGGGGAGTAATTTTCACGCACAGCTTACGCGCTGACGGGTATTGGAACAATCCGGAATAAATAGCTGAAGCGTTCGACGGGTTCTGGGGGGTGAAGTGCCACAGCGTGAGGCCGATGGTTACATCCTGTTAGATGACCGCAAGAGCAACTTGAGAATAGCGAAGGCGAAAACATATATCCGTCAGAAGTTGAGCGTTTGTCAGGGACTCATACTTCCGTTAGTGATGTTACCGTCATTACACTGCCCAGCGATAAATGGGACATGGTCAGCTTCCAAACCCCTGAGCCAAAGTCTAAGAACAGTTAAAACAACTGCTTCACATATTTTACGATGTCTTTACCATCCGAAAATACACACCAATAATCTGCCCAACCCCGCTCCTCATCGTCAGCTTGCTCAACGCGCCACCATACATAACCAACCACAAGAGCAAGCACGCCAGCAACGATCACCGGAACACCAAGCTTAATAAGTACTAATAACGAAAACAGCAATGTGGACACTACTGATATTAATAACACCGCACCAGACATTTTAGTTAGACATCCTGTTAAAACGCTGGCTTAACGGCAGGTATGCATTTTTCTGAAACCTGTTGTCTATTACGCTTGATCATCTATTGCTGATGAGTCTGCTTTCCTTTACTCGCTTCTCAGATTGCACGAACATGATACGCCGCAGAAGCCAGCGGTGTATCGATCTCAGGTAACCCGCCGCGTGAGCAAGGATCTGCGTTCACGCAGTAACTCTGCTGGACGAGCGTTTCCTACCTTGCTCACGCGGCGGGTTACCTTGATCGTCTATTACTCCTGACCATCTATTGCTGATGAGTCTGTTTCGTTTACTGCATGAACATGATAAGGCGCAGAAGCCAGCCGTGTATCGATCCCAGGTAACCCGCAGCGTGAGCAAGGATCTGCGTTCACGCAGTAACTCCGCTGGACGAGCGTTTCCTGCCTTGCTCACGCAGCGGGTTACCTTGATCGTGTATTACTCTTGATCATCTACTACTGATGAGTCTATTTTTTTACTGGCTTCTCGGATTGCAAGAACATGATATGGAGCACGAGTCAGCCGTGTATCAATCCCAGTAGCCCGCTGCTTGAGCGAGGATCTTCGTTCACGCAGTAACTCTGCTGGACGAACGTTTCCTACCTTGCTCACGCGGCGGGTTACGTTGATCGTCTATTACTCTTAACCATCTATTGCTGATGAGTCTGTTTCGTTTACTGCATGAACATGATAAGGCGTAGAAGCCAGCCGTGTATCGATCTCAGGTAACCCGCAGCGTGAGCAAGGATCTGCGTTCACGCAGAAACTCTGCTGGACAAGCGTTTCCTACCTTGCTCACGCGGCGGGTTACTTTGATCATCTATTACTCTTTACCATCTATTGCTGATGAGTCTGTTTCGTTTACTGCATGAACATGATAAGGCGCAGAAGCCAGCCGGGTATCGATCCCAGGTAATCCGCCGCGTGAGCAAGGATCTGCGTTCACGCAGTAACTCCGCTGGACGAGCGTTTCCTACCTTGCTCACGCAGCGGGTTACGTTGATCGTCTATTACTCTTAACCATCTATTGCTGATGAGTCTGTTTCGTTTACTACATGAACATGATAAGGCGCAGAAGCCAGCCGTGTATCGATCTCAGGTAACCCGCAGCGTGAGCAAGGATCTGCGTTCACGCAGTAACTCCGCTGGACGAGCGTTTCCTACCTTGCTCACGCAGCGGGTTACGTTGATCGTCTATTACTCTTAACCATCTATTGCTGATGAGTCTGTTTCGTTTACTGCATGAACATGATAAGGCGCAGAAGCCAGCCGTGTATCGATCTCAGGTAACCCGCAGCGTGAGCAAGGATCTGCGTTCACGCAGTAACTCTGCTGGACGAGCGTATCCTACCTTGCTCACGCGGCGGGTTACCTTGATTCTATTACTCTTGATCATCTATTGCTGATGAGTCTGTTTCGTTTACTGCATGAACCTGATAAGACGCAGAACCCAGCCATGTATCGAATCCAAGTAGCCCGCAGCGTGAGCAAGGATCTGCGTTCACGCAGTAACTCTGATGGACGAGCGTTTCCTGTCTGCGTCTCATCGACAATACGCTCCGGTATTGATCGCTCCACCGTCGGTGACTGTGCGTGTTTCGAACGCATAACACTCTGCCCGGTCAGTTGGCGTATAGCGCATGTAATAATCTTCGCCACGATAGGTGTAGTCCATACTGCGCCTGCCCGATGCATCTTGCGTAAAAACCAGATTTTCAACGCCGCCCTGTGGAGGTTTACCGGCCTGTCGGCTTTTTCCACCGGCCGCAGGTGACAATGGACGCACTCGCGGCAAGCTGCTTGCACTTAAAACATCACCCATTAAACACTGCACAATGTAGGGTGCTGATGGCGAGGTATGGTACCGATACCCGAAAGTATCATCCGCCTGCCCGTTGCAGACATCTAATACATCGACCGCTACCGGTGTGCCATCCGGATTGTTGTCACCGTAAATTGGAAAACCATCAAAGGCCCAGCCAATGATCGCATCATCACCGGCGTTCTTCATTTGCTCGATCATGCAGGTTGGTTTGACATGATAGTGGTAATCATCACCACGCCCCGCATGGCCGCCACAAACGTCAAGTTGATGAGTTAATAGCGTGTCGTGTTTAGTCTGGTGATGGTAGAGATCTGCGTCAGACATTTCACCACCCCCTGTGTAATCGTAAATGGGTACGCCATTAACAGCCACACCGAGTGCAGCATCTCGCGTGAGCGGTGTAGACCCAAGGGACGGTATCAAAGGGATTGGCGCGGCATACTCAGCTGGCACCGGAAGTTGTTCATTAGTGCCTGCAATGCCCGTCATCAACTCATGATCGGGATAGGTATCCGAACTGATTAATGCCTGGTCTGCTGAGCAGGTCACCGTGACCTTATCTTTAAAGCCCGCCTCGCTTACAGATGCCTTGATTGCGACACAATGTGCATTATTTTCATGCCCTTCAACCGATGCTGAAAGCAGAACCATAACGCCAATTAAACACGCCATGGCACCTGACTTCAGGCCATGAAAAACTCCTGATATCATTGCGTTGCCTTCCCTTCATTTTCAATTAAACAGAGCATCGGTTTAGCGCTTCCACTATTAAGTTGATCTGCGACTATAGGATAATAGAGCAGCGGCAGTTATGCTTTGTACCAGCGCCTTCACTCAACAACCCATCGACACAACATGGTGTTATCGGTTTCCAGATCAGCCCCCCAGATCAGTTGTGCATTGCCATCCCACGAGATGCGATCATAGCCATCTTTAGGGCGCACAGACCCCTCGCTGTGCTCCGTTGCTGCCGACCAACCGGATGCATCGAAGCTAGCCTCATCCCAACCAGCAGGTACTGCTACCACTTCAAACCCACAAGCGCCCCGGCCAGCGACCGGGCTAAGTTCTTTAGCGCAAGATTTATCAACCGGCGCACGGTGAGTCACCATGCATTTCCATTTATTGTTTGTAACCGCGACTGAATTTCCACTGGCATCCTTGATCTGAAGAATAACCCCGCCATCACCCATCTGCTGCCTGCGGGAGCCGATATATTCCAGCCCGGTATCGTTTTCTTTGAAATCTTTGGCGGTCAATCCAAGTACAAAGGGACGTTGCGCCGTAAAAGAAAAGGTTTCGGCATTAAACGATCGCTCGGTAGTGATTGGCACACTGTCCTCAGCGATCTGCGTACCATTCACACTAAGTGAAAACCAGTTATCAGCCCATACTTCGGCGGTAAACGTCTCGGCAGAGGCCGCCTGAGCGACTAAAAAAAATGCCGAGGTAGCGATGTAAAGCAACTTATTCATTTTTATCTCAATGGCCGATGTGATCATTAGGACTAAGCGTGGCATGTAAATGTGTAAGAAAAGTGACTTCTCGCTCTGCCACAAATAGTAAGGGACCATAGCTGGAGTATCGAAATCCTGAGTACCGTCACTTCATGGCCTCCGAGGCAGTGTGCCTATTAATACCACTAAAGCCTTATTTCATTTGGCAACCAAAAGAACTTGGCGACGCTCAATAGCGTGCATCGAATCGTAAGGGCACAATAACACCTGTAACATCCGTTCCCGGTCAATCACCGAATTACGCCTGCCCGTTTATCTCAGATAACTTTGGAATCTTTTAATGTTCTACTTAGGCAAGCTTTACATTACACAGAGCGTGAATTTTCAGGCATGAAACTTCGCTTGGCAATTTAAGTTCCGGAGCACATTCAGGGCTCGTGCGCGGTGGTCGCAAACCAGCCTGCCCATCAACACTCCCATTTCAAACAATCAGGGTTGATGCATGTGCGGTATTTCCGGAGCCCGGATAGTTTCCGCATGTGACCGACGCTCCAGATCACCCTTCAATTGGTGCATCGCACTTCCATTCATAGTGTTCGGTAACGTTATCCCGCAATGTGGATTGTCCGGTGACAGGCAATCGATAATTCACGATACGACGAATTTTTAAAGTATGCTGTTCACTGGGTTTCATTGCGAAGTCATCTTTGTCGAGCAATGAGAAATTTTAAAGAGGGGGAAAAAATGAAGAGTAGAGGCACTCATTTCGATGATGTGACAAATCACATTTCAAGTTTAACCAGGCGCGATTTTTTGCGCGTCTCGGCAGTCGCCGCAGCACTGACCGCAACCGGATTGGCAAGTGTCGCCCCGTCCGCCGCATTAGCGCAGGTGCCCGATGAAATTCAGCACATGAGTACCGATGAGTATGCCGTTTGGCACCGGCTGATGCTCGCACTGCTACCAACCAAAGGCACTACGCTGGTTGACCCTGAGACTCTACCTGTATTGCAAACGGTGGACGGTGCATTTCTCGCCACCTTGCCACCGCCCGTCCTTACGGGCCTCAAAGGCGGTGTTGCGTATTTCAATGAAGCTGCCACAGAACCCTTCGGTAAACCTTTTATTGATCTCAACGCGCAGCAAGCGTCGCAATATTGCGACGCACTGGCGAGCTCGGAAGAAGTACCGGCGCGAGCGTTATTTACTGCGTTGAAGTTCTTAACCGTGACAGCTTATTGGGCAATCCCGCCAACCTGGGAACCCGTTGGTTTCCAGGGGCCAGTCTCTGAAGTCTGGGGCCTTGAATCTCAAGGCAACGCACCGCTGCCACAGGCTTAACAAGGGGAATACAAATGTCACAACACATAGAAATAAAAGCTCACGGGCTTGACGTAACAGAAGCCGCGGCCGTGTCGCAGACGAAGTTCGATCTGACAGCCGATGCCGTTGTTATCGGCTCTGGTGCTGGTGGCGCTATTGCAGCCTACGAGTTAGCAAAGACTGGCAAAAAGGTGATTGTGCTGGAAGCCGGACGTTATGTGCCGTCATCGAAGATGTCCGAGATGACTGCCGTATCACTGGGGTCAATGTATGCTGATCAAGGTGGGCAAGCCAATGCACAGGGTGACATCACTATCCTGCAAGGGGCTTGTGTAGGTGGCTCTACCGTTGTAAATGCTGCGCTGTGTTTTCGTACTCCTGACTATTATTTCAAACTTTGGGGCGAGAAGTACGGTCTAACCAATCTGACCACCGAGGTCATGACCCCCTACTTTGAAACTGTCGAAAAGAACCTGTGGATCAAGGAAAACACTGCTGCAGAAACCAGCCCCGGCGCCGAGCTTATTAAGGAAGGTCTTAACGCAACCGATGTGCCGATCGGAGTGGCCAAACGTAATGTAAAAAACTGCGCGATGACCGGCTTTTGTTTTGCAGGTTGTAAGACCGATCGTAAGCAATCCATGCTGGTGACCTATTTACCGTGGGCACAGGCCCACGGCGCAGAGATTTACGCCGACACACGGGTAAATACCATTACCTCTGATAATGGTGTGGCCAATGGTGTCACAGCAGAGATCATTAATCCGGATAGCAAAGAAAAGGTAGCGGACATGACAGTCAAAGCACCCATCGTCGTATTGGCTGCCGGCCCGATCCAGTCCCCGATCATTCTGATGAAAAGCGGCCTTGCGAATTCGTCCGGGCAAGTCGGTAAAAATTTCGCCTGCCACCCGTCGCTGTCCCTGACGGCAGAGTTCGACGAACCAGTAAATGATTTTGTCGGTGCGACCCATTCGGTTTATGTAGATGAATACACCCTGCCGGACGACACCGGGGTGGGTGGATTTATTCTTCTGAATGCAATAGAGCAACCGGTACTTGCCGGTGCCAGTCAAAATCCGGGGACAGGTAAGCCCTACATTAATTTAATGGAAAAATTCGCAAACACAATCCGCCTGATTACACTGTTGCATGACAAAAACACCGGAGATGTGTCTTTTGAAAACGGCGTCAAAACCATCAACTACACCGTCGACGATGAAGACTTTGAATCGATGAAGGATGGCTTGAAGGTCAATGCCCGCACACTGCTGGGTGCCGGCGCGGCAAAGGTGTTTGTTCCGACCACATTGTCGAAAGTGATAGAGAGCGAGGCCGATGTCGACCCGGTCATTGACAGCTTGCGCAATGAAAAATCACGCTATCCGTATACCTCCTTTCATCCACAAGGCACATTGCGGATGGGCGCCGACCCAAAGCAAACTGTGGTGAATCCTATGGGGGAAACCCACGACGTCAAGAACCTGTACGTGGTTGATGCCAGTCTGTTGCCGACTTCTATTGGTTATAACCCATCAGAGACGGTGTTTGCGTTGGCGAATTATATTAGCGACAAGATTAACGAGGCTCACAAGTAAGCGAACACGATGGGATAAAATGGGGTGGCCGGGCTCTGCCAGCTCCCCCTGCCCTTGTGATTTATTAACACGGCTTCCATCGGCTTTTACTGTACAAAAAGCACCTTACTTTTGAACCTTTTTTTTCTGTCTTACCGTGTCACTACAAGTCTGTCCTGTTGTGTTGCTTGCCTTCCCAATCCCTGTCACCTCGCCACTAACCCAAATCAACAGCAAAGCTAATGCGGTTAGCACAAGCCGATAGCAGAAATCATTGTGCAGCTACCGAACAACTGTTTAGAGTGACGAAACCTGTGACCACACAGTGCAATCAAAACTGCGGCGCATAATTTATGGCACTCAAATCTACATGAGCATAGCCACGCAAGTTTTTGTTATTCAACATTATATTGTGTTAACGGAATTTCGCTGACTTTAGCAATCACTCGCCCCGTCGTTAAACGATGAGAATACGCTAAGAGAAGAAAGACAATGTACACTCGTTTTATAACCACCGGATTGTGCACGTCACTCACCTTATTAGTCGTGGCCTGTTCGAGCAACCCGGTCACGTCTGAAAACGAGTTGAGTGCGATCAACACTGACGTGATTTTCGCCAGTGGTGAGTCCATAAATTCAGGTGAAGAGGCCAAGCCTGTGATTGATGAGCTGAATGTTGATGGGTCGAGCTCTTTCGGCGAGACGACAGAGCACATGATTGCGGCACGCCAATCTGCCTCTGTTACGCAATCACAACGCAATGAATATCTCACCCAAAGCGTAAGCAGCACTTATCTGCAAAGGCCTTTAGCACCACATGACTATAGCCAATTTACGTTGCCGGCTGTTGGGCAATCGGGCACCACTGTACTGCAAAACTACGGTCAGCCCGCCAGGCGGCAGCCAGGCTCAAACGGTGTAGATATGTGGGACTACGGAAGTTTTCGAGTAGTGTTTCGGAATAACGCTGTAAGCAATGCTTCTATGTGGCGAATGCAACACTTAGAGGGCTAAAAAACGGAGCGTTCTGACCGGAACTCCACCAGACGAATCTGACCCGACGTGATTTGGTACGTTGGGCGCCTTTGACATAAACAGGGCCCGATCGAATTTGTATACACAGACGCTATCAAGGTTTTTCATCTACCCCTGACTTTGAATCTACCTTCCCGGTACCTCCAAAACTACTTCTTTATTAGGTTTTCTGGCTATCTTTTCGATCTATATTCTTCATAAACCAACTCACATCGGTCAGTCAGCTTCGCCATTCGTTTACTTTTTTTGTTATTGCTGAAGAAATTTATCTAACCTCACTCTAAGCCCGTACTGTTGTCTTTGCGCACAGCCTTCGAAGAACCTGCGCCAGCGCCCTTAGGGTTCATGTCACTACTATTGCTTATGACAAATGCCTGTAACAATTCTAATTTATTCAGCAGACAGTTCACTTCGGTATTACGATAACTGCTGAATCCAAAA
This sequence comes from uncultured Granulosicoccaceae bacterium, assembly GCA_938041955.1. Taxonomy (GTDB): domain Bacteria; phylum Pseudomonadota; class Gammaproteobacteria; order Granulosicoccales; family Granulosicoccaceae. Next base: position 1,357 of record CALISD010000143.1, on the reverse strand, counting down.
CCACCTTTATGTCGGCAACCGATCTTTTCGAGCTCAACAACTCGAATAATTTATTCAATTCGCTTTTTTACTGCGCGCGCCCTGCTTCGACCCGTGCCGGCCCTTCCTCAAGCCCTTCTGCTTCAAGTCGCTTCTCAGCCTGACTCCCTTTTTTAATGTGCCAGTCCTTCTTCTAGCCCTTCTCCTTCGGTGATAGCGAGTAACGCTATGGCAACTAGAGTCTTGTGCCGGTTTCTCGGTGTTCATTCATCATTTGACTGTATAATGGTAAGGTCAGGGTCACAGTGTGTAAAATGCACAACGATCCTGGCTGGTTATTTCCAACCAGACCAAGTCAATATCACGCAGCCCTCCCTAACTCATTTCGTGACCCTAATGAATTATTCGCGTCTGAGAAGTTGCATTGCTTTGACACGCTTATTATCACGCATTGGGCTGCTCCTCCATCTCCTACTCAATCATATCCAGATAAGGAAAAATTATGTCTTTAGTCGCCGTATTCGATACTAATAAGGGGACAATTCGTCTCGATCTGTTCGCTGACAAAACCCCTATAACCGTCGCCAACTTCGTTAACCTTGCACAACGCGGTTACTACGATGGGCTCAATTTTCATCGTGTTATTGCAGATTTCATGATTCAGGGTGGCTGCCCTCTCGGAACAGGCACAGGGGGGCCCGGATACCGTTTCGCTGATGAATTCGTACCGGAACTTCGGCACGATGCACCCGGTAAGTTTTCTATGGCAAACGCTGGTCCTGGTACTAACGGATCGCAGTTTTTCATTACGCATTTGCCGACCCCGCACCTAGACGACAAACACACCGTGTTCGGTGCTGTGCAAAGTGATGCTGATCAGGAAGTCGTCAACGCCATCAAAATGGGCGATTCGCTCAACTCTGTGACCATCGAAGGCGACGCAACAGCCCTATTGGCATCAGTTCCCGAAGTAGCTCAGTGGAACGCACAACTGGACAAATAAATCACCTGAGGATGGTCGAGTATGGGCCATCCGCATTGACGGGCAGTGACCTGATCATTGTGCCCTACTGCATTCATTCGAATAACAACATAGTCCCCCAACATCATAAGGATCAGAAAGAATACTTCGCCAACTCAATCGTGGTGAATTTTTTATTTAGTGGAATTTCTGCCCCTGGAGGGCCGCAACTACGAAATTGGTGTGAATAAACAGCATGCGACTCTTCCAGCGTAGTAAAGAAGTCTTCGTACACTTCAAAACACGAGTGTTTTTCTGCCGCCCCGGCCGCATCATCACCTCTGATATTTCAAGCGCTGGATTGAAGCGTCTCTAATTACGCTTACCTGATAAAGAAACAATGTAAAATCAATTGCG